>CAXBJY010000034.1:0-56354 GCA_963976285.1 uncultured Gammaproteobacteria bacterium
CCATGCTTCCCTCCTATGGGAATGATGGCTCAAAACACAGAATTCGTTACACTCCTGCGAAAATTCGTATCGGCTAACAACTATCGAAACATTTGCCGTCTATGCGGTTAGCGGGCATCAGGTTTACTTAAGGCATTGTCGTAAACTTCTGCGTAAGAGGTCGCCACTTTACGGGGACTCCAATTCGATATCGCGAAATCCCGTAATCTACCCGCTAACCCGTCATTGGTGCTCCGATTCTCGATCCACAGCCTAACCGACGAAATCAATTCGTCGGGGTCCCGAGAGTTTATAGTACCCGGCCAGAATTCGGGCATTTGCTCGGGGACGCCACCAACGTTGTATCCGAACACAGGTGTTCCGCACGCTTGCGCTTCAATTACAGTGTTAGGGTAGTTGTCGATCGAAGACGTCATTACGAAAGCATCGGCAGCGCAGTAGTATTGATTCAAAACTTTCGTATCGTTGACGCGTCCGGTATGGAGTATCCCACTACAAGAGGTACGAGGCGGCTCGCCAACTGCTATTCCGCGAACGCCAAGCTGACTGACAATACGACGAAAGTCCCCAAACCCTTTTCGTACATCGTTGCAATCTGCTGCGACAAACAGTAAATAAAAAGCATCCGGGTCCAATCCTAGCTGGAGTCGAGTTCTGGTTTTATCGAGTAACGTGAATAACTGAAGATCAACGGGGTTTGGGATCGTTAGTACGGAATCTCGCGAATATCCACGTTGAATCGCGATCTCGCTTAACCACTGGCTAGGTGACACAATCGTCAAGTTAGGGTGGTTCATAAACAACGTGCTTTTTTCGCTGTATTCGTCTGCCGCCCGGTCGTGCCATGTGCTTGGATAATAGTCCAGATGTGGGCACCTCTTACACCCGGTCTTCCACCCTTCGCATGAAAACGAAAATCCACAGCGACCAGTGGCGCCCCACATATCGTGCCATGTCCATACAATCGGCCGATCGCGGAGATTCAGAAGCAAGTGCTTATAGTCAATATAGTAGCCATGGAGATTATGCAGATGCACGATATCGAACCCAGACGCTTGGGTTAAGATGGTGCGACTCACTCCGAAATCGAATAGTAGCCGCCCTCCAGTACTTCGAAATAGTCCAGCGTTTACCTGGCGTGACGCGAATCTACGTAATCCTACAGATTGAGTATTCTTCCGTGCATTACCGCAGTGGAACAACCTTGATGTCACGGGCAGATCGGAGTTGTTCAATTCGCTATTTAGAAGCGAAGCGATTTTCGCGGCCCCACCTCTAGAATCATCGGTATTGATTGCGCAAACCTTCACTCTGCAAGTCCTTCTATTTTCGATTAGGAAGCTATTACGGATTTAGATTATCTATTTCTGCAATCAAGAAGCGCCAATTGTCCAGTGCGGACCTTCGATTCAGATGATCATCAAATAGCTTCCTGGCGTTTACGTTCAACTGGGTTCGCAATTTCGGTGTGTCCCGCAGCAGCCTGATTTTCTCGGCTAGTTGTCGGCTGTTCGATTCCTCTACGCTAAACCCGAAATTGTACTGTTCTAACAAGTTAGCGATTTCGCCATGAACGTCCCCGATGAATATTACGCATCTGCCCGCAGCCAATATGCCGTAGAGTTTGCTGGGTACCATCAATCCTTCAAGTTCTGGTTTCAACGATATTAAGTGGATGTCAGGTACCGCTAAGCATTCCGCCAGTTTTTCGGTTGGTTGATAGTTATGGAAAACGAAATTAGGCAGTTTTCGCGCGGCCACGTGATTCTTAAGCGTCGCAAGCTTCGCACCTCCCCCGACGAACAAGAATCTTGTGTCGTCATCATTTATCATGAGCTCCGCGGCATCAGCAATTGTGTTGTAATCGTGACCGCGCCCTAGATTTCCGGAATATCCTACGACGAAGCTATCAACAAGTTTCCATCGCTCTCTTAGGGTGCACTCCTCGAGTGCAATGGGCTTAATCGCAGTTCCGTTTTGCCAGTTATGGATGATTCTTACGGATGCATTTGGTACTTCTGATTTCACGCGGCGGGCCATTTGTTCGCCTATCGTGACATTCGTAGTTGCCGACGCTAGTGACTTATTACGGATTATTTTTAGGATGCGATAAGGGAAGCCTGTTACGAACGGAACATTTAGGGCCATTGCGACTTCAGGAAAAAGGTCCTGAAGCCAGTTTACAAGGCGCGCGCGCTTAATTGTCGTTACGATCCACGCAGCAGCGGAAATCATCGGCGGATCAGTCTTCGCCACAACGATGTCATTTTTACCGACTATTTTGAACATCGAAATTATTGCGGAAAAATAGAAGGTTAAATAATCGACCGCACGTCCAAATATGGACCCTCGGCCGAATCGGCTGGTCCAAACACGGACTATCGTGACACCGTGGACAATTTCCATTGGCTTTAACCCGGCGTTCGGCGAATCGTATTTTTGGCGACTGGTTATTATGAAAACCCCGCCCAGGTTGTCCTTGGCGAGTGTAAATGCTAAATCGGTAAGCAATTGGCTGGTCGCCGAGTGATCCGGATAGAAAAAGCGGTTAATGAATACTAATTTCCTATTTGCTATCACGATTGTTTCTGCTCTGCTGATCTTTAGAGGAGGACAACTTGCAGGTCGGGGATTCGCGCCTCATCGGGGCAGCTTTACAGGCGTGTTATGACTACCGATTCGCGAAACCGCGAAGTTGCTTTGACTACAGAATGTTCCGGGCTCGCGTACGGTGGATAATACTCTCCACGAAAGTCTCGGTCGAATCAAACTAGCCGCGGGTTCGCTGGTCTGAAATTTTTAAGATAAATGCAGTTGTTCTAATGAATGGCGTAAACGCAAACTATTGGAAGGCCCCTGTGCAAACGTGGCTGATTGTGCTCACTGCATTAGCCGCCGGAACAGTGATTTTCTACGACGGAATTTCATTAATGGTGTCATGGTGGTCGAATCGCGAAGAGTACAGCCACGGCTTTTTAATCCCACTGATCACGATATACTTGGTTTGGCAACGTTCGGATCAACTTCGAAAAATTCAGTTCGAGGGTTCGTGGCTAGGCGTACTGACAGTGATTCTGGGCTTGTTTCTGTTTTTCTTAGGAGAACTTAGTACGATCTACACGGTCGTCCAATACGGGTTCGTAGCGGTAATTTACGGCGTAGTTTGGGCCGCTATTGGTACACGAGCTTTTAAGGTGGTCGCGGTCCCGTTACTTCTTCTCTTCTTCATGATCCCCTTCCCAAGCTTCATCTATAACAATCTTTCATCCCAACTCCAGCTGATTTCCTCCGAAATAGGGGTACTTGTGATCCGTCTGTTCGGCATCAGCGTATTCCTCGAAGGCAACGTGATCGATCTCGGGACGTACAAGCTCCAGGTCGTCGAGGCCTGCAACGGCTTGCGCTACCTGTTCCCGCTGATGACGCTCGGTTTGATCGTCGCCTATCTCTACCACGCGGAACTGTGGAAGCGGGCGATCGTGTTTTTCTCGACGATACCAATCACGATCCTCATGAACAGCTTCCGGATCGGCGTGATCGGGGTGATGGTGGAGTACTGGGGCCAGTCGATGGCCGAGGGCTTCCTGCACGACTTCGAAGGCTGGGTGATCTTCATGGCGTGTTTCGGGATCCTGTTCCTGGAAATGTGGCTGCTCATGCGACTTACAAAGGACAAACGTCCGCTGAATGAGGTGTTTGGCATCGATCCGCCGGAACCTGTCGACGAAAACGCGGAGTGGCACACCCGGCCGTTGCCGATCACGATGATCGTGGCGACCGTGCTCATTGTGGGCGCCCTCGTGCCGGCCACCGCCATTCCGAACCGGGTTGAATCCACGCCTGAGCGTGAGACGTTCGGGTCTTTCCCGTTGTCGTTTGACGGCTGGTCCGGACGCTCGGAAACGCTCGAACAAATCTACCTCGACGCGCTCAAGCTCACGGACTACGCACTCATTAACTACACGAACGACACCGGCAACGTCGTGAATTTCTACACGGCTTACTACGAATCGCAGCGTAAGGGTCAGTCGGCTCATTCCCCGCGTTCATGTATCCCGGGCGGCGGGTGGCGGATCGAATCGCTCACGCAAGTGCCGGTGTCGGAGGGGGCGCCCGGCGGCGGGGATCTCGAGGTGAACCGGGTACTGATTTCAAACGGCAACCACAAACAGCTCGTCTACTACTGGTTTCAGCAGCGTGGTCGCATCATCACGAACGAATACCTCGTGAAGTGGTTCGTGTTCTGGGATGCACTGACGAAGAACCGCACGGACGGCGCGCTCATTCGATTGACGATACCGATTGCCCCGGGCAAGGACGTCGACGAGCTCGAGAAGACATTGCAGCGATTCGCCCGCGACATCCGCGACACCCTCCCGGCCTACGTGCCTGGGTAGACATTCATGCTGTCGTTCTTCACCTTCATCATCGCGATGTTCATCACGATGGTGTTGATCCCGCCGTTGATGCGCTCGGCCGAAAAGCTGTCCTTTATCGATGACCCCGGGGAGCGCAAGGTCCACGAAATCCCAATCCCGCGGATCGGCGGGGTCGCGATGGTTACGGGGGCGGTCACGCCGATCCTCATGTGGGTGGAGCGGCCGCCGCTCGTGCTCGCGTTTCTCGTCGGGATCGGAATCATCCTGGTGTTCGGGGTTTGGGATGATCGCAAGGCGCTCGATTTCAGGCTGAAGTTCCTGGGGCAGTTTCTCGCCATCACCGTCGTGATCTTTTACGGCGGCGTGGAGATCCGCTACCTGCCGTTTCACAGTATCGATCCGGTGCCGGCTTACGTGTCGATTCCGTTTACGTATTTCGCGCTGCTCGGTGTGACGAACGCGATCAATCTCGCGGACGGTCTCGATGGACTCGCCGGCGGCACGATGCTGCTCACGATTGCCGCCATCGGCCTGCTGGCGTTTCTCGCGGGTGATGATTTGCTCGTTGTTTTCTGTCTCGCGGTGATGGGCAGCATCATCGGCTTTCTGCGTTACAACACATACCCGGCGCAGGTTTTCATGGGCGATTGCGGCAGCCAGTTTCTCGGCTTTTCGGTGGGGGTGCTCGTGATCATTCTCACGCAGGACAGCAATCCCGCGCTGAGCCCGGCGATGACCTTACTGATCCTCGGTTTGCCGATCGTCGATACGTTTATCGTCATGGGGCAGCGGGTTTACGAGCGTCGTTCGCCGTTCAAGCCGGATCGAAACCACGTGCATCACCGTCTCCTCGAGCTGGGTTTCGACCATTACGAGGCGGTGCTCATTATCTATATTGCGCAGGCGGCGCTCGTGACCAGCGCATTCGTGTTCCGCTTCGAGTCCGACCTGTTCAATCTGCTCGTGTTCGCCGGGGCGATGTCGGGGATCATGCTCGCGTTCAATACCGCGCAGCGGCTCGGCTGGTCGGCGCACGGGAAGCCGGGCGGCAAATCGCGCACGCCGCTCGGCACATTCGTGCGCCGGATCCGCGCAAGTGGCGTTTTGTCGGACTATCCGGTCGTATTCGTGGCAGTGGCGGTGCCGTGTTATTTACTCTACGCGGTGATGAATTCGGGCCAGATCCCGGTGGATGGCGCGGTTTCGTCGCTCGTGTTGCTCATCATCGCGGCGGCGGCACTCGCGCTGTTTCGGCAATCCGAGGGCGTTCACCTGATTGAGCGGGTGGTGGTCTACGTCGCGGCGACGATGGCGGTGTACTACTGGCATACCACAACGATGCGTTACCAGGGCCCGTACAGTTTCGAGAACGTGTTCTTTTTGCTGCTCACCACCGCGATCGTGGTGAGCTACCGCTTCGCGCAACCGCGCAAGTTCACGGTCACGCCAACGGATTTCCTCGTCATCTTCATTGCCGTCGTGGCACCCGGGATGCTCGGCTCGCTCGTGACCCAAAGCAGTATCATGGCGATTGGGGCGAAGACGGTCATTCTGTTCTATGCGATCGAAATACTCATCGCCCGCTCCCTCGGGCGCGAACTCGTGTTTCGCAGCGCCGTCGTCGGCATTCTTGCACTGATGACCCTGAAGGGCGGGATCAATCCCGCGTTCCTGTGAGCTGAAGCATCGATGCTTGTCTGATTGAAATCCGCTCGCCGATAGCAAATAACGCGCCATTTTTTAGCGGCAGCGCACCACATCTTGTAGAATCCGCTCACCTCCACTTTTACCAGCAACAGGTTCATGACGAAGAAAATCGCACTCATCACCGGAGTCACCGGCCAGGACGGCGCCTACCTGTCGGAATTCCTGATCAAGAAAGGCTACGAGGTGCACGGCATCAAACGCCGCTCATCGAGTTTCAATACGAATCGAATCGACCATCTGTACCAGGATCCGCACACCGCGAATGCGAATTTCGTGCTCCATTACGGCGATCTGACCGACGCAACGAACCTGATCCGGATCGTGCAGGAAGTCCAACCGGACGAAATCTACAACCTCGCGGCCCAGAGCCACGTGGCGGTGTCGTTCGAAACGCCGGAATACACCGCGAACGCGGACGCGCTCGGCACGCTGCGGCTGCTCGAGGCCATCCGAATTCTCGGGCGCGAACAGCAAACCCGCTTTTACCAGGCGTCCACGAGCGAGATGTATGGCGCCGTGCGCGAAGTGCCGCAAACGGAAACCACCCCGTTCTACCCGCGCAGCCCCTATGGGGCGGCGAAAGTCTACGCCTACTGGATTTGCGTGAACTATCGCGAGGCCTACAACATGTTTTGCTGCAACGGGATCCTGTTCAATCATGAATCCCCGATCCGTGGTGAGACGTTCGTGACGCGCAAGATCACGCGCGCCGCCGCACGCATCAGCCTCGGACTGCAGGACATCCTGTATCTCGGCAACATGGACTCGCTGCGCGACTGGGGCCACGCGCGGGATTACGTCGAGGCGATGTGGCTGATGCTGCAGCAGGACGCGCCGGACGATTACGTCGTGGCCACCGGCAAGCAGGTTTCCGTACGCGATTTCGTGGAAATGGCGTTTGCCGAAGTCGGGATCCGGATCGAATGGCGCGGGGAAGGCGTCAAGGAGGAGGGGGTCGATGCGAAGACCGGCATCGTGCGGGTGGCCGTCGACCCACGCTATTTTCGCCCGACAGAGGTTGAAACCCTGCTCGGGGATCCGACGAAAGCGAACGAAAAACTCGGCTGGCGCGCCCGCACCTCGCTCGCGGTCATGGTGAAGGAAATGATGGCCGACGACGTGAACGGGGCGGAAAAGGACGAAATGCTGCGTCGTGAAGGCTTCCAGACGTTCGACTATTTCGAGTAGATCGACGATGGAGAAATCGGATCCAATCCTCGTTGCGGGGGCCGGCGGCATGGTGGGCGCGGCGATCGTGCGCAATCTCGAGGCGGCGGGCTTTACGAACCTGCTCACCCCGCGGCGACAACAACTCGACCTGCGCGACACGCTCGCGGTGCGGGAATACCTCGCGGATCTGCGCCCGCGCGGCATTTACGTCGCCGCGGCGACGGTGGGCGGCATCCACGCGAATGATGCCTATGCGGCCGATTTCATCTACGACAACCTGATGATCGAGGCAAACCTGATCAACGGCGCGCACGCAATCGCGGTGGAAAAACTGCTGTTTCTCGGTAGTACGTGTATCTATCCGAAGCTGTGTCCGCAGCCGATCAAGGAGGAGTACCTGCTCACCGGGCCGCTCGAGCCGTCGAACGAGTGGTATGCCGTGGCGAAGATCGCCGGGGTGAAACTGTGCCAGGCATATCGCAAGCAACACGGGGATCACTTCATCTGCGCGATGCCGACGAACCTGTACGGCCCGAACGACGATTTTGATCTCGAAAACTCCCATGTGCTGCCCGCGCTCATCCGCAAGTTTCACGAAGCGAAAGAGGCCGGCGCGCCGGCCGTTACGGTGTGGGGCAGCGGGGCGCCGTTCCGCGAATTCCTGCATGTCGACGATTGTGCCGCCGCGTGCACGTTTTTGATGCAGCACTACGACGAACCCGGGATCGTGAATATCGGGGTGGGCCACGATATTTCGATCCTCGACCTCGCAAACCTGATCCGCGACATCGTCGGTTTCGACGGAGAATTGCTGTTCGACGCCTCGAAGCCCGACGGCACCCCGCGCAAACTCGTCGATGTTACGAAGATCACGGAACTTGGCTGGCGCGCGGAAATCGAACTCAGCGATGGCATCGCGGCAACGTATGCCTGGTACCGCGAGGCCCTGCGCGACGGCACCGCCCGCCAATAGCCCCCGCTGCCGCGCGCCCCCGACTCAGGTCGGGCGCGCACCGAACGCTATACCCTGCAAAGGTCCTTGCGTCGCCATGTGCCCGGAAATCCGCGGCTTGCGGGCGGTGATTGCGAACATTGTTACAGTTTTTTCATGTGCACCGCGTTAAAATCGCGCGCACACAGCAGCGCTTAACTACGGAAAACCCTATGAGATACATTCGCACAATCCTGACCCTCGGCGTACTCGCATTGCTCGTCGCCTGTGGTGGTGCCGAGGATCGCAAAGCGGCACACATGGAAAAGGGTCAGGAAATGTTCGATGCGGGCAATTACGAGAAAGCCCGGCTCGAGTTCAAGAACGTCCTGCAGATCGACCCGAAAGACATTCCCGCCCGCTACGCGCTCGCGCAGACGCTCGAAAAGACGCAAAACTGGCGTGGCGCGGCGGGACATTACCTCGCCGTGCTCGAAGCCGACCCCACCCATCGCGATGCGCTGTCGCGCATGGGCCAGATCTACCTGCTCGGGCGCAACCTCGAAAAAGCGACGGAACACGCGGAAAAACTGCTGGCCCAGGATCCGAACGACGCCGACGGCCTCACCCTGCGTGCCGGGGTGCACTCCGTTGAGGGCGATCTCGACGCCGCGAAATCAGACGTGCTGCAGGCGCTCGAACACACCCCCGGGCACGGCAACGCCTCGGCGCTGCTCGCGTCGCTGTACCTGCGCGAGGGTGACTCGGCGAAAAGTATCGAGACACTCGAGACCGCGCTGGCGGCGGAGCCCGGCAACGCGACGATCCGCACCTTGCTCGCACGGGTGCATACCCAGCTTGGTAACAACGAGGAGGCCGCACAGCTCTACGCCGACATCGTCGCGCAGGAGCCGGACGTGCTGGCTCACCGCCTGCGGCTGGCGAATTTCCATGTCACGGTGAAGCAACTCGACGCCGCCGAAGCGGTGCTGAAGCAGTCGATGGCGGATATCGATGATGTGAACGCGAGGCTGGCCTACGCGGAATTCCTCGCCAAGAACCGCAGCGCGAAACAGGCTGCCGACGAACTGAATGCGATGATCGCAGCCGACCCCACGGAGTATCGCCTGCGATTCGCGCTCGGCAAGCTGTATGAAGTCGCGAAAGACATGAACGAAGCGAAGCGCATTTACACCGACATACTCGAGCGCACGCAGAGCGAGGACGAGAACCCGAATGCGCTCGTCGCGAAAACCCGTCTCGCGATCGTCGAGACCCGTCTCGGCAATCGCGACACCGCGAGCACGCTCGTCGAAGAAGTGCTCGCCGAGAACCCGCGCGACCAGGAAGCCCTGAAGCTCCGCGGCACGTTGTCGCTGGCCAACGGCGATGCGACCGCGGCGATCGCGGATTACCGCGCAGCCCTGCGCGACGATGCGCACAATACGGAACTGCTGCGACTGCTCGCGCGCGCGCATCTCGCGAACAAGGAAATCGAACTCGCGAAAGACACGCTGCTCAAGGGGATCGAGGCCGAACCGGGCGCCGTCGCGCTGCGCGCCGATCTCGTGAACATCTACTCCCAGCAACAGGAACTCGACAACGCGCTGGCGCAACTCGAAGCCGTCGCGAAGCTGCAACCGAAGAATGCCCAGGCTTACGAGGGCATTTTCCGCATCCACACGCATCGCAAGGAGTGGGATAAGGCGCTCGCGGTGACGGAGCGGATCAAGGCGACATTCCCCGATCAACCGACGGGTTTCTACCTCGCGGGTCTCGTCTACCAGGCCCAGCAGAAGCTGCCCGAGAGCATCGAGCAGTTCGAATCCGCGCTCGCGGTGTCACCCGACGCCGTGCAACCGCTGTCGCAGTTGATCAAGAGCCATCTCGCGCTCGACCAGCGCGATGTGGCGGAGCAGCGACTGCTCGACGTGGTTGAGCGCAACGAAAAGAATTTCGTCGCCTACAACCTGTTCGGTGAGCTGAAACTCGCGGCCAAGCAGCTCGATGAGGCCAAGACTGCGTTCAACAAGGCGATCGAACTGAACCCGAAGTGGGCGATCCCGTACCGCAACCTGGCCAGCGTGCAGATCGCCGAAGAGCAGATCGATGCCGCGATCGCGACGATGGAGCAGGGCATCGAGGCGACCGATGGCTCGGCGCTGCTGGTCACCGGTCTCGCGGCCTATCTCGAACGCACCGGCAGGCTTGATTCGGCCATCGAGCAATACCGTAAATTGCTCGTCGACAGCCCGGACTCGACCCTGGCGGTGAACAACCTGGCGATGCTGCTGATCGAATACAAGGACGACGAGGCGAGCCGTGGTGAAGCGCGCGACCTCGCCCGCACGCTGCAGGATTCGAATAACGCGGCCTTCCTCGATACGTACGGCTGGGTCGAGTACAAGTTTGGGGCCTACGATCGCGCCATCGAGGCGCTCGAGAAAGCGGTCGCCGTGGCACCGAACGCCGCAATCATGCGCTACCACCTCGGCATGGCGTACATGGCGCAGGGTAACGAAGTGCTCGCGAAAGACAATCTGAAGCAGGCGATCGAGGCGAACGTCGAATTCCGCGGCCTCGACGAAGCGAAGTCCACGCTCGCGAAAATCGACGCGGGCTAGCCAGCCAGCATCAGGTAATTCGCGCCCCGTCGTCGCGCCGGCGACCCGGGGGCGCGACGGACCCCACCCAACGGTAGACCACGTACGCCCCGGCCAGCGCGAGCACGCTGGCGATCATCATGACCACTCTGGCCGCGCGCAGGAACGCCGTGTCGATGACGACGCCGACGGCGCTTCGGGTCGCCGGTGCCACACTCGCCGGGATTTCGATCGCGGCCATGTTGATCAATTCTGCGTGCAGGTACGCCGCGAGTTCCGGATCGAGCCGCATCGCATCGAGTGCGGCCGTCGCGGCGCGTTCGAACACACCGTAATGGATCGCGCCGAGCACGGCCACGGACAACAGGATCGCGCTGCGCGCGACGGCGCTGTTCACCCCTGATGCCGTTCCCGACTGTCTCAGCTCGACGGTACCCATGACGACGGTCGTCACCGGGCCGACGATCAGCACAATCCCGAGTGCCGTCGCCAACACCCCCGGCAGATAGCCGATCCAGAACGACGTCCCGATCGCCGGCAGGGTCCAGCTGAGAAAACCACCGGCGAGTAGCAGCATGCCCGCTGTCAGCGGGATGCGCGGACCGATCCGCGCGACAAGATGGCCAATCGCATGCGCGAGCCCGCCCGTGAACAGCATGAACGGCACGGTGATCGCACCCGCCGCGAGCGGTGAATAGCCCTGGATCTGGATCCACGTGAGCATCATGACGTAGAACCCGCCACCGATCGTGCAGTAGGCGAGAAACGTGGCGAGATTGACGGCGCTGAAATCGCGCGACCGGAACATACCGAGCGGCAGCAGTGGCGCCGGACTGCGCGACTGCGTGCGGATGAACAGCCACGCGCCGGCAACGGCGAGCGTGAAACCCGCGAGGATGAGCGGATGCGTGATGCCGAGCACGGACGTCTCGATCGCCGCGAACGTCAACACGCCGAGTGTGGCAACGGAACAGGCCGCGCCGGTCCAGTCGAACGGGTGATCGCGGTGCGCGGTGTCTTTAACCGCATGCGACGTTGCCAGCAGCCACCACGCGGCGAGCGCGATCGGAACATTCATCCAGAACAGGTAGCGCCACGACGCGTACTCGATCATGAGTCCGCCGATGAGCGGACCGAGGCCGGCGCCGACGGCGCTGAAACTCGACCACAGACCCACGGCGCGGCCGCGGCTGGCGGCAGGGTAGGCCGAGTTGACGAGACCGAGACTCGACGGCACGAGCAATGCGGCCGCGAAGCCCTGGACCACACGGGCCGTGATCATGAGGTCCGGGTTCGTCGCGGCGCCGCACACGATCGATGCGCCGGTGTAACACAACAGCCCGAAGTAGAACGTCTTGCGGTGACCGAAGCGGTCGGAAAATGCGCCGGCGCTGAGCAACAGCGAGGCGATCGCCAGGTTATAACCGGAAACGATCCACTGAATGTCGGTCGCATCCGCGCCAAGTTCGAGCTGAAACGTCGGCAGCGCGACGTTGACGACGCTGGCACCGATAAAACCCAGGCTCGCGCCACACACCGCGGCGACGAGGACCCGTCCCGTACGGGGTTCGGATCCGTGAGGGGCTGACTTGCCGGCTGATCCGCGCTCGCGCGGTGAACTCGTGTGCACTACGGCGGGGCGGTCGCTGACGGTGGGGTTGAAATCTCGATAGCGGGGCGCGGGAGACTTCGCAGTGGGGGGAAGTGAACAGACCCGCGCCAGGCGGCGCGGGTCCGGATCGGGTGCGGCTTACGCCGCGTCTTTCGTGATCACCTTCGCCGTTTCGTTGTCGACGACGATCGGGCAATCCAGGTATTCGAGCAGCGGCGGTTCGCCCCAGGCTTCGGTCATGTATTTTTCCCAGTCGGCGTTGTACCACGCCTGGGCCTGTTCTTTCGTTTCCCACAGGTAGATGCCACCGGCATGCTTGCCGTCTTCCGACATCACGTAATACTTGCGGGTCAGGCCGGCCATACCTTCATACTTCGGGGTCGTCGCGGCCATTTTTTTGATGAAGTCTTCTTTGTCCGACACATTTACCGGAAATTGAACGCGGGCAACAATCATGGATGTCTCCTAATGGGTTGGTGTTGAAATTCGTGCGCGGCGGCCCAAGCGGTATCGCGGCCACGGCGGTTTAAAGCCGGGGTTGCATCCATAATGCGGAAAGCGCGAGTCGGACCCCGGGTATCAGAAGCACGCGGGCGAGTTCGTGCGCGTCGCTTCGGTGGCCGGATTCTACCACTTTTCGCGATGTCGCAACCGATGGCGCCGGACATTTGACGCGCGGGGCCGAGGCGGCCGCCGGGCCGTGGTTTCCGGCGCCGCGAACCCGCCCGGGCCGCGGCGCGCGGGGGCTTGCCGGCGGCGCTAGCCGGTTTTCTGAATCACGAAGCGGAACACGTCGCCGTGCTCGCTTTGCTCCACGAGCGTGTGGCCCGTGGTGCGGCAAAACGCCTCGAAATCGGCGACTGATCCCGGGTCCGTCGACAGCACCTCGAGCGTGCCGTCCGCGTCGACCGTGTTCAATGCCTTTTTTGCTTTCAGGATGGGCAGGGGACAGTTGAGTCCTTTCGCGTCCAGTGTCTGATCAGCCATGCTCGGTTCTCCTCAGTGCCGTCGATCAAATAAAGAGGTTGATATCGCATTGCGTCGCGCACTCGATGTACGTCGCGGCGCCGCCGATTTCCGGACCATCTATCATGTCCTTGATATCGTATTCGAACAAATCGAGGGTCATCTGGCAGGCAATCATGCGCACGTCCGATTCGATGGCCGCTTCACGCAAATCCTCGAGCGATGCAACGCCTTTCTTTTTGATCAGGTTTTTCATCATCATTGACGCGGCGGCGTCGGCGCCCGGGATGGCCGAGACCATGTTCGGCAATGCCATATGCATACCGCCCATGGGCATTTTCATCGCCGGATTACCGAGCGTGGAGATTTGCGGATTGAAATCCTTCAGCAACAGACCGAGACCGTAGAACGTGAAGAACATCGTGACATTGAGGCCCATCGCCGCCGCGGTGGTGGCAAGGATAAACGGGGGGTAGCCCCAGTCCAGCGAGCCCTTGGTAACGATGAGTGACATGCTTTTTGCATCTGTAGACATAGTCCGATTCCTCGTGGGGGGGGAAGGTGACGCTGTCCGGAATATATCCGAATTTTCTTTATTAGTGAAATCGAATATATTGAACGCTAGGGATGTTCGAAACGAACAGGAAGCCCGCCATGACTGCAGCGATCACCGGGATGCCGGTGGGCGACAATTCAATGCCTTGTGATTCCGCGACCCCCGTGCGCGGGGTGGGTCCGCGCCGTGCGCTGTATATCGACAGCCCGGTGTACGCGCAGGCCGCCTACGGTCCGCAGCATCCGCTGGCCATCGCGCGTACCCAGACCGTCGTCGCCTTGTGCCGGCTGCATGGCTGGTTGCCCGCCGGCGCGTATCGCCACGCCGAGGCCGCATCGCTCGACGTGTTGACCCGGTTTCACCACCGCGATTACGTGCGCGCTCTGCAACACGCCGATCGCGCCGGGCAGGTCTCGCGCAGCGTCCGCGAACGTTATGCGATCGGGACGATGGAGAACCCGCTGTTCCCGGGCGTATTCGAGCGTGCGGCGACGACGGTCGGCGGCTCGATGCTCGCCGCCGAACTCGCGCTCGAAGGACGCATCGTGTATCACCCCGCCGGCGGCACCCATCACGGGCGGCCCGATCGGGCGAGCGGTTTCTGTTACTTCAACGACCCCGTGTTCGCGATCGCGACGCTGCTCGAGCGCGGCATCGAACGCGTGCTGTATGTCGATCTCGATGCCCATCATGGCGACGGGGTCGAGGATGCCTGGCGTGACGATCCCCGGGTTGCGCTGTTTTCGATCCATGAAGCCGAGCGCTGGCCCTACACGGGCCTTGGCGGCGCCGCCAACGAGGAGCTGATCTGCAACATCCCGGTGCCGCGCGGCTGCAATGACAGCGAATTCAATACGCTGCTCGACGGCATGTTTGACCCGTTTGCCGCCGCGTTCGCGCCGCAGGCGGTGGTCGTTACGTGTGGCGCCGACGGGTTGGCCGGGGATCCGCTGTCGGGCATGATGCTGAGCAATACCGCGCTGTGGTCGGCCGTCGAACGCAGTGCCCGGCTCGCCACGCCCGTGGTCGTGCTCGGTGGTGGCGGTTACAACCCGTGGACGGTCGCGCGTTGCTGGGCGGGCTTATGGGCGCGCCTGAGCGGACAGCGGATCGGCCCGGCCTTGTCGGCGCCCGCGGTCCAGGTGCTCAGTGTGCTCGAATGCGACCTCGTCGATGACGAGGATTTTGATCCGCTGTGGCTCGATACGCTCGTCGATGTGCCGAATACCGGGCCCGTGCGCGCGGAAATCACGGCCCTCGTGCAGCACTGGCTCACGCGCAATCAACCGACGCAGGCAGTAGGATAGGCCTGTGCGAACCGGAGTTAATGTCGATCGATGAGTTGGCTTGAAGCCCTGCAGTCCATAGAAGAATTCGACGATGCGAATTTCGCGCCGGCGCTTGTGCGCCGGTTCGAAGCGGCGGCCGCCGGCCGCGCGGTGTCGCCGATCCGGTTTTCCACCCCGACGTTCAAGGATTACGCGAGCGCGGAACTGCAGGGCTGCGGCAAGAACAGCTTTCCCGCGTTCTCGATTACCGCCGGCGCCTGCGCCCTCGATTGCGATCATTGCCAGGCAAAAATTCTCGAGCCGATGCTGCCGGCGACAAACCCCGAGATGCTCGATCAGAAAGTCCGCACGCTGATCGAACGGCAAAATCTCCAGGGCTTCTTGCTGTCGGGCGGTTCGAACCGGCGCAACGAGATCCGCTACCAGCGTTTTTACCCCGTGATCGAACGCCTGAAACATGATTTTCCGCATTTGCGCATCGCCATCCACACGGCCTTGACGGACGAGCAGGGCGCGAAAGCGATGGAAGCGGCGGGCGTGGATACGGCGATGATGGATGTGATCGGCGCCGACGAGACGATCCGCTCGGTCTACCACCTCGACCGCCCGGTCGACGACTTCGAACGCACGCTGGCGGCGCTGTGCGCGACGGGAATGGAAGTTTCCCCGCACATTGTGATCGGCCTCCACTACGGACGTCTGCTCGGCGAAGTGAACGCGCTCGACATGATCGCGCGGCATCCGGTCACGGCGCTCGTGCTCGTCGTCGTCATGCCGTTCTATGCGCGGCCGGGCACGTTCGTCACCCCGTCGACGGAGGATGTCGGCGAGATCTTCCTGCAGGCACGCTCGCGCCTGCCGGATCGCCAGGTGTTGCTCGGTTGCGCGCGTCCGCCCGGCATGCACAAGCGGATCACCGATGCGTATGCGGTCATGGCCGGGCTCGATGGCATCGCGTTTCCGGCCGATGGCGCCGTCGCCGCAAGCGAGGCGATCGGCCGGCCGTATCACCAGGAGCATGCGTGCTGCTCGATCAAGCTTGGCGGTGCGCTGTCACGGGTGCGGCCGACGGTGGCGGCATGACGACGACGCCCGTCGATGTGCTCGTGATCGGCCTCGGACCCGCCGGTGCGAGTGCCGCGCGCGCGGCGGCGCGCGCAGGACTCGACGTGATCGCGATCGACCGCAAACAACGCGCGGGCGAACCGGTGCAGTGCGCGGAATTCGTGCCGCAGTTGCTCAGCCCGACGATCGACGCCGTTACCGCCACGGCGCGCCAGCGTATCGCCGCGATGCAAACGTTCGTCGAGCGTGATGCGCCGGACTGGCAGGGTGATTTCCCCGGGGTCATGGTCGACCGCGCCGCGTTCGATGCACATCTCGTCAGCCAGGCGCGCGCGGCCGGGGTCGGCTGTCATTTCGATTGCGCCGTCGCCGCGATCGACCCGGCCGGGGTCGTCCATTGCGACGACGGTCGCGCGTTCAGCGCCAGGGTGATCATCGGCGCGGACGGCCCACGCTCGCGGGTCGGCCGGGCTATCGGTGAGATCAACCGCGAACTCGTGGCGGCACGGCAGATCACCGTTCCCTTGCGCGGGGCCCACGACGCGACGGATATTTTCCTGTCGGCGGATTACCCCGGCGGTTACGCGTGGTTGTTTCCGCGCGGCGCGGTCGCGAATCTCGGGCTCGGGGTTGCGTACGCCTCGCGCGCGTGTCTGAAGCCCGCGCTCGAGCGGTTGCGGTTGACCCTCGTTGCGGCACAACGAATTGGCGAGACGATACTCGGCGCCACCGGTGGCGCGATCCCGGTTGGCGGCATGCTGCGGCCGTCCGGAATCCTCGGTGAACGCGTCGCGTTGCTGTGCGGAGATGCGGCCGGGCTGACGAATCCCGTCACCGGTGCCGGGATCAGTGCCGCCGTGTTGTCGGGGATGGCGGCCGGCGAAGCGGCCGCGGCCGTGTGCGCCGGCGATGACGGCGCGCCGGCGGAATATGCTGAAGACCTCGAGGATCTGTTCGGTGTGGCGATCGCGCGCGCACTGCAACGGCGGCGGGCAGTACTCGGGCAATACGCGGGCGGCAATACCCCGTCAGCCGAACGCCTGCGCGGCGGCTGGATCGCTTATCCCGAATACTGGGCGGCCTGAACGGCATGTCACAACAATCAACAATGAGGCAACGACATGGGATGTGTTAAAGCACCGCAAACGGATTTACCGGCAACCGGCAGCGGCGGACTCGACTTCAACACCGGCGCGAGCATGCAGCCGCGCGCACCGACGCCGACTCCGAAGGCCTTGCGCAACGGCGGCCGGGTCAAGGCGAACGACCGCGTGCCCGAAGGCGTCTACCGCCCGAACAACAACGTCCTCGCACCGCATATGCGCTCACCGGATTACGTGCAGATGTCGACAGCGGCGGCGATCACGCTCGGGATCATGAACGGCAAGATGTACCGCTGCGAGTGCACGCGGTGTCTGAACCTGTTGCTCACCTACCCCGAAGGCTGTCGCGCGAATTGCGCGTACTGCGGGCTTGCGCGGCATCGGGAAGCGGAGCGCGATTACGCGGATCGCAATTTCATCCGGGTCGACTGGCCGGCTGTACCGGTCAGCGAGATCGTCGACATCATCGCCGCCGATGTCGAGAACACGCCGTTCCACCGCATGTGCATCTCGATGATCACACATCCGAATTCCGACGCGGATACCGTCTCCGTACTGCGGCAGTGGACCGATCGGATCGACCCCGCGGCGTTGCCCGTGTCGATCCTGTCGAACCCGACGACGATGGATCGCGACGACGTTGCGCTGCTGAAAGATCTCGGCGCCGATATTTTTACTGTCGCCCTCGATGCCGCGACCCCGCTTATTTTCGATCGCACGCGCGGCAAGGGTGTCCAGTCGCCGCACAAGTGGGACAAGTACTGGGAAATCCTCATGCATGCCCACGATATCTTCGGCGCGCAGAAATTCGGCGCGCACATCATCGTCGGGATGGGGGAGACCGAGCACGACGTATTGCAACTCGTTCAACGGCTCGTCGACCTCGGTGGACACAGCCACCTGTTCTGCTTTTTCCCGGAACAGGGGTCGCTTATGGATCACCTGCCGGCAACCCCGCGCGATCAATGGCGGCGGGTGCAGCTCGCGCGCTACCTGATCGATTACCGCGGCGTGCGCGTCGATCACATGAAATTCGACAGCGAAGGCCGGGTCACGGATTACGGCCTGCCGCGGGGCGAGCTCGACGACGTGATCGACGCCGGGATCGCGTTTCGCACGTCCGGCTGCCCGGGCAAGTTCCAGGATGATATCTCCGCGTGCGATCGACCGTATGGTGATTCGCCACCGAGCAATATCGCGAGTTATCCGTTCGCGCCAAAGAAGAAGGATTTGAAGAAGATCCGCCGGCAGCTGGATATTCCCGTCATCGTCCAGTGAGCGTGTCGTCGCGTTTCCGGGTTATCGATACCGGATTGCGTAACGGCAGCGCGAACGTCGCCTTCGATCAGGCGATGATCGATCTGCATGCCGCCGGCGAGATCCCCGATACGATCCGTTTCATCCGCTTCCCGGCAACCGTCCTGATCGGTCGCCACCAGGCACTCGGCCACGAGGTCGACGTGGACTATTGCACCGCGCACGACGTGGATATTGCGCGTCGGATCACCGGCGGCGGCGCGATCTATTTCGATCCGAAGCAACTCGGCTGGGCGCTCGTGTTCAACCGCGCAACGCTCGGGATCACCTCGCTCGCCGATCTCGCGCGCGAAATCTGTGAGGCCGCGGCGAGCGGTCTGAGCCGCTTCGGGATCGAAGCGCGCTATCGCCCGCGCAATGACATCGAGGTCGACGGGCGCAAGCTCAGTGGCACCGGCGGTTTCTTCGACGGTGACACGCTGTTCTATCAGGGCACGGTGCTCGTGGACCTGGACTATGAGGACATGACGTCCGCGCTGCGGGTGCCCGCGGCGAAGCTCGCGAAGCACGGCATCGCGTCGCCGGCCGCGCGGGTCGTCACCCTGCGCGAACTGCTCGGCGACAACACGCCGTCGATGGATGCGTTGAAGCAGGCGCTGCTCGACGGATTCCGCGATCACTTTCGCATCGAGACGTTCACCGCCGACATCAGCGCGATCGAGGAAGCGACGGCGGCCCGCATCCACACGGAAGAGACGGGCACGGACGAATTTATTCGCGCGATCGACGATCCGACGACCGCGTCCGATATCCGCTCCGGCACGCACACGAGCGGGGGCGGTTCGATCACGGCGCATTTGCGCCTCGAAGGGTCGCGCCAGGATCGGATCCGCGAAATCCTGTTCACCGGCGATTTCTTCGTCACCCCGCCACGCGTGATCATGGATCTCGAATCCGTGCTCCGCGGTGTCTTGCTGCGCGACTGCGCGGCCGAGATCGCCGCGTTCCTCGAGCGCACGAACGTCGGCACGCTCAGCGTCGCGGCGAGCGATTTCGCCGCGGCGATCACGGCCGCGGTCGCGCGCGCCTGAAACGTGAAACGCCTCACGGTTATTCAGCATACGTCGGCCGATTACCTCGGCCTGGTCGAAGACCATCTCGAAGGACGCCGGATCGGCTTCAATTACATCCGCCCGTTCACCGAACGCGCGCATGTGCCGCGCGAGGATGCCGTGACCGACGGCCTGATCCTGCTCGGTGGCGGTCCCTGGGGCAGCGCCGGCCAGCGCAACGTGCCGACCCTCGTGGAGGAAGTGGAACTCACCTACGCCTGCCTGCGGCGGGGACTACCGGTGATCGGGATCGGGCTCGGCGCACAAATCCTCGCGCTCGCGGCCGGCGGCACCACCGTCGCGGCGCCGTATACGTTCGCCGTCAGCGAGGCGCAGCGGACGCAAGCGGACGCGTTGAACACGTATCTGCCGGCGCGCTTTCCCTGTGTCGAGATGATGCGCGACCGGCCGCAGCCACCGTCCGACGCGACGATCCTCGCGCGCAAGGACAGCGGCGAAGCGGTCGTGTTCCAGGTGGGTGACAACGCGCTCGGGTTTACCGGTCATCCGGGCGTGAAGCTCGCGATGGCCGAGGACCTCGTCATGGAGTTTGAAGAAAGCCCGTCCGATCCGGCCGCGGTACTGTCAGCGCTGCCGGCGCTGAAAACCGCGATTGAAGACGCGCTCGTGCAGATCATGACCGGGGTCGTGCAGGTCACCGGGATCATGCAAGCCGCGTGGGTTTACCGTTGTACGGGTCTCTGACACGATAGAAGCGGCGGCCGCGGCACAGTCAAACCGCTGAACCTGCGCGAATCATCACATCACCATCATCCTCAAGGAATAAAGCGAAAATGAAAAGTATCCTGCAGCGTCTGGGCTGTGTTGTCGCATTGCTGTTGATCTCGGCCAGCGCACACGCGATGTTCTCCGGCATTTATGTCTTCGGTGACAGCTTGTCGGACGGGGGCAATGCGTTCATCGGGCAGGGGTTCGCGAACGAACCGTTCCCCTACACTGATTCCGTGCCGAGCAGTTCCTACGCGCCATTCAATGTATTTTCGAACGGCCCGGTGTGGGTGCAATATCTTGCCGATGATCTCGGGCTGCCCCTGAGCCCCTCGTTCATCGGTGGCACGAATTACGCGCTCGGCGGTGAACGCAGCGGCGAGCTGATGTTCGGCGCCACGACTGTCGCCGCGGGCGCCCTCGGCGGCATTGTCGGGCAGGCGAATTTCGCCTCGTCGGGTGGCGCGGGCATGCTGCCGTCGGACGCCCTGTACGTGATCAATGGCGGTGGTAACGATATTCGCCGCGCGACCGAGCTGTTCAGCGACGGCACGATCACGGATGCCGAAGCGCTCGCGGGGATCCCGGGGGGAGCGACGAACCTCGCTAACGCGGTCTCGCTGCTCGCCGCGGCCGGCGCGCAAACGATTCTCGTCTCGAACGTGCCGGATGTCGGGCGCACCCCGGACCTCGTGGGGCAGGGCGCGGCCGTGGCGCAACTCGCCACCGATCTCGCCGTCGCGTTCAATGCGGCGCTCGACATCGAACTGATGAGCGTGCAGGGGCTGATCCCGAGCCTCGATTTGATCGCGCTCGATACGTTCGCTTTGACGAGCGCCGTGCTCGACAACCCCGGCGCCGTGAATGTCACCGACGCCTGTACTTTGCAGAACGGCGGCAACGGCTGCGCGGATCCCGAGAACTACCTGTTCTGGGATGGCATCCACCCGACGACGGCGGCGCACCGGATCTCCGCCGATGCGGCGCTCGCCGCGGTCGTGCCGCTGCCGGCGGCCGGGTGGTTGTTGCTTGGCGCGATCGGCTTGCTCGCCGGGCGCCGCCGCGCGCCGGCCTGAGCCGCACCGTCGCGGCGTCATCATCGAGCCGCGACGGCTGGCAGCCGTGGGGTAAGCCGTCGGTCTTGATGCGGCGGCGGCCCGGCTGCGAATTGTGAAATTCTATGGATCCGGCCGCAATCCGCCGGGGGTACTGCTACGCTTAAAGACAGGCGGTCGCGGAGGACACGAAGATGTCGCAGTGCTCTCATCGAATTGCCAGCGTAGCCGTGGCAGGCCTGCTCGCTGCCGGTCTGTCGGGTTCGGCGCTGGCCGTTGACCTCGATGTGGTCGATTCGGGCTTTCTCACCGAAACCGGCGGCTCCTCGAAGTTTGATGCCGTACTGGCCCCGGCTGCCGCCTACAATTACTCCACCGGGTGGGAACTGCATTACGACGGCGGCGGACTCAAGCCGGCATTTCCGCTCGTGTACCAGGAAAAGAAGAGCTATTTCGTGTTCGATCTGAGCGGGGTCGCGCCCGGCAGTATCGTTGACGCGGAGCTTATCCTGCCGCTGCCGGCGGGCGGCTATACGAGCAGCGATGCGAGCGAGGAATTCGTGTTGTCCGCCACGAGTCTGACGTCCGCCGAGCTCGACATCCTGAAAGACCCGATGATCATGCCCCCGGGGCCGATACCGCCCGGCGATGTCGATCCCGGTCTGATCATGGCGGCGATGGATTTCTTCGGCGTACTGACTGAAGTTATCGACATGATGGGTCCGGAAGTCGGCGCGGCGGCGCTGGAAGTCGGCGATGCCGGCACGGCTGTCGTCATCCCATTGAGTCCGTTCGGAATTGATTATCTGAACGACAGCGCCGGCGGCACGGTCGTCATCGGCGGCAAAGTCGTGTCGATCGATCCGATGATGCCGTTTTATACCCAGGAGTTGTTCAGCGGCACCGCGCCCTTTCCGGAGGCGGGGATGCCGCCATTCAGCCCGACGGAGAGCCCCGTACTCAGTCTCGTCGCGGTACCGTTGCCGATGGGGTTTCCGTTGCTGCTGAGCGGGTTCTGCGCCTTGCTCGTGTGGCAACGGCGCTCCGCCGCTTGAACCACGGCCGATCGCGACGTCGCCCGGCCCTGTGTCCATAAGTTCCGTCCCGGGCCGTTCCCGTGCCCTGCTCAATTTGTTTGCCCGCGCCCGGGACCGCGCCGCTATCCCGCTGTTGATCCCGGTTTGCGCCTGTGCCGTTCGTTAATCGGCATCCGGTTTTTGCCATCGCTGACGTCGTGGCATTGCCGGCAGCGGTGTGGTTGTGGCACGGTGCGCCGGGACTGTCGCGCGGGCGACATCATGCTGGCGCCGGCCCGGGGAGGTATTAGAAGTGGTCTCAACAATAAGTCGCGTTGCGTTGAGCCCTGAAATCGGCGCTGACCGCGTTGCCGTGCTTGAAAATGGAACCACCATTCCCTGCGCACGGCGCCTTGTCACCACCGATTTCAGGGCTCAACCCGAAGGGCCGGGGCCATTGTTGCGCACTCCGGCGTTACTCATCGCTTATTTAGCCCGGCTAAACTGCGCTCTTCGCGCCCTGGATTGCGTAAAAATGACTCCCGGCGCGACGCGACTTATTGTTGAGGCCGCTTCTAATTGAAACAACTGCGAACGAACTGCGGGCTGCCGTCCGGCTTGCCTGACGCAAGCCGCGGGCTGGGTGTGAGCGTGCAGCTGCCGCCCATTCGCCGCGCGACCGCGATGTCGCGCATCGCATTCGCACTGGCGGCGGGACTCTCGCTGGGTTCGCCAGCAGCGTCCGGCTTTGACGTCGACCGCGCGGATGTCCGCGAGGCCTACCTGGGCGAGGCGACGACGGCGAAACGCCAGGTTGCGCTCGACGGTCTGAACGAACTGCTCGCGGTGCAGGGGACGTTGCCGGGCGGAGGCGGAGGCGCGGCCGCGGTGTCATTCACGTCGGGCTTAGGCGGCAGGCTGGTCGTCGATCCGCCGCCGGTGACGATCAGTACGACGCTCGATGCCGCGGCGGATGGCGAACTCGGAACCATCGGGGATCCGCTCATACTCGACGGCACTTTGCTCAACGTGCTGAGCGACTTCTCGAGTGCGCGCGACGTGACGGTGGCTGGCGGCGGCGGGATCATCGACACGCACGAACACACGCTGACCCTGAGCGGCACCATCACGAATACCGGGCCGTTGATCAAACGCGGCGAGGGTACATTGCGCCTGACCGGGGCGAACGTCTGGACCCCGTTGTCGATCGGGTCGGCAGCGCAAGCGCCGGTTTTTGTTCTCGACGGTACGCTGTCCGGGACTACCGCGAGTCTTGCCACCGATATCGACACGTATGCGGCAACCCGTCCATTCATCGCCACGACGGTGATCGAATTCGACCAGGATTTTGACGGCACGTATGCGCACACGATCAACGGTGCGCTCGACGGGGATTTATCCACCCGCACGACCTTGCGCAAACTCGGCACCGGCACGGTCACGTTCAACGCCCGTAACCTGCTGCCCGACGGCGCCGTGGAAATCACCGCCGGTGCACTCGCGCTGGCCGGTGACGGTGCTTTCGCCGGCGCTGCGTTGACGGTTGCCAGCGGTGCGGCATTCGATATCAGCGGGGTGAGCGCGACGGCGGGGGACGTGAAGGTCACGAACCTTGCGGGCGGCGGTGAGGTGCGACTCGGGGCCCGGACGCTCGCGGTCGACCTGGCGGCCGACACGGCTTGGGATGGCACGATCAGCGGCAGTGGGGGTTTGCGCCTCGCCGGCGACGATATCGACGAGGCGTTGACGATGACGGCCTCGCAAACGTACACGGCCGCGACCCGGATTAGCAAAGCGACCCTGAAGCTTGTCGCCGGCGGTGCGCTCGCGCCCGAATCCCGCGTCGTCCTGCAGGGTGGCGTTTTCGATCTGAGCGGCGCGGACTCCGCGCGCGAAATCGCGAGTTTCGCGGGCAGCGGTGCGATACGTCTCGGCGCGAATGCCCTGACCACCGGTGGCGACAATCGCGCGACCACGTTCAGCGGGGCGTTGAGCGGCAGCGGCACGCTCACGAAACAGGGCAGCGGTACGCTCGAACTGCTCGGCGCAACGCAACACACGGGCGTTACCCGGATCCTCGGTGGCCGGATCGCGACGCATCCGGGCGGGATCAGCGACACGGTGATCAACGACGCGGAACTCGAGTTCCGGCAGGACGATGACAGCGAACTCCCGCTCACGGCGTACTCCGGCACCATCAGCGGCAGCGGCCGGCTGATCAAATCCGGCGACGGCGTCGTGTGGTTGCGCGGCCGGAACCGTTACAGCGGCGGAACGTCGGTCGCAAGCGGCGTGTTGATGGGCAATACGGACAGTCTCACCGGTGACATCGACAACGCGGCCGCCGTCGCGTTCTATCAGGTTGCCGACGGCACGTATCGCGGACAACTTGCCGGCAACGGCAGCGTGTTGTTCTTCGGTCCCGGTCGGCTCGAACTCGCCGGCGACAATCGCGGCCATACCGGCGATACCCTGTTCAGCGGCACCTTGCGCGCGTCGCATGCGCGTCAACTCGGCGCACCCGGAACAAACCTCGCGTTCGTCGGCGGTGAGTTGCAGCTGGGCGGTGATATCGCGGCGGATCAAAACGTCTTCATCGCGGCCGCCGGCGGCACGATCGACACTGGCCCGCATACGTTCGATTTACGTGGCGGGCTTGCAGGAACAGGCGTCCTGCGGAAATCCGGGGCCGGGACCTTTCGCCTCAGCGGTCGTCATGATGATTTTCTTGGCCGGCTCGAACTCACCCGCGGTCGCGCCGTGCTGAACGGTGCGATCCGCGGCAGCCTGCGGATTGAACCGGGGGTGGTGATCGACGTCGCGGCGACCCCCGCCGGCATTGATCATCTTGTGCTGAACGGCGCGGATGCCGCGGCCGTGATCGCCGGCGGTGATGTGGCCGTGGCGGCGACAGGTACGTTCGACCGCCGCACGGAGTATGCATTAATCACGGCGGACGGCGGGGTCAGCGGCGGATTCGATCGCGTGAGCGTCGACCAGGCCGATCTGTCCGCCGCGCTGTCGTACCGTCCCGATGCCGTCGCGCTCACGATCTTTCGCACCGACGTACCGTTTGTGACGCATGCCACGTCCGCGCCGCAGGCAGCCGTTGCACGAGTCCTCGACGGGTTCTTGTCCACCGACGGTAACGCACAATCCGCACGCCTGTACACGGCGATCAACGCGCTTGCCGACGACGACATCACCGTCGCGCTGGAGTCGATCGCAGGCACGAGCCATGCGGGGACGATCCGCGTGCTCGGTCAGGGTCAGCGCGCCGCGAACCAGTTGATTACGCAACGCCTCGATGCGGTCGCGGGCGGATTCGCATCCTTGCGTGGCGGCGGCGCCGGTTTGCTCGCCGGTTCCGCACTCGGACTCGGGGTGGCACCGGGTCCGGCCCGTCACGGCGCGTGGTTACGTGGCTTTGGTGGCGCCGGCAACGTCGATGTCGGTGGCGGTTTCGACGATCAGTCCCTGCAGTTCGGCGGACTAGCGGCAGGCTACGATGTCCGTCTGAACGCGGGCATGAGCATCGGGCTGGTCGGTATTTTCAGCGAGAGCACACTCGACCAGGGGCGGCCGTTCGCCGAGGTTCGCACCGATGCGTGGTCACTCGGCGGCTACGGTCGCTGGCGCGATGGCCCGTGGTCGCTCGATGCGATCGCGAGTTACGCGCGGCAGCAGTTCAAGTCGATCCGTACGCTGGCACTCGGGGCGGGCGCGGGGGATGTGTCCGCAAGTTATGACGGCGACACATGGAACATCCGCACGCAGGCGGGTTACGCGATCGGGCAGCGGGTCACCTGGGAACCGTTTGTCGCGATGCAATACGCGCGCTTCGCGACGGACGCTTACGCGGAGCGCGGCGGGCCCCTCGCGCTCGTCGTCGACGACAGCACGGATAACTCCGTGCGCAGCCAACTCGGGCTGCGCGTTACGACACCGATCAGGACGACCGCGGCGCTCGATCTGGCGGTGTCGGCGTTCGCAGCCTGGTCGCACGAGTTCACCGATGACGGCACACTCGCCGCGACCATCGCCGGCGATCCCCTCGCCACGACCCTGAACATCGCCGGTACCGCGGCGGCTGACGATGCCGCGACGTTCGGCGCTGCGGTGCAATACCGGGCGGGTCCGCGGAGTCAGCTGTTCGCCGGGTTCAACGGCGAGATTGATGCTGATCAATCCGTCTACAGCGCGAATGCGGGCCTCAGGATCAGCTGGTAGCCAGGCGCCGTCATTTTTTCTCACCGCGCTTCGCGCAACACATCGCAGCGTTCCGGGACAAAGCCCTTGCGACTCTCGGGATAGAATATTAGTATCATCTAATACGCACTCTTGCACGACAGATGAAAGGTGAAGCGGATGGCGGACAAACTCGTGATCGTAATGGCCAATACCGACCCGCGTAACGGCGAGGAACTGGGCGCACCGATTTTTCAGGCCAGTGTGGCCGCGGCCATGGAATACGATGTTGATGTGATCTGCACGGCGACGTCCGGCCGACTGATGAAAAAGGGGGTTGCCGAGAACCTGTTCGTGAAGGAAGGTTCGCCGAAATCCGTTTACGATTTCATCAAGGACGCGCACGAGGCCGGGGTTAAATTCTACTGCTGTTCGCCGAACCTCGACCTGTTCGACATGACGAAAGAAGACCTGATCCCCGAATGCGAAGGCATCGTCGGTGGCGCGCACCTGATTGAACAAATCATGGAAGAAGATACGAAGGTCCTGACCTACTGAACGGAGCAACGACGATGACGGCAGCCACGGCCACCCGCGTACAAACGTTTATCGGCGACCCGTTCGCGGAGCAAACGGCGGTACCGCGCGAGGAGCTCGAAGAAATCTTCGCCGACATCCAGGCGGATTTCCGGTACGACCACGAACTGAACGGCTGTCTCAACTGCGGGATCTGCACCGCGACGTGTCCCGCGGCCCATTATTACGACTTCTCACCGCGCGAAATCGTCCAGCTCCTGTGGACGGAAAATCTCGACGGTATTTACGACGCGATGCAGGAAAAGATCTGGGCCTGCGCGCAATGCTATACGTGCGCCGCGCGCTGTCCGTTCGGCAACTCGCCCGGCGGACTCATCATGTTGATGCGCGAAGCCGCGATCAAGCACGGCATGGAATCGGCGAAAAACGTGCTGCGGCCGTTCAGCCGGGTCATGCTGAAACTGATCTCCACCGGCAATCAGCTCGCGCCGGACATGATCACCCCGGACCATTTCGCGGACTGGGGACCGAATATTTCAAAAGTCGAAGCGCCGCTGAAAGTGCTGCGCCAGGCGATCCCGATGCCAACCCTGAACACGACGAAGACGGCGTGGGAAGTGAATCTGAAAACGTCCGTGGAGCTGTACACGATCTGGGAAGCCACCGGCGTTCTCGATCAGCTCGAGACGATCGATGAAAACCTGTTCGATGTGATCACGGACATCATGGATGAAAAACGCGAAGACTGGGAAGACTTCCTCGAGGACGAAGATGACGAGGACGACGACGATTAGCGGCGCAAACGCCGCGGGAGATCTGCAATGACGAACCGCGATAACAACCCGTCCGGCGAACGATTCACCGGCCATGGCGCCGAATGGCGCGCGACGAACCTGAGTCCGACCGAAGCCGCGCTCGCGACGAGCTGGGTGGAGCAAAAGATCGACCGGCGCTCGATGCTGACGAACACCGACCGCGTGGAAGACGTCCGCGACATCATGTGGCAGCTCGAGAAAGAAGGCGAGATTGTCGTCCATCGGGTCAGTGACGAGCACGAACCGGTGATGGTGAAAACGCTGTACGGCTGGGACAAGAAAATCCCGACGACTCGTCTGTGGCACCACAAGTCGTGCGGACAGTGCGGCAATATTCCGGGCTATCCGGCGTCGCTGCTGTGGCTCATGAACGAGCTCGACATCGAGTATCTCGACGAGACCGACCAGACCTCGTGCACGGCGTGGAACTACCACGGCTCCGGCATCGGCAACATCGAAAGTCTCGCCGCGGTATTCCTGCGCAATTTCCACCAGGCCTACGTGTCGGCGAAAGCGCAGGGTTTGCCGGAGAATTACTACTACCCGCTCGTGCATTGCGGCACCTCGTTCGGCAATTACAAGGAAGTGCGCAGTTACCTGCTGCATTCCGCTTCGCTGCGCGAACGCACGAAACAGATCCTCGGCAAACTCGGGCGTCTCGTCGACGGCAAGCTGCTGATCCCCGAGGAGGTTGTGCATTATTCGGAATGGCTGCACGTGATGCGCGATCGCATCGCCGAACGTCAGGTGATCGATGCGTCGGAAGTTCGCGCGACGATTCACCCGGCCTGCCACGTCTACAAAATGGTGCCGTCTGATGCGATTTACGACGACAAGATCCTCGGCGGCAACCGGGTTGCCGTGTCCACCGGCATCATGGAAGCGCTCGGCACCCAGGTGATTGACTACAAGACCTGGTATGACTGCTGTGGCTTCGGTTTCCGGCACATCATTTCCGAACGTGAGTTCACGCGTTCGTTCGCGATCGACCGCAAGATCAAGGTGGCCGTGGAAGAAGCGAAAGCCGACGTGATGATCGGCCACGACACCGGCTGCATCACGACGCTGGACAAGAACCAGTGGATCGGCAAAGCCGCGGGCAAGGGCTACGACCTGCCGGTGCTCGCGGACTGCCAGTTCGCCGCGCTCGTGTGTGGCGCGCACCCGTACAAAATCGTGCAGTCGCACTGGCATGCCTCGTCGACGGAAACGCTGATGGAGAAACTCGGCATCGACTGGCAGCAGAAAAAGACCGATTTCGAGGCCTACCTGAAGCAAATCGAGGCCGGGGGCGAGCAGGAGAACCTGTATGACCCGCGGCGCATGATCACGTCCGGCCCCGGCTTCAAGGGCATCCGGATCGAGCACCAGGCATGAGCAAGCCGATCCTTGTCGTTGGCGCCGGCCCCGCGGGTCTCGCCGCCACCCATGCGCTTGCCCAGCTCGGCCAGGCGTCGATCCTCGTGGAAAAAGAAGACACGCTCGGCGGCGCGCCGATCCTGTCCGGCTACGCGAAACTCGTGCCGAGCGAGGAGTGGGCGAAGGACGCGATCGGCGGCATGGTCGAACGCAGCGTACAGAGTCCGCTCGTCGATGTGCGCGCCGGCACCACGGTGACGGCGTTCGACGGCGAGCCCGGCAATTTCACCGCGACGCTCGCGAACGGTGATGCGCTCGACGTGTCCGCGGCCGTGTTGTGCACCGGGTTCACGCATTTCGATTCCGTGAACAAGCCGGAGTGGGGCTTCGGCACGTTCGAGGATGTGGTGACGACGACGCAGGTGGAGCAGATGATTTCCTCCGGCAAGGGCGTGCGCTGCCCGTCCGACGGGCGCACCCCGAAGCGCGTTGCGATCCTGCTCTGCGTCGGCTCGCGCGATCGCCAGATCGGCCGCGAATGGTGTTCGAAAATCTGCTGTACGGTATCGGCGAACATCGCGATGGAAATCCGCGAGGAGCTGCCGGATTGCCATGTGTATATCTACTACATGGATATCCGCACGTTCGGCCTCTACGAAACAAAGTACTACTGGCGCTCGCAGGAAGAGTTCAAGGTGAAGTACATCAAATCACGTATCGCCGAGGTCACGTCCGACGGCGAACGCCTGATCGTGAAAGGCGAGGACACACTCGTGAAACGGCCGATCACGATCCCGTTCGACATGGTCGTGCATGCGATCGGCATGGACCCGAACGTCGATAACTCGACGATCGCGGGGGTCTTCGGGATCGACCTGGAACCGCACGGTTTTATCGGCCGTGGCAATACGTACGGCAATCTCGGCGAGACCTCGCGTGCCGGGGTGTACGTCGCCGGCGCGGCGACCGGTCCCGAGACGATCGACGATTCCATCGCCCAGGCGACCGCCGCGGCGATGGCGGCGCTGGGCCGCCAAACGATACCGGCGGCATCGGCGGGCTGAGCGGGACATGCGATCTTTCGCCCGATCTGCCGCACGGGGTTTTACCGCCGAGCCCGTGGTGCTGCCCAGGCCGCATCTCGATCTGAGCGGACCGCGCCTGAAGACGGCGCTGGAGACGCTTGTTGCGGGCAGCGAGGCGCACGGCGGCATCGAGCGGTATGTCGCCGCCGTTAAGCTGAAGCAGGAATTGTTCCGGCAGGCGCTCGCCGATCACGCGGCGCTGCAACTCGAGACGTTCAAGGGCCTGTGTGCGTTCATGGCGAGCGTACGGCGCCGGGTTGGCCCGTATCTCGAGGAAGACCGCTTCCCGATGGTGCGCGAAGCCGTCGCCGAACTGCTCGGCGCCGCGGATGTTGCGACGGCCGCGGACGCCGCGCTCGCGGCGTTTTGCGCGCGCTTCCCGACCGACAAATCGCACCGCTGGGTGCGCGATCTCGCCGCTGAAATCCTCCACAACACGTATCCCGAACGGTTCCCGCTGATGTGCCGTTGGGTCTGGGATCGCCAGGCCAGTACCGGCGTACTGCGTGAAATCTGGTTCGGCGACAATGTCGATCACGTGACGATCGACGTCGCCAGCGATTACCCGACCTACCTGATGCTGCGCGAGGAACTGAGCCAGTTCCTGACCGACAACGGCGTGTTCAGCGACGTGCTCGTGTATGTCGATCTGATGTGCGCACAGGTTTATGCGGACTATATCTGCGCCCAGGGCGGCAGTTACCTGCGCGCCGATTTCAGCTCTCCGGACGACCCGATGGAACACGCGCGACGCCTGCTCGGACTCGACGGAGTACGCGCCGGCAGCGGGCGCACGCGGCTGAAAGCCATTAACGGCGAAGCGTTTGTGATCGAAGACGACCAGCCACTACTCGGAAGGATCGATAACGATGCCGATTCATGAAAAATCCCTGATCCGGCCGGAGAACATCGACGCGCATGACGAGTTGGTGATCGACGGGGTCGACGTCTCGGGTCACTGGAGCACGTTCATCGAGCCGCGCGTGGTCACGGATTACAACGAAGCACTCGAAGACGAGATCGCGGCGCTGCCGGGCGGAGAGCACATCAACCGTTGCTGGCAGTGTGGTTCCTGCACGAACTCCTGTACGGTGAACGCGATTGATCCGGAGTTCAACCCGCGCTTCTGGATTTACCTGATCCGCATGGGCATGGAATCGGAACTGCTGCGCGACAAGGAGCGGATCTGGCAGTGCGTATCGTGCAACAAGTGCACGTATGCGTGTCCGCGCGACGTGTTTCCCGAGGGGGTGATGAAAGCGACGGCGCACTGGCTCGAACTGAAAGGGCATACGCCGAAATCACCGTCGATGGTGTTCGACGAAGTGTTCACCGAGCAGATCGTCGCGACCGGCAAGATCGAGGAAGGGCGCACGCTGCGCCGGTTTCTCGGGCGTACCGGCCAGCCGTTGATGCAAAACTGGATCGTCGAAATGGCGAAACGCATGCTCGTGCATCTGCCGATCCGGATGCTGACGAAAATGGGCCTCGCCGGGGTCTTCGCGCCGCGTACGCGTGGCTGGGCCCGGGCGGGTGCCGCGATCGATGAATACCGGCGCGAACAGCACGCGAAGCAGCGCAAGGCGCTGAAGCTCGATGACTTGATCGCGATCGCGGAAACCGAACTCAGCAGCGATGCCGCAGGAGCGCGCAATGGATAAGAAAGCGAAATACGAAAAGGTCGCGTACTACCCGGGCTGCGCGCTCGAGGGCAGTGCCACGGCCTACGACCGTTCGACCCGCGCCGTCGGCAAGGCGCTTGGCCTCGATCTCGTCGAAGTGAAGGACTGGAACTGCTGCGGCGCGATGGAAGTGAAGAACATCGACGCGAAGATCCAGACCTACCTGTCTTCGCGGGTTATGTCGATCGCGGCGAACGAGATGAAGATGGACGTCGTCATGGCGCCGTGCAACGGCTGTTACCACAATCTGAAAAAAGCCGAATACGATCTGAAGAACGATGCCGGCTCGCGCGAAGTCGTGGGTCGCCTGTCGGACAAGGCCGGTCACGAGACGTACACCGCGGGCGGGGTGGAAACGATCCACGCGCTCGACTGGATCCGCGATACGATCGGGGAAGAAGGGCTCGGGGAGCGGGTGAAGAATTCGCTCGCGGGGCTGAAAGTCGCGAATTACTACGGCTGCATGTACACCCGCCCGCGGCATATTTTTCCCGAGAAAGATGCCGGTCCGGGCAGCGAATCGACGTCGAAGCCGCATTTCATGGACGACCTGCTCGCTGCCGCCGGCGCGGTGAACGTCGAGTTTCCGCTGAAGACCGCCTGCTGTGGCGGTGCGCACACACTGTCGGACAGCGACACCTCGACGAAACTCGTGCTGAACATTCTGCGCGCGGCCGAAGCGGCCGGTGCCGAGGTGATCGCGACGGAATGTCCGACGTGTCACTCCGGGCTCGAAATGCACCAGATCCGGGCAGAGACGAATTTCGGCCAGAAAACAACGGTGAAGATCATTTATTTCACGCAATTGCTCGGTCTCGCACTCGGCCTGAAACCGCGCAAGGTCGGCCTGCACGAGAATATTTCCGATTCGCTGCCGTTGCTGAAGGCGAAGGGACTCGCATGAGCGAACTCGACGCGCTCGCGCAGCGTCTCGACGACATCGTCCTCGGCGCCGCCACGAACCCGGACGAATTGCTTGCCGCCGGCGAGCGTGTGCTCGAAGCCTGGGTTCGCGCCCACGGCCTCGAGCCCACGGAGCAACGGCGCGAGGGTTTTCGCCTGCTCGCTTTGCACCGCCAGGGCGCGGGGGATGATCCGAGTTTCAATGCGTGTCGGGAAACGTGCCGCGAACTCGTCTACCATTACAATCTGCTCACCGGCGACGCGGCCGACGAACGTGACCGGGCCGGTGATTTAAAAATGATGGCGCTTGTCGCCAACCATCTGTTTTTATTCGTCAGTGGCAAACTCGAGGATCAGGAAATCGGCGATTTCTGCTGCTCCGCCAAGCCCCTGCACGACGACCACGAAGCAACAGCTACGGAGACTCACGATGCCTGACGTGCGCGGCTGCCCTTTGCCGGAAGACCGGCTTTACGATGTCGAAAATCACATCTGGCTGATTGACCTCGGCGACGGCCGGGTGAAAATCGGCATGACCGCGGTGGCGACGGCGATGGCCGGCCAGCTCGTCGCGTTTACGCCGAAGAAAGTCGGTCGCTCGGTCAAGCCGGGCAAATCCTGTGCCACGGTCGAGTCCGGCAAGTGGGTGGGGCCGGCGAAGTCCGCCGTCGGTGGGGAAGTGGTCGAAGTGAACACGGCACTCGTTGACGAACCTGCGATCGCGAACGGCGATCCCTATGAAGCCGGCTGGATGGTGATCATTCAGGCCGAGGACTGGGAATCGGTCAAGGCCGGCCTCGTTGCCGGCGCCGATGTCGCCGCGCCGTACGAAGCGAAGATGGCGGCCGACGGATTCGACGGTTGCGGGTGAGCGGAATGTCGCGTAAAAAGCTGCCCGCATTAACAGTTGCAACATTCCTGAGGTTGGGCGCTTGGTCGTAGCAGAATTGCAGGACAAGGCCGTCGATGCGGCGAACCTGCTGAAATCGATGTCGAATGAGTCGCGCTTGCTGATCCTGTGTAATCTTGCCGAGGGTGAAAAATCTGTCGGCGAGTTGCAGGATTTGGTTGAACTGAGCCAGTCGGCCTTGTCACAGCATCTCGCTGTCCTGCGTCGTGACGGTCTCGTGACCACCCGCCGCAGTGCGCAATCCATTTTCTACAGCCTTGCCAGCGAACCCGCAAAAGCGATTATGACGACGCTCTACGCGTACTTCTGTGCGGGGGAAAATAGAGATTAAAAAACCTGTAAATTTAAAGGGTTGCTGCGCTTTTCTAATCTGAATACTTATATCAGCGCAGGAACCGTGACGCACCTGCCGCGTCATGCCGGTTGCCACGAAACGACGAAAAGAACAGGCCGGCGCAAGGCCGGCCTGTCGCCGTTGACGGGACGTCGGTCAGGTTCCGCGGCGACGGAACCGAAGACCGGCAAAACCGGGGCCAGGGAGCGCCGGGCTTGCGGGTTCGGGCGGGCAAATATTCGGGACACCCACTGAAATAATCGGGCGTATAACGACTCCTCATCCTGCGTGCCCGGGATCGGCAGACAACCGCGCCCAAAATGTTCGGGACACCCACTTAAGGGGCGATATTCGGCGCCAATACTCGGGCAATATTCGGGACACCCACGAAAAATTTTCGGGAAAATTTTCGGAACACCCACTTAAAATCTTGGGAAAAATTTTGGGACACCCACTTAAATAATCGGGACCCATAACGATCTCTCATCCCGCGTGTCCGGGATCGACGGATAGTCACGTCATCGGGCAACTGCCAAGCCAAAGCGGAATGCGGATCCGCGGCAGAAATCAGGAATTCGAATGTCGCGGCTTATATATTTATATTAATTATATAGTTACATTATTATTCTAATGTAGATGCTCTGTATTGCATGCTGCAACCGTAGCCGCTTCCCGCGCGTCTCGATAACCCAACACGTCCGCGGGGCGGCGGAGCGGCATCGTTCCCGGTTCGTCTTGTAACAGGCAGCAAGCGGCGCACGGTTGGAGGACTGTGTCCGCGACCCGGGGGACGATACGAGATCGTGCCCACATGCGGTCCGACGTTCAGCGGCGGGGCCTGGCGCGGCATTGATTTGAATCAGCGAACCCCGATGCGAGTTTCGCTGTCGATGGAAGAGGCCGGGTGAGAAATGCCGCCCGGCAACATTCGGGTCAATTTGCGAGGGCCATGTGCCTGGGCGGTTCGACGCCGCCGCAGGCCCAACAGTGCGGCGACGAACAGTGGTAGCGCAGCTGGTAATGGCACCGCGGTGACGGCATTGAATTCAAGGTTGTCAAACCCGATCGTGCCGTCAAGGCCGAAACCCGCTGAGCTTTGCGTCAAACGTACGGAATGGATACCCGGACTGCTCAGGGTGAGGGTCAGGCCAAGGCTCGAATCTGTATCCGTGACGGAGCCCAGCGAAGCGCCGGAGATGTCGAAAATTTCCATCGTCGCCGTAGAGCCTGCCAGCGGCGCCCGATCGCCGCGTATCGACACGAAATCTGTTGTCGCCAGCCTGGCCGGGCTGGACGGATCGAAGAACGAGATGTCGATCGCGGTTCCGTAACTTAGCGTACCGGCGGCACTGACACCGGCAATCACATTCGGCGGACTGACCGTTGGCGCCGGAGCGTGGTTCACCACGGCGACATAGCCGGCGGCGGAACTGAACATGACGCCATCCGTTGAGACGAACGCATCGTTGAGTTGGTTGACCAGCGGAACCGTGTCGCCGGGCGAGTTCGCCATCGCCGGCAGCGTATCGAACGTCAGCGTCACCGCTTGCGCGGACGCGTTAAACAGCATGGCAGCGGCCGTCGCGACGACGAAATGCTTTACGGATAACTCGATTTTTCTAACCTTTTCCCTGTTAAGCGGGCAAGAAACCCTGCTTTTACGGGAATATTTATAGCAGGCGTCACCCATGTGGGGCAGTAGGGATTCCCCTAACTTGCCCTCGGGGAAACGCGCGAGCTTCGAGTGCGGGAGAGGCTCGGGGAGCTATTCGGGGGAGTTATTCGGGACACCCACGGAAACTTCGGGACACCGACGGAAATGTTACGGGGGAAGGGGAAGATATTCGGGACACCCATGGAAACGCCCACGGAAATGTTCGGGACACCCATGGAAATGATCGAGAGATTCCGCGGATTTCGCAGGGGGAGGACGAATATTCGGGACACTCATGGAAACGCCCACGGAAATGTTCGGGACACCCATGGAAATGATCGAGAGATTCCGCGGATTTCGCAGGGGGCGGCTCGTCACGCTGCTGGCGTGTTTGCCCGGTATCCGCGATACCAGTCGCGGACATTCGAGCGCAACTTGCACGGCTGCACCCGTTAAATCGCATCGACACGAGGTGAACAGCTGCCACGGGGGCGCGAACGAGAAACCCCGGGTGGACGTCTTCTTTGCGGGATGCCCCCATGTTTCGCGGGGGCCGGGAGTGGGGGCACGGCTGGCTGCCATCCATCCAGGACAATTCATCGCGCACCGGCAGATTGTGGCGAGGCGTTGTCAGCAGGCGCTATAAATTACTTTAGAATAATTAGTTAACTATATAAAAGTATAGTATTTTAATCCGCCTTCCCAGAATGTCACTTAAATGCGGAACGGGGGCGCCCAAAAGCAGGATCCCGTCGTTCGACAACGCCGCGCGCGGATGCAGGAAACGTCTGCGTTCGTGCATGACGCTGCCGGTTCCGCGATCGCGCTACGGTCATCGACGCCTGCCGGTGCTGGAAGATAATGCTTGCGTCGCCGTCGACTCCTCCACTACACTCAGCGCCCATACGCGTGCGTATGGTGATTTATCGTAATGCACGTAATCCCACCGCCGAAGCGTCAGGTTTACACCGGCTACGGGCGGTTAGTTGTCCTGGGGGCGGTTGATCAGCAATTTGTACCGGCGCTCGGCGAGTTCATCGCGCAGGGCCGGATCGATTTCGAGGGAGGTCGTGTACTCGCCGACTTGGTAAAAATACAACGCACGGGCCCTGAGTGACGATTCCACGTCGTCGAATCCCGCCGCCGAAAACAGCGTCCGCAGGTAATCGATCCGACGCTGGTCGATTTCCGCGACAGCTTTCGCGGCCGATTCTTCCGAACGCGCGAACTCACGCATGGCGACATCGTGGCGCGAATCGTCGGTGTGATGGGTGAAATTAATCACCGCCTTGATCAGACCGGCAGGGTCGTCGAGACGCTGTTCATCGAGATCTTCGAGAAAAGCGATTTGCTCCTCGCGCCACCAGTCGACCATGCCCTGCAGCAGTTCATCGCGGTTTTTGAAGTGCCAGTAAAAACTGCCCTTCGTGACCGCGAGTTCGCGCGCCAGGATTTCAACTTTTACCTGGCCAATGCCATGTGAGAACAGGACGTCGAGCGCCTTTTCGAGCCAATTGCTGCGGTCGAAGTGTTTTTTTTCTGCGTCGGGCATAAGTCACTCATCCGGGTGATGAAACATAGCCGCCGCGCGTCGTTGACGCGGGGCGGACGGATTGTAACGAGGGAAGCGCCGTACGGGTAAGTATGGGGGAAATTCTCTCACTTTGTAGCCACGCCGTTTGGCGTGCCGGTTTGAAACTGAGGAGAACACATTGGATTTAGACAACCTGACTGACGAAGTACAGGCGCGCTACCGCACCCTGGTGGACGGTAACAGCGATCCGAATGAGTGGGCCTATGCGTGGCGCTCCGAGTACAACCGGGGGGGCTTCAAGGCCGTCGACCTGCTGAACCGCGAAGTGATCGACAAGGGCAAGTGCGTCGGGTGCGCCGCGTGCGTGACGATTTGCCCGGTCGATGTGTTCGATTATGTGAACGAACAACCGAAGGACACGCGCGCCGATGCCTGCGTGTACTGCGAACTGTGCGTTGATGTGTGCCCCGTATTGCGACCGACCGATCAGGATCTGCCGGAACAAATCGGCCTGAAACACCCGATCAAGGACGAAGGCTTTGGCCCGTACAACTACGGCTGCTTTGCACGGGTGACGGACAAAGCGCCAAAAATCGACGGTCAGGACGGCGGCGTCTGCAGCGCGCTGCTCGTTCAGATGATGCGCGATGGCGATATCGAAGGCGCCGTTGTCGGCACCGAAGTCCCCGGTAATCCGCAAATGGGCACGGCGAATCTCGCCACCTCGGAAGAGGAAATTCTCGCCGCGGCGCGCTCACGTTACACCTACCAGCCGAACACGGTTGCGCTCGTCGAGGCGATGAAACGCGAAATCAAGCCGCTGGCCGTCGTCGGGGTTCCCTGCCAGGTGGACGGGGTGCGCCAGCAGCAGTTCAGCAGCATTCGCCTCGACGTCGCGAAGTGGTATCAGCAGAACATCAAGCTCGTCATCGGCCTGTACTGCTCCGAGAGTTTCACCGAAGAGGGGATCGGATCGCTGGCCGAGGATCTCGAAGTCACGAAGGCCGATATCAAGAACATCAACATCAAGGGCAAGGTCGTCGTGCAGCTCGCCGATGGCCGGGTGGAGAACAAATCGCTGAAGGCTTTCGGCAAATATGCCCGCCCGGCATGCCTGTACTGCATGGACTATGCCGCTGACAACGCGGATATCGGCATGGGCGGCATCGGCCCGGACGGCTATACGTTCACCGTGATCCGTACGGAAGCCGGTCACGAGGCGTGGCAGAAACTGCTGAAGACCGGGTGGATCGAAACGATCCCGCTCGAGGATCAGCCAAAAGCCGTCGCGATCCTCGCACGCCTGTCGAAGTTCAAACGCAATCGACCATTGCCGGCACTGATGCCGACGCTCGATGAACGCATCGAAATCGGCAATCTCGATCCGAAAAATTTCTATAAAGACTACGTTGCGCCCGGGAGCGAAACGGAAGAACAGGAGGCGTCGTCATGAGCGCGGAACGAATTCGGCCGGAACTCGAGGATCTGAATGTCATCGTGTCCGGGCAGGGCGGTGACGGGTCGTTGACCGTCGTCAATCTGCTCGCCTCGGTACTGCGTCAGAACGGAATGAGCGTGTACACGGAACGCGACGTACTGTCGCGGATCAAGGGCGGTATCACGGCCGCTACCCTGCGCGCGTTCACCGGCGAACGCTTTACGATCGGCAACAATATCGACCTGCTCGTCGCGTTCGATATCGCCGCGGTGCCGAAAAATCTGCGCCAGCTGAACAACAACAGCATCGTGCTGTACGACAATTCCGGCGGTCCGCTGCCGGACGGCGCACTGCCACCGGAAGTGCGCGCTTTCGGCGCGCCACTGAGCCGCCAGGCGGTGAAGACGTTTCGCCGCGATATCTACAAAAACAGTATCAGTTTCGGCCTCATCGGCCGGATCCTCGGCCTGCCTGACGAGACGATGCGCACCTCGTTCACCGAACGGTTCAAGCGCATGGGCCAGCAGATTCTCCGGTACAACCTCGATGCGCTCGAGGTGGGGCTCGGTCTCGCCGACGAACTCGGATTCACCGCCGACCAGGGCCTCTACCGGATCCAGGAAATCGAAGCGAAACCGCACATGCTGATCACGGGCAATGAGGCGATGGCGTTCGGCTTCCTCGTTGCCGGCGGGCGTTTCTTTGCCGGTTACCCGATCACCCCGTCGACCGACGTGATGGAATGGCTGATCAAATGGGAGCCGAAATTCGGCGGGGTCGTGCGTCAGGCCGAGGACGAGCTGTCGGCGATCAACATGGCGATCGGCGCGGCACTGACCGGTACCCGGACCATGGTCGCGACGTGCGGCCCGGGCCTGTCGCTGATGCAGGAAGGCCTCGGCCAGCTCGGCATGGGCGAGATCCCGCTCGTTGTCGTCGACGCCCAGCGTGGCGGGCCGAGCACCGGCCTGCCGACGAAACCCGAGCAGAGCGATTTGAACCTGCTCGTGTTCGGCGGTCACGGCGATTTCCCGCGCATCGTGCTCGCGCCGGGCACCCCGGAAGACTGTTTCTATCTCACCGTCGATGCGTGCAACCTCGCGCAGCGCTACCAGGTGCCGGTGTTTATCGCTTCGGATCAGGCGCTCAGCCAGAACACCGCGACGATCGATCCGATCGACCTCGGTCGGGTCACGGTCGACCAGGGTAAACGGCTCGACGCGGACGACCTCGCGAAACTCGACACCTACAAGCGTTATGCGTTCACGGAAGACGGCATCTCGCCGTATACGATACCCGGTACCCCGAACGGCATGTCACTCGTCACGGGCAACGAACACGATGAGTTCGGGCTCGTGTCCGCCGAACCGGTGAATCGCCAGCGCATGATGGACAAACGCCAGCAGAAGATGAAGACGATGCTGCCGGAACTGCCGCGCGCCGGCCGCTACGGCGATCAGGACTCGAAGATCGGCGTGATCGGCATTGGTATGTGTTTCGGGGTCATCCTCGAAGCGCTCGACACCCTCGCGGACCGCGGGATCGATGTGCAGTATTTCCAGCCGCGCACGCTGTGGCCCATGCTCGACGAGACGATCAATTTCGTGAACGAATGCGAAGTTGTCTATGTGCTCGATCTGAACGCCGGCGCGCAGCTGGCGGGACTGTTACTGCATGAAGGCGCGGATCCGGATCGGATCGTCAACATTCTGCATTACGACGGCACGCCGATCCGCTCCGATGCGGTGGTCAAATTTATCGCCGGGGATCTCGCGGCGCGCGACAAGGTGGAGGAAGTGGCATGACGAAAACATTCAAACCGGCGCGCCCGATCTGGTGCGCGGGCTGCGGCGACTTCGGCGTCCAGCAGGCACTCGAAAACGGCATGAAGGCGCTCGCTATCGAACCGCACGAGGCGCTCGTGATCGCCGGGATCGGCTGCTCGGGATCGCTGCAGAACAATATTCGCTGTTACGGTTACCACGCGCTGCACGGCCGCGTGTTGCCGACGGCCACGGGCGCAAAGCTCGCGAATTCGAAGCTCGCGGTGATCGGCGTCGGCGGCGACGGTGACGGCTATGCGATTGGTGGTGGCCATCTCGTGCACACGCTGAAACGCAATCCGAGTATCACCTACATCGTGATGAACAACGGCACCTACGGCCTGACGAAAGGGCAGGCCTCGCCGACGAGCCCGTCGGGTTACGGGGAAAACGTCGAGGAAGATCTCGACCCAATCATGATCGGGTTAAGTATTCCTGGCTCCACGTTCATTGCGCGCGGCTACACCGGTCAACCGGCGCAGTTGCTCGAACTCACCACCGCGGCCCTCGATCATGCACAGTCCGGACGCGGCTTCGCTTTCCTCGAAGTCCTGTCGCCTTGTGTCACCTATAACGACACGTATCGCGCGTGGCGCACGGATGTGTACGACCTCGAACAGGATGCGGACTACGATCCGTCGGATCGAGGTGCCGCGTTCATGCGCATGCTGGCGCTGCGTGAACAGGGGCGTTTGCCGATCGGATTGATCTACAAGGGCGACCGGCCGGCGCTCGAGACGCTGGCGACAAATGCGGAGTTCCCGCCCCCGGCGCTGCAGGATATCGATCCGGCGAAACTCGCCGGTAAATACGCTGAAGCCCTGAGGTCGTTTATGTAGGACCCGGCGCGGAGATCGCCGGATCAGCTTTCCCGGTTCCTCCCACACAATAAGAAGTAACGCAACACGGCGATGCCTCACGGCACCGCCACATTGGGAACGGGACGAGGAACGTCCCGTTTTTTTTGCCCGGGATTTCTCACGCTAACGGTACTGCCCGTGCCGCGCCAGGCGTTGGCCCGGCCGCGCCGGTGCGAACACCGACGCGGTTGCGCGAACCGGGATTCAGGCGACCTTGCGCAGGAATGCTTTCAGATCGGCGTTGAAATCGGAAGGCTTTTCGAGCTGGCAGAAATGGCCGACGTCCTTGTACATCTTGATTTCCGCGTTCGGGATGTGATCGGCAAGATACTGGTTGTGCGCCGGGGTCGTGGCGTTGTCGTCCTCGCCCGCGATAATCAGGGTGGGCTGCGTGATGTCCTTCAGGCGGTCGCTGATATTCCAGTTGAACACCCCGTCCGGATCCGCGGCACTGGCGAAGAACACGCCTTCCGTGAAATTGCTCGGGGTACGAAAGCAACCTTCCATGAACGCCGCGATTTCCGGTCGCTCGACTTTGGATTTCGGTGATACGGCGCCGTCGAGCAACGCGCTGAATACGCCTTGCCAGTCTTTCTGCATCGCTTCGGCAACTTCCGGCGGCGTATCCGCGCCGATATTCGTACCGCTGCTCAGGATCAGATTGCCGATGACGCGTTCCGGCGCATCGAGGCTCACCTGCATGGCCGTCATGCCGCCAATTGAATTACCGACGAGTACGGCTTTATCGATCCCGGCGTCGTCGAGTATCGCGACGACGTCGGCTGCCATTTCGCCGAGCGCGTAGCCCGATTCCGGCTTGTCCGACAAACCGTGACCGCGATGGTCGACGAGGATGCAGCGATGATTTTGCGCGAACACGGGCAGTTGCCCGGCCCAGATATAACGATTCGTGGACCACGGATGCAGGAACACGATCGCGGGATCGCCCGCGCCGTGGCTTTCGTAGTACACCTTGACTCCGTTGCGATTGATGAATGGCATGTTGATGTCCTCCGGTAGTGCGCCGCGCCGCGTGGACGCGCCGGCGATTGCGTGCGCCGCGACGGTCGCAATTGTTATTGTCCCACGCCGGGCTCCCGCGATTTTGCGGTGCCGGCGTCGGCTTATTTTTCGTGCCCGCACACTGTAATACCGAACCGGCGACGGACTCAATTTCGTTGTAACCGGACGGCAAACCGTCGCCGGCCGGCGCGCGGGTCCGGGGCGCTTGCGTAAACATTGCGCCCGGATATGCTAGCGGGGTAGTGCGCCCTCGCGCGTACGCGGGCGCGGGACGGTCTGATACAGCTCGAAACGGGGGAACGACACATGAGAATTCTGATCCGCATGGCCACGGGGTTCGTTGCGCTGTTGCTGGCGCTGGGGACGGCTGGCGCCGCCAGCGCCGCCGGCAACCATGGTACGCCACAGGACGATCCCATCTGGAACTGGCCGCCGGAGAAAATCAAACAGCATGTGAATACAGTGCGCGCCGGCGCCGACCTGACCCCGGCGAGCTGGCCCAACGGCGCACGCGTCGCGGTGACGTTTTCGTTCGACGTCGACACCGAGCCGGTGTGGATCGGATTCCAGGAACAGTCGAGCCCGTCGTACATGTCGCGCGGCGAATTCGGTGCGCGTCGTGGCCACACCCGCGTCATGGCGCTGCTGAAAAAGCACGACATCCCGGCCACATTCTTCATCCCCGCGATGACAATGGAACTGCATCCCGAGATTATCAAGGGGCTGAAAGACAATCCGAAGTATGAAATCGGGTTTCATTCCTACGTGCATGAGAATCCGCTGAAGCTCGACGAGACGGATGAGGGGCGCATCTACCAATACGCGATGGAGATTTTCGAAAAGCACGTCGGCCGACGGCCGGCGGGGTTTCGCTCCGCGGCATGGGATCTGACCGGGTCGACGATCAAAATCGTGCAGGAAATGGGTTTCGTCTATGAAAGCTCCATGATGGCCGACGAGCGGCCATACATGCTGTTATCCGAAGGCAAGGAAACCGGGCTCGTCGAGCTGCCGGTCGAATGGATCCTCGATGACTGGCCGCTGTTCCAGATCAGCTGGCCAACGGGCCACGTCGCGATGCGCAACGCGGGCGACGTGATGTCGATCTGGAAGGACGAGTTCGATGTCGCCTACGAAGAAGGCACGATGTTTCTGCTGACGATGCATCCGCAGGTGATCGGCCATCGCTATCGCATGAAAATGCTCGACGAACTCATCACGTATATGAAGAGCAAAGGCGATGTCTGGTTTGCTACCCATGAAGAAATAGCCCGGTACGTGAAAGCACAGGCCGGCCGGTAGCGCGGGTTTCCGCTTCGGAGCAGCGATAATGGCGATCGAAGTCCTGAACAATCCCGTCACCGGTGAGACGATGCGCGTGCTTGAATCGACCGACGGGAAGTTCGTCATCGAGTACGCGCTGAAGCCGCACGGCGAGATCCCGCTCGAGCATTTTCATCCGGGCATCGAGCAGGAAATCGCGGTGACGTCCGGCGAGATGCATGTCACCGTGAATGGCGAACACAAGGTGATCAAGGCCGGCGAGTCGTTCGCCGCGCCGCCGAGCGCACTGCACTTTCAGTGGAACCCGCACGACGTGGAAACCGTCGCGGTGGAAACTTACCGGCCCGCGGGGCGCAACCACGATTTTTTCCGCACCCTGTTCGGGCTTGCCCGGGATGGCTACACCGATGCTCACGGCATGCCGTCGCTGCTCGTACGGGCGGCCATATTCAGCGAGTTCAGCGACACGATCCAGCCGGCGGCATTGCCGGCGCGCTGGATCATTGCGCTGCTCGCGCCGCTCAGCCGCTTGCTGGGCTACGGACGCCTGATCAGGCGGTATCGGGGCGACGCGGCACACTGAACCTGCGCCGCACGTTCACACGGATGGGGGCACCTGGCTGGCCATGTGCATAAACGAGGCGATCAGGGCGCGTTTCAGCGCCGCGTGATCGCCGGACCACGGTTTGTTGTAACCGGCAAAGACGGTGAGACCCTCCATCGAGGCACACATGATCAGCGCGAGCCGCTCCGTCGCACGTTCATCCAGGGCCGGATTGATTTTCGGCAACAGCGCGAGCAGCGGCGCACGCGCGCCCTGGTACAGGCGGTCGGTCATTTCCGCGACGTGCGGGTCGTGATTCGACAGCGCCCACAACTCGGGGAAGAACGTCGTCGTCTCCGGACTCAGCAAGTCGTCGATCCAGAATTCGAGGACGGCCGCGAGCTGCAGCGACGGGGACGACCCGGCAGCGGAGCGGCGTCGCTCGAACTCCGCGATATAGCCGTCGAAGATCATCTCGAGCAGGGCTTTGAGCAGATCGTCCTTGCGCGGGAAGTGGTAGTTCAGATTGCCGAGGGAAATTCCCGCGGCCGTCGCGACCTTGCGCATCGTAAAGCGACTGTAGCCCAGTTCCATGAACACGCTGCGCGCGGCGTCGAGAATCGTGTCACGACGGTCATCGGTGCGCGGAACGGAACTAGCCACGGCTGCCTGCACTGCACCATACGCACTCGCGCGGGGCCGGATCGGTCCGCATCAAGAAACGTATTCGTTGCGATAAAACCACATTTCTGATGAGCATTTGCCCGTAATTCCAGATAATTCGCACAAGAATTGGCATTCCTGCCACGGTAGATAGTATACTCTGTACAACACGGTTAGGTCATTCGACCTAAATCCGTATCGCGATGATACCGTTCGCACAGAGACCTGTCCGCCGCGCCTCGGCAACCGGCGGACCACGATGAGGAACTCGTCTATGAAACCTTCGCAATTCACCGCTTCCGGCACCGCAATCCTTCTGGGCCTTGGCCTGGCAGCCACATCGCAGGCGCAGGTGCTCGAAGAAGTCGTCGTTACCGCGCAAAAGCGCGAGCAACAGGCACAGGATGTCGGGATCTCGATTACCGCCTATTCCGGCGACCAGATCGATGCACTCGGCTACACGAACGCGCAGCAGGTGGCCGCAATGGCGCCAGGGGTGAGTACGGTCCAGCCGAACGGCGAAGCGAACTACGCGCTCGGCATTCGCGGCGCGGTGAACTCGGACTTCGTGGCAAACCAGGAAAGCCCGATTTCAATCTACGTCGACGAGGTCTACATCAGCCAGATGTCGGGTGCCGGCTTCATGTTGTTCGACCTCGAGCGCGTGGAAATTCTGCGCGGCCCGCAGGGCACACTGTTTGGCCGCAACGCAACCGGCGGTCTCGCGCATTTCATCACCCGCAAGCCGAAGCAGGAACGCGACGCCTACGGCCAGTTCACGTTCGGCGAGTACGACCAGGTTAAATTCCAGGGCGCCATCGGCGGCGGTCTGACGGAAAACGTGTCGGCGCGGTTTTCGGTCGCCACGCACCATAACGACGGTTACGTGAACAACCGCTTGAGCGGCGACGACCTGAACAACGCGAACGACTACGCCGGACGCGTTCAGTTGCTGTGGGAACCGAACGAGCAGAGCGAATTCCTGTTCAATGCCCGTTACTCGCTGCAGCAAATCCGCACGGGATTTTTCGAAAACAAGAGTTCGCGTCCGTTCGGCCCCGGCGGCACCGGCGTGTTGACCCCGGGACAGGGTAACTTCAACGGCTACGAAGACACCGATGGTGACGTCTACGCCGGTGATTACGACAAACTCGGCCACAACGACCTCGAGACGTACGGTTTTTCCGGTACGTTCAAGTACGACTTCGGCATGTTCGACTTCACGAGCATCACGGATTACCAGGCCGTCAAGCGCGACTACATCGAGGATTCCGACGCGAGCCCGTTCAACGACTTCAACTTCTTCCTGAGCACGGATTCCGTACAGTGGTCGCAGGAAGCACGCCTGCATGGTCAGACGGATAAACTCGACTGGGTCGCCGGTTTCTATTACCTCGACATCGAGTTCAGTGATGCGGTCGGTGCGGAAGCGCCGCTCGCGGCTTTACTGCCGCCGCCGGCACTGACGGACGGTGCGGGGACGAACTTCGGTTACGACAATCCGTACACGCAGGAGAAGGACTCCTGGTCGATTTTCGGGCAGCTCGAATATGCGTTCACGGATCGCTGGAAGGGTATTGCCGGGCTGCGCTGGATCGAGGAGAACGTCGACCATCGCTACCAGGATAACTTCGTGGCGTTCCAGGATTTCGACGGTTCAAAAAACCGCAATGGGAACCCTAACATCATCGCCCAGATCGCGCCCCAGGGAGAATATCGCGGAAGTTACGATGCCGGCCTGTGGGCAGCGCGGGCAGAACTGGATTTCCAGTGGAATGACAATCTGCTGCTGTTCGCGAGTTGGAACCGTGGGGTCAAGGGCGGCGGTTTCAACGCGCCCTTGTTCGCGAACGTCGGTCCGCTCGGCGCAGAACCGTTTTTGACTAACGGCGTGACGCACGACAACATGAAGTTCAACGAGGAAGAACTGAATGCGTACGAAATCGGCTTTAAGTCGACGTTGTTCGATGGTCTGGCCCGATTCAACATGTCCGGTTTCTACAACGACTATGACGATACGTACCAGGCGTTCACGATCGTCGGTCTGTCGACGCTGCTGCAGAATTCAGAGGCCGATGCGATAGGCTTTGAGGCAGAATTCATCGCGAATCCGATGAAGGGCATGGACTTCGTCGCCGGTATTGGCTACGTCGATATGGATGTAACCTTGCAGAATGGATTCAAGACGACGCCGGTGCAGACACCGGAATTAAACATCAACGGTCTGCTCCGCTACGCGTACCCGGCCTACAACGGCGAAATCGCCGTGCAGGCTGACTTCGAATATCAGTCGAAGAAGTATTTTTCGACGACGAAAGCCTCGTCACTTAAGGAAGGCGGCTATGTCGTCGGCAACGTACGGGTCAGCTATACAACCGAAGATAGAGTCTGGGAAGGCGCGTTTTTCGTGCACAATGTTGCTGACGAAGAATATCTCGTTGCCGGCTTCGACGTCTCGGGCGACTTCGGCTGGACGGAGCACTACTACGGCCGTCCGCGCTGGATCGGCGGCAGCATCCGCTATAACTGGGACTAGATTGCCCACCCGCTACGTACATGAAACGGCGCCGCAAGGCGCCGTTTTTTTATGGGCCGCACGGATTCGGGTGATGGGCCGTCGCTCGATACGGGCGTCGCGATCGGCCACGGCAGCCCGGCGCCCGGTTGACCGATTGAGGCGGGTGTCGGGGTAACTTAAGCGGGGGCCGCGACGATCTGGTCGATCGCGCCGAAAATCGATTGCCCGTTGCGGTCGGTCATTTCGATGCGCACGCGATCACCGAACCGCAGGAACGGGGTTCGCGGTTTGCCGTATTCGATTGTTTCGAGCATGCGCTGTTCCGCGAGACAGGCGGAGCCGGCCGAGCGATCGTAATTCGAGATCGTACCGGAGCCGATGATCGTGCCCGCGCCGAGGCGGCGGGTCAGGGTCACGTGTTCGATTAACTGGTGAAAATTGAATGTCATGTCGACGCCGCACAGTGGTTCGCCGTAACGTTCACCGTTCAGATGTACCGTCAGCGGGCGATTGATCGTGCCGTCGCGCCAGGCCTCGCCGAGTTCGTCCGGGGTGACCGCAACCGGCGAAAACGCCGTCGACGGTTTACCCTGGTAGAAGCCGAATCCTTTCGCGAGTTCCGCCGGGATCAGATTACGCAGGGACACGTCGTTCACGAGCATGATGAGCCGGATATGGGGATCCGCGTCAGCGGCGCCGGTGCCCATCGGGACGTCGTCGGTGATGACGGCCGTTTCGCCTTCGAGATCGATGCCGTAATCCTCGGACGGGACGACGATCGGATCGCAGGGGCCGATGAAGTCGTCCGAACCGCCCTGGTAGACGAGCGGTTCATGCCAGAACGACTCCGGTAATTCGGCCCCGCGCGCCTTGCGTACGAGTTCGACATGGTTCACGTAAGCGCTGCCGTCCACCCAGTGGTAGGCGCGCGGCAGCGGCGCGGCGCAGGCACACGGGTCGAACGGAAAGACCCCGTCGAGCCGGCCGTCGAGCAGATCGGCAGACACGGATTCGAGCTCGGGGGCGAGCCGCTGCCAGTCATCGAGTGCCGCCTGCAAGGTGCGGGCGATACCCGGGACGCGCACGGCATTTTGCAGGGTGCGGTCGACGACGATCAGTTCACCGTCGCGGCCGCCCGATTTCAGGCTCGCGAGTTTCACGTTTGCTTGCTCCGGTTGCAGTCGATCGGCGAAGATTATTCGCCTGCGCCACAGAAACTATACTCGGTTCATTATGTCAGCAGATACTTCCACAGGTCGTGAATACCTCTCCGGGTTCGGTAACGAACACAGTACCGAGGCCTTGCCGGGGGCGTTGCCGCAGGGACAATTCTCCCCGCAGAAAGCACCTTACGGGCTTTATGCGGAGAAACTCAGCACCACCGCGTTCACGGCGCCGCGCGCGAGTAACCGGCGCACCTGGTTCTACCGCATCCGCCCGTCCGTTGCGCACGGCGGCTTCGTGGCGCGGGAACACCCCGGGCTCGGGTTCGCGCCGCTACCCGAGCCGTTAACACCGCCGGTACCGCTGCGCTGGGATCCGTTTCCCGTCCCGGTGGCGAACACGGACTTTGTCGACGGCCTGTTGACAATCGCGGTGAACGGATCGCTCGCGGCCCAGACCGGCATGGCGGTGCATTTGTATCTTGCGAACCGGTCCATGCACGAACGTTACTTCGTCAACGCCGATGGGGAACTCCTCATCGTCCCGCAGCAGGGGCGACTCACGGCGCATACGGAATGCGGCGTGCTCGAACTCGGTCCGGGCGAAATCTGCGTGATCCCGCGCGGCATGAAATGCCGTATCGAACTTCCCGACGGCAAAAGTCGCGGTTATGTGTGTGAAAACTACGGCGCGCCGTTTACGCTGCCGGAGCGCGGCCCGGTCGGTTCGGATGGTTTTGCGAACGACCGCGATTTTCTCGCACCGGTAGCGGCGTTCGAGGATCGGGACGGCGAGTTCGAACTCGTGAGCAAATTCATGGGCCGGACTTACGCCGCGACGATCGCGCATTCCCCGCTCGATGTCGTTGCCTGGGTCGGCACGTCCGTTCCGTATAAATACGACCTCACCCGCTTCATGGCACTGAACAGCGTCAGCTTCGATCATCCCGATCCCTCGATTTTCACCGTGCTGACTTCCGCGTCCGACACCGAGGGCGTGGCGAACGTCGACTTCGTGATATTTCCGCCGCGCTGGATGGTTGCCGAGGGCACGTTCCGCCCGCCGTGGTTTCATCGCAATTTCATGAGCGAGTTCATGGGCTTGATCTACGGCCAGTACGATGCGAAGAAGGCCGGTTTCGAACCCGGCGGCATGAGCCTGCACAACTGCATGGTGCCGCACGGTCCGGAAGCTGGCGTATTCGAAGCCGCGAGCAACGCGGAACTCGCGCCGATGAAACAGGAGAACACGATGGCGTTTATGTTCGAGTCGCGTTACGTGATCGAACCGACCGCCGCGGCGCTGTCATCACCGCATCTGCAAACGGACTACGCCGCGTGCTGGGACGGTCTCGTGCGCCATTTCGAACCCCCGACGCACAAACCCGGGTAGGTGCCGGCCGGCGCGGCGGCGGTGCCGGGTGCGTCGACGGCTACGGGGTTGTCATCACGGTTGGGTTCTGCGCGATGCGCCGGAAATTGCGCCGAGACCGAACGCGAACAGGGTCAGCGCTGCCGGGAGCGGCACGGATGACACGCCCGGGGTGATCGTCCCGCTGGCGAACAGTTGATCGCGAAACCCGTTGCCACAGCATTCAAACTTGCTGTTGACGAGGTCGATCGAGCTGGGCGCGTCGGGCGAAAGATCCTGCAGCAGCACGATCGTGATATCGAGACCGACATCGTGATAGCTGCCGCTGCCGGTCAATTCGATCTGGTTCGCCTGAATTTGCGAGATCAACTGCACGTACGGTTCCCAGTAGCTCAACGGGGCGGGGATTTCGAGTGACGTAAATTCGCCGCTGCCGCCCTCGAAGTCGTCGGGGTCGAACGTCCAGATAAACGTCCCGGTGATGATATCGCCGGGCGGATAATTGCAGTCGCCGGGCGCGCAGCCGGCGAGAACGACGTTGTCCAGCGTATAGGTAACCGTATCGGCGCCTGCATTGCCCGCCGCAGCAATGCCGAGCAGGCTGAACAAGGCGAAAGCACCGAGCCGGAGCGTGTGACGTCGTGGGCGGTGTGATGAGTCCGTTATCGTTCGCAGCATGGTGTCGCGTCCTCCCTGTGCCCGCGGCGGGGCTTGCGAAACGCGCCACGTTAGGCGTGGCGCCATGCGACCGGATGATCCGGATCAACAAACGAACGGGATTGCGCGGCGGGATCGCGAAACTGTGAGCGATTGCCGCTAATGCGCGGACGTTATCCTCAAATCCGCAGCGGCAGGGATTCGAACCCGCGGAAGCGCGCACGGCGGGCGCGGATCGGGGTTCCGTCCTGTTGCAGCGTCGGGAAGCGTTGCAGCAAACGTCCGATCGCGACTTTCGCCTCGAGGCGCGCCACGGCCATGCCGGCGCAGGCATGGATGCCGCCGCCGAACGCGAGATGTGGATTCGGCGCCCGACTGACATCGAGTTCGTCCGGGCGATCGAACACCGCGGGATCGCGGTTCGCGGCACCGATCGCGAGCGTGAACGTCGTGCCGGTGGCGTATTCGATCCCGTCGAACGTGGCGGGCTTCGTCGTGATCCGGTTGCCGAGTTGTACCGGCGCCTCGAAGCGCAGAAATTCCTCGACCGCACTGCCGATTAATTCCGGCTGATCGCGCAGGCGCTGCAGTTGATCGGGCCGTTGCAGCAGGGCGCAGACCCCGTTGCCGATCAGGTTCGTCGTCGTTTCGTGGCCGGCGTTCAGCAGGAAAATGCACTGGTGATAAATCTGGTGATCCGACAGGCGAAAATCGTCCGACTCCCACTTCAACAGGCGCGTGATGATGTCATCACCATCGAGGTGCGCCCGCCGCTCGGCGATCAGACCGGAGAGGAAATCGACGAACTCGATGACAGCGCGGTTGCCGTCGTCGAGCATTTTCGCATCGAGGCCAAACTCCAGCGCGCCGAGTATGGCCGCCGACCAGGCCCGTAACGGACCCCGATCCTCGCGCGCGACGTTCAGCAGATTCCCGATCACCTCGATCGGTATGACACTCGCGAAATCATCCATCATGTCGAACGAGCGCAGCTCGGCGATGTTGTCGAGCAGGCCGTCGACGAGACTCACGAGTGCCGGTTCCATCGCCGCGACGACGCGCGGTGCCAGCGCGTCGCCGATCGCCTTGCGCACGCTCGTATGTAATGGCGGGTCGCTGAAAACGAGACTCGTCGTGTGATGGTGGTACAGCGGGCTGTCGCCGAACAGCGGTTTGAACTGCGCTTCCTTCGCCGAGCTGAACGTTTTCGGATCGCGGTAGATGCGGTTCAGATCCGCGTGGCGCGTGACGAACACGGTGTCGTCAGGGCAGCGGTAGAGCGGGGCGTGCTGGCGCAGGGCATGGTACGTCGGGTAAGGGTTGTCGTAGAACGCGCTACTGAGCTGCCGCGGATTAAATGATGCAACGAGATCGGGATCAGGTATTGCCATACCGGTCGACTGCGGACCACTGGGTTTCACGGGCTCCAAGTCTAGCAGCCTGTTCAACGCAGTGTCGAAACCCGGACCCGCCATGTACCGCGACGACCGGAGTTTCGTTTGGCACTGGCTGCGCAAGCGCCGCGGCATACCTCGCGCCCGGTTGCGAGACGGCGCCGCTGGCGGCAATTACCGGCCGAGTCCGCGATCCGTATCGCGGCGGGGCTGTGCCGGTGGTGAGCCCGTTCGTACGTGCCATCGCGGCCGCCAAGGCCGGCCGATCGGCACGGACAACACGCATGAATCGCGGGCACCCGCCGTTAATCCGCCAACGCACTCAGCTGCGTGCCAAGAAGCCTGAACTCCTGCGCGCGCTGCGAGGTTTGACGCCAGACGAGTCCGATGTCGCGCGATGCGGCACGGGATAAGGGGACGAGCCTGATATTGCTCCCGCGCGTGATGTGTGCGTCGAGCGCAAGTTTCGGCAGCAGCGTAACCCCGAGGTCGGCCGCGACCATTTGCACGAGGGTGTGCAGGCTGCTCGCCTCGAACTGCGCCCTGATCCTGCCCTCGGTGAGCTGGCAGGCATCGAGGGCGTGACCGCGCAGGCAGTGGCCTTCCTCGAGCAGCAGCAGCGGCTCGCGAGCGAGCGCGTCGAGCGAGACGCGGTTCGCGGACGCGAGCGGATGGCTGCTGGCGCACGCGAATTCGAACGGGTCCTCGAACAGGACTTCACGCACGAGATCCCCGGTGTCGTAGGGCAGTGCGATCAACGCGACGTCAATATCCCCGGAGCGCACCCGCGCGAGCAATGCGTCCGTGCGTTCTTCGCGCAGGAAAAGCCGTAAGCCGGGGTAACGTCGATTCAGCTTGGGCAACACACGCGGCAGTAAAAACGGGCTGATCGTCGGAATCACGCCAAGCCGCATGTCGCCCGTCATCGGCTCGTGATTCGCCGCCGCGAGATCCATGATGTCTTCCGCGTCGCGCAGCAGCCGGCGTGCCCGGTCCGCGATGTCATTACCGATGGGGGTCATGAGTACGTGGCGCTTCGTGCGTTCGGCCAGCGCCACACCCACGATGTGTTCGAGATCCCGTATCCCCGCGCTGAGCGTGGACGGCGTGATGTTGCAGCGCTCGGACGCGCGGCCGAAGTGCAGCGTGTCGGCGAGCGCCACGAGGTATTCCAGTTGTTTCAGACTGGGCAGCAGTTTCATTACAGCTTGGCCGTATATTCGTATTTTCCGAATACTATATTAATAATTAATCGTTATGTAAGCATACAGATTTCGGCTAGCCTGTGATCGTGAAGATTGGAGACCGAAACTCGGGAGATACTGTGATGAATCGAAGGCTCGCCCTGAAAACCGCGTCCTACGGCGTACTCCACGTGCTCGTGGCAACGACGATCGCTTATATGCTTACCGGTAACGCCGCGGCGGCCGCGGGCATCGGGCTGATTGAACCGATTGTTCAGACCGGCGTGTTCGCGATTCACGAGCGGTTGTGGGAAACGGCCTTGGCGAAACCGGACCCCGGACGCCCGGGCGTCACGGCCCGGGCTGCGCGCGCGTGCTGTCTCGGCATCGATTCGCTATTGACGGACGACGACACGCCCCGGGCCCGCGCGGCGTAGCGCATGTCACTGATCGCAATGTGCCGGACGTCCGTAGACGCATCGGTAAGCAAACCATAACGCAACAGCGGATAGCTGGAGGAAATCATGAACGAAGCGAACGGAAACACGGCGGGCAAATGCCCGGTGATGCATGGTGGTGCCACGTCGACGGGGATGTCGAACATGGAGTGGTGGCCGAAAGCGCTGAACCTCGACATTCTGCACCAGCACGACGCGAAGACGAACCCGCTGGGTCCGGACTTCGATTATCGCCGGGAAGTGCAAAAGCTCGACGTCGCGGCACTGAAAAAGGATCTCCACGCGCTGATGACCGACAGCCAGGATTGGTGGCCGGCGGACTGGGGTCATTACGGTGGCCTGATGATCCGCATGGCCTGGCATTCAGCGGGCACTTATCGCATTGCCGACGGCCGCGGCGGTGGTGGCAAGGGTAATCAGCGCTTTGCCCCGATCAACTCCTGGCCCGATAACGTCAACCTCGACAAGGCGCGTCGCCTGTTGTGGCCGATCAAGAAGAAATACGGCAACCGGATCAGCTGGGCGGATCTGATCCTGCTCGCCGGCACGATAGCCTACGAGTCGATGGGCCTGAAGACCTACGGTTTTGCGTTTGGCCGGGAGGATATCTGGCATCCGGAAATGGACACGTACTGGGGCGCGGAGAAGGAATGGCTCGCTCCGAGCGGCAGTGAGGGCAGTCGTTATTCCGGCGAACGTGATCTGGAAAACCCGTTGGCCGCTGTGATGATGGGCCTGATCTACGTGAATCCGGAAGGCGTCGACGGCAAGCCCGATCCGCTGAAGACGGCCCATGACATACGCGTAACGTTCGAGCGCATGGCAATGAACGACGAGGAAACCGTCGCCCTGACCGCCGGCGGCCACACGGTCGGTAAATGCCACGGCAATGGCGATGCGAGCCTGTTGGGGCCGGACCCCGAAGCGGCCGACCTCGACGAGCAGGGGCTCGGCTGGATCAACAAGACGCAGCGCGGCATTGGACGCGACAGCGTGACGAGCGGCATCGAGGGCGCGTGGACGACGCATCCGACGCAATGGGACGGCGGTTACTTCGACATGTTGCTCAACCATGACTGGGAACTGAGCAAGAGCCCGGCCGGCGCCTGGCAGTGGGAGCCGGTGAGCATCAGCGAAGCGGACCGGCCGGTAGATGTCGAGGACCCCTCGATTCGGTGTAATCCGATCATGACCGATGCCGACATGGCCATGAAGATGGACCCCGAGTACCGCAAAATCTCGGAGCGTTTCCACGCGGATCCGGCGTACTTTTCCGAGGTTTTCGCGCGCGCCTGGTTCAAGCTGACCCACCGCGACATGGGACCGAAGGCCCGTTACCTCGGGCCCGACGTGCCGCCCGAGGATCTGATCTGGCAGGACCCGGTACCCGCGGGTAAAGCGGACTACGACGTCGCCGCCGTCAAGGCGAAGATCGCAGCCAGCGGACTCACCGTCAGCGAGATGGTCGCGACGGCGTGGGACAGCGCGCGCACGTTCCGTGGTTCGGACAAGCGCGGTGGCGCGAACGGCGCGCGGATCCGTCTGGCCCCGCAAAAAGACTGGGCCGGTAACGAACCGGCGCGTCTCGCGAACGTGCTCGCCGTGCTGGAGCCCATCGCCGCCGAAACCGGCATCAGCGTTGCCGATGCCATCGTGCTCGCGGGTAACGTCGGGGTCGAGCAGGCGGCCGCGGCGGCCGGCGTCAACGTGAGCGTTCCGTTCGCGCCGGGCCGCGGTGATGCCACCGATGCACTGACGGATGCGGAGTCTTTCGATGTACTGGAACCGGTGGCCGATGGTTACCGTAACTGGCTCAAGAAAGATTACGTCGTGACCCCGGAAGAACTCCTGCTCGATCGGACCCAGTTGCTCGGTTTGACCGCGCATGAAATGACCGCACTCGTCGGCGGGATGCGTGTGCTGGACACGAACCATGGCGGCACCCGGCACGGTGTGTTCACGGATCGCGCCGGCGTTCTGAGTAACGACTTCTTCGTCAACCTGACGGACATGGCGTACGCCTGGGAGCCGGCCGGTGCGAACCTCTATGAAATCCGCGACCGCAAGACCGGTGCCGTCAAGTGGACGGCGACCCGGGTGGATCTCGTGTTCGGTTCGAACGCGATCCTGCGCGCCTACGCTGAAGTCTACGCACAGGATGACGCGGGTGAAAAGTTCGTCCACGACTTCGTTGCGGCATGGACGAAGGTCATGAATGCGGATCGTTTCGATCTGGACTGATCGTCTGCGCGCCGTGCTCCGCGCCGCGAGTTCTCGCGGTGCGGAGACGTCCTGTCCCGGGGTCTGTGAAACTCAGAGCACCGACGAAGCCGCCGTTGTCGCCACGTGGATCAGGGAGTATCCGCAAGAAGGCGGCCGGGCGGGATCCAGAGACCTGGGGTAAGGAGTCTCGGCGCGCTGG
>CAXBJY010000035.1:0-56238 GCA_963976285.1 uncultured Gammaproteobacteria bacterium
CTCAACTCGCGATACAATTCGGCGAGCGCTTCACATTAACCGCATGAAATCACTAGCCGGCTCACACACAGAAATCAGGACACCCTCGGATCTCGCGCAAAACCGGCTACAAGATTTTCAATCGTTACAAAGACCAGGGGCTCAGCGGACTCGAAGACCGCCCCAGAACCCCGTACCGGCATCCGAACAAGTTGCCGTTCCAGGTCGAGAAGGCAATTCTGAGATTCAAGCAGGAACACACCACCTGGGGTGCGCCGAAGATCCGCGACAAGCTCATCAAGGAGTATCCGCAGATCCGACCGCCTGCGATCAGCACGGTCCACGCGGTGCTGGATCGCCACGGCCTGGTCAAGCGACGGAAACGGCGCCGTTACAAGGCTCAGGGCACGACACTGACCGAGGTACGTTCGCCCAATGCGTTGTGGTGTGCCGATTACAAGGGCGAGTTCCGCCTGGGCAACCGCAAGTACTGCTATCCGCTCACTATCACGGATTTCTCCTCGCGCTATCTGCTCGCCTGCGAGGGGCTCGAGTCCACAAAAGCAACCGGCGCGTTCCCCGTGTTCGAGCGCACGTTCAAGACCTTTGGATTACCCGTCGCTATTCGCACCGACAACGGCGTACCCTTCGCCTCGGCGCACGCCTTGTTCGGTTTGAGTCGGCTCTCAGTCTGGTGGCTACGACTCGGCATCTCCATAGAACGAATTAAACCCGGGAATCCGCAGCAGAACGGTCGTCACGAGCGTATGCACTTAACGCTGAAACAGGAGACAACGCGGCCACATTCCTTCAACTTCCTGCAACAGCAATCACGCTTCGACGACTTTATTGGCGTTTACAATAACGACCGACCCCATCAGGCCCTCGGCGGACACTACCCAGGCGAGCTGTACACACCCTCGCCGCGTCAATACCACACGCCGGAGCCCCCGGAATATCCGTTTCACGACCGGGTGATAACGGTGACGCAGTGCGGCAGGATCTGCATTGGCCGGCGCAAGATCAACTTCAGCACCGTCTTTGCCGGGCAGTTAGTGGGAATCCGAGAGGTCGCAGACGGCGTGTGGCTCGTCAGCTTTATGGACTACGACCTCGGGTTCTTCGACAATCACGAGAACAGGGTGGAGCCAGTGGGACAAAACCCATTCGCTCCTGAAGTGTTACCCATGTCCTCGATATGATCTGTTACCTATGTGACCGGAACAGACCATTGATTAAATGGTGCCGGCTGGAGGAGTCGAACCCCCGACCTGATGATTACAAATCAACTGCTCTACCAACTGAGCTAAGCCGGCGCTGGTGGGATTTTCTTCCATCGACGAGCCGGGCTGTGCAGCCTCGCGCCGACGGGGCCGTATTCTAACCGCATTGCGGCGCGGTTTAGTAACCCGGCGGCGATCGTCGCGTTTTAAGGGCGCTTTAGCGGCCGGGACGCCGGGTGCTCAAAATCCGAGCTCGGCGAGTATGCTCTCGCTGTGTTCTTTTATCGCCTGTACGTGGTGCGCGATTCGGTTCGCCGGCAACAGGCTACGATCCTGGGGCCGTTGATAGCACACTTCCCGGATACGTGTCTCCAGCCCGCCGACGGACAGGGTGCGCGAGGGTTCGTCTTCGATGACGGATACCGTGAGGCGATCGGCGAGCTGGACGCAGAATACCAGCGCTTCGATCGATTTCGGGGTGATTCTCTTCTGGAACGGCGAGTGGTGGTAACGCACGACCTGGCAGATTTCGTCCGGCAGGTGCCAGCGTTTGCACGCGAGGTAGCCGAGTTCACAGTGCGTGAACGAGAACACATCGATGTCGGATCGGATCAGGTCTTCGGGGGATCGCCAGTTCGTTTCGTTGACCCGGGTGAGCCGCAGGGTATCGTGTTCGAACATAACGAAGCGCCCGATGTCGTGCAGCAGACCGGCGAGATAGGCGGTGTCCGGAACGATGCGCAATTCGGGGACGATTTCCGCGATCCGCTGCGCGGCCACGGCCACGTGTACCGCATGGATCCACAGACGGATTTGATCGGGGGTGGTCGGCACGAACACGCGCTGCACGGCGAGTGACGACACGAGCGTGCGGATCTCGGTCCCGCCGAGCCGCACCATGGCGCCATTCAATGTAAGCACCGGGGCTGCGGTAGACACCCGATGCGCATTCGCGTTCGCCTTCGCCACGATCCGCACGGCGAATGACGGCTCCGCTTTCGTGTACTGCTCGAGGCGGCTGAAATAATCGTGGTCGTTCGGGTCCAGCTTCAGGATGCGCGAAAACGACTGCGGCAACAGTGGCAGCTCATTGATGCGGCTCGCCATCTCGCGTAATGCGAATTCCTTTGCCGTGCTCGTGCCGCCGAGAGTAACCATCGCGGTGTCGTCAGGCCGTCCAGTTCTGCGGCAGTGTTTCCGCACCGCTGTCGACGGCGTGGATCATCGCGTCCACGACGTCGCTGTCGTAGCGTTCCCCGCGACCCGCCCGCAGTTCCGCGACCGCGGCGCCCACCCCGGGGGCCGTCCGATACGGCCGGTTCGCGGACATTGCGTCCATCACATCGGCGACGATGACGATCCGGGTCGAGTCGGCGATTTCCCTGCCACTCAATCCGGCCGGATAGCCGGAGCCGTCGAGACGCTCGTGATGTTGCAGCATCACCGCGTGTATGGGCCACGGAAATTCGATTTCCTCGACAAAACCGTAACCCGTTTTCGGGTGCAGCCGGATCAGGTTCGTTTCTTCCACGAGCAGCGGTCCCGGCCGGTTGAGGATGTCGCTCGGTACGCCGAGCTTGCCGATATCGTGCGACAAGCCGGCGAGGTAGATCCCTTCGCTCGCATCGGCGCTGTAACCGAGACTCCCGGCGAGCCGCTTCGCAACGGTCGCGACGTTTTGATTATGTTCCACCGTGTACGGGTCTTTCCGGTCGAGCACCATCGACAGGGTTTTCAGGGTCGCGGCGAGCGCGCGCATCGATTGTTCGAAATGCGATTGTCGCGTCTGCTCGAGCTCGATTTGCAGACTGATGTCTTCGAGGATCACGACGGAGCCGTCGAGGCGTTCTGCCTGGGGAGAACGGCGTACGACGAACAGGCGGCCGTCGGGCGCGACGGCGGTTGCCTGTTCGTTCGCGGTGAGCGTGGTAACGAGCCAGGGCAGCAGGTGGTCGATCGGGTGATTCAGGAGTTCGTCGAACGACAAGCCGACGAGTGCGGCGAACGACTCGTTTGCGCGCACGACGCAGTCGTCGTGATCGATGACGAAGATCGGGTCGCGGATAGCGTCGAGCGTCGCGACCCATTGCTGGTGGATGCGGTCCAGTTTCATCGGGTGTCTCTGGTTTTCTTCGCGACCGTGGATCCAACTCCGTGTCGGTGCTGGAGTCGGACAATCTGAAGCGGCTCGTAATTTCAGATCTGAACGGGTATCGAAGGCCCGATGGTGCGGGAAATCGCCGCGCCGGAATATACCCCGTTTAGAGTATGTCGCGGCGCGGGGCCGGTGATCACTGGCGGTGCGAGGCGTATGCCGTGAAGCGCGGCACCGGATGCTGTGATCCGGCACCGCGCTTCACGACGCGGGTTCACGGTGAGTTCGTAGCCGTCGTGGCCGCGGCGCAAGTGCGTTCGGTTAATGTCGCACCGTCCGGCAGTAGCGCCGCCAGCGGATCGGTGTCCGCGAATCCGGTGGCCATCGTTGCGCGGATCCAGAAGTTTTCGGTGGTTTCGAATTGCGGTACGACAACCGGCTTGTAGCCCTTCTCCGTCATTTCCGCGAGCCGCCGGTTCACGGAATCCTGCGAGCGGAACAGGCCGAGCGAGATCGCGTTCTTCAGACCGCCGCGCCGGATCAGCATGTAATCCTTCACCCCGCGTCGCGCGAGATCGTTCAGGTTCTTGCGCGCCTGCTCGTCTGAGGCGGGTTCGAGATAAATCCAGAAATACCGGCGCTCGCGGACCGTCTCGGCACGCGTATGGACGAGCGTCGTGCGCGTGCGCAGCCATTCGCGCACGGCGGTCACGGACTGCTGATCGGCAAGCGGGCCGATGTCCACGCAGATGTCCGAAGCCAACGCGCTGCTGTTGATTTCCGTGCTCAGGTCCACCGCCTGCACGACCGTGCTTTCAACCGCCTGCGTACCGTCGCCGGCGGTGCGCTCGAGTTGCCGGCGCGGTGGCAACACCGGCAGTTCGGACACGAGTTGTAATGAGGGTGCGTCAGCGGGCAACTCCGGCGCCGCGGCCGTGGCGAGCGCGCGCGCGTGCAGGTGTTCGTTGAAACGCCAGCCGAACAGCGCGACGTTCGCGATGAGCAGAATGATCACGAACGCTTTCATGTTGTCACTCCCGCGGCGAGCGCAAGACCGCGCAATACGAGATCGGGTACCGCGCGAAGCGGCAGTGCGCACGAATCCATGATCACCCCGGCCTCACCGCCGGTGACGAAACACGGAATATCCGCGCCGAGCTCGCAGGTCGTTTTCGCGTACATGCGTTCGATCCCGCCAGCGAACGCGTCGCGACAACCGCCCGAGATCGCGGCCGCCGTGTTCGTCGCGATTGCGTCACCGGGGGTGAATGCATCGAGTTGCAACTGCGCCGTGTTGCGCGTGAGACTGTCGACCATCAGCGCGAGCCCGGGTGCGATCGTTCCGCCAAGGTGTACGCCGGCCTGATCGACGATATCGATCGTGAGCGCCGTGCCCGCATCGATGACGCACGCCGCACCGCCGGCGAGGTGGTAGCCCGCGATCGCCGCGAGCCAGCGGTCGACCCCGAGCTGTGAGGGCTTGTCGTAACGCGTGGTCATCCCGGCGGCACTCTCGCGCACGCTTGCGAACGCCGCATCGAGCGACCACAGTTGCTTCACCCATTGCCGGATCATCGCGCCGACGTCCGCGCCGGCGACGCTCGACACGAGCACGCGTTGCGGCGGGTCGAGTTCGCACCACGCGGCGGGCGGTTCCCGCGAAGCCGTGGGTACCGGTTCGAGCAGCGTGATGTCACCGTCGGCCGAGCGCGCGGATTTGATCCGCGAATTGCCGGCATCAACGAGCAGGATCATGCCGGTGCCCCGAGGACGATGTGGCCGGAAAGGTAGGCCTGCGTGCGGCCATCCGACTCGATCAACAGGGTTCCGTCGGGCCCCACGCCGCGCCCGATCCCGGCCACCACCCGCTCCGGTGTTTCGAGTTGCAGGGCGCGGCCGTCGAGCAAATCCCGCTGCCGCCATTCCGCATGAAACGGCGCGAATCCGCCGTGCCCGAACGCCTCGAGGATGGCAAACGTTTCATCGATCACGAACGCGGCTGTGCGATTGCGCGACGGGGCACTGCCGCATGCACTGGCCACATCGGTGGCCTGTTCCCGGATCCGCGCGTGCGCATCTTTCGACAGCGCGGTGTTGATACCGATCCCGATCGCGACGGTACATGGGCCACCGAATTCCGAGCGCATTTCGATCAGGATCCCGGCGAGCTTGCGGTCGGCGTGATACACATCGTTCGGCCATTTCAGTGCGATGCCGCGCGCCCCGAGCCGCTCGAGCGCGCGCACGACGGCCACCCCGACGACGAGGCTCAGCGCCGACATCGTCGAGGGGGGTGAGTCGAACCGCCAGCCCAGCGACAGACACAGGCCGCTGCCGGGCGGCGCGAGCCAGGTGCCGCCGCGGCGACCGCGTCCGGCACTCTGGTATTCCGCCAGCCACACGAGTCCGTGGATGCTGCTTTCATCGAGGCGGTCGAGCAGACGCTGGTTCGTCGAGTCCGTGGCACGGTCGACGATGAGTTCGGTGAGCAGGCGCCGGCCGTCGGGTCCGAGCGCGGGTTCGATTGCGGCCTTGTCGAGGAATTCATACCCGCCGGGTACGCGGTAACCCTTGCCGGGTACCGCGTGTACCGGCACACCCTCGGCCTGCAGGCGTTTCACCTGGCTCCACACAGCCGCGCGCGTAACGCCGAGACCCGTGGCGATGGACTCGCCGGAGTGGGTCTCGCCGTCGGCCAGGCGCTCGAGTAGTGCGAGGGCCTTCATCATGTATTGAGGGCGTGGCGCGGTTTCGCTCTCACCTCAGTATGGTCGGGTCTTCCGAGTCATCGTCATCGTCGTCTTTCTTTTTCGCGAGTGGACTGCTCGGCAGCACCACGGTATCGCCGGCGATCGGATTGTCGTCGTCACCCGGGCGATCCGGCACGGCGTCCGGTACGACGGTTTCGTCTTCGTTCGTCAGTTCGACCTTGCCGCTCTCGAACATCGAAGTGCTCATGAACGCTTCGAGCGTGACATCGCCCGACTCCTCCCCGGCGACCGTTTTCGGGTGCGCGGGCGGCACCGTTTCCGGTGCATCGAATGAATCCGTTTCGATGAATTTATCGAGCGTTACGTCATTCGGATCGTCGGCGTTCGTGTCCGGGATCGGCAAATCGCTGCGCGCCATCGTTTCGAGTTCACCGAAATCACCGTCGTCGTCATCGCCGTCGAGCAGCGCGGAGGCGCGTTCGAGTTTCGCGTCGAGCGCGGCCTGGTCGTCGGCACCCGTATCCATGTCAAACATGCCGTCGCCACCCGGATCCGGGGTTGGTCCGGCCTCATCGTCCGGGGTCGGACCGACCGTGATGTCCTCGAAAAATGCCGACGCATCTGCTTCGAAATCTTCCTGCGACGGCGACTGCAACGGCGGACTGTCGAGGATCAGGCTCGGGTGGTCGTCGGCGCCGATCGTATCGAGATTGATCTCCACTCCGAGGTCCTCGTCGTCCTCGTCGTAGTCTTCCTCGTCCTGTTCGTTGCTACCGTCCGGACCGGCCGGCGATTCGTGCGCGTCCGGTTTCGTGATCACCGTGGCGGGTGAATCAAAATCCCCGACGTCCGGCGTGTCCATCGCGGGCGCCGCCGCGAATACGGCCGTGCCGCCTTCTTCCAGTGTCTCGTCGCCAGGATCGGCCGGCTTGCTTTCCTCGAGCGTCTCGTCGTTCGGATCGGCGGTGATGCCCGCTTCCGGCGTGATCGCGGTTTCGCCGGTGATGTCGAAGACATCGGAATCCGCGAACGCGGCCGACGGCGCTTCGGCTTCCACGGCGGCGTCGGCCGCGGCCTGCTCCACCCCGAACAGGGCGTCCGCGTCGTCATGCTGTTCGGACGCCGCGGTGTGACGCATTGCCGTGGCGGCATCGAGCGCCTGGGTTGCCGCGAGCGTCCCGGCGCTGGCGACGATCGTCGCGTCCGCCGCGTTCGGTTCCGCGAACACGGTGTGAAAACCGTCGTCCATTTCCGGTTGGGAAAATTCGAACTCGTATTTATGGAACCCGATCCGGTCGCCGTGTTTCAGTTGCCGCTCGCCGCTCAGGCGCTCGGAATTCACGAACGTGCCATTGACGCTGCCCTGGTCGACGATCCAGAACGAGTAGTCCTTGTACTTGATGATCGCGTGACGACGCCCCACCGTACCCTTGTTCACCACGAGGTAGTCGAGGTGCTGCGTATCCGTGCCGGCGACGCGCCCGACCATGAGCGGTTTTTCGCCGAGCTGGATCGCCGGGTCGTCGGTGTAATGATTGATGTCGTTGAGAAACGCTTCAGGAATCGCGCGCTCGTCCGCGGCCGCCGCTGCCGCCGCTGGCGCGGCTTTCGCCTCGCCGCCTTTCGCGCGACGACGCAGGAACCAGACCACGAGAACAACGAGCAGCAGCAGGATCAACGCCGCGCCGCCGAGTATCAGCATGCCGCGACGTTCGTCTTCCGCGGTGGGCCCCGGCTCTGGCGCCATCACGATCGCACCACCCGATTCGATGCGCCCGCCGGGGACTTCGACGCTTTCTTCGGCGCCGACGAGTTCCGTGGCGAGTTGCTCGATCGGGATCCCCGTTTGCGCGGAAATGTCCTCGAGCGCGAGCCTTTCGTCCGGGGTGAGCGAGGCGAGCAGTTCTTCCGTCGAGCTGGAAGGGAGCGGTTCCGGCGCGAGGCGTGAGTCCGGCAACGGGGTCACCGCGGCACCCGATTCCGGCTCCATCGCCGGTGTCGGTTCGGCTGCCGGTTCCGCGACGGCCGCGGGCTCCGGTGCGGCGATCGTGGCGGGCGGGGCGGCGGGCGGCGCCGCGACCGGCTCGGGTTCGGGCTCCGGCGCCGGGGCGACGGGCTCGGCTGGCGTGTCGAGTTCGCCGTAGACCGTGTCGAACACACCGGCGAGAGCGCCCGGCTCCATGGCGCGATAGTACTCGCCGTCGGTCTTATTCGCGAGCGACTGGATCAGGAAAAAATCGGCGTTCTCGGTAAACGCAATCGCGAACACGCGGATCCCGTTCGCCTTCGCGTCGACCGCGAGTTCGTCGCGCAGCCATTTTGTTTTTTCGATGTCCGCTTCGGCATTGCCGGTGTCGACGATGCCATCGGTCATGAAGACGATGAGTTTGTTCGCATCGGCGCGTCCTTTCGTCTTCAGTTCGTAAATCGCACGTTCGATCGCGGCGGGGCTGTCGGTCAATTGACCGCGATAATTGATGTTGTCGAGGCTCTCGATCAGGCGCGCCTTGCTCGCGTCATCGATGGGGGTCAACGGGACGGGAATGGTAACGCCCTGGTCGAATATCAGCATACCGGCGCTCGTTCCCGGGCCGAGTTGCTCGATAAACGACGCCACCGCGCCGCGCGCGAGGAACGTCGGATCGTTCTTGCGCATGCTGCCGGAATTATCCAGCACGACCATGATGTCCTTATCGGCGCTCGCGCTGTACGACAGACTCAACAGAATCAGCGCGGCGGTGCACCGCGCCACGACCCTAGCTGACAACTTCATGTTCATCGTTCGTATCGTCTCCAGACCGCGGCTGACGTTTAACCATCCTCTCCGACGGCCGCGGGCCGCTCGGGATTGGCGCACCATTCGCTCCATGATCCGCAGTACAGCCGCGGCTCTTCGAGCCCGGCATGGACTTGCGCAAGCACATTATGACAGGCCGACACGCCCGACCCGCAGTAATGCACCGTGGTGCTCGTCGGTAGTTTACCTAAAGTGGCTGTGAATGCCCGCCGCAGCGTCGCCGGATCGTGGAAGTTGCCAAGTGCGTCGAGATTGTTCGCGAAACAGTGATTGCGCGCCCCCGGAATGTGGCCGGCGCGCGGATCCAGCGGTTCGGTTTCGCCGCGATAGCGGCGCGGATCGCGCGCATCGACGAGTTCGGGGCCGGCGACGAGTTCGGCGAGCGTGACGAGACGATCACGGCGCGCGCTGCCGGTGAATGTCGCCGTCGCGGCCACTTCCTCGCCCGTCGCTTCCGGCAGGCCCGCCGCGCGCCAGGCGGCCCAACCGCCGTCGAGCACGGCGACCGCGGTGTGTCCGAGGTAACGCAGCATCCACCACAAGCGCGCGGCGATCATGCCGTTCGCATCGTCATAGGTGACGACCTGCATGCCGTTGCCGATCCCGAGCCGGCCGAACGTCGCACACAGCGTGTCCGGCGCGGGTAGCGGGTGGCGACCGTGATCGCTGACGGGCGCGCCGCTCAGGTCCTCATCGAGACTCGCGTAAACCGCGCCCGGGATATGCGCCGCGACGTACTCGCGCCGGCCCGCGGCCGGATCCTGCAGCGAGCTGCGACAATCGACGATCCGGATCCGGTCCGGTGCCGCGGCGGCGAGTTCTTGCGCTTTGATCAGCGTTGTATACATGAATCTGGTTTGCTTGCAGCGCTTGTTTGGCCGACGCCGTCGGCGCTGGCGTGGCGACGATCGGCCCGCGCGTCGCGCAGCATGGCGCGCCGGCCGCGCTCGCGGCATGACGGGTCCGCGACGTCATCCGGGCTCACTCACTGCGAGTCTAGCGCATCGACCGCGGGCACGCATGCGAGGCTGCGCCGCGTACGCAACGGCGACTTGTGTGTACGATCAGACGGATGACTATTGCCCGTTCAGCGGCCGCGCGGCGATTCCTGCGTACCATATTGCTCACGCTCGGCGTCGCCGGCACCACTTCGGCGTGCTCCAGCGTCGATTACTACCGCCAGGCCGTCGGCGGGCACCTGCACGTGATGCTGAAACGCGAGGCGATCGAAAAAGTGCTCGCCCGCCCCGACACTCCGGCACCGTTACGACGCAAACTCGAACTTGTGCGCGCGGCACGCGAGTTCGCGAGCAGCTCGCTCGGTCTGCCCGACAACGGCAGTTATCGCTCGTACACGGATCTCGGACGCCCGTACGTCGTGTGGAACGTGTTCGCGACCCCGGCGCTGTCACTCGAACCGGTGACGTCGTGCTTCGTGTTCGTCGGTTGCCTGAATTACCGCGGGTATTTCGATCCCGCGGATGCGCGGCGCGCCGGGGACCGCCTGCGACAATCCGGTCACGATGTGTTCATCGGCGGGGTGGCGGCGTATTCGACCCTCGGCTGGTTCGACGACCCGGTACCGAACACGATGCTCGTGTGGGACGATAACCGCATTGTTGAAGTCATCTTCCACGAACTCGCCCACCAGCGCGTCTATGCACCGGACGATTCCGTGTTCAACGAGAGTTTCGCCACGGCGCTCGCGCAGGCCGGGGTTGCGCGCTGGGCCGCCGCGGATCCGGCAAACCGGCGCATCGATCCCGATCGGGTGCAACGCGACGCCGCGTTCTACGCTTTACTGCTCACGTATCGCACGCGGCTCGAGGCGGCGTTCGCGGACGGGGACGACGCCGCGAAGCGCGCACGCAAGCTTGAACTGTTCGATCAGCTGCGCGCGGACTACGCGCGACTGAAAGACCGGTTCGGCGGCTATACCGGTTACGACGACTGGATGGCGACCGATCTGAACAATGCGAAGCTCAGCTCGGTGGCGACGTATCACGATTACGTGCCCGGGTTCCGGTCTATACTGGCCAGAACGAACGACGACTTCGAGCGTTTTTATACGATCGTAGAAGCGATGACGTCGTGGACGGCCGAGCGCCGCCGCCATTGCCTTGGCGATCCCACCACCGGAGCTGCGTGCCTGGATGAACTTGTTGCGACGCACTGAGCGCGGGTTTCGCCTGATCGTCGTATCGCTGTGCCTCGCACTCGCCACCGAAGCCACCGCCGCCACGTATCCCGTCGTCGTCGACGAACCGGCGCGCGGCGTTCTGCTCGTCGCGAATCCGACGCTCACGGATCCGAATTTCGCGCGCACCGTGGTCCTGATCACGGATCACGGGCTCCCCGGTTCCGTCGGGCTCGTGCTCAACCGGGCGACGGATGCCGCTGTCGTGGCCGCGATTCCGGGACTCGCGGATCTCGAAAACGCCGATATCACGCTGCGCTACGGCGGTCCGGTCGGGATCAATTCGATCCGCCTGCTCGTTCGCAGCGCCCGGCGGATCGATGCCGCCGATCAGATCCTCGACGAAGTGTATTTCGTGAATACCTCGGCGCTACTGCACAAACTGCTGTCCGATACGCGCACTCGCGACGATATGACGATTCAGTATTACGCCGGTTTCGGCGCCTGGAGTCCGGGCCAGCTCGCGATGGAAATCGCCCGCGGCGACTGGTATCTCGTGCAGGGTGATGCGGCAACGATTTTCGCGGCCGATCCCGAACACGTGTGGGACGAACTCATCGAAATGCTGGCGGGATTATGGGTTCTCGGCGAGAATGCAAAGTAACGGATGCCACGCACCGGGTGTGAGTGTGACTGCAGTCACGAATCCGTACCGGCTCGGTAGGCCGGCTGTAGCATCAGCCTATAATTGACCGCAAATTACGCTGCAGCAGCGCACCAACACAGCGCTGCGCAACAGGCAGATTCGAAAACTGTCGACATGGACCAGACAACACCTTGAACGTACTCGACAAACTGTTTGCCAAGGCACTGACACTAGACGTCGGCGGCCAGCAAATTTCGTTCAGCACCCTCGCTGAAGTCGAATTTGCCCTGTCCGGTCGCACTGACGTGCCGGCGAAGAAAATCGCCGAGATGGTCGGCCTGACGCTGCAGGAACTGCGCAAGGAAGCGAAGGCGATCAAGAACGTCGAACAGCAGTTCGTCGAAGTGTTGTCGAAGTCGATCGAGGAGCCGGGCACGATCGCGGAATACCTCCGGGGCATGGACGTCCATGTGTTCTCGCAGGATCACCACTGGCGCGACATCATGCGCTCCCTCAACGACAAGGATAAGAGTTACGACGACCTGCGCAGCATCGCGCTCGTGAAATACATGCAGTATCTGCGTTCACGCCAGGACATCATCAAGCAGACCTACAAGGTGAAAAAGCGCGAACGGCAACTCGTCGAAAACCGCGGCGGCGACCCGCAGGCGGGCGATGCAACGGTGTCCGGCGACAACAGCGAGGAACTCGCGGTTCCCGGACTGAAAGATACGATCATTTTCGACTCGGTCATCCTCGAACAGCAAAACGACAAGACGAGCGAGTTCTCGCGGCTACCGAAAGGCGAGGCACACAATATCAACGTCGGTTCCGGCCAGCGCGTGAATCTGCGTTTCTCGAAACACAGCTTCCAGCTCGCGAACAACGGCGGCAAGTACACGATCATCGACGACCAGAGCCGCGAGTACCCGCTGCAGGAAGGCAAGAACATCGTTGGACGCGACAGTGTGTGCAATGTCGTCGTCGACAATATCTACCGCGATGTCTCGCGTATCCACCTGATCATCGAACCGCTCGACGCGCACCAGGTGCGCTTTACGGACCTGTCCTCGCACGGTACGTTCCTGCCCCACCGCTACCTGTCCTCGACGCTCGCGGACAATCCGGGCTGAGCCATTCCGCCGGCCTCATTCCGGCACTTCTAATGCTCTGTCGATCTATAAATAGACAAATTAAGTCTTTTTAGATCTAAGTCTGCGCTGCTAGCCTGCTCCCCGTTGTGCTCATACGCAAACGGGAGAAGCCAGTGCATATCACATTCGTCAAGAAAATTACCGCCGATGGTGAGGCTTGCCGCAAATGCGCCGACGTCGAACAACGACTGCGCGAATCCGGTTACTGGGGCTGCATCGACACCGTACTCGTCGCGGACGAGCGCAATCCCGACAGTGCCGGGGTGCACATGGCGGCGGCGCTAGGGGTCGACAAGGCACCGTTTTTTGTCGTCGAGGATGACGCCGGCGGGATCGCCGTGCATACGATCTACTTCCGGTTCGTGCGCGAGGTGCTCGAACGCATGGAACGCCACGCACCGGTTTACGAAACGGCCTGCGCCTGACCAGCCCCCGCGCTGATCAACAGCTCGGCAGCGATTTCGCCGGGATCAGCGCGTCGATTTCTTCCCGGGTGCGCAGTTCGATCGCCTTGTGAATCACATCGCGCCCGAGGTGGGGCGCGAACAGGGTGATGAAATCGAGCATGTAGGCGCGCAGAAACGAACCGCGCCGGAATCCAATCTTCGTTACGCTGTAGTCGAACAAGTGGCTCGCGTCGAGCGCCTGCAGGCCGGTATCGGCTGCGGGGTTGTACGCCAGCGACGCGACGATGCCGATCCCGAGACCGAGACGTACGTAGGTCTTGATCACATCCGCATCGACCGCCGTGAACACGACCTTCGGGCTGAGGCCACGTTCGTGAAATGCGTTGTCGAGTTGCGACCGCCCGGTGAACCCGAACACGTAGGTCACGATCGGATACTCGGCGATGGCTTCGAGCGTCAGCGTGTCGATTTTTGTCAGTGGATGACCGTCCGGCACGATGATGCTGCGATTCCAGCGGTAGCACGGCAACATGATCAGGTCGTCGAACAATTCGAGCGCCTCGGTCGCAATCGCGAAATCCACATTGCGGTTTGCCGCGAGTTCCGAGATCTGCATCGGCGTGCCCTGATGCATATGCAGTGAGACTTCCGGATACTCCTTGATAAATTTCGCGATCGTCGGCGGCAGCACGTAACGTGCCTGCGTATGCGTCGTCGCAATCGACAGGCTGCCGCGACTATCATCGCAGTGCTCCGCGGCGATGCGCTTGATGTTTTCCACTTCGCCGAGGATCAAACCGGCAACCTTGATTATCGCCTGCCCGGCCGGAGTGATCTCGGTCAGATGCTTGCCGCTGCGCTGAAAGATCTGCACCCCGAGTTCATCTTCGAGCAGCCGGATCTGCTTACTCACGCCAGGTTGCGACGTGTACAGGCTCTCCGCGGTCGCGGACACATTCAGTTCGTGCTTGGAAACCTCCCAGATGTAACGTAACTGCTGCAGTTTCATGGCGGCTCCCCGTCCGAATTATTCTAAGAATAGTGGTGTTTATTACCCATGAGTATAGTTGATTCTGCCCGCGGACACCGCCGGCATGGCCGCCGCAAGCGTTTCTAAATCGGCGGCTCGCGCCATAGAATGAACGTCGGCGTCTGCCGCCACGGAGCGCCGCAAACTTCCAGCGATCGGAGGACGTCCCCATGCTGAAAGCCACCGCAGACCGACCCCTGACCACGGCGATGGTCGGTTCGTTTCCCAAGCCGTCCTGGTTTACCGAGAACCTGCGTGGCCGCCCGTTTACGGTTGCCATGGGTGATTCGCAATACCGCGAGCAATACCTCGATTCCGTCGCCTGCTACATCAGCGAGCAGGAACGTGCCGGACTCGACGTACTCGTCGACGGCGATACCCGCTTCGATCTCGAAGTCGGCGGTCGCAGCTGGTTTTTCTACACGATCGAACGCCTGCACGGGATCACCGGTTTTCGCGATTCATCGCACTTCCTCGACTACGGCGATATGCAACCGGGGCACATCCTCTACGAGGTGCAGGAATCGTGGCACCCGCCGGCGGTGACCGACCGGATCACGCGCGGTCCGCTGAATTTCGTCGAAGTCTGGAAGACGGCACAGAAAATGACCGACAAGCCCGTGAAGTTCGGTTCGATTTGCGCGACCTGCCTGCCGATGATGCTGTGGAACGAGTATTACCCGGACGATGAGTCGATGGTGATGGATATCGCCGCGGCACTGAATGAAGAATACCGCGCCTTGTCGGACGCCGGCTGCCCGATCATCCAGATCGAGGAGCCGGTGCATCATTTCAACTGCAATATGGAACCGCCGTGTTCGGACAAGGATCTCGAGTTTTACACCGCGGCGTTCAACCGCCAGGTCGAGGGGGTCGATTCCGAAATTTGGGCGCATACGTGCTGGGGCAATCCGAATCAGCAGAGCTTCTACTGGGACCGGCCGAGTTATGAACGTCCGCTGCCCTATTTCCTCGAGATGAACTGTGACGTGCTCATGCTCGAATGCGGCAGCAACGGCGCGCGTGATATCGAGTTGCTCGGCAAGTACAAGACCGACAAGAAAATCGGCATCGGCGTGGTCGATCACACGCGCACGACGGTCGAGTCCCCGGAGATGGTCGCGGAGACGATCCGTCACGCGCTGAAGTACGTACCCGCGGAACGCCTGATCATTACGGCCGACTGCGGCTTCGGTCGCGAAGGCCTGTCACGACGGATCGCGCACTTCAAATGCGTTTCGCTCGTGCTCGGAACGAACATCGTGCGGCGTGAACTCGGGCTCGAGGAAGTCCCGGTCAGGGTTGCCGATCCGCGCTACGCGTTCCACCAGGGGTAAGTCCCGGCGCTTGCGCGGCCGCGACCGACGACGGTAACACGAACCGCCGGCTTTCGTGCCGGCGCCGCAGGAGGTATGCGATGCAGGACAACGCTTACAGGCAAATGCTCGTTGCAGTCGACATCACGAACGATGAACCCTGGGTTGGCTTGCGCGCGGGGCAAATCGCCGCCCGGTTTGCCTGCGCTGTTCACGTACTGCATGTGCTCGAACCGGATCTGCCGCCCGGGATGTCACCGGCCACGGCCGGCGCCGTGATCAACGTACCGGATCTGCACGAAAGCGAGGCCGAACGCCGCGCGGCCGCGGAGCGGGACCTGGCCGCGTACTGCGTACAAACGCGGCTCGACGACGCACACTTTTCGCTGCGTGCCGGCATTGTCACGCACGAGATCCTGAGAACCGCCGAGTCCATTAACGCCGATCTTATCGTACTCGGCACGCACGGGCGTTCCGGGGTGGCGCGCTTGCTCGGCTCGAACGCGAGCGCGGTCGTACACAAGGCTCACTGCGACGTGCTGACGGTGCGCCTGCCGCTGAATTCGTAGCGCGGCGGCAAATCAGTCGGCGATTGTGCCGGCGGCGCTCGACGCGCGGGGGATACGGATGCGGTACGCGTCATGCGGGGCGCGCTGCCGCCACGAGCGCCGCGAACAACCGCCGGTGCGCCGAGTGCTGTGGCAGATACTCCGGATGCCATTGCACCCCGAGCAGGAACGCACGGGTATCGACGGACTCGATCGCCTGCACGACACCGCTGGTCTCGCGCGCGGCGACACGCAGACCCGTGCCGAGCCTGGCCGCGTCGATTGCCTGACGGTGCAGTGCGTTCACGCGACAGCGTTCGTCGCCGATGATCGCGTGCAGGCGGGTTTGCGGTTCAATCGCGACGGATTTTCGCGGCAGGATGCTGCGTATCGCCGCTGACTCCTCGTAGAACCCCGTCAGATCGCGGAACAGGCGGCCGCCCAGCGCGACGTTGATCAATTGCGCGCCACGGCAAATCCCGAGCACGGGCAATCCGTGCTCGCGCGCGTGCTCGAAACACGCCAGCTCGAACTCGTCGCGCGCCGCGCGTTCGGCCTCCGGCTGACGCTTGCCCAGCGCCGCGCGCAGCAACCAGATCAGCGGCAGCGAGATTACATCGAGCAAGCGCATCCGCCACCAGGCGTGGTCGGCCGTCGCGGTTTCGGCGTGTATCTCATCGGGCAGCAGGCCGACGTCCGCGCCGCCGCCAATGATCAGGGCGTGAACGGAATCGAGGCGGTGCGTGCGCCTCGGGGTCATGCGCACGGCGGTACCGCCGGCCAGCCAAACGGCAAACCGGGTTGCGGCCCAGGCCGCGTAGCCGCCGCGATCCGGACCGGTCACACCGATCCGGCATGCGTTTCGATCGACCATGCCGTTCAGCGAGCCGCGAATGCTGCCATCCGTGCGCGCAGGCGCGCGGGCTGCGCCGCGAGTTCCTCGATCCGGAGCCACCAGTGCCACTCCCGGGCCACCGTCCAGTCCGGGTGATCGATATGGCAATCCGGCAGCCGGTAATGGAACGTCGGCCGCGGCTTGATCAGCGTCGGCTCGGCGGCCCGTCCGAGCACGGTCTTTTCGTCGATGAACGCGAACAATGGCAGCAGGTCGAGCGGTCGGTTGCGGGTCGGATTGAAACGCAGATAGTCGTCGATCAGCACGTCGATCGTCGGCGCGTAATCCGGCCGGCACACGAACGCACGGAAATCATCGTCGAACGAACGCACGAATGGCAGGAGCCGGCGGGTCAGATCGATACCGCGATCGCGACAGATATCGTCGAACTGCACGAGGAACGATTGCAGGATACTCAGGATATATCGCGGCTCGAGGCTCGTGACTTCGGGATTGAACTGCAGACCAAACGCGTACAGCGGCGAACGCGCCGTACCGAGCGCGCCGGCGGTGCGCAGTTCGACGACGAGATCTTCGATCGAATCGAGGCGCGACAGGGGGATTGGCGGACTGCAGACTTCGAGCGGCACGACCTTCGCGGCGGCTTTCGCGAGGATTTCCTCGACCCGCTCGCCAAGCTCCTCGCCGGCGATGTCGATACCGAGCTTGCCGAGGATGTCGCGATAGGCGTCGCTGTGCAGGATCTGCGCATCGAGTTCGACGTTGAAGTCGCCGAGCGAGGTGCCGCGCACGTGGGCGAGGAACCGGTTTGCCTGCTCAACCGTGCCGCCGTACACGGCGCTTACCGCCGCCGCGGCCTGCGCTGCTTCGATACCGGCGAATTCGACCTCGACCCCGACGCGACGCTCCTCGCCACGGTAATTTTTCGTCGTTTCGGGAAGCTGGAATGACATACGCTGATTCAGGTCGTGATACTCGTCAGGGTTGTGCTCGCCGGTGTCGCGCGATGCCGGGTTCGCGGGATGCCGCTTCGCGGATCCGGGAAACCCGCATTGTACTGACATCATCCCGCGCGGGAACCGCACCGCCGCGTTTAGCGCTATTCGCCTTGCCGTGCAGGCCGTGATCGTTCAGGGTCGTCGCGGGCAGGCGTTTTGGCGCTGCCGGCCCGGCTCTTTATAGTGCCATGCCGTAGCTATCGGAAAGCGTACCGCGCGGATCAGATCATGACATCGTGGCTAGTATTGTTCGGGTCCGCGTTCCTCGCTGCGACCATACTCCCGTTCTACTCGGAGGTCGTGCTGTTCGCGCAGCTGCGCGCGGGCGGCGATCCGGTCACGCTCGTGACCATCGCAACGCTCGGCAACACGCTCGGCGCCGTCGTGAACTGGATCCTCGGGCGCTACCTGCTGCATTTTCAGGACCGCCGGTGGTTTTACTTCAGCGCGGCGCAGATTGAAAAAGCGCAGGCGTGGTTTCAGCGTTACGGGTTCTGGTGTTTGCTGATGGCCTGGCTGCCGGTTGGCGGCGACGCGCTGACCCTGATCGCGGGCATTATGCGCGTGCGCCTGTGGCTGTTTCTCGTCCTCGTCGGTGCGGGCAAAGCGGCGCGCTACATCTCCGTCGTGTATTTCACCGCGTGGACGGGGGTGTGAACCGGGAACCGGTTCGTTAGTCCCCGGTCACGCTAGCGCTTCGCGTCGATCCCGGCCTGCACGGCCGCCGCCGCGTTCCAGTGATCGTCGTGCAACCACGTTTCCAGCAGTCCCTCGATCTCGACTTCGCGCAGTTCACGCGCACCGGCGCCATCGCGCTGCGCGCGGGTCAGGGCCTTGAATGCCCGCATCACCTGCGGCGACATGGCTTTGATCGGCTCGAGGAAACGCTCGATCGCTGCTTCGAACGTTTCCCCTTCCGCCGCGACGGCCTGCGCGATGCCGAGCGTCAGCGCCGTTTCGGCATCGATGAATTCAGCGCGTGAGAACAACCGCAAAGCGTTCGCGGGTCCCACGAGACGCATCAGATCGATGCCGCCGCCCCACGCCGGGGACACGCACAGCTTGCCCTGGACAAATGCGATTCGCGCGTGCCGCGCGAACAGGCGCATATCGCAGGCCACCGCAAACTCGGCGCCGCCGCCAAGCGCATCACCATTGAGCGCACCGATCACGGGAACCGGGAAATGCCGGATCGCGGCCAGCGCATTGAATGCGGCCGCCGCCATCTCGCGCAACAGCGCCTCATCGCGCACGCTGTCGAGTTCACGCAGATCACCGCCGGCGGCGAAGCACCGGTCGCCGGCGCCGCGCACGACCGCGACGATCAACGAATCGTTCGCGGCGTGGTGCGCGAACGCGTCGTGCAGCTCCCCGAGTACCGACAGGCTGAGCGCATTGCGCTTCGGTTCCCGGTCGACGAGCACGCTGAGGACACCGTCGCTAATCGCGGTTTTTATAAATTCGCCAGTCATTGATTTCCAACCTTGTGTTCGTTGTCCCCCGCCAGGACAAAAAAAACCGGCCCCGTTTGCGCGGGACCGGTTTTCGCGTGGTGTCGCGTGTGGTGTTTCGCGTAAAGCCTGAGGGGCTGTCAGGCGTGGGCAACGTGATAATTCTTGATCATCACGGCCATCTCATCTTTCAGTGACAGTTTTTCTTTCTTCAGCGTCTCGAGTGCGAGTTGTTCCATTCCCGCCGCACCTCCGCTGGCATCCTGAACCTGCGATTTGAGGGCGCTGTGTTTGTCGTACAAATGACGGAATCTATCGTTCGTCGACAACAATTGATCAACGGTATCCTGCTCGTTTTCGAACATTGGACCTCCTTTTACAATTAGGTCAATCAACAATCAACTGACACTTAAAACTTAGATGAGCGCGCGTCGATCGGCAAGCCGAAACTGTAAGTTTTATGCCACTGTTCTCGTAAGCCACTGAGTTATCGAAGAAAATTTCACAAACCCCGGACGGGAGCGGGTCTTGTGCGATAAGCTGCTGATTGTATTGGCTGTTTCAGGAGCACCGGCAAAAGCGGGCGCACCCGCCCCGATCCGCCAGCGGCACGCGTCATAGGTACGACGGGCGATTTACGTAATAATCGCCGAATGTCCGAACGCATTCTGTTCATCACCGGAAAACTCGCCGAGAAAAGTCTGCGCCGGACGCTCGAGGGGCTGAACGAACGCACGTTCGACTACGAAATCCGGGTCCTCGGCGTCGCCGTCGCGGCGCTGCTCACCGCGGACATGATCAAACGCCGCCTCGCCGATGCCGACGGTTTCGACCGCGTCCTGCTACCCGGGCGCTGCCGCGGGGATACACAGGCACTGACGGCGCATTTCGGGGTCCCGTTCGAACGTGGCCCCGAGGAACTGAAAGACCTGCCGCGATTTTTCGGCATGCAGGGCGCGACGCGCGAACTCGACCGCAGCGACATGCTGATATTCGCCGAACTCGTGGATGCCCCGCTCGGCACGATCGACGACGCACTCGCGCGCGCGGCGCGATACCGTGCCGACGGCGCCGATGTGATCGATATCGGCTGCCTGCCGGACACCCCGTTTCCGCACCTCGAAGATCTCGTCGGTGCGCTGAAAGCCGCGGGTTACCGGGTCAGCGTCGATTCGCTCGTCGACGAGGATCTGCTGCGCGGCGGGCGCGCCGGCGCGGATTACCTGTTCAGTCTCAGCGCAAAATCGCTGTGGATCGCCGACGAAGTGCCGGCCATCCCGATCCTTATCGGCGACGAGCCGACCCGGCTCGAATCACTGTTCGCGACCGTCGATCAGTTCCTCACCCGCGACCGCCCGTTCTACGCCGATGCGATACTCGATCCGATCCATTACGGCTTCAGCGAGTCGATCGTGCGCTATCACGCGCTGCGCGCACGCTACCCCGCGGTCGACATCATGATGGGAATCGGCAATCTGAGCGAGCTGACCCACGCCGACACGCTCGGCATCAACAGTTTGCTGCTCGGCCTGGCCTCGGAACTGAACGTGACGGGCCTGCTCACGACCGAGGTGAGTGGTCACTGCCGCTCCGTCGTTCGGGAAATCGATCTCGCGCGACGGGTCATGTTTGCCGCGCGCGAGGACTCGAGCCCGCCGCGGCATATCGACGAAGGCCTGCTCGCGCTGCACGAACGCCACCCGTTCCCGTACGACGATACGGAGATCCGGGAATTCGCCGGCGCTGTTCGCGACCCGAATTTCCGCATTCAGGTATCCGCGAACGGTATCAGCATCTACAACCGTGACGGGCTCAACGTCGCGACCGATCCCTACGATCTGTTTCCCCGTCTCGCGGTCGAGGACGACGGCTCGCACGCGTTCTACCTCGGCCTCGAACTCGCCCGCGCGCAGATCGCCTGGCAACTCGGAAAACGTTACGAACAGGACGAAGAATTGAAGTGGGGGGTGGTCGTGCCGCGCGCGGCGGACGACAAGCAGCACTTCGCGGCCGAGCGTTCAACGTTGCAGGCACGCAAGCGCCGCCGCAAGTCGCCTTCCGGGTGACGCGTGCTCAGGCCCGTGCCGGCGCCGGTCCGGCGCAGCGCGAATTCAACCCTGTGCAGCCGAGCGCGAACACGAGCCAGCCGATGTTCGACCAGTAGGAGCCGTAGAACGCGAGGTGCGCGTTCAGCGGGAACCACGCGACGGCCGCCACGATCAGACACACCGCTGCCCCCGGATCATGCACGCGCAGACGCCAGATCGCTTTCGCCAGCAACAACAGGCCGAGCGCGTAACCGAACAATCCGATGAGCCCGGTTTCGGTGATGACCTCGAGCACCATCAAATGCGGATGCGTCTGGCCTTTCGTGCCGCGCAGGATCCAGAAATCGTCGGCAGCCGCGAAGTCGCGGTAAACCGTGCGATAACCGCGCGGGCCGACCCCGTTCAACCAGTGAGCGCGCGCGATTCCCGCGCCCGTCTTCCACAATGTCAGGCGCCGCGACGTCGCGATATCGGCCGTTTCGAAATCCGCGGAGAACAGGTTCATCGTGTTGCTCACCTGCATTCTCAGCGTCGGTACGAACGTGACGGCCGTGGCCAGCAACGCGAGCGACACGACGAGCGCGAGGCTCGCGAGGCGCAGGTTGCGCGCCGTCACGGTGAAGAACGCGATGGCGTAAAACGCGACGGCCGCGAAGAGCATGATCCATGCGGTGCGTTTCAGCGACAACACGATCGCGAACAGCAGCGGCGCGAGCAACAGCCACGCGAACGGGGTGCGGGCCGCGAGCCGCTGCACGACGTGCAGGTACAACGGCGTAAACACGGCCAGGATGAGGCCGAAGCGCTGTTTCGGGTAAAACACGCCCGTCAGCACCGGGCCATCGTGGGGATAACCGAACAAGTCGCGGCCGTAAAACCACTGAATCGCACCGTCGACGCTCCAGAAGCCGACGACGATGGCGATCCCGCCGAGGACGATGCGCCGGATCCGGGGGTCGGCTAACATGTGCACGACGTACAGGCCGGCGGGCAGATAATGCAAGTACAGGACCGTCGTCTTCCACGCGCGCGCCGGATTCGCGGCGTCCGGCAGCGACAACAGCATCGGTATCCACAGGCACGCGAAAACCGTTACGAACAGGCGCGCGCCGGCGGAGCCGAACATCGACGCCGGTGCCCTTATCCACTGCACGAGTCCGAGCAGGAACAGGATGCCGATGGGATAATGCGAGCCGTGCTCGGTGGCCAGCGCCGCAACGGCAAGCACGATCAGCAGGGCGGGCACGTAGCGAATACCGGACATCGACTATCCAAACAAAAACGATAATGGTCCGGCCGCGACCGGGGGCGGACATTTTGACACAAGCAACTTATTCACAGATCCCTTAATGCTTCCGCTCGCGTAATGACCGACTTGAACACACAACTGAAAATCTGGAAAACGAACCTGTCGCGGGAAAGTTCCAAACTCGTGCGCAAGCTGTTCGCGCCACGCGGCATGCGCGAACTGCCGCCGAAATACCCGCAGGATTTCACGCCGTTCACGCAGGCGCTGTGGGACCAGGTCCGGCCGTACACGATGACGTCACAATCCCGGGTCGCGAATCTCGAACGCGCCGTGCGCTATATCGTTGCGCATGACATTCCCGGTGATTTCGTCGAATGCGGCGTCGGTGCCGGCGGCAGCATGATGGCGATTGCGCTGACCCTGCTCGATCTCGGCATCAGTGATCGGCGGATCCTGCTGTACGACACCTACGAAGGCATGGTGAAACCCGGGGCCGAAGACATCAGCGTCCTCGGCAAACCGGCGCTCAGAAAATGGGCGCGCAAGACGAAGGACGGCGAGTGCACGTGGCACAATTTTCCGCTCGCGGATGTCACCGCGAATCTCGCGCGTACGCGCTACCCGGCGACGGGTCTGAAATTCCACAAGGGGCTCGTGCAGGACACGCTGCCGCACAACGACAGCGACGCGATCGCCTTGCTGCGTCTCGATACGAACATGTACGAGTCCACGGTCGTCGAGTGCGCGGAACTGATGCCTAAGCTGAGCGTCGGCGGCGTGCTTATCGTCGACGACTATTTTCGCTGGCTCGGCCAGCAAAAGGCCGTCGACGACTATCTCCGCGACACGGGTGAGCGCATGCTGCTGACCCGGATCGACGACCACGCCGCCATCGGTGTGCGCCAGGCCTGAGCGGATCAGGCACTCCCGAGCGCGGCGACGAGCAGACGATGGGTCGACTCGGGCTGTTCCGCCATGACGCCGTGACCGCTGTTTTCGATCACTTCAAAGCGGCCGTGCGCGAGTCCCTGCGCCATCGCTGCCGCAACCCGCGGTGAGGTCATCTTGTCGCGCGCGCCCGAACCGAACACGACCGGACACTGGATCGTCTGCGCCGCGGAATCGTTCGCATAATCGTTACAGGCGTTCAGATCGTTGAACAATACACCGGGGCGGTTTCTTTCCAGCAAACGTTTCGCGCTGTTGACGACGTGCACCCCCGATACCCGGTTGCCGCCCAGTTGCGAGCGAAAATCGTGACCGAAAATGACCATCATATCGATCGCGGCGGGATCGTTATTGCGCGCGGCCTCGAGTAACGGCGGACCGACGGCCATAGGCAGCGCGAATCCGAGCAGTACGGCCCGCGTCGCGCGCGCCGGAAAGCTCGCGGCGAATTCGAACGCGACGAGCGAGCCCATACTGTGACCGACGACCGCGGCGCGTTCGATCCCGAGCGTAGCGAGCAGCGTGTCGATCCATTCCGCCATCGCCGGTACGCTCGGCAGCGGCGCGCCACCGGAGCGGCCGTGCGCCGGCAGGTCCGGCGCGAGCACGTTGTAGCCGCGGCGCGCGAAGTAGCGCGAGAACAGGGTCCATACGGTGTGATCCATGCCGGCGCCGTGGATGAACACTATTGTCGGCTTGCCCGGTTCGAGTTCCTGGTGGCCCGTAGCGACAAAAACGCGGTGTCCGTCGAGCTGTAATTCCATCGCTGCGCCCCCTACTTTTGCGACCGGTACAGCGCCCGGCCGAGATCATCGATCAGGTCCTGCGGGTCTTCGAGTCCAACCGACAGACGAACGAGGCCGGGCGACACGCCGGCCGCCGCCAGCGCCGCCGCGTCCATGCGGTGATGTGTCGTCGATGCCGGGTGGATCACGAGTGACTTCGCGTCACCAACGTTCGCGAGATGCGAGAACAATTCGAGCGCATCGATAAATTTCCGCCCGGCTTCGAGTCCGCCCCGGATATCAAAACTGAATACCGCCCCGCAGCCCTTCGGGCTGAGACGCTGCCCCAGCGCGTAGTCCCGATGGGATGGCAGCCCGGCGTACGTCACCTTCTCCACTGCCTCGTTGCTTTCGAGAAACGTCGCGATCGCTTCCGCGTTCGCGACGTGGCGTGCCATGCGCAGCGGTAATGTCTCGAGGCCCTGGAGCAGGTAGAACGCATTTGCCGGACTCAGGGCGGCGCCGAAATCGCGCAGACCCTCGGCCCGGGCGCGGGCGCAGAACGCGGCCGGGCCGAAGTCTTCGACGAAGTTCACATCGTGAAAACCGGCGTACGGTTCGCACAGATGCGCGAAGCGGCCACTCGCCTCCCAATCGAAACGTCCGCTGTCGACGACGACGCCGCCGACCGCAACCCCGTGCCCGCCAATGAATTTCGTCAGTGAATGCACGACGATATCCGCGCCCCAGTCGAACGGCTTCACGAGGCAGGGCGTGCTGAGCGTCGCGTCGATCACGAGCGGTAATCCGGCCGCGTGCGCGACCTCGGCGAGCGCGGGCAGGTCGAGGATCTCGCCACCCGGGTTACCGATCGTCTCGCCGTAAATCATGCGGGTCTGCGGCGTGATTGCCGCGGCGAACGCATCGATGTCATGCGGATCGACGAACGTCGTCGTGATCCCGAATCGCGGCAGCGTGTAGGCGAGCAGATTGTGCGTGCCGCCATAGAGTGCGCGCGAGGCGACGATGTGGTGTGAACTGCCGGCGAGCGTCGCTATCGCGAGGTGGATCGCGGCCATCCCGCTCGCGGTCGCGACCGCGCCGACCCCGCCTTCGAGTGCCGCGATGCGTTCCTCGACGACCCCGATCGTCGGGTTGGAAATGCGTGAATAAACGTGTCCGCTGCGGCCGAGGTCGAACAGCGAAGCCGCCTGATCACTGTCCTCGAACACATAGGACGTCGTCTGGTAGATCGGTGTGGCGCGCGCGCCCGTGGTCGGATCGGGCCGCTGGCCGGCGTGCAGGCTCAGCGTATCGAAGCCAATGTAACGTGGTGAACTCATGTCGGGTGCCAGTCCTTACATAGTGGTGCCGCGCCAGCGGGCGGCGGGACTGTATGGTAACGCGGTTGAGATTCGCGGGGACCGGCGCGGCAAACAAAAAAAAACCCCGCCATAGGCGGGGTCGAAAAGTTACCGCACGCAAATGCGGTGTAGGCACCATCCGGAGTTCGGCGATAGCCGCGAGCAGTGTTTCGCTCAAAACAACATCGCGCGTCGACCGTTGCCGGTCGACCGCACCGCCGGTCTCCGAAAGCGACGGCCACTCCTGGCCGTCGGGGAATTCTATGCAAGGTTTCTGCCACTGTGCGTAAGCAGCGAAAAGATCCGTGTTTTACGCGCATCGTGACACTCGCGGTGCCGCCCGGTGTCAATCCTGTTGACACGGATCCAGCGTCGATACCGGCGGGAATATCGCTCGCGAATCGCCCGTAACGATTAAATCACTGTGAAGTCAGTGGATTACACGGCACGCGCCGCAAGCTGCCGGTGTCAATATTATTGACACCACGCATCGCGCTCAGGCGGTTGCGGAAAACACTTTCGCGCGAACAGTCTTGCGATAGTCCGCCGGGTTCACTGCCATCGCGCGCGCGAACAGGCGCGAGAAGTGCCCCTGATCCTGATAGCCCACCCGGAACGCGACCTCGCCGATGGTCAGATTCGTCGATTCGAGCAGTTCTTTCGCGGTACGCATGCGCTGACTCTGGACGTAGGCGAGTGGTGACTGTCCGGTCGCGGCGTGAAACCGTCGGCCGAGGGAGCGAGCGCTCAGGCCGAACTTCGCGGCGACATCCGGCATCGTGATCGTCTGGTTCAGGTGCCGTTGCATCCACAACTGGATCTCGATGATCAGCTCGTCGCTGTGCTGCAGATCGTCCCCTTCGAGATAGCGATACTTTTCGTACGGTCGACGGATTTCGTGGGAGAAATTGCGTTCCACATGGCTCGCGATCGCGCGCCCGTAAAACAGCTCGATCAGGTGCACCGTTACATCCGCCAGCGCGTTCACCGACGCCGCGCAGAAAATCGACCCGGCCTGGGTGATGAAGTAGTCGCGCTTCAGCGAGACTTGCGGGTAATCGCGCGCAAATCGCTCGAGATAATGCCAGTGCGTCGTCGCCGACTTGCCGTCGAGCAAGCCGGCTTCGGCGAGAAAGCAGCAGCCGGTACCGACCGCGGCGAGCATCGCACCGCGCGCAAACTGCGCGGCGAGCCACGGGTACATGGGCGCGTTGTCGCGTACCACCCGGCGCGGGTTGCGCCACAAAGCCGGCAAGTAGACGACATCGAACTCGCGCGCGCCGTCGAACGTCGCCTGCGGCGTAATCGCCACCCCGGCCTGGTTCGGTACCGGCGCCGTGTCGGCGGCCAGCAGGCAGGTTGTCAGCGGTGCCTCGCGCGCGCCGCGACCGAGCGCCGTTGATTCCGCCGCACGCCACATTTCGAGCGGCAACAGCGTGCTCGCGGCGAGCATGTTTTCGGTCAGTACGAAGCCCAGGTTCACGGTGGTTCTCGCGCGGAAAAGATCCCGAGTTTAGCCGAATTGCCGCTTACTTTGGCTTAAATGGCCAAAATAATTCGTGAGTCCGCCGTTAAACTGGCGCCCGGTCACCTCATCGCATGAGCAACAATAACAATGACACGACTCCCGTTGATAGTTGGTTTCGGCGGCGTCGGCCCGGCCGGCCGTTCGTCTTTTCACCACGCCTACCGGCGCACGATTATCGAGAGCACGACGGGTCGCGAGCGCGCGCGGACGTTTCTCTCGCTCGCCGCGATGATGGGTCTCGTCAGCTGGAACGGGGAACACTACGTCACCGCTGAGGGCGAACCGATCGCCGAGGACGGGGTCGAGCGCCATTGCGGCGAATACATCCTCGATCACACGCTGATCCGCCGCATCGAGGCGCACCTGTTCGACCCGGACAAGGTTGCCGGCAACAGTGTCCTGCCGCTGCAAAAAGGCACGACCGCGGGCGCGATTATCGTGCGTAAGCGCGATCTGCCGGATCCGCTGCCGCTCGGGTGTCACGTCGCGAATGTACAGGACGATTGTGTCGAACTCGTGATCGACAACGCGACGGAAATCAAACTCGAGGCGCAGCGCAAACTCACCGTTCAGGCCGCCGGCCAGTTGCCGACCGGTTTCGACCCCGGGGCCCTGTACAACTCGCGCTTCCATCCGCGTGGCCTGCAACTGACGATCGTCGCCGCCTCCGACGCGATCCGCTCGGTCGGCATCGAATGGGATGCGATCACCCAGGCGGTGAAACCGGACGAGATCTGCGTCTATGCGGCCAGCGCGATGGGTCAGCTCGACAGTTTCGGAACCGGCGGCATGACCCAGGCGCGACTGCGCGGCCATCGGGTCAGCTCGAAGCAACTACCGCTCGGACTCAACCAGATGCCGGCCGACTTCGTTAACGCCTACGTACTCGGCAACATCGGCGCCACCGGGGCCGCGGTCGGCGCCTGCGCCACGTTTCTGTACAACCTGCGCGTCGCCATCGACGACATCCAGTCGGGCCGCCGCCGGGTTGCCGTTGTTGGCAATGCCGAAGCACCGTTGCTGCCCGAAGTGATCGAAGGCTATGCCGCGATGAGCGCGCTCGCGACGGACGAAAACCTGTGCAAACTCGATGGGACGCCGCAAGCGGATCATCGCCGCGCCAGCCGGCCGTTCGGCGAGAACTGCGGCTTCGTGCTGTCCGAGTCCGGACAGTACATCGTCCTGTTCGACGACGAACTCGCGCTCGAACTGGGCGCGCAAATCCACGGCGCCGTCGCCGATGTGTTCGTCAATGCCGACGGCTACAAGAAATCAATTTCCGCACCGGGCCCGGGAAACTACGTCACGCTCGCGAAAGCCGTTGCCGCCGCGCGCGCAATCCTCGGCGACGATGCCGTACGTCACCGCAGCTTCGTACAGGCACACGGTTCGAGCACGCCGCAGAACCGCACGACGGAATCGCGCGTGTTCGACCTCGTGGCACAGGCTTTCGGCATTACCGCGTGGCCGGTGACGGCAATGAAAACATTCGTCGGCCACTCGCTCGCACCGGCGAGCGCGGATCAAATGATCAGTTCGCTCGGTATATTCACCGACGGCATCCTGCCCGGGATCAAAACCATCGATGCACTGGCGGACGATATTTTCGATGATCGCCTCAATATTCCAATCCGCGACCTCGACCTGAACGGCAGGACCGATATTGCATTTCTCAACTCGAAGGGGTTCGGCGGCAACAACGCCACGGCGACGGTACTCTCGGGAGCGGTCGCACGCGACATGCTCGAACACCGTTACGGCCGCAAACGCATTGCCGACTACGACGCGAAACTCGCCGCCGTCACGGCCACGGCGTCGGCGTATGACGAAGCGTGTATGCGTGCGCCGATGGTGCCGATCTATCGTTTTGGCGATTCGCTGATCGACGAAGCGGCGATCCGGATCAACGAGCACGAACTGAGCCTGCCCGGTTACGCCCACCCGGTGGATCTCGACGTGCCGAACCGCTACGGCGACATGGTCTGATCATGGCCGCCGATACACCGACGAAACGCGCCGACGCCGACCACTGCTTCGTCTGCGGCACACAGAACCCGATCGGCCTGAAGATCCCGTTTGCGTTCGACAACGGGGTGTGCCGCGGCGAATTCACGCCAACGGAAAACCACGTCGGCTTCGACGGCGTGACCCACGGCGGGATCATCTTCAGCGTACTCGATGACCTCATGGCGAACTGGCTGTTCCTGCAACACGGGCGCGGCTACACGGCGAAATGCGAGATCCGCTATCGCGACCCGTTGCCGGTGGGCGAGCGGATCGCCGTTGAATGCCACGTGACGAAGCGTAAAGGCCGCTTGTTGCAACTCGCATCGACCGCGAAACGCGACGACGGCAAACTCGTCGCCGAAGCGGAGGCGAGTTTCATGATCGACGACTTCGGCGAGATTGCGGATCCGGTATGACGCAAACCGGTGACGACAACCGTTTCGACGCGACGTTTGCCGACCCCGGCGCGATCGCAAAGTCGTGCTCGCGCTGCGCCCGCTCATTTGGCTGCGGCCGCGATCTGCCGAGTTGCTGGTGCAGCGATCTCCCGCACCTGCCGGCCGCCCGGATCGATCCCGATACCGACTGCCTGTGCCCCGCCTGCCTCACCGCGCTCACCGCAGAGCACGCGGCCACCCGCGACACCTGACGGACCCGCCCGCGCGCCTGAGCGCGTATTCATCGGCGGTTCAGGTAAAATTGCGATGCTGGTCAGCGCAGTATCCGCGCTGTTGGAACAATTAATCCGATAACCGGTCGAAAAATGTTCGGGCCGCGGTTCGTCAACCGCCGATCGAACGCCCGCCGAATCACGCAACGAGGACGAGACGACGCTACGATGCCACTGATGCTTCCGCTCCGTACCGCCGTCGCCGTCGTGCTCGTGGCTTCCGCCGGCAGCACGCTCGCCGACGATGCGCCACCGGCGAGCGCCGCCGTCGGGGACTGGCAGCGCAGTATCGACGCGATCGAACGCGATGGCGGGGCGCTCGATCACCGCTTGTCCGAGCACTTCCTGAGCATGGGCCTGGCCTACCGCGCGAACGGCGATCTCGATGCCGCGATCGACGCGTTCCGGCAGGCCCTGCACGTGAACCGGATCAACAAGGGTCTGCACCACCTCGTACACGTGCCGATCGTCGATCTGTTGATCGAGGCATACGCAAACCAGGGCGACTGGCAGGCGGTCGACCAGCAACATCGTTTCCGCCACTGGATCCACAAACGCGAGGCTGCGCAAAATTCCGACCGGTTCGTGGATTCCGCAATAACCTACGCCGCCTGGCAGAGTCGCGCGCATTATCTCGATACCGGAACCCCGACCCTGACGAAACTGCGCGAAGCGCTCGCGGCGCTCGAAACAGCATTGAACGCGGTCACGGATACGGGCGATGAAACCGACCCGCGACTCGTGCAGATCCTCAACGCCGAAGCGCAGATGCGGCTCAATCTCGCAACCTATGTGAGCTTCACGGACGAGGATATCGTGACCGGCGGACAACGGATCGGGGACGACTTCGGCGATATCCTCGAGCGCCGCAACCTGATTATCGAAAGTTTCATTCGCGGCAAGCAGGCGCTTGAGCGGGTCGTCGTACTCACCGCGCGGCAAAACCAGGATGTCGAACACGCGCTCGCGCTGGCGAATCTTGCCGACTGGGAACTCGCTTTCGACCGACCGCAGAGCGCGCGCGAGAACTATCGTCGCGCCTATGAGAAGCTGAAGGCAGCGGGACTGTCACCGGCGGATCTCGAGCGGGAATTCGGCAATCCGCGCCCCATGAAGTCGTTTTCCCTCGCCCGTCGCGGGCCGGAAGCGGACGACGCTGCAGTACCGCCGAACGCCTACGTCAAGGCAAGGTTCCGGGTCACGAAGCACGGCAAGGTACGCGCGGTCGAAGTCATCGAGGCGAGTCCGCCCGATAATTCGCGGATCGTGCGCGAAGCGCGTGCCACGCTGGGTAATACGCGGTTCCGTCCGAGTATCGGCGACGACGGGCCATTCGAAGACACCGCGACGATCCGCTACCTGTTTCCGGATGTGTCGATCTAATGCAGGAGCAAACCGGGTGAAGCGGCTGAGAACACGATTCCGCGGGGTTACGCTGGCAGGAATTTGCCTGCTCGTTACGGCGTGCGCGACGCCGCCGGAATCGCCGTCGTCACCGCCGCCGACCCCGCCGCCGAGTCAGCCGGCGCAAACCGAGACCCGCGAGCAACAGGAACAGACATCGCAGGCGGCCGGCGCCACGGCGCAACCGGACCCGTCGAGTGCGCCATCAGAACAAGCCGCGGATCGCGAAGCCGCGGCGGCGGAACAGGCGCCCCCGGCGTCGGGGCCGCCGCCGGCAGCATCATCACCCGATGTCGAAATTACCGATATTCCGCTCGACGAGGACGGCAACCCGATCGTCCGGCCCGCCGACGAACAGCGTGCCGCGGCCCGCTCGAACCCGCCTGCGTCCGCCGGTGGTGGTGGTGCGCCGACCCCCGCTGGCGCCCGTGACGCGGCGAGCGGCGCGAACACGGGTGGTGGCACGCCGGCAGGCGCGGAGACGGCCGGATCGTCGATTAACGTCGGTTCGGCGGCAACCGCGGCAGAGCGCTCGGCGGATCTCGAACAGGATCTGAAGTCGAAGCTCGCGGAGTTCGATGAACTCATGCGCAAGGCCCGCGAAGAAGCCGAACGCGAACAGTCAGGCGGGGGCGCGATGGCCGGTGCGATGGGCGGCAGCGGCGCGCGCCGCGAACCCGCGACGGAAACCGGGGCGGGCGGACAGGCCGCGCGTTCGTCCGGGCTCGGAAATACGCCGGACACGAGCGGCACGAATCAGCGCGGGACGTACCGCCCCCCACCCGGGGCAGTCCCCGCCGACGTGCCGGATGCGCGTGACGACGACATCGTCGCACGCCAGTTGCGTGAAGCTGCTACCCGCGAAACAGACCCCACGCTGCGCGAAAAGCTGTGGCAGGAATACCGCAAATACAAAACAGGGATCGGCCGGTAATGAACATTTTCCGCAATCAATTCGCGTGGTTACTCGGCGCCGTGTGTCTCGGCCTCGTCGGCTGTAATTCACAATCCGTACGCTCCTCGTCCATACAGCAAATACCGTATGTCGCGCCGACACCGATTCCGGAACACCTGTTGCTCGATGTCGGCGTCGACCTGTTCGATCCGGGGATACAGTTTCTCGACGAGGAAAAATCGACGACAACGCCGGCCGTACGCAAGGCCGAATCGGTCCACGTAGCGCAGAATCTCGTCGAAGCGCTGCAGCAGACGCGCAATTGGGGCGCGGTGCGGATCGTCCCGGCAGCGCAAAGTGAAACCGATGTTGCCGTCAGCGGCGTCATCATCGAATCGGACGGCGAGACGCTGAAGCTCGAAGTCACGGTAACGGATTCCTCGGGTAAACCGTGGTACACGCGGCGTTACGAAGAGCAGCTGAGCCAGTACGCCTATGATCCTTCCCTGCGCCAGCAACAGGAGCCGTTCCAGGGTTTGTACAACAACATTGCGCGCGATATGGAAGCGTACGTACGGTCGCTGTCCGCGGCGAAGCGCGAAGAATTACGCGCGATTTCCAAGCTCCGCTTCGCGCAGCGTTTCGCCCCCGACGACTACAACGATTTCATGACCGTCGATGCGAACGGCCGTTACACGCTGAAACGCCTGCCCGCGGCCGGGGATCCGGTGATCGCGCAGGTCGAATCGATCCGGGTGCGCGACCAGATGTTCGTCGACCTGCTGCAGGACCATTACCGGAACTTCAATACCCGCCTCGCGGGCCCCTACGATCAGTGGCGTGAAGCGAGTTATCACGAAACGAAGGCGCTGCGTAAGCTGAAAGAGGAAGCCACGGCGCGCAAGATCGGCGGCGTACTCGCCGTCGTCGCCGGTATTCTCGCGCAGGGCAGTGGCAGCAGTACCGCGCGCACGGCCGGCGTGCTCGGCATTGGCGCCGGTGCTCTCATGTTCAAAAGCGGGCTCGACCGCGGGTCCGAAGCCCGGATCCATGAAGCGGGACTGAAGGAAATGGCCGATTCGCTCGGCGAGGAAATTCGACCACATACCATCGCGCTCGCTGACAAGACCGTCACGTTAAGTGGTACGGTCGACGAACAATATGCACAGTGGCGCGCCATCCTGAACGAAATCTACCTGACTGAAATCGGGCAGCTGCCCGCGCGCGACCTGTCGGATCCGCTACCGCAGTAGCGGTGCGAACCCGCACGATCGCACACCCGGTGCGGGTTCGCGCGAACGCCGTGCCGGGCGCATCCCGTCCCTGCACCGGTGATGCGGAATCACGCGACGAATGAGCGATAATGGGCCGCCAGGCCGTACCAACAGATCCATGAACAGCCCACGAGATCATCACGAACCCGACGACGGCGCGCCGATCGTGCCGGTCCGTTTCGCCGGCGGTGACGCTACCGGTGACGAACACGCCGCGGCACGCGCGACGCAGATGCGACGTGCTTTCGTCGTCGGCGCGGCGATCGTGCTGTTCAGCGTCGTGCTCGCCGTCATCTTCGTCTTGCCCCGCTATCTTGCGCCCGGGTCACCGGCCCCGGCGGCCGTTCCCGCGCCCGCGGAATCCGCGCCGGCGACCGTGGCGGGTGCGCCGACCATGGAACCTGAAGCGATCGCGGAGCTCAGGCGATCGAACCAGGCGCAACTCGAGCAACTCCTCGGTCTGGTGGACCAGCTCGAGGGGAAAAACGTCACCGCGTGGGCGGCGAGTGAGTTCACGGCGGCACGCGGGCAGATCAGCGAGGGCGAGAAAGCCTATCGCGAGCAACGCTACGCGGCGGCGGACAAGGCGTATACGCGCGCCCTGACGTCACTGCAGACCCTGCTCGAGCGCATCGATCCGGTCGTTGCGGAAGCGGTCGAGGACGGCTACGCGAAACTCACGGCACGGGATGCCGCGGGTGCTGAAAAATCGTTTCGTTTCGCGCTCGCGATCACCCCGGAACACGAACGCGCGCAAACCGGTCTCGCGCGCGCGGGTACGCTCGACCAGGTGCTCGCGCTGATCAACGAGGCGGCCGGTTACGCGGAACTTGGCGATCTCGACGCCGCGCTGAAGCGATACCGGGAGGCACTCGCGCTCGACGCGGAGGCGCCGGGCGCGGCCGCCGCGGTCGCGCGGATCGAAGAGGAAAAGCTTGCGGCGCGATTCGGCCGGGCGATGTCGGACGGTCTCGGCGCGTTTGCCGCGGAACGATTCGACGCGGCGAAATCCGCGTTCAAAACCGCGCTGCAGCTGAAACCTGGCTCGCGTGATGCCGCCGACGCACTGGCGCAGGTTGAAAATCGCATACTCGCCGATCGGATCGCAGCGCATCTGCGCGCGGCCGCCACCGCCGAACGCGACGAGCGCTGGTCCGAGGCCGCCAGCCAGTACCGGCAGGCGGCGAAACTCGATCCCGATCTCGACGGCGCGAGCGCTAATGCCGCGCGTGCGTCGGCGCGCGCGAAACTCGACCAGCAGATCGAGACGATACTCGCGAAACCGCAACGCCTGGCGGATGACGGCGTGCATCGGGAAGCGCGCGCGGTGCTTGCCGCGGCGCGCCAGCAGCCGGCCCCGGGGGCGCGACTCACGGGCCAGATCACGCGACTCGAGAATACGATCACGCTCGCGCGGACCCCGGTTGTGATCACGATCATGTCGGACAAGCTCACGAATGTAACAATCTACCGCGTGGGTGAACTCGGCCGCTTCGGCCAGCATTCGCTGTCATTGATACCGGGTAGCTATGTCGCTGTCGGGAAACGCGACGGCTTCCGCGATGTGCGCGTTGAATTCAACGTGTCACCAGCGCAGGCAGATGCGATGATCACGGTCAGATGCGAACAAAAACTGGCCTTCGGGAGCTGACCGTTTTGAATCAACGCGAGAGCGGAGCGGATTCCCGCGACAAACCGGCCGATGTCATCGAACCGGTCAAGTTCAAACCGGCGGGATCCGCACCGCCATTACCGCGCTTCAAATTACCCTGGGCACAGACGTTCATCGTCTTCATTGTCGCGCTCGGCGTGTGGGGCGCGTGGTATGTGATTACCGCCCGTTCGGTCAGTATCGTCACGCAACCCGAGGGTGCGACCGTCACGGCGGATGAACTGATCGCGCCGGTCATACGCGAACACTGGGTGCTGCGGCCGGGAATGCGGCGGTTCATCGTCGAGGCCGAGGGATACCAGCGCTTCGCCGACGAGATACGGATCACTGACGAGCCGATCCAGACCCACAGCGTGACGCTCGATCCCTTGCCGGGCAAGCTGAAGCTGGAAGTGACACCCGTGGCGAGCGCAGACGTGACGATCGACGGGACGAAGCGCGGGCCGGCGCCGGCCACGATTGGCGACATCGAAGCCGGGCCGCGCGAAGTTATCGTCTCGGCCGATCGCTATATCCCGTTCAAGACCGTCGTCGAGATCGAGGGACGCGGCATCGAACAAACGCTCACGGTGGTCCTGCAGCCGGCGTGGGCGGATGTATCGATCACCTCGGAACCCGCCGGCGCGGCACTCAGCATCGACGACGATTCCCGCGGCACGACGCCGTTCGCGGGCGAGGTGCTCCAGGGACAGCGCGACGTGCGCCTGAGCCTGGACGGCTACAAGCCGTGGCAGCGGACGCTGAAAATCGTGGCCGGGGAAGCGCTCACGCTGCCGCCGGTGATCCTTGCGCAGGCCGACGGCTACGTGAACATCACCACCGTGCCCGCCGGCGCGGCGATTACGATCGACAAGCTGTACCAGGGCCAGAGCCCGATCAAGGCCGCGGTTACGCCCGACGAAAAGCACGCGGTCTCGATCCTGAAAGAAGGTTACGCCGCGGCCTCGCGCACTGTCAGCGCGGGGTCCGGAGAAACGCAGGCGCTTGTCGTCGAGCTGAAACCTGAACTTGCCCAGGTTGAGGTGATCAGCACACCGCAAGGCGCGGAGCTGTTCATCGATGGCGTCGCACGTGGCAGTGCCAACCAGACGCTGAAGCTGCCGACACACAAACACCTGCTCGAAATCCGCAAACCGGGTTATGTCAGCTACAGCACCGAAGTGACCCCGCGCAAGGGGATCCGCAAGCGGATCAAGGTGCGCCTCAGACCCCCTGCCGAGACGAAACCCGGCAGCACCCCGGCGACGCCGGCGGCCGGGCCGCCGGGTGCCGGCGGGGATACGATCACGACCGGGGTCGGACAAACGCTGAAACTGTTTCGTGGTGGCCGCATCACGATGGGCAGTTCACGCCGGGAACCGGGGCGACGCGCAAATGAGGTATTGCGCGAAGCGAACCTGAGCCGGCCGTTCTATTTCGGGCTGAAAGAAGTTACGAACGGCGAGTTTCGCCGGTTTCTCGCCACCCACCGGGTGGCGCCGATAAACGGCATCGACGTGAACGGCGATCAACATCCGGTGGTCAATGTCAGCTGGGAACGCGCGGCACTGTTTTGCAACTGGCTCAGCCGCAAGGATTCGCTGCCGGTTTTCTACCAGATCAAGAACGGCAAAGTCCTCGGAATCAATCCGCAGGCGCTGGGATACCGGCTGCCCACGGAAGCGGAATGGGCGTGGGTTGCCCGCACCGCGCCGAAGGGCGAAGAGCCGTTCAGGTTTCCCTGGGCCGGAAAATACCCGCCGCGCGGCCGTTCCGGTAATTACGCGGACCAGTCGGCGAGCGGGTTTCTGCGCAACGTGATCCCGGACTACACGGATGGTTTCCCGATTACCGCGCCGGTCGGCAGTTTTATGGCGAGCCTGCGCGGGATCTACGATCTGGGCGGCAATGTATCGGAGTGGATCAACGACTACTATGTGGCTGCACCGGCACAAAATGGCGTCGCGCAGGATCCGCTCGGGCCGCGTGAAGGCGAAACGCATGTCGTGCGCGGTTCGAACTGGGGTCACGCCGCGGAGACGGAACTGCGTCTCGCCTACCGCGACTTCGGCAAGGAAGGACGCGACGATATCGGTTTCAGGATCGCCCGCTATGCTCAATAGACTTTTCATCGTGTGCCTGCTCGCGGGCGCCTGTTCCGCGACGGGTGTTTTCGCCCAGGAGCCCGTGCAGCAGGACGCAACGCGTGACGGAAAAGCGCGCAACGCAGATGCGGAACGGCCCGAGTTCACCCGCCGTTCGCTGCCGGCCGATACGTTCAAACCCACCGAAGAAATCTCGGAGGATTTTCCCGTCCCCTTTCCGGTCGATATCTGAATCATGAGACACAACCCGTTTTCCGAATTCTATTTCCAGCTAATCGCCCTGATGATTTCGATCATCGTCGTACACGCCGTCTACATCACGATCGTGCGGCCACAGGCGAACGCGGCGTTGCGTGAACAAATCGAACTCCAGGCAGCCGGCGAAATCGCCACGATCGAACGATCCGGGTACATCGTGATCAAGGACTATGAACAGGAGTCGTGTTTCATCCTCGCGCTGTGGGCGACCGCGATCATCGGCTTCAAGGCGCGCCAGGGAATGCGGGAACGCCAGTTTCTGAATCACCCCCTGGTCGAAGTCGAAAGCGGGACGCGGATCCTGCCGGAAGACACCCGCAGCTACGCGCGCTCGGTACAGGCGCTGCCGGCCGCGGACCGTGAATACCTCGTTCCGCGCGCGCTGCTCGCGGCACTGCAACGCTTCGGCTCGACCCGCAATATTCAGGACGTTTCCGATACCGTGAAGGAAGTGTGTGAAACGCAGGCGGACCGGCTCGATTCGGAGTTGTCGATGATCCGCTACATCGTGTGGGCGATCCCGTCGATCGGGTTTATCGGTACGGTACGCGGTATCGGTCAGGCGCTGGGTCAAGCGCACCGCGCGGTCGAGGGCGACATCGTCGGCGTGACAACGAGCCTCGGGGTCGCGTTCAATTCGACGTTCATCGCGCTCGTCATCAGTCTTTTCATCATGTTTATCCTGCACCAGCTGCAGTTGATGCAGGAGCGCCTCGTCCTCGACACGCAGTCGTATTGCGATATCAACCTGCTCCGCCATCTGGCCATACGCTGAGTGGTACGACGATGAGCGCGGCAATCATTGAATTAAACGACCATGAAATCCGGCTCGCACGCGACGCCGCAGTGCTCGCGCGCAGCCCGAGCGGCGCGATCATCCGCGGCAACACGATCGAGGTGGGTGAGCAGGCGATCGCACAAGCGCTGCTGAATCCGCGTGAATACCACAACCGCTACTGGTATCAGCTCGACCAGGCACCGCTCAGGCGGGCAACGCGCGCCGCGCGTCACCATGCGGATCTTGCGTTCAGACAACTCGAACAGTTGTATCGCGATGCGGGCAAACCCGAAACCGTCGTGTTCGCCGTGCCTGGCGGCTTCAGTAAAGCACAACTCGCCCTGTTGCTCGGTATCGTCGAAGCCTGTCACATGCGCGCGGTCGCGCTCGTCGACGCGGCCGTCGCCAGCGCCGCGGCGCAGGTGGGCCCCGGCCGTTACCAGCATATCGATATGCAGTTGCACCGTACGGTCGTGACGGAACTCAATATCGGCGCGACCGTCGAGCGCGGACAGGTCGACATCATCGACGGGGTGGGATTCGACAAGCTTACCGATCGCCTCGTCGCGTTCGTGGCCGATCAGTTTCTCGCCCAGTCGCGCTTCGATCCGCTGCACCAGGCCGGTACCGAGCAACTCCTGCACAACGAAATGCCGCTGTGGCTGGAACTGCTCAATACGCAACGCGAGATCAAGGTTCATCTCGATTTCCGCGGTTCGCGCTTTGAAGCGCGCATCGCGCGTGAGGAAATCGTCGGTGTAGCCGAGGCCAGCTACCGCAGCATCCATGATCGGCTGTCCGCGAACGCGACGTGGCTCGCGAGCAACCGGCTTGCCGGCTTGCCCGGGTTTGTTGATTACCACCGGGGCTGTGCCGTGCTCGGCGACACCGCCGTGTTCGAGGGTGCGGCGGCACTCGCACAAACGGAGACGCCGACAGCCTCGGGTCTCAGTCTCATAGCGAGCCTGCCCGCAAGTACGTCACCGACGATCACGTCAACGCCTCGCGCTGCCGCGAGCCGCGCGGCGCCGTCACTCATCGCCACGCATATTGTCAGCGGCGCGCGCGCGTTCCCCTTGTCCGCCGACGGCATCTACCTGAACACGGACGGCTCGATCAGCAGCACCGCGAATGCGCGCACGGTTGCGCAAGCGAAACTCACGGGCAACGGTGCGGTTATCTCGGCAGAAAACGGCGCGACGGTGCGCGTGAACGGCCTCGTTACCGCCGATTCCGTCTTCGGCGCGGGCGACGAAATCACGATTGAAGGCGCCGCGCCCGTCTACCTCCCGGTTTGCCTCGCGAACCCCGATGCGGCGTAAACGACGCGGCTTCTCGGCATTCAGCCTGTCGTTTCTCGACATCATGTCGTGCGGCTTCGGCGCCGTCGTGCTGCTGTTTTTGATCATCAAGCATCACGCCGACGTGAAGGACGTCATGCCGACGTATGACCTGTCCCAGGAAGTGGAACTGCTCGAGGCGGATATCGGCGAAGCGCGGGAAAAACTCGGTGACGCGAGGAGCCAGGCAGCAACGCTCGACGCCGAACTTGCAACCGCGCGCGGTGAGGCGGACCGGGTGCGGCAGCTGCTCGCCGACGCCCGCGCCGGTGCGAAAGGCAACGCGCAGTCCGTCAGCAGCGTCGAAATCGACAAGCTGAAATCCGAGCTGAAGCGCCTCGAACAACAGAAGAACGCGCTCCAGGCGCAGGTCAAAGCGAAATCGAACCAGGTGCGCACGTTCACCGGCGAAGGCAACCGTGAATACCTGACCGGCCTGAACCTCGGCGGCCGCCGGATCCTGATCCTGCTGGATGCCTCCGCGAGCATGCTCGATGATACGATCGTGAATATCATCCGGCGCCGCAACATGGACGATGCGGCGAAGCGCCGGTCGTGGAAGTGGCAACAGGCGCTCGCCACCGTGGACTGGATCAGCGCACGCTTGCCGGCCGCGAGTGAATACCAGATTTTCACGTTCAACACCGGGGTCGACCCGGCGCTGAAGGAAACGAAGTGGCGCTGGCTCAAGGTGAGCAACTTCGATGAGCTGAATCGCTCAATCGAGGAACTGAAACGCGTGATCCCGAGCGGTGGTTCGAGCCTCGCCGCGGCGCTGGCGTCGATTAACCGGCTGTCACCGAAACCGGACAATATCTACCTCATTACCGATGGCCTGCCGACGCAGGGTCTCGCGCCGCCGCGCGGCACGACGATCACCGGGGCGCAGCGGGCGCGGCTGTTCGAAGATGCGATGAGCCTGTTGCCGCGCGGGGTCCCGATCAATACGATCCTGCTGCCGATGGAAGGCGACCCGCTCGCGGCATGGGCCTACTGGAACGTGGCGTTACTGACGCGGGGCGCGTTCCTGACCCCGGCGAAGGACTGGCCGTGAGTCTGCATCGACGCGACAACGAACCCATCAGCATCGCGTTTCTCGACGTGATTACCTGCGGCTTCGGCGCGATCATCCTGTTGCTCATGATCGCGCGCTTCGGAGAACCGCCGGCCGAAGACGTCGTCGACCCGCGTGCGGCGCAAATCTCGAACATGCAGCGCGACCTGTTCGATATGCGACGCGACGTGGCAGCCGCCGAGCAGGAACAGGTGTCGCTGGAAACGCAGATCGCGACATGGGCAAACGAGACCCGGCGTATGCAGCAGGCACTCGCGGCGCTGCAGTCGAGCCAGAGCGAGAAAAAAGATCAGGCGGCGATGAATGCGATCATCGCCGGTGAACTGAAGACCGCACAGCAGGAACTCACGGAGGAAATGCGACGCCTGCTGGCGCAGCGCAACCGCAAGAGCAACGACCTGATCGGCGGCGTGCCGGTCGACAGTGAATACATCATTTTCATTATCGACACGTCCGGCAGCATGTTCCGCTATGCATGGCCGAAGGTCGTGGAACAGATCGTCGAAACACTCGAGGTGTATCCGCGCGTGAAAGGCATCCAGATCATGAACGACATGGGCAGCTACATGTTCACAACGTACAGCGGACAATGGATACCGGACACCCCGGGCCGTCGGCGCGCCGTGATCGAGCGGCTCATGCAATGGAATGCCTTCAGTAACAGCAGTCCCGTTGAAGGCATCATGGCGGCGATCCGCACGTTCTACAGCCCGGACAAGAAAATCAGCCTGTTCGTGTACGGCGATGAATTTACCGGTCGTTCGATCCGGGAGGTCGTCGATTTCGTCGGCACGGTCAACCAGCGGGACGCATCGGGCGCACCGCGGGTTCGGATCCATGCGATCGGCTTTCCGGTACAGGCGGCGAATCCGCCACACCTCCAGACCACCGGGATCCGGTTTGCCTCGCTTATGCGAGAATTAACCCGCCGCAATGGCGGCACGTTCGTCGGACTGAACGCTTTTCGTTAACCGGGTGCCACACGATGCGCTATCGTCGTCTGTCAGGATTCATCGTCGGCGCCGTGATTATCCTGTGCGGCGGCGGGTGTACGGAATCCGTCAGTCTGAAGGTAGAAAGCGAAGTGCCCGTGGCACTCGTACAGAAAATCCCGCTTGGCGTCGCGGTGTATTACCCGCCGGCGTTCAGTGATTACCGCTACACGGAAGACAGCGACGAGCGGCCGCAATGGGATATCGCAAGCGGCGACGCCCAGGTGGCGATGTTCGATCGCGTCCTCGATTCGACGTTCACGGAAGTTACGCATCTCGGCACGGAACCCGGTCCCGGGGTCGTCAGCGGTGATCTCGGGGTCGTACCGAGCATTATCGACATGCAACTCGCGACCCCCGCGGAAACCGGCTTCGGGTATTACGAAGCGTGGTTTCGCTACCGGATTACGTTATTTGATCGTGACGGCACGCAACGCGATCCCTGGGATATCGCGGCCTACGGCAAGGCGCCGAAAAAACGTTTTACAATGCAAACCGAGGGCCTGAGCCAGGCCATTGCCTATGCGCTGCGCGACATCGGCGCGAAGCTTGCCACCGGCTTCCGGCAACAACCCGCGGTGGCGCGGGCACTCGAAGGAGCGCCATGATTAAGCGTTTACCGATGAACAGCCGCGTCGCGGCCGTCGTATTACTCGGATGCCTGTATGGCGTGACGGGCTGCCGTACCACAACGGTGGTTGACGAGTACCGGATTGAGCCGGCGACGCTTGCCGGGGGCGACTCCATCGTTGTCCTGGGCCGGCGCCACGATATGGACAAGGACACGGAGCGCGATTTCGTGAAATGTGTCGGTGAATCACTGACGGGAACAGCGACGGATCTGAACGTCATTCCCGAAGCGGAGTTCGTTGATGCGATGTATCCGTGGTTCGAAGTGAGCACCGCTCCGATGGACGTGAGTAATATGGAACGCCTGCTGGAAAACCCCGCGGTCGCCGGCCGGCTCGAAACGTTTCGCCTGCGCTACTTCGTATGGATCGACGGCTTCACGGAAACCACGGACAGTGCCGGTTCCGTTTCCTGCGCCGTCGGGCCGGGTGGTGGCGGCTGCATCGGGTTCAAGAGCTGGGATGACGAATCACACTACGAAGCGTCGATCTGGGACCTCGAACAGCAACGCGTCTCGGGTAAGATAAACACGGAAACCTCGGGCACGTCGTATGTGCCGGCGGTAATCATCCCGATCCCCTTGCTCGCACGGGTCAAGGCAACGGCGTGCAATGCAATGGCTGATCAATTACTCACGTTTATCCGACCGCATGGCGCCTGATCACGCAGGCTTAATCGCGTACGCGACGGATCGATGTTCGTAAACGGGCTCGGCCAGTTCTTGTCGAGCACGCTGCGCCGGATCATTCCCGACGCGTTCGTTTTCGCGTTATTGCTGACGCTCGGTATCGGCGTGTTCGCAACGCTTGCAACCGACGCGAGCCCTAAAGCCGTTGTCGACGCGTGGTATAAGGGCTTCTGGATCCTGCTCGAATTCGGCATGCAGATGGTATTGATGCTGACTACGGGTTTCGCGATCGCCCTGTCCCCGACGGTCGCGCGCCTCATCGACCGGATTGCGCTTGCCGCCCGCGGCCCCGGCACGGTGTACGTCATCGTCGCCGTGGTGGGAGGCCTGTTTGGACTCGTCAGCTGGGGCTGGGCCGTGCTCACCGCGGTGCTCGCGCGCGAACTCGCAAGCCGGGTAAAAGGCGTCGACTATGCGTACCTCGCTGCATGTGCGTATTGCGCGGGCGTCGTCTGGGTCTGCGGACTGTCGAGTTCGATCCCGCTCGTGCTGAACACCGCGGGAAATTTTCTGATCGAAACCGGAGTGCTCGACGAGACGATTCCGATCTCGAGTACGCTCGGCAGCACCATCAACCTGCTCTGGGCCGCGTGCTTCTTTCTCACCGTGCCGGCACTGCTCTATGTATTGCGCCCGCGAACGGGGCAGACCGCTACGATCGATGATCTGCGTGAACCCGAAAGCGCGGAACCGGTAGCGATCGAAGTTGAAGCGCGCAACCTGCAACTCGACGTCCCGGCTTTGTCCGATCGCCTGAACAACAGCCGCCTGCTGACGGGACTCGTTGCAGCTGCCGGATTCTGGTTCATCGTCGATTTTTTCGCGCGCAACGGCTTTGATCTCGATCTGAACATCATGATCTTCGTATTCATCAATACCGGGTTGCTGTTGCACCACACGCCCATGCGCTACGTAATTGCGATGAAACGCGCGTGCGCGAACGTCTCGGGGATTATTTTTCAATATCCGTTCTACGCCGGGATCATGGGCATCATGATGTTCACCGGCCTCGGTCAGATCATGGCGCAGTGGCTCGCGGCAAACGCGACCGTGACGACGTTTCCGCTCGTCGCCCAACTGAGTGGCGCCGCGGTGAACATGGCGATACCGTCAGCGGGTGGCGAATGGGCGGTGATCGGTCCGTCGCTGACGGAAACCGCAAAGGCCCTGTCCGCCCATCTGCCGCCCGCGGCGCAGGCCGACTATATCGCCCGCATCGCGATGGCGGTGGCCTACGGCGAAACGTCGACGAATCTGCTGCAGCCGTTCTTTCTGCTCGTCATCCTGCCGATCATGGGCGCCGGGATCCGGATCCAGGCACGCGACGTCATGGGTTATCTCGTGCTTCCGTTTGTGTGGATCACGGTCTTTACCGCGGCCATCGTGACGTGGGCACCGATCTAGGTTCGGCCGAGGGACTACGCGCAGTCAGTTGCCGGGTTTCGGGTCGTTGCCAAACAGGTCGTCGAGTGTTGGCAGCCCGTTACCCTGCTCCGATTCATCGATCCCGAACAGGGCATTCAGATCGGCATTTTCGCCGGCCGATTTCGCGCGATACGTCCCCGCGTCGGTCGGCAGTTCGAGGTAACCGCAAAAGTTCGCGCGGGTTTTATCCGTGACCCGATCGGCGACGGGTTCGCGGCATGCGTTGGCGACGCTCGTGTCGTAGAAACGGCACATACGGCAGACGTGCAGATCGGCGCCGCACGCGCGACATGTTTCGGTTCGCGACAGCGGCAGCAATATATCGGCCTGCCCGACGCCGCATTTCCAGCACGTAGCACTTGTTCCATTCATCCTCGCGGTGCCCTCCACGCGCGCCAGCTTAACGGCTGTACTCCAGCCGGTAGGGTTCGAGATCGAATTCCGCGCCGTTGCCCAGCACTTCCGCGGCGACGGCTTTGCCGGCACCGGCCGCCATCGTCCAGCCGAGATGGCCGTGCCCGGTGTTCAGGAACAGGTTCGGGATCCGCGTGCGCCCCATGATGCCCACCCCGTCCGGCGCCACCGGACGCAAGCCCGTCCAGCGATCGGTTTTCGCCGGGTCGAGATGCGGTTCATAATCCGGGTACAGCGAAGTGAGCAGGTGGAATAAATTGTCGATACGACTCTTCGTGAGCGTTTGGCTGTAACCCGCGAACTCCGCGGTACCGGCAACACGCAAGCGATCGCCGAGGGGACACACGGCAGCGTGCAGATGCTCATCGATCACCGGTGTGATCGGCGCCCCGCTCCAGACTCCGATCGGCGCCGTGATTGAATACCCCTTCACCGGCTGCACCGGTACCCGCAGACCGACGTTGCGCGACAGCAGCGGCGTATAGCTACCGGCCGTCAGGACGAAGGCATCAGCACGCAGTCGTCGCGTTCCCGTGTTCGCCGAAGCGACCGCGTTGCCTTCGCGGACGAGTTTGCTCACCCTCGTGTTGAACTGGAACTCGACGCCGCCACGTTCGCAGATGTTTTGTAATTGCTGGCAAAACTTGAACGCATCACCGGATTCATCGGCGGGATAATACGTCGCACCGCTGATTTCGCCCGCTATCGCGGCCAGCGCGGGCTCTATTTCGCACGCACGTTGGCGATCGACCGTATCGAATGCGAGACCGGCAGCGGCGAAACGCTCCGCGTACTGTGCGGCCGCGTCCACTTCGCGCTGCGTGCGGTAGATCGTGAGCGTTCCACGCTCGCTGCAATCGTAAGACAGTGCCTCGGATTCGCGCATTTCGCGCATCACGGACAACGAATAGTGCGCCAGAGTTGCGTTGCGTCGTATGTTCTGCGCGTAACGTTCCGGACTCGAATGTCGGACAAACGCGGTGCCCCAGCGGAGCAGGCGCAACAGCGCGGCCTTGCGGATCAACAACGGCGAGTCTTCGCGCCCGAACATTCGCACCGCACTCCACAGGATACCCGGCGCGTTCCACGGGTTCGCCTGACTTGCATGCAACATACCGCCATTTGCGAAACTCGTTTCGCGTCCGGCGGAGTCCTGGCGTTCGACGACACAAACGTCGGCCCCGGCCCGGTTGAGGAAATAGGCGGTAGTGAGCCCCATCAGCCCGCTTCCGATGATAACGACGCGCATGCTTGCTCCCGGTTTTGCGCTCGCCGGACACGGTCACAAGTCCGGCGATCGGTTTGTCAGTTCAGGGTGACACCCCGTGAGGATCTTGCATCACTTGCGGAAGCTTGTCGCGTCGAATACGTGAGCGATTTCAGCCGGCCGAGCGTGCAACGGTATTCCCGCGCGGGATTCCGTCGTCGCGGCCGCGGCGTAATCGGTCCCGGCGCCGGTGGTCAGTCGTTCCGGTTCGTGCACGACGGCGTGATCCGGTGCCGTCGTGCTGCCCGGAGTGCTCAGCGCGAGGTTCGCAAGCGCAAGCCGGCGTATACGGCCGCGCCGGCCGAATCGAAACCATAAACCTCCTGGTAGTCGTCGTCGAAGATGTTCTCCGCGCGCGCTATCAGGGACACATTGTCGGTAACGTCGAACGCCGCGGACAGGCCGACGAGCGTGAATGACGAAAGGCTGACCCGCTGGCGGGCGAAGAATGGCGGGAGGAACGTATCGTCGTCCTGTTGGCCGGTATGGGTTACATGAACGTTCACGTTGCCCCGTCCGTTGTAGAACCCGTAGTTCAGCGATGCGGAGCCCGAATGCCGGGGACGCCGCACTTCGTCGCTGCGTAATCCGGTGGTACGGTCTATTTCGTTCGCGTCGAGGTAAGTGTACGCCGCCGAGGCCGCGAGGTTGTCCGAGATCAGCGCTTCGGCGGAAATTTCGATCCCGTCACGATGACTTTTGCCGTCGAGATTCTCCGCCGTAGACGTGGAGGTGGCGAAATCGACGACGAAGCCGTTGATTTCGTCCGACAGGCGTTCACTGAAATAGGTCGCACCGAGGACGAGTCGCTCGTTGAACAGCGGCTGGCGCACGCTGAGCTCCCAGCCGCGGGATTTCTCAGGTTTCAGATTGCTGTTGCCGACGAACGGGAAAAAGCCGCCGGACGAATACCCGAAACGATCGAAGAACGTCGGATCTTTTTGCCCCGTTCCGTACGCACCCGACAGTACGGTTCCCCATGGTGACACGCGCTGACTCAGTGATACACGGAACGTTGTTACGTTATCGAAATCGCTGTTGTCGTCGTGGCGCACGCTGGCGGAAACTGTTGTCGCGTCGAACAGACGCAAACGATACTCACCGACATAGCCGATCGTATCTATACGCCGATCCTGGTTTGGATCGGCACCGAAACTGATCGGGCCACGCTGCTTGAAGTAGCGTTCCTCGTAGTCGATGGCGAACGTCAGCGAATGGCCGGCATCATAGAAAGCGGGCGTGTTGAACGCGACCGTAGTCTGGTAATCGATCGAGTACTTGTCGCCCTGAACGCGGCCGTTGCTGCCTGACAGTCGATCGACGTCAACGTTGTCCGTGCGCGTCCAGGCGCCACCAAGCCAGTGTGTCCAGCGCCCGTCGAACAGCGAGGCACGGGCGTTTGCCGCCGCGTAGGCTTCGAACATGTCGGTTTGGCCGTCGCTGTCGACGGGTATGCCGGTAAACGCACCGGAATCCGTTTCATTGTGCATATCGGCCACTCTGGCAACCGCATCGAAACTCAGCTTTTCGTGTGCCTGCCAGTCCGCCTTCAGGTTGACGCTCGTCGTTCGGTACGCATCCTCTTCGGATCCCGTGGTCGACACGTTCGTACCATTCGTACTGAGATGGTTTAGTCCGAGGCGCAATCGATACGACTCGCCGGCGTGCCCCACGCTGCCGCTGAACTGGCGGGTGCCGAACGAACCACCCTCACCGCTCGCGGTTGCCTCGAAACGTCGCGAGGCCTGTTTCGTAATGATGTTGATTACACCGGCGAGCGCGTCACTGCCCCACAGCGAACTCTGCGGTCCGCGTACGACTTCGATACGGGCGATGTCGGATGTGGTTAGCGTGGAAAAATCAAAATCGTCGGCGCGCGTCATGTCGTTCACTTCGATACCGTCGAGCATCACGAGCACCTGATTCGCCTCCGCACCTCGCACGCGGATCTGTGCAAATTTTCCCGGGCCACCCTGCTGGTTTACCGCGAGGCCGGGCACGCTGCGCAGGAGGTCGACGAGGTAGGGTGTCTGGCGACGCTCGATATCGGCCTGTGTAATCACCGTGACCGAGCTTCCCGCTTCCCACATCGGTACGGGATTACGCGAAGCGGTTACGGTCATGTGTTCCAGTGGAGCATTGCCGGATTGATCGGCGAGAACAGAACTATGGATAACGAATGCGGACACAACGGCCGCAACAAGGATGCGCATGATATTCCCCTCAACGCAGCTCACACCCGAGCATTGCGCGATTACTGGCGAAGGGTAATAAGGCAGAAAATCGGAGACCGTTGAGTCAGCTGTCCAGTGCGCCTGGACCGATTGATCTGCTCCTATCGCCCACCGCGATACGGTACAAATCGTTCAGGCCGGTATCCGGGCTCACGAGCGGTTAATCAACCTGTGCGGTCAGCCTTCCCGTGCACACGTGAATACACAGTGGCGCTAGATGACGCACTATTCTCGCTTACCGTTGCGGGGGCAGCGCCGGCATTGTGCATGACACACTCACCGGCTTCCCGTTTACCCCGTCCGCTGAAAAGCGTTCGGGCACCTGAACGGAGACGCGGAGGAGACTAACTTGCGATTGGCGGAGCGTCAACACGCAGGTTGGCGCGGGGAGGCGGGGAACACTTCCGTGCGCCAGGTTGAACAACCTGACGCACGGAAACGGGATCGATCAGAGAACGACGTCTTTGATGGCTTTCATCGCGGTTGCGCGAACGGAAAGGCTCGCGGGTTTCGCCTCCACTTTGACCATTTCGCCGGTAAAGGGATTGCGCGCCATGCCGGCCTTACGGGCAGCCTTTTTGACGCGGCGAAGCTTCACGCCAATTTCCGGAATCGTCATTTCACCGGAACCACGTGCCGCAAGGTGGCGAGCGGCCAGGTCTTTCGTCGCAGCCAGCACGGCCTGAACGTCCTTTTTCGTCAAACCGGTCTCTTCAGACAAAGCCGTGAGGATCTGACTTTTGGTTTGCTTTTCCTTGATGGCAGTTTTCTTCGAACTGGACATACTTCCTCCCAGGGTCAACTCAACTTAATAAATTATGCGGTAGATTTTGCGCGACAGTCCGTGTCCTGAAACAAGCTCGGGAATCGGGCACATCGTGCGGGTATCCAAAGCGCTCAGTGAACCAGAGCCCACCGAACATGCAACCAATCGACAGGTGTCGATTCAGTCTCGTTTAATGACAACAAGCCCGGTATACGCGGCAGCCGCTAATATAGTCCGATCCGAGTATTTTGGAAGTCTTGACAGCGAGAAATATGGCTTTTTTTGCAGTAATTCAGCTTTTTTTTCCACTTTGGGTCGATATCGCCCCGCGCTCTGAGGTATGTGCACTAATCGTGACAGCATGGTTCCTTTGTGTGCGACGATCCGTGAACGGCTCAAAAGCGCCTGCGCAGTTCTTACCGGCCATCATATTGGGGCAACACCTGGCAAGCATCGCCCGCCGGCACGTCAACCGTTGTGCACGCGCTCCGCGATCGCTTCGAGTGTAACTCTCGCACCCGCATCGAATCGGTGGGAAACAAGGCCGGACAGTGGCGTTAGGTCAGGATTGATTTCAATCGTTGTCATACCGCGACGCGATGCCTCGGCAATCGGCTCGAATATATACGCAAACCCTGCCGTTGTTCCCACCGAGAAGAACACGTCGAATCCACGCGCCAACTCGTCGTCGTACTGATGGATCGCAGCGTCCGGCAACATTTCTCCGAACAGCACGACCATGGGCCGGAGAATACCGTTGCACGAGCCACAACGCGGCGGTATCGAAAGCCCGGAATAATTCTCAACCCGAACTTCGTCGCCGCATTTCGTGCACGCAAGCTTGCCGAGATTCCCGTGGAGTTCGATCACATTCGAACTCCCGGCGGCAGTGTGAAACCCGTCAACGTTCTGCGTGATGATACAGACATCGACAGCGGCCTCGAGCGCAGCGATAGCCCGGTGTGCAGCATTCGCACCTGCTCCGCGACAGGCACGTTCAATTTCCGCAACGTATTTCCAGGTGATTTCCGGTGACTGCCGAAACATCGCACCGGAGAGTACCGTTTCGATCGGCAAGCCTTCGTCAACAGTGATGTTGTTGTAGAGGCCCCCAATCCCCCGATAGGTTGGCAAGCCCGATTCGGCCGAAATACCGGCCCCGGTAAAAAATACAATGCGCCGGGCCGCGCTCACAGCCTCGGCAACCCGAGCTATTTCAGTCTCGTTCAATTCGCAGTTCAAACTCACTTAGTCGTGGATACTCATGAGACCTGATTTTATCGCCAGCAAGCAGAGTTCAACATCGGTGCTGACTTCCAGTTTCCGGCGTAATCGGGCGCGATGACTCTGAATCGTTTTTTCGACCACACCAGATTCGCGTGCGATCTGCTCTACGGTGAACCCTTTCGCGATGTAGCGTAGTACGCTGAGCTCCTTCGGCGACAGTGCACGCACCTGATCGATCGGACTCGGGTTTTTGAACTCCGTTGCCATGAATACCGCAATTTTCGGGCTGATCGCCATCTCTCCCGCGGCAACGCGGTTCACGCCTTCGATTATCTCGCGACCGGTCGCGGATTTCGACAGAAAGCCGACGCCGCCCAACTCCAGAAGGGCTATTGGGTGGTGATCGGCATCGTGCATCGACAAGCCGATAATGCGAAGCGTCTCGTCGATCTCAAGGAGACGGCGAGCAACGTGGATTCCGTCTTCCCGATCGAGTTCCATATCGAGCAACACAATGTCGACTTTCTGATTCTCGACAATGTGGGCTGCCGCCGAACCACGGTTCGCAAGCCCGACGATTTCAATCTTCGTTTCTACAGCCAGACGTTGCGCGAGAAGTTCAACGACAAATTTGTGATCGTCGACGATCATCAGGCGGTACGGTGGGCTCAACGGTGAGTTTGTCATAATCCCGCTCCCGTGTTTCGCGCTGCGCGGGTCTGCCGCACTTGCGCGGCCGGCGTTTGCACACTGGCCTTATGAAAGGGCCGCCCGTATATGTTCTCCACGGGCGTTCTCCCGGATAAATTCCAGCACCTGATCCGCGGCACGCGAAACCGAGACGTCGAGACTTGCGCACCAGGCGTTCGAAACTACACACAGATCATCGTCGGCGATACTGTCGAACTCCCGCAGGACCTCGAGGATTCCGTTGAGATGCATCGCGCCGGCCGATCCTTTGAGTTTATGGAGCAAACGTCTGATTCGTTGCTGATCCATCGCCGCCGACGCTTGCCGTATCTCATCGATAATCGAACCCGCGTCCGCACGAAAATTCGCGATCAAATTTTCCAGTACGGTAACTTCGACGCCGGACTCGAGCAATTCCACGTAATTGGCGCGCGAGAACATCGCGGAATGCCCGGGCGCGGCCGGTGGTTTATTGTCCGCTCCCGGGACAGCACGGAGAGGTTTCGATCTGCTTGCGTAGCGTTCGATTGCGCGCTGCAACTCGGATGGTTTAATCGGCTTAGTCAGGAAACCTGCAACTTCGGGTATGTTCGCGTCGGTACTCGCGGTCCGTGTGGCGTCCGCGGTGAGAATCACCACCGGAACCGGTGACGCGGATTCGCGCGCATAAGCGATAACGGCATCGAGCCCGCTCATCCCGGGCATATGCATATCCATGAAGACGAGGTCGAAAGTCTCGTGGCGGAGAATTTCCAGCGCCGTCCGGCCATCCTTGACCGTACGGACTTCATGCCCAAAGCTTTGCAGCGCGATATCCGCCGACTGCAGGTTCGTTTCATTGTCGTCGACCACGAGAATCTTGTGACATGGCACATGCCGTAAACGATTCTTCGCATCGCCCGAATCGATCAACGAAAAGAGATTGCGCAACTGTTCGTCGTCTTCCGGATCGATACGTGTGACAAAACTTGAATGAAGATCACCCGCACCCGCCGGGCCAATGAACACCGGCATCGCGTCGCGATAGAGGGCTGCCGCATACTTCGTAATCCTGTGGGCATCGCGCAGCAAGGTCTCCGTCACGAATACGATATCCGGTTGCCCCCCGCCCCGACCGCCGACGAAACGCAGGCCATCCCATCCGACCACGGAGCAAATCACATTACCGCGCTCCAGCCAGGAGAGCAGTTGGTCATGGCCTGTCGGCGGCGCGACCAACAAAGCACGGGCAAACCTGACCAGCGGAATTTCATCAGCGGCGGCGATACCCATCGGGATCTCGATCTCGACCTTCGTTCCGGAACCTTCCTCGGAAGAAATATTGATTTGGCCGCGCATTTCTTCGATGTACTGCTTCGTGATCGTCAATCCCAGCCCGGTGCCCTCGAATCTGCGCGCGCGGCTGTCGTCTCCAATCACGAAGGGTTCGAAGATTGTTCTTAACTGCGCCGCAGGGATACCGATCCCCGTATCAGCGATTGTGATCCGCACGAGGGCTGATCTTGCGTCAACACTACGGGGTGGGCTGTCGACGATAACGGAAATCGTACCGCAATTCGTGTATTTGACGGCGTTGCCGATAGTGTTGATGAGAACGGCCCTTAGATGCTGTTCCCAAGTCACGACCAATTGAGGCACGTTCGGATCGACGAACCAACGCACGTCGATCCCCGGCTTGTGCGTCCCTGGCGCCGCGATTCCGACGGCGCTCCTAATCAATCTGTACAAATCTACGTCACGTGCTTCGCCGAGCACGAACGTGCCGGCATCGTTCGACGCGATATCAAGAACCCCATCGACCAGGGCACGCAGATGCTCTGACGCCTCGGTCACCATCTTCGCTGAAGTTGCAAGCTGACCAAACTCGGGATCCCGCCGCTCCAGATCCGACAATCGCGCACTCAGTACTTCCGCGTTGCCGATTATCGCGTGCAACGGTGTACGCAACTCATGACTCATGTTCGCGATAAACCGGGCACGCGCCGCATTCGTTTCCGCCAAACGCCGCAAGAGATCCTGGTATTTCTTCAGCAGAATTGCCGCATAACCGGGGATCAATATCAATCCGAGGTAGAAGCCGATTGTTAGGTTTGTTAGTTCTTGGAAGATCGGGTTGTAGCGCGAGGCAATTGCGAACGTCGAAATGGCAACCACTATTGCGAGAAGGAAATAATAAGGGCCGAAACGAAGACCATAGCCGATAACAATAGTGACAAATATCGGGTATGCGACTAAAGCGTAGTCGCTACCTAATAGAAGGAACAGCGCTACGATTGCTAGGTCGACAAACAGGCTGAATACTCGTTTCAGATGAAGTACGAACGGGGATTGTGCTGGTCGGCGTTCCATCCATACGGACAGAAGCAAAAAAAGAAAAGAATATAGAACATAACCGGTCCCTATGTACGTAACCGGGGAAGTTCTAATCCCACTAAAACTTCCAACCCCTTCGTTATGCAACGCCCAAATGTAGAGCCCGACAACTATTGCAACACGGACGATAGACTGGCCGACGTCCGAAGGGTTTATGGTGGATTCCGGCGTTAAATTCGAAGCTTTCATCGAAAATTACGCCGTTAATGGCAAACACAATTTGGCACGCTAGATGCCCCTGTCGTCAGTTAGAGCCGCTGATTGTTCGTGTTATCCGCTTTATGTCTCAAACAACCATTCTCACCTGTCTGCGAGATGTTCAGTTCCAACGAGCTTGACGGTTGAGTTCCGCATCTGCGGCCGAAAGCGATAGGCTGCGCGGGAGCGGTAGTGGTCCCGAAACTCCAAACACCTTCTCTCTACAGGCTGAATACTCTCGCATATGGTCAATCTTGATCCGCCCGGATCCTCCAGACATCGGGTGAATCTGATTCTTCGCGCACCAGCGGCAAAATGCCATAAAATTTCTTGTGGCTTTATCTATGCGGCACTTGCTGTTCTGCATCGACGCCTTGTAAAACTTTTCGTAAGCGTCGAACAAAACTTGCTGTAGCGCTACCGGGTTAATTCGATCGTGCCGGAAGGTCGGCGTAGCGGTGTCGAACCTGTCCAAATTCTGTTCAAAAATCAATCCTCTCGTTTTGAAATCGTCATACTGCTCCGTACCGGGTATCGGGGTGAGGATATAGAAGGATGCTAGTTCGGGCCCGAGATCAATCAATGTATCGACGTGATCATGGCAATCACCGACTGATTGGTGTTGGAACCCTAGAATGTTGGAAAAGTGAGTTCTGATGCCTGCATCTCGGCACTGGCTAACAATTTCCTTATATTCGGAAGGTCGGTTGTGCCTCTTTTGGGCTGATTTGAGTGCCGCTTTGTCAAAAGACTCTGCCCCAATGAAGACTTCGACCCCACCGGCCCTACCAGCCAGTTCGATAAGCTCAGGTTGGTTTGCCAATTGTGTATCAGCTTGGAAGAAAAATCTTACCCCCAATTTCTCGTCAACCATTGCTTGCAGCAGATCCGGGGCCAATGGAAATTTATTAAAGTTATCTGACGTAAACACAACCAGATCTACACCCGCTCGTTTTATTTTTCTAAGGGCGGCAACAATCGAATCAACAGATGGGTGCCTGACGTTTCTACCTGCAATTTTTATTACTGAACAGAAGTTGCAAACAAATGGACATCCGCGAACAGGGTACAGTCCAACCATAGGCACCCAATGTCGATTAACCTCTTCCGGCGGCGGGGGCCTAAACTCGATATCAGGAACGACGTCGGCCCATCGCTTGTTAAATCCGTAGACTGGTTTAAGTTGTCCGCTTATTGCGTCCTCGATAATCTCCCTCCAAACCACTTCAGCTTCCGAAAGAGAAAAACTAACTCCTTTCTTGTGCTGATCAGAAGTATCGCAGGTCATCGGATGCGGACCTCCGATAATTACATTTTCAGCACCGTGCGACTTAGCATACGCTGCGATGTCTATCGCACGGTGAAATTGGTGCGATTGGACGCCGACGATAGCAACAAGAGTTGTTACGTCCGCGACGGAATGGAGCGATTGGAGATAATTAACGTCGGGACGAATATATTCGTCGATATACTCTACAGATATGGACGTGTTCCCAATTTCCCCCGGGGTTAGTGACGAAATATGCGATAGGGTCGCGTTCGGCATGAAGCCAGAGCTAAAACGCTCCACGAACCCGTCAATTCGATACTTTGAGGGTTTCAGCAGAACGACTCTAAGTTTGCTAGCGACCAGTGTCATAATTTCGTACGTTTATGATTTTGAAGTGGTTAATAGTGATTTTGATACAGACCTCGATCAAATTATATCTTCAGGCGATGGGGTGGCACACACACAAGATGCATAATCGAATTCGACGTTGGCGACTATCCGTTTACCAAAGTGAATATACGCCGTTTTCGCATCCGTCCTCAGGTTGGTTTTTTCCCTAGGAGTACCGTCGGGAAATATTCACAGGTGTCACCGCGACTTTCGGGACCATACCGTTAGCCTAGCTCCCGGGCTTTGTACATGACCCTGAATCATGTTCGCTTGCATCCGCAAATTGTGCGCTCGCGTGGCAACCCGGCCAGGAAATAACTCAAGTTATTTCATATACCTACGCTATAATTTTGTGGATGAACAACGATCCACATTTCAGGATACGTTCAGAACGGTAATCAGCACGAATGGCGATTCGAGATCGAGATCAAATCGGGCAATCCGGGCGAAACACCTCGGAACCTCAAGACGCGCCGCATTTGGCTCAGCAATTGGAGCCAACCGAACCATTAACCGCCAATGACATCGGCACCGGACACGGCACGACGTTTGCCGGTTCAGCGGAATCTTTAAGTGAGATCGCTCAAGCGAAGATCCGCAACTGGATGCATTTTGCCCTGCTGCTCTTCGCAATTGTGGCATTGCAATTTGGTGCAGATATCGATGTATCAAAATTAATCATCACAACATTCACTGCAATTCCGGCGGGATTCGCTCTCTACTTCTGGGCGTTGCAGTTGAACAGGTCCCGTGCGTCGAACCGGTGGCGAGTTGCGCAACGTGCCGCCAGCATGGTTATAGACAATGCGTTTATAAGCTGGGTCTTATACTTTGGCGGCGTGACGTTTGCCGGGATATTTGCGCTTTATATATGGATTTCCGTGGGGTATGGAATACGGTACGGAACGAAGTATCTATACGCGGCAGTCGCGATTGCCATAGTAATGTTCAACATCGCCGCCTGGTACACCCCCTTCTGGCACCAAAACCCGGGTCTCGTTGCCGGC
>CAXBJY010000036.1:0-54882 GCA_963976285.1 uncultured Gammaproteobacteria bacterium
GTCCGAAGCTCTTCATCGGTGACGCGGTCGTCGATCTGGAAGCCGCGCGCGGCATCACGCTGGGTACCGTCGTCGATCCGACGACGACGGTCACCGGCGCGGCAAATCCGAAACCGACGAGTATCGGCTCGTTCGATACCGATTTTCTCTCGATGACCCGCAACTCCGCGCTGTTCGGGGTGGCCTCTTCGGGCGACATCGTGCTGGCGAATCAGTCCGTAGCGGAATCCGGCGTCTCCACGCTGTTTCCTTCGCTGATCAACCTGTATCCCGGCAGCCTCGATCTCGTCGCCGCCAGCGGTGACCTCGTGATCAGCCGCTCGATGTCGCTGTTCCCGACGGCAAGCGGGACGATCCGGCTCATTGCCGACGGCCAGCTGGGTGCGCCGTCACTCGAAAACAGCGTGTCACAAATCAAACAGTTCGAAGGCGACCCTGCGGCACTCGTCACCCGGGACCTGCAATCGTTCGTCGGCAATTCTTCGGCGCTGCTCGGTCTCGACGTGTTGGGATTATCCCCGCTGCATCAGTTCGATATCGAGCCGAACCTGTTGTCCGCCCGTAATGGCGATATCCGCAATCTGCGTATCGAATCCGCCGAGACCGTGCTGATCGTCGCCGGGCGTGACGTCACGCGCGTCTCCGCGATCGCGAAGCACGCGAACGAAGGCGATACGAGTCTCATCCGCGCCGGGCGCGATATCGTGCAGGCAACCGTGCGCAATCCCGTGACCGGTGGTGTGACCCAGGCGTCGAGCACGATTTATTCTTTCGCCGGCCCCGGTGAGTTTTCGTTTATCGCGGGACGCGATATCGATCTCGGCACCTCGAGCGGCATCGTGACGAACGGCAACGAAAACGATCCGCGCCTGCCAGGCGGGGCGGGCTCGATCAATCTGCTCGCCGGTATCGCGGATACGGGCGGGCTGTCCGCTTTCGTGGCGGCCTACAGTGACGAGTATGCGTCAGCATTACGGAGCTATCTCGCGGCGCAGGTCGGCCACGGCAGGACGGTCGCGATCGGGGTGACCCCCGCGCAGCAATTCGCCTCGCTGGATACGAAAGACCAGGTTCGTTTCGCCGCCGAAGTCCTGTTCGATCAATTGCAACAAAGCGGGGTTGCGGCATCGTCTCCCGACTCCGGGCAGTTTGAAGATTACTCGCAGGGGTTCACCGCGATCGAAACGTTCTTCCCGGGCATGAACTACGACGGTGACGTGCGAACGCCGTTATCGACCGTGCAAACACGCGAAGGCGGCAGCATCCGCGTCCTCGCGCCTGGCGGTATCGTCGATGCCGGTCTCACCGCGACCGAAGGCGTGGGCGGGTCCGGTAGTTTCAAGAGCGACAATCAGCTCGGCTTCATCGTATTCCGCGAAGGCGACATCAACGCCTTCGTGCATGACGACTTCAACGTGAACAGCACCCGGGTATTCGCCCAGCAGGGCGGTGATATTTTAATCTGGTCGTCGACGGGAGATATCGATGCCGGCCGTGGCGCGAAGTCCGCCGCAACAATCGATGTCCCGGCGCCGAGCTTCGATGCGTTCGGTAATTTTCTCGACAAGCCCCCGCTGCAGGTTGTTGGCAGTGGTATCCGTAATTTCGCACCTTCGGACATCGAGCCCGGAACGCTGTACCTGTTCGCACCGCGCGGCATCATCGACGCGGGTGATGCCGGTATCGGCTCCGCGGGTAATATCGTCATCGGCGCGACGGAAGTCATCGGGGCGGACAATATCGACATCGGCGGCGTTTCGATCGGCGTACCGGCCGGTGATACCGGCGGCATCGCAGCCGGCCTGACGTCTGTCGGCGATGCGGCTGCGAGCGCAACGCGGGCGACGGAACAACAGCAGGCGCAGGCCGCGCAACAGGCCGCCGCCGGAACCGAGTCGTTCGACACCGCCTCGCTGTCGATTATCCAGGTCGAAGTACTCGGCTTTGGTACGTGAATGCAGGCGAACTGCAACACAACCGTTATATTTCTGTAACAAACGCTGCCGATAATCACAGCCCTATTCGATGTCCGTACCGGACTTCGCAGAGGGCTTCCAGTTGATGAATTACCGCGCGTTGTTATGTCTCGTGTTGTTGTTGCCGGTTGGCGCTTCCGCATGGTGGTCGCCGGACTGGACCCAGCGCAAGACGATCGTCGTGAACACCGGCGGCACGGGTGCAAATACGCAGCAGCCGCTCAATGATGTCCCGGTACTCGTGCGTCTGCACGGCGGCAATTTCCCGCAGTTCCTCAATGTCCGTGATGGCGCCGCGGATTTCCGCTTTATCGCCGCCGACGACACGACCCCACTGAAATATCACGTCGAGCAGTTTGATCCGGTTTCGCAAATCGCGCTCGTGTGGGTGAAGCTGCCGATTCTGAACCCGCAATCGACGGAGCAGAAATTCTTCCTGTACTTCGGCAACCAGGCGGCCGTACAAGGCGGTGATCCCGGGGCGACATACGATGTCGGTACGGCCGCCGTCTACCACTTCGGTGATACCACCGGTGTGCCGCGCGACAGTACGGCCTATGCCAGCCCGGTAAGCAGCGCCGAGGTGATCAGCAATCCGGCTTCGATCATCGGGCGCGGCGCCTTGCTCTCCGGTACCGCGCCGCTTGTCATTGCCGATGCCCCGCAGTTGGGTCTGAATCCGGAACAGGGTCAGACCTACGGCTTGTGGATGAAGCTCGAGGCGCTGCCGGAGTCGCAGGTGACGTTATTTCACCGTGAGGACGGGAGCGCACGGTTCGCGGTGACGCTCGACGGCGGCACGCTTGTCGCGCGTTACGGCGATACCGAGGTAACGGCGTTCGAACCACTCGCCGCAGGCGCCTGGCAGCACGTCGCGGTCGTGCTCGGTAACGGCGAACTGCAACTGTATCTGAACGGCGCAAAAGTCGGCGGTGCCGCGGCCACGATCGCGGCGATGGCCGGTCCGGTGTACGTGGGCGGCGACCCGGCCGGCGGCGGTTTGCTCAACGCCGCGATCGACGAAGTCCGCATCGACGCGGTCGCGCGCTCCGCTGATCGCATCGCGTTTGACCACGCGGTGCAGGGCGAACGCAACAATGCCGTGATGACCTACGCCGCCGACGAAAGCGCCGATACGGAAGGCGCCGGCGACCCCACCGGTCATACAAGTCATTTCGGCATCATTATCCAGAACGTATTCGGCAACTCCGAGGCGATCGTCGAGCAACTCGTGATCGGGCTGTGCGGGGTGATGATGGCCATCGCGGTGCTCGTCATGTTCGTCAAGGCGATCGCGCTGTCGCGTTCACGTCGCGCCACGACCCGGTTCCTGAACGCGTACGCGGCGATGGGTGCGGACGGCGACGACCGTCTCGACGGCCTCGTCGACGGCGAGGAAACATTCGGCGACTCGCCACTGTTCAGCGTTTATGCGCAGGCCATCCGGGAAGTTCGTACCCGCCTGTCGCCAGCCGTCGGGGCACAGGTCGCGGGCCTCGAACGCAAGTCACTCGAAGCCATTCGCGCCACGCTCGACGCCGTCATGGTACGTGAAGGCCAGAAACTGAATGGCATGCTCGTACTGCTGACGATGGCGATCTCCGGTGGTCCGTTCATCGGTTTGCTCGGTACGGTGGTCGGGGTCATGGTTACGTTCGCGGCGATCGCGGCGACCGGAGACGTGAACATCGCGGCGATTGCGCCGGGCATGGCCGCCGCGTTGCTCGCGACGGTGGCCGGTCTCGGCGTCGCGATACCGTCGCTGTTCGGTTACAACTACCTGAGCGCGAAAGCGAAGGAAATCAACGCGGACATGCATGTGTTCGCCGATGAATTCGTCGCCCGCATGAACGAACGCTACGGCGCCTGAGATAACAGGGGAGCAGTAGCGTGGCCGCGGACATCAAGGGTGACAACGAGCCCTACGACGACATCAACATCACCCCGATGGTCGATCTGACGTTCGTCCTGCTGCTCATCTTCATCATCATGACGACCGCCGCCGTGCAGGGCATCCAGGTGAACCTGCCCCAGGCGAGCAGCGCGCCGAGCCTTGAAGTACCGAAGACGAAGGCCGTGACGATCACCGGCGACGGCACGATTTTTCTCGACACCTACCCCGTGACCCTGCCCGAACTCGAAGCGCGACTCGCGAGTTTCTATGCCGCGGATCCGACATTGCCGGTCGTGATCAAGGGTGATTCCACGGTGCAGTACCAAACCGTCGTTGACGTACTCGATCTCGTCGGCCGGATCGGCATCACGCAGATCGGTCTCGTCACGCAGAAGCTCGTGAAGTAGGGCGACCATGCGCGAAAAACCCTTCATGAAACGCTTCGGACCGGTCCTCGGCGGCATCGTCGCGATCGTCGTGATCGGCTACGGCCTGAAAGCGTTCGTCGACAGCCTCGGCGGTACGAATCCGCCACCGCCACCACCGGTGCAGCAAATCTCGTTGCTGCAGCCGCCGCCACCACCGCCGCCGCCGAAAGTCGAAGAGCCGCCGCCCGAGGAAGTCGTGGAGGAAATCGAAACACCGGAAGAAGAACCGATCGCGGACGATTCGAGCGCGGATGAACCGATGCCCGGCGATGAACTTGGCCTCGATGCCGATGGGAGCGCCGGATCGGACGGCTTCGGACTACAGGCACGCAAGGGCGGACGTTCCCTCATCGGCGGCGGTGATCGCTTCAAATGGTACGCCGGGGTGGTGCAACGCGATGTGCAGAGCGTACTGGCCGGGATCGACGAAATCCGCAAGGGCAAGTACTCCGCCGTCGTGCGTATCTGGGTCGATCCGCAGGGTCTGATCGAACGCGCGGAAATTGTTCGCGGCACCGGTGATTCAGTCCTCGATACGGAACTCGAACGGGTGCTGGCGAACGACGTGAAGATCAGCAATACGCCACCGGACGATCTGCCGCAACCGGTGAAATTGCGGATCAGCTCGCGCGCCTGATAACGCGCTGAATCCGAACCCCACTACCAGACAAGAATTTTATGATGTCCCGCAGGATCACCCGCTTATTCGTGTTCGCCCTCTGTGTCTTTGGCATGAGCGCCGCCGCCGCCAGCCAGAAGCAGGAACTGCTCGAGCTGAAGAACACGATCGTCAATCTTGTTGATGCGCTCGTCGATCAGGGTGTGATCACGGCCGATCAGGCGCGCGCGATGCAGGAACAGGCCGCCGAAAAGGCGCGCGTCGCCGCGGCCGCGGAAGTCGCCGGCGAGCCTGCGGCGGCGGCCGGCAAAAAAGTCGTGCGCGTTCCCTACGTGCCGGAATTCGTGAAGGACGATATCCGCAATCAGGTCAAGCAGGAACTGCGCAGGGAAGTGACCGAAGACGTGACGATGATCGCGAAGAACGAACGTTGGGGTACGAAGGACGCGTTACCCGGCTGGATCAGCCGTCTCGAACTGTTCGGCAGTTTCCGTCTGCGTTTCGAGAGCACGCAATACGACAGCGAAAACCAGCCGTTCACGTACCCGAATTTTCTCGCCATCAACGACGCGAATTCGATTTCGGGTCCGGATACGTTCCTGAATACGACGGAAGACCGCGAACGCACGCGTATTCGTCTGCGGTTTGGCGCGAACGTCAATGTCAATGACGCGGTGAAGGTCGGGTTTCGCATGACGACGGGCACGAGCGGCAACCCGATCTCGATGAATTCGACGCTCGGCGACTCGTTTTCGCCTGATGACATACTGCTCGACCGGGCCTTCGCGCAGATCGGTTTCCGCAACCGTCTCGGCGATCGCTGGCTCGAGTTGAACGGCGGACGCATCGAGCGACCGTTTCTCTCCACCGATCTCGTGTGGGACCCCGACGTGTCTTTCCAGGGCGTTGCCGCCACGGTGTCGCATCGCTTCGGCTTCGGCGACGACCTGCTGTCGCAGGATTTCCGCAACTACGAAGTGTTCATGACCCTCGGCGGATTCGCGCTCGACAACGACGAACTGCCGTTCGACGACGGCTCATCCGACGACAAGTACCTGCTCGGCGGTCAGCTTGGCTTGCGGTATCACGCGAGTAACCAGAGCACGTTCGAGCTCGCCGGTTCGGTTTACGATTACGTCAATATCGTCGGTAAATTCAATCCCGATGGCGCGTTCGGCAGTACCCGTTACGACTGGACCGCGCCGGATTTCGTGACGAAGGGTAATACGATGTACCCGATCCGCTTCAACGCGGCGGGTGATCCGACCCTGTTCGGGCTCGCGTCGGATTTCACGCTCGTGACGATGACCGGCAGGGCAACGTTTTCCTACCTCGCCCCGGTGTTCGTATCGCTGTCCGGTGAATTCGTGAAAAACCTCGGGTTCGACGACGATGATGTGTTTCGCCGCACCGGGGTGCGGGTCGCCGACCGCACGAACGGCTGGACCACGCGCCTCGATGTCGGATGGCGCAACATCACGGAGTTTGGCCACTGGAGCCTGTGGGCGGGGTACAAGTATCTGCAGCGCGACGCCGTACTCGATGCTTACGCGGAATCGAATTTCCATGGTTCCGGTACCGATGGCAAAGGCTGGATCATGGGCGGCCAGTTCGGCCTCGCGCGTAATACCTGGCTCGAATTACGTTACTTCAGCGCCGATGAGATCGATCTCGCACCGTTCGGTGTCGATATCGTGCAACTCGATTTGAATACGAGGTTTTAGCGGTGAGCTGTCGAGTTGCACGGCACTTGCCTGGCCTGATCCGGGTCGCGTTGTGCCTGCTCGTGATCGGTAACTGCGACGCGCAGCAAGCCGCCGATCCGCAGCAAACGGCCGCTGCGCTGGCCCGCGCTCAGGGGCTGTTGCGCCAAATCGGGCAACAAAAAATCCAGCTCGAAACCGACAATGCGACGCTCGCAGCCGAACTCGCGGGTACGACACAGCGCCTCGACCGGGCGGAGACGAAACTGAAGAATCTCGCCCTTGATCTCGCTTCGAGCGAACGTCAGAACGAACGCGACGCGGGCGCCATCGAGCGACTGCAGAACCGGCTCGAGAAGACGACGGATCGCTTGCGCGAATTCGTCGAGAAGTTCAAAACAACGTCCCGGACCCTGGCGCAGACGCAGTTCGAGAAAACCGAAGTTGAAGCGGACCTCGCGCGTACGCGTGAAGAACTCGCCGATGCGGAGCAGAAAAACCTCGCGCTGTACAGCGCTAATGTAGAACTGCTCGATCTGTACACGAACAAGACGCCACTGCAGGGGATCCTGCAGCGCGAGCCGTTCACGGGGATTAAGAATGTCGAATTCGAAAACATTCGCGAACGGTATGAATACGAAATGTATGACGAGGTGAGAGACCGGAATCTCGAAGCCGCGCGGGCAATCAATAACGACCCGAAACGGCTTCAGCACTAAACACCGTCTCCGCGGACGGTGGCGTGTTGAATTCGCCGCCGGATTAAGGAACGGCACAGGTAGAAGATGATGGCAAACCCGACCGCGTTACACGATCCGGTTGATCGACTGAAAGAAACCATCCACGACGATGCGAAGCGCAGCGTATCATTTCGAATGTATACGTCTGATTACGGTCGCCTGCGGTGCATGTCGAATGAATTGCGCGTTGGTGATTCCGCGGTGTTTCGTTTCCTGTTGCGGGTGGCGCTCGAGAAATGCGCGCCGCTCTACGACCGTAATGCGTCAGCCGCACAGCGTCTCGAATTGCTGGCCGATCTGGGGCCGGAGTTCGCCACGTACTTCAATTATGATGTCGACGAACTGAAAGCCGTCTTCCAGCGTGCCGGGCAGCACGGGCAGGTCGTCATCGAAGACGAGGATTTCGATCTCGTCGCGGCCTTCGGCATCTCGCGCAGCCTCGTACGCAAGCGGATCGAAAAACTCGTCGGCCGCGAAACGTCGGACGAGAACCTGCACGACGTGTTGCGCGACTATCTCGTGAAGAAATACCTCGCAGATGGAGAGAACGTTTCCGCGCCGCGTTCCGCCGGCTAGCGTCGCTTACTCGGTGACAGGTGCGATCTCGGCTTCGACCGAGAGGGCGGCGTCGATACAGCGGGTATAGGCCGGCACATCGATGTTGCTCGCAATACGTACGCTGTGTGGCGAACGGCGGACAAGAACGACGCTGCGATCCGTCGTCGTGTTGCACGCGGCAACCCGGTCGAATTCCGCGCTCACCTGATCGCGCGGAGCAAACCCCTCGCGCTGCAGGCAGTTTTCGTAGAAATTCGCATCCGTGCCGAGCGGAATATCGAGGTACAGCGGCGAGCTCGCCACCGCGCGTTCCGTATAGACCCCTGAGGAAATATTGATCCGCTGAACCATGCCGGCGGTCCCCGCACAGGTTCGGACCGATGCCCCGCGCTCACCCGACATGTCCGCGGCAGCGATGCTGCTGGCCGTGATCAGGTAAACGATTGCGGCGAGGTAAACCGCCACTGCGCCGCGTTGCCCACCGGGACGCCGTGCCGTGCTGTGCGGGGTTTTATCGCTGTACATGCAATTACTATCGGCGCGCGCACGCGAATCTGTCAACAATTGTGCGTACCGGGCCACTGTCATCGGACCGTAACGAGTCCGTCATGTGATTGACGTGCCTCACCACTAGTCTCGCCGAAACTCGTGGAGATAGTACGATGCGCAGCTTTGAAAACCTTCGTCCCCGCCGGTTTCGCAGCGTCTGGGTGTCGGATGTGCACCTCGGATTCCGGGGCTGCAATGCCGATGCGCTGCTGGCTTTTCTCAAGTCGACGGAATGCGAAACGCTTTACCTCGTCGGCGACATCGTCGACATCTGGCAACTGAAGAAGCGCCGTTACTGGCCGCAGGCTCACAACGACGTGATCCGTGCCATCCTCGGCAAGGCGAAAGTCGGCACGAAAGTTGTCTACGTGCCCGGCAACCATGACGAGTTCCTGCGTGACTTCACCGGCCACGCGTTCGGCAATATCGCGATCGTCGAGAAAGCGGTCCATACGCGCGTCGACGGGTCGAAACTGCTGATTCTGCACGGTGATCAGTTCGATGCCGCGGTCACGTCGTCACGGTTCCTCGGCAAGCTCGGGTCATTTGGTTACGAATTGCTGCTGCAGCTGAACATCGTCGTGAACGCGGTGCGGCGCGCCCTCGGTTTCCCGCGCTGGTCGCTTGCACAGTACCTCAAGTACAAGGTCAAGAACGCGGTGCAGGCCATCAGTAACTTCGAGCACGCGGTCGCCCAGGCCGCGGCGCGTCACGGGGTGAGCGGGGTCGTGTGCGGGCATATCCACCGGGCCGAGATCGCCCGCATCAACGATATCGTCTACTGCAATTGCGGTGACTGGGTGGAGAGCTGCACGGCGCTCGTCGAGCATACGAACGGCGAACTCGAAATCCTGACGTGGAGTCACGAAAAGCATGCCGCGGTACCGACGATGTCGAACCTCGAAGCGGCCTGAGTCGTATCGCGATGCGCATAACAATTGTCACCGATGCATGGGCGCCCCAGGTCAACGGGGTCGTGCGTACGCTGCACACGACGGCCGCCTGTCTCGAAGACGCCGGACACACCGTGCAATTGATCACGCCCGATCGGTTCCGCACCGTGCCGTGTCCCACGTACCCCGAAATCCGCCTCGCCGTGCTGCCGCAACGGAAACTCGCCCGGCTGCTCGACGGGTTCGCGCCGGATGCGGTGCACATCGCCACCGAGGGGCCGCTGGGACACGCGGCGCACCGCATCGTGCGTCGGCGTCGCTGGCCGTTTACGACGGCGTTTCATACGCAGTTTCCCGAGTACCTGCGATTGCGCGCGCCACTGCCGGTAAGCTGGAGCTATGCTTACCTGCGTCGCTTTCACGGCGTTGCCGCGGCGACGATGGTGCCGACGCGATCGCAGCTCGCGAAGCTCGCCGCGCGCGGTTTCACGAATCTGAAACTGTGGCAGCGCGGCGTCGATACCGAAATCTTCCGGCCGGACGATCCGCTGCGACTTCCGTACCAGCGCCCGCTGCACGCCTACATGGGGCGGGTTGCCGTCGAAAAGAACATCGAAGCGTTTCTCGATCTGAAGTTGTCGGGGACGAAGCTCGTGATCGGTGACGGTCCGGATCTCGGGCGTCTGCGTGCGCGCTATCCGGACGCCGTATTCGTCGGCGCGAAATTCGGCCGCGAACTTGCGCGCCACCTGAGCGCCGCGGATGTCTTCGTGTTCCCGAGTCGCACGGACACGTTCGGGCTCGTCATGCTCGAAGCGATGGCGTGTGGCGTGCCGGTCGCGGCGTTTCCGGTGCAGGGACCGCTCGATGTGATTGACCACCGGCATACGGGCGTCCTCGACGACGATCTCGCGCTCGCGATCAAGGGCGCGCTGACCCTGAACCGTGCGGATTGCGTGGCGGCCGCGGGCGCTTTTACGTGGGCGCGCTGTACAGCCGAGTTCGTGTCGCACCTGGTCCCGATCACGGACGTCGTGCGACACGAGCGCGCCTGCCGGATCTGAGGCCCGACCTTTGCTGCGCGTCGGCGGCGGCGCATAATGACGGCTGTTCAGTGCAATTCGGGAGCACGGGGTGGCAGCAAGTATTTCGACAGTCAAAGGCGCGTGTCCGCATGACTGCCCGGATCAGTGCGGGTGGAACGTAACGGTTGAAAACGGCCGTGCGACGGCGGTAACGGGCGATCCGACGCATCCGTTCACGGCCGGCGCGCTGTGCTCGAAGCTGAAACATTTCGTCGACCGGGTATACAGTCCCGAGCGCGTATTACACCCGTTGCGCCGCACCGGACCGAAAGGGTCCGACAGCTTCGAGCGGGTCAGCTGGGATGCGGCGCTCGATGATATCGCTGCCCGCACGGAAGCCGCGATCGCGCGCCACGGTGGCGCGAGTGTCATGCCCTACAGCTTTGCCGGCACGATCGGCATCGCGCAGCGCTATGCCGGCAATCTGCTGTTCCGGCGGATGGGTGCGACGGAACTGCTCGGCGACTACTGCGGGAATGTCGCCTATACCGGGGTTGCGCAGACGAATGGCCCGCAAACCGCCGTACTCCCGGAAGACGTCGTCAACGCGCGCTACATCGTGCTCTGGGGCACGAATACCGTCGTGACGAACCTGCACATGTGGAGCTCGGTCGTGCGCAAGGCCCAGCAACGCGGTGCGAAAATCGTCGTCATCGATCCGGTGCGCACGCGCACCGCGGAACGCGCCGACTGGCACGTGCAGATCAAGCCGGGGACGGATGCGGCGCTCGCCCTTGGCATGATGCACGTGATCGTGCGTGAGGATCTGCACGATACGGATTACATCGAACGCTATACGCTGGGCTTCGACGAACTGCGTGAGCGGATCGCCGGGTACCCGCCGGAACGGGTCGCCGCGATTACCGGGCTCGCGGTCGCGGACATCGTCACGCTCGCGGTCGAGTTCGCGCGCGCGACGCCGGCGGTGATCCGGATGCTCATCGGCCCGGAGCGGCAGGGTAACGGCGCGGAAATGTTTCGCGCGATCGCGTGTCTGCCGTCGCTGACCGGCGCCTGGCGCGAACTCGGCGGCGGCTTGTGCCAGTTCACGGTGGATCTGTTTCGCGAAAGCCTGAACTACGCGGCCACGGTACGCGCGGACGTGCTGCCGAAACCGCCGCGCTCCGTGCATATTGCGCAGCTCGGCCGCGCCCTGACGGGCGATCTCGACCCGGCCATCCGGTGTTTGTTTGTAAGTAGCGCAAACCCCGTGGTCGCCGCGCCGAATCAGAACCTCGTGCGCCAGGGTCTCGCACGCGAGGATTTGTTCACCGTCGTCCACGAACAATTCATCACCGATACCGCACGCTATGCCGATTACGTGTTGCCGGCGACGACGCAGGTGGAACACCTCGACATCATGGCGTCGTGGGGCAGCCCGTATCTCGAACTGAACCTGCCTGCGATCGCGCCGCTCGGAGAGGCGGTGTCGAATACGGAACTATACCGCCGGCTCGCCGCGCGCCTCGGCTATGAAGAGGCGTTTCTGTACGCGTCGGACGAACAGCGGATCCGTGAAATTCTGACCAGCGATCACCCGTTCCTCGACGGCATCAGCTACGAGCGACTCGAACGCGAAGGCTGGGTGCGCCTGAACCTCCCGGCCGACTGGCGGCCGCTCGCCACGGGTGGTTTCAGGACCCCGAGTGGCAAGTGCGAATTCTATTCCGCGACGCTCGCGAGCACCGGTATCGACCCCCTGCCGACCTACACCGCGCCACCGGCGCCGCCGGCGGCGAGTCCGCTGCGACTGATCGCCGCGAAGACCGCGCACCATACGCTGAACTCACAATACGCAAACCTGCAGCGGCCCGGCCGCCGGCTCGAACCTGTCGTGGCGATCAATCCTATCGACGCCGAAACCCGTGGCATCGCGACGGGTGAAGCGGTCAGGGTGTTCAATGAGCGCGGCGAAGTGGTGTTGAACGCGGCGGTCGGCGCGGCGACCGCGCCCGGAGTCGTGTCGATGCCGTTCAACTGGTGGCCGAACGCGATGGCGAACGGGTCGTCGGCAAATGCGCTGACGGTCGATGATTTATCGACGATCGGCATGGGCAGCAATGCGTTTGATACCTGGGTCGACATCGAGAAAGTCGCGCCGGGCTAAAAGTCGCCGGACGGCTGTTCGAGTTCGTCGATCGCCTCGAGGACGTCGTCGATGCGACGACTCAATTGCGCCTGCGCATCGCGCAGACCCTGGTTGTAGTACAGCGCGCCGAATTCGCGGGAAATGAAATCGAGCAGGAACTCCGTGTCGAACTGGCCGGGATCGAGTTCGAAGTGCTCGCGGAGGTACTCGCGCAAGGCGTTCGTGATCCGGCTCCGTTGATCGGCGGGGAACGTGATTTCACTCATTGTTCTGTGGCTCCGTCGCACCTGGGTCGGGGTTCGATCATAGCGCGCCCGGGGCCGGATTGCGGGCGTTTGTCGGACTCACGACTAACGCTTAGAATGCCCCGGCGCCCTTCAGTGGCGCATCGCCCTGAAACCACCGCCCCGGTCTATCTCGACGATGACCTGAACGTAACGGAGATAGTCCGAGTATGAGATTTCGCCTTGCCCGCTGGGTCATGCAGCATCGCGTCGGTGTCAGTGTTGCATTTGTCCTGGCCACGCTGGCCGCCGTCGCGGGCTTCCCCGGCGTCGAGATCCGCACGATATTCAACGACCTGCTGCCCAAGGACGATCCGTTCGTGCAGGTGTTTTTCGACCACCGGAATTTCGGCAATCCGTTGACGATGTCGGTCATGGTGAAAAACAAAAACGGCGATATCTACAACGCGGAAACGCTCGCCAAGGTGCACCAGCTCACGCGTGACATCGACCTCGCGCCGTTCGTCGATCACGATCAGTTGATTTCGATTTCGACGGAAAAGCTTCGCTATGCGCGCGCCACGCCGCTCGGTATCGATTCGCAACCGCTCATGGACAACCAGCCGCCGTCGACCCCGGAGGAGATGGTGGATTTTCGCCGGCGGGTCGAGAAATCGCCGGGTGCGCAACGGTTCTATATCTCGGCCGATCAGAGTGCGACGATCATCAATGCCTCGTTTCACGACTCGATCGATTACGGCGCTTCGTTCGATTACGTGCAAAATCTCGTCGAACAGGCACGCGACGCAAACCACGACGTGTATCTTGCCGGACAGCCCGCGCTCACCGGCTGGGTCTACCGGCTCCAGAAGCAGACCTACAATATCTTCAGCGTCACGATTATCGCGCTGATCATCGCACTGATTCTGTACATGCGGAACGTCGCGGGCGTTGTCACGCCGATCATTTGCGCGGTCGTGGCCGGAATCTGGGGTTTCGGTTTTATCGGCTGGCTCGGACGCCCGATCGAACCGCTGCTCATGATCGTTCCCCTGCTGCTCGTGGCGCGGTCGTTCTCGCATTGCGTTCAGTACACGGAGCGCTATTACGAAGTGCTCATGCATCTGAAGGACCGGCGTCATGCCGCCGAAGTGACGATGGGGATCATGATGGCGCCGTCGATCCTCGGCATCCTGACGGACGTGTTCGGGATCATCTTCATCGCCGTCGCGCCGATCGAGACAATGGTGAATCACGCGATCTTCTGCGGGTTCTGGGCGCTGTGGATTATTCCGACCGGGGTTTTCCTCTGCTCCATCGTGTTGTCCTACCTGCCGGTGCCGAAGAACATCGAATCGATCGTCGGTGGCGCGGAGAAGGAATCGGGGATCCATCTCGCGCAGGAGCGCCTGCTCGAAGGGATCGCGAAGGTTTCGTCGAACAAGCCGGCGCGCATCACCGGGGTCGTCATCGCGGTGCTCGGGATCGCGGCCGTCTATCTGAATTCGCAAATCAAGATCGGCAATCCGGTCGAGGGCAGCAATCTGCTGTGGTACGACTCGGAATTCAACACGGCGGTGCGTGCGATCAATGCGCATTTTCCCGGCATGAATACGCTCGAGATCGTGCTCGAGTCGAAGGACAACGACAATGCAAACCCCGCGGGCCGCACCCCGGAAGTTGTCGCCGTCTCCGCGGCGCTACAGCGTTTCATGGAGTCAGATCCGGTATTACCGCCGCGCGCGACCCTGTCGTTCACGGACTACATGAGTGAAACGTATCGACTGTTCTCGGGCGGCAACCCGAAATGGGCGCCGCTCGATCTGACCACCGAGGCGATCGATGGCGCCGGATTCGCGGCGCTGTTCGGCAGCTCCCCGCTGAACTTTTCCCACGTGATCGACTTCACGGTGCAGAACTCCACCGTCTCGCTCTGGTACAAGGACAACAAGCAGGAAACCGTCGATCATGCGCTCGCGAGCGCGGCGCGTGCCGTCGAAGCCGTCGGGGTCGATCATGAACGTTTCCGGGTGCGCCTCGGGACCGGGGTTATCGCGCTGCAGCAGGCAATGAACTCCGTCGTCGAACGCTACCACTGGTTCATCCTCGGACTCCTGAACTGCGCGGTGATGCTGATCTCGGCCTATGCGTACAAGTCGATCGTCGCGGCGCTGATCCTGATGATCCCGGTAAACCTGTCGAACTTCATGCTCGGCGCGGCGATGCACGTGCTCGGGATCGGCATGGACATCAACGCTGTGATCGTCGCCGTCATGGGGGTCGGGATCGGGATCGACTACGGCATCTACCTGCTGTCGCGCATTTGCGAGGAATACAACGCACATGACCACGATCTCTCGGTAGCCATCCACGCGGCGCTGACGACGACGGGCAAGGCGATCATGTTCACCGCGACGGTCATGCTGATTGGCATCATGCCGTGGTATTTCCTCTCCGATCTGAAGTTCATGGCCGACATGGGTCTGCTGCTCGTTGCGATCATGTTGATCAACATGGTGCTGTCGCTCGTGGCACTGCCGACCCTCGTGTGGTTCGTACGCCCGAAATTCCTCGGGCGCGAGGATCTGATCGTCGGCGAAAGCGTCGATATCTCGCAGTTCACCACGGCCGCGCCACACTGAGGTACACTGTTTTGCGAGTTAGGTCGGACGAACCTTGCGTGAACAAAGGGTTCGTCTGACTCCGCTTTTTCTGTCGGGAAAACCGGGGCGGCGGTGCATTTCAAGGCATGGCGGCGAAGGTTCCGGTCTCGTCTCGGGGTTTCTCCAGCGATGCGTGCGACCGCAGCGGAGGTGACGACGGATGACACGACGCTACGACCTCAGGATCGTCAACGCGATTATCGCGGACGGATCGGGCGGCACGCCTTACCGCGGTGACATCGGCATCATCGATGGCAAGCTCGCCGCCGTCGGGGTCGCGCCAGGCACGGCCGCAACCACGCTCGATGCCGGCGGCCACGTCGCCGCGCCCGGCTTCATCGATATCCACACCCACTACGACGCCCAGGTGATCTGGGACCGCATGCTCACGATCTCGCCGTGGCACGGGGTGACGACGGTCGTCATGGGCAACTGCGGGTTCAGCCTTGCACCGACCCGGCCCGAGCATCGCGACATGATGATCCGCACGCTCGAGAGCGTCGAGGGCATGACGGTCAGCGCACTGCAGGCGGGGCTCGGTGAGGAGTGGCCGTTCGAGACGTTCCCGGAATACCTCGATGCGATCGAATCGCGTGGCACCGCGATTAATGTCGCCGCGATGATCGGACACACGGCGTTGCGGACGTACGTCATGGGCGAAGAGGCGACGGAGCGCGAAGCGAGCGCGGTGGAAGTCGCGCAAATGCGTGAACTCGTCGGCGAAGCGATGCGCGCCGGTGCACTCGGCTTCGCCACCTCGAAAGCCGTCACACACGTTGGCTACGGCGGTAAACCCGTACCGAGTCGCGCGGCATCGTTCGACGAAATCAAAACGATCGCCGGCGCGCTGCGCGAGGCCGGGCGTGGCGGGGTGATCCAGGCGACCGTCGGTCCGCATCTGTCGTACCCGCAATTCGCGGAGTTGAACGAGGTCTCCGGCTGCCCGGTATCCTGGACCGCATTGCTCGCGGGCGCCGCGTTGAACGACGGCACCGCGACGGAACAACTGCAGGCTTCGGAGCAACTCATCGCGAACGGGTTCGCGGTGATTCCGCAGGTGACACCACGACCGCTGAATTTCGAGTATCAGCTTGCCGCGCCGTTCGTATTCGAATCGATGCGTCTGTTCCGGCCGGTTTCCGCCGCCGATGCCGCGGGCAAGAAAGCGCTGTACGCCGATCCGGATTTTCGTGCGCGGGTATGGGAGAAGCTCGATGGCCGCGTACCGGAGGCGTTCAGGAGCGGCTTTCGCGCGACGATCATTGCCGAGGTGCCGGGACGGCCGGAACTCGCCGAGCGCAAGCTCGTCGATGTTGCCACCGAGCAGGGCGTGAATCCGGTCGAGTGCCTGTTCGACCTTGGCCTTGAATCGGACCTGCAGGCGCGCTTTCGCATGCCGGTCGCGAATCATGAGGAAGACGAGGTGGCGGCGCTGCTGCTGAGCAAGGCCACGGTACTCGGCCTGTCCGATGCCGGCGCGCATGCGAGCCAGCTGTGCGATGCCTGCCTCACGACGTATTTGTTCCGCCGCTGGGTGCGCGAAAAGCAGCTCATCGCGCTCGGCGAGGCCGTACGCATGGTCACGGCGAGGCCGGCCGCCGTGTTCGGGATCACGGATCGTGGCCGGCTCGAAGCCGGACTCGCGGCCGATGTCGTCATTTTCGACCCGGACACCATCGGCGATGAACCGCTCACGCGCGTGCGGGATTTACCCGGTGGCGCGGATCGCCTTGTTGCCGGCGCCACGGGTATCGATGCGGTTATCGTGAACGGCGAATTGCTGCGGCAACACAATCGTGATTGCGTCGATCCGCAAGGCGCGCTACCGGGGAAACTGCTGCGTAACGGCCGCGCCCGCCCGTGAACAGGAGAAATTCTCACATGCTGAAACCGATCATTTCCGCCGACAGCCATGTGTGCGAACCACCGAATTGTTTCGTTGACTACATCGATGCCCGGTTCCGCGACCGTGCGCCGCGGCTCGAACGGGATCCGAAGCGCGGCGACATTTACCGCATCGAGGGCAGTCAGACGCCGATCCCGTTGTCGCTGATTGCCGCGGCGGGTAAATCGCCGGACGAACTGTCGATCTGGGGCGCGGATTTCGCGCAGTTGCATCGCGGCGGCTGGGATCCGGATGCGCGGCTGCTCGATCAGGCCGCGGATGGCATCGCCGCGGAAATCATCTATCCCTCCGTCGGCATGGAAGTCTGCAACCTTCCCGATCTCGATCTGAAATACGCCTGCATGCAGGCCTATAACCGCTGGCTCGCGGAATTCTGCGCGCCGCATCCGCACCGCCTGATCGGCCTCGGGCAATGTGCGTTGCGCAGCCCCGAGGAAGGCATCGAGGAACTCGAGGCGATCAAACAAGCCGGGTTCAAAGGCGTGATGCTCCCCGGATTACCGGGCCAGGAAGATTACGCCCACGAGATGTATACGGAGTTTTTCGACGCACTCGTGGAACTCGAACTCGTCGCGAGCTTCCATATCCTCACCTCGGGAGAAGGGTTGCGACAGCGGTTTCGCGGTTCGAAAATCAATTCGTTCATGTCGGTCGTACGCGGTAACCAGGAACTGATGAGCATGTTCGTATTCGACGGTATCTTCATGCGCCATCCGGGCCTCAACATCGTCTCCGCCGAAGCGGATGGCGGCTGGATTCCGCATTACATGTACCGCATGGACCACGCCTACGAGCGTCATCGTCACTGGATGCGCGGGCGTGAACTCGAGCGCTCACCGAGCGAATATTTTCGCGAGCATATCTACTTCACGTTTCAGGACGACTACACCGCGTTCCAGTTCCGGGATCATCTGAACATCGAACGCATGATGTGGGCGAACGACTATCCGCATTCGGATTCGACCTGGCCACACTCGCAACAACTGCTCGCCGAACATCTCGGCGATATGAGCGAACAGGAGCAGAACCTGATCGTGCACGGGAACGCGGCACGCCTGTACCGGCTCGATACGGCCGCGCTGGAAGCCGCGGCTTGATCCGGTCGCGATACGACGGAACTTCAGGCTTGTCGCGTATGCCTTGTTCGTGACCGGGACGACCCGGATCGGCAGTTGCGACTGTCGCGCGAACGTGGCCCAAACCTACAGGAGCAGGCTGACATGAAAGCGCCGGAAATAGTCGATCACGATGAATGGCTGCGGGCGCGCGTTGCGTTACTGGCCGAAGAGAAAGCGTTTACGCGGGCGCGTGACGCGCTGTCGGCGAAACGACGAGCCTTGCCGTGGGAGCGCGTCAACAACGACTATACGTTTACCGACGACACCGGCCACGCGACCCTGGCCGATCTGTTTGACGGTCGCAGCCAGTTGATCGTGCAGCACTTCATGTTTGGACCCGGCTGGGAAGCCGGCTGCAAGAGCTGTTCGTTCTGGGCCGACCAGTTCAATCCGGCTGTCGTGCATCTGAACGCGCGCGACGTGTCGTTCGTCGCCGTATCGGACGCCCCCTGGGCTGAACTCGAACGGTTCAGGCAGCGCATGGGCTGGTCGTTCCGCTGGGTTTCAGCGGCCGACTGCGATTTCAGCCACGATTACCTCGTGCATTACACGCCGGACGAGATCGCCGCCGATGACACGTTCTACAACTACGATGAAGGATTCCATTACGGTGAGCATTCGCCGGGAGTGAGCGTGTTCGCGCGCGGCGAAGACGCCGCCGTGTATCACACGTATTCCTGTTACGCACGCGGCCTCGATATGCTGAACGGCGCGTACCACCTGCTCGATCTCGTGCCGAAGGGACGTGACGAGTCGGGTCTCGATGGGTCAATGGCGTGGCTGCGCCTGCGCGACAGTTACGGCGCCTGAACGCTACCGGACCGTGACGGCCGCGGCGTTGAACGTGCGGTTGCGTTGCGCGGGATCGTTGCGAATCCGCGCGGCCGTGATGCGTACCGCACGGGATTCACCTCGACGTAGCCCGTCAGTCGTGATTTCATCGGGCGCATTCGCGCCCGATCACCACAAGGCCGTGGATCGGGAGCCGGAGAAACAATACGATCACATCCGTCGCATAATCACCGCCCGCCCGGAGGAGACGACGAACAGGCCGGTAGCGGCACCGGCGTAACCGTCGGGATGACCGTCAATGCCGACCCCGACGATTAAACGGAGCCCCGTGTTAATGACCGACCGTGAAGCGCTATCGCCGGGACCGGAGCTCCAGTTTCATATTGAACGCCTGCTGGCGCGTTATGCGCTCGCGCTCGATGAAGGCGATCTCGAAAGCTGGCCCGGCTTGTTCATCGACGATTGCGTCTATCAGCTGATTTCGCGGGAGAACGCCGACCGGAACATGCCGATCGCGGCGATTTTCTGCGATTCGAAAGCGATGTTGATCGACCGGGTCGTGTCGCTGCGACACGCGAATATTTACGAGAAGCACAACTACCGCCATATCATCAGCACAACGCACATCGACGGAATTGCGGACGGTGTCATTCGGGCACGCAGCAATTATGTCGTCTATCGCACGCGCACGGCCGGGCTCACCGAGATCTACAACGCAGGGATCTATCACGACGAGATCGTCGTAACCGACGGCGGTTACCGGTTCAAGGCAAAACGCGCCGTATTCGATACGAACATTATCGACAGCCTGCTGGCGACCCCGATCTGAATCGACATGCCGGTTAGAGAATTCGCCACCCCGATCCGGCATGATCCCCGGCACGAGTCTTTGCCGACCTGGAGCATGAACCGATGAATACACGTGTCACCGACGTATTCGATCACGCCCGCTGGCCGCAGCCGGACACCGGTTGCGCGGTGCCGTACGAGGTTTTTACGAGCCCCGACTATTACGCGCGGGAACAGGAACGGATTTTTCGCGGCGATACGTGGAGCTTCGTCGGGCTCACCGCTGAGTTCAGCGATGCCGGCGACTACAAGGCGACGTTCATCGGCGATACCCCGGTAATCATTACCCGCGACGCGGATGGCACGCTGCATGCCCTGCAAAACCGTTGCGCGCACCGCGGCGCGCTCGTGTGTCGCGAGCCGCGCGGGAATGCCGACTCGCTGCAATGCGTCTACCACCAGTGGACTTACGATCTGGCGGGAAATCTCCGCGGGGTGCCGTTTCGTAAAGGGGTGCGTGGCAACGGCGGTATGCCGGAATCGTTTCAGATGGCTGATTTCGGCCTCGACAAGCTGCGCATCGACACGGTCGGCGGCATGGTGTTCGCGAGCTTCTCCGCTGCTGTCGCGCCGTTGCGCGAGTATCTCGGGACCATGGTGGTCGACAGTATCGAGCGAATTTTCAATCGTCCCGTCGAAGTGCTCGGTGATCAGCGCCAGGCGATGAACGGCAACTGGAAACTGTACGCGGAGAACACGCGCGATCCCTACCACGCGAGCCTGCTGCACCTGTTTCACACGACGTTCGGCCTGTACAGCACCTCACAGCAGGGCGCGAGCCTGATCGACGACACCCACAAACACAGCATGCTGTATACGAAAGCCGGCACGACGGACACGAAGCTCGACGAACAGACCTACCGCGACAGCCGTAGTTTCGATGCGGACTTTGCGCTTGCCGATCCTTCGGTGCTGGCCGGACGCACGGAATTCGACGACGGCATCACGCTCGTGATCATGTCGATCTTTCCGAACGTCGTCGTCCAGCAGATCAGCAACACGCTCGCCGTGCGCCAAACCGTCACCCGCGGGCCCGCGCGGTTCGAACTCGTGTGGACGCATTTCGGCTACGCGGACGATGATGACGACCTGCGTGCGATCCGGATCAAGCAATCGAACCTGATCGGTCCGGCCGGATACATTTCGATGGAAGACGGCGAAGCGGTCGAAATTGTCCAGCGTGCTGTCGTGCGCGACCAGGATCGGTCCTCCTACATCGCGATGGGCGGTGGAACTGCCGCGAACACACCGCATCTTGTGACGGAATCGGCCATCATCGGGTTCTGGGAAAACTACCGCGAGTTGCTGGGCATCCCGGCGTAACGACACCTCGCGGCACCGGCACCGGCATCGCGCGGTGCCGTTTGCCGCACCGGTGACTAGTGCCGGTTGCGACGGTCGTCCTCGGTATCGAGCACTTCACCGTCCGCGAGCGCGATGGCTTCGATCTCGAACATCAACCCGGGAAGCGCGAGCGATTTCACTGCGCAAATCGTGTCGGCCGGGTAGGGCGGGGTGAAGTACTCCTCGCGCAGTTTCACGACGGTTTCAAACTCGCTGATATCGGTAACGAAGATCGTCACCTTGACGAGCTTGTCGAGGCCGGAACCGCCGGCTTCGAGTACGCGCGCGAGGTTTTCAATACTCTGCCGTGCCTGCGCCGCAAAATCTCCCGGTCCGACGACAACCCCATGGTCGTCGAGAGCGGCCTGTCCCGAGACGAAAATCAGATCGCCGACGCGGTACGCCTGGGCGATTTTGAACGGTTCGTAGATATCATTATCCGTGCGAACACGGTGGGCATCGGTTGGCATAGGTTTGCTCCGGGTTCGTGCCGAATTGGCACCAGGCGTGCGGGCGTCCCGGTGTCGCCGGGCAGCTTCGGGACGTACGAGTGTTCCGTATATCACTGCCCTGCGGGTATGGGAAGCGCGCACACTGCCCCCGCATAGTGCTAAATTATCGGGTTTCCACGGCAATAACGATGAGGGGAGAAGAGTGGCTGGACCAGAAATGCTGAAAGACAAGGTGGCGGTTGTCACCGGTGCGGGCCGCGGTATCGGTCGGGCGATTGCGTTACTGATGGCGGAACACGGCGCGAGCGTGATCGTCAACGATCTCGGGGGCGGCGTCGACGGCAGTGGAGCGGATGCCGGTCCGGCGCAGGAAGTGGTCGATGAAATCACCGCGGCTGGCGGCAAGGCGGCGGCCAACACGGGGTCTGTTGCCGAACGCAAGGACACCGAGGCAATGATCCGCCAGGCGATCGATACTTTTGGCAAGATCGATATCGTCGTGAACAATGCAGGCATTCTGCGCGATACGATCTTCCACAAGATGAGCGAGCCCGACTGGGATTCCGTGATCGCGGTACACCTGAAGGGTGCGTTCAACATGAGCCGTACCGCGGCGACGTATTTTCGTGAGCAGAACAGCGGCGCGTTCGTTCATTTCACCTCGACGTCGGGACTAATCGGCAACTTCGGTCAGGCGAACTATATGGCCGCGAAACTCGGCATCGTCGGTTTGTCGAAAGGTATCGCGCTCGACATGCAGCGTTTCGGTGTGCGCTCCAACTGCATTTCCCCGTTCGCCTGGAGCCGCATGATCGGCACGATCCCCGATGACACCCCGGAGCAGCAGGCGCGGCTCGAAAAAATCAAGCAGATGAAACCGGAACACCAGGCACCGCTGGCGGTGTTCCTGGCGAGCGATGCCGCGAAAGACGTGACGGGACAAATTTTCGGGGTGCGGATGAACGAAATCTTCCTGTTCAACCAGCACCGTCCGATCCGCTCCGTGCACCGCGGTGAAGGCTGGACCCCGAACACGATCGCCGACCACATGGAGCCGGCGCTGAAGACCGCGTTTACGCCGCTCGACCGCTCGGCCGATATTTTCAGCTGGGATCCAATCTGAGTATCCGATCGGGACGGGCGCCCGGGCGCTTGTCCCGATCCGTGGCAACCGGAGGCCGACTCCCCGACCGCGGCGGCCGGATAAAATCCCGCGCCCGAATCAGCTCCCGTCGGCAGGCACCGCGCGGGAGTGCAGCAGCACGATTTTTTGCCAGACCTTGCGCGACAGGCCAGTCGTCAGCGTCTCGATATCATTCACGGCAGCAATAATCACCGGGTCGTCGAGTTGCATGCTGTACAGCGCGGCAAGCTTGCCGGTCAGCGAAAACATTTCGCCGCAGTAATCGAGATAACGCGACAGCGCGAACGCGTCGAAGCTCGCTTTCGGTGACGATGGCGTCAGCACGAACTTCGGCTGCAGTACCCGCTGCGGGTCCTTCGACAACTGATGCATATCGATGATGTGCGCAAGCGCACGCAACTCGTGAATTGCCGCGAGGACCCGCTGTCGCTGCAAGCGTCGTTCGGCCGTGGCGAGGAAGAACACGGCGCCGCCGATCAGCACGATCAGATTGAGGGCCGCTTCCGACACCTGCACGAGTTCGGGCAGGGCGAAGGAATTCGGGATCTGCGCATACAACGGGCCCGCAATCAGGATCACGACGAGCAGACAAATCACGCTCGCCACGACGATACGCAGCGCGATGCGGGGTCTGGCTATGTCCACGGCCCGTTGTTGAACGGTTTGCGAGACCACGTGCAGTTCGCGCGCGACCGCGGCCAGCCCCGAACCCGGGAAACGTTCCTCTACGCGTTTTGCGAGCGCTGCGCTCGTCGCGATGATCGCATTCGCGTCCAGGTTCGAGAGTGTTCGCATCGTTCGTTCCGGCGCTATTTCGCCGCCATGGTATACGAAAAATTTTGCCTCCCGAACTGCCCGCCGCGCGCGCTCGAAACGCCTGCGCGGTCCGCGTCCGTATGCTAGGGTGGCGCGCTGTTTACCGGGAAATACACCATGAATCGACTGCAGCACGAATCCAGCCCCTATCTTCGCGAACATGCGGACGACCCGGTCGACTGGCATCCGTGGGGTCCGGAAGCGCTCGCGCTCGCCCAGCGCGAGGGCAAGCCGATTCTGTTGTCGATCGGCTACTCGGCAAACATGCGCTGCCGCAAGATGGCGCGCGAGTCGTTCGCGAGCAGGAAAGTTGCAGACTTCATGAACGAGCATTACCTGAACATTCTCGTCGACCGCGAAGAACGGCCGGACATCGACCGCATCTATCAGAACGCCCAGCAATTACTGAATCGCCAGCCGGGCGGCTGGCCGCTGACGATGTTCCTCGACCCCGAGGACCAACTGCCGCTGTTCGGCGGCACGTATTTCCCGCCGCAGCAAACGCGCGATCAACCGAGCTTTCGCGACGTCATCAGCGGCATCGCAAAATCGTTCGGCAAGCCGAACGACAAGATGCAGGACTTCAAGGCGAAAATGCGCGAAGCACTCGCACCGGCGGCTCCCGGTTTCGTCGACGGCGATTTCGACCCCACGCTGATCGATCGCGCCTGTGGTCAGATCGACAGCAGTTTTGATCCGCAGTACGGCGGTTTCGTCGAAGAGCCGAAACTGCCGCATCCCGCGGGTCTCGAACTGATGCTCGATGCGATGGAATACCTCGCCGAACCGCTAAAGTCCGAGCGGCTCGCGCACATGCTTGATTTCACGCTGCTCACGATGTCGCGCGGGGGCATGTACGACCATCTCGGGGGCGGGTTCTTCGGCCGTTCCATCGACCCTCAATGGGACATCCCCGATTTTGAAAAATTGCTCTCGGACAACGGCGCGCTGTTGTCGGTTTATGCCCGCCGCGCGGCTCACAACGGCGCGGACTGGTTTCGCAACGTCGCCACCGATACCGCGGACTGGATGATCCGTGAACTGCAACTCGAACACGGCGGTTTCGCGGCCAGCCAGCCGGCCGATGTCGATGGCGACGAAGGACGTTTCTATCTGTGGTTGCGCGACGACGTCGCGGCGGCACTCGGTGACGACTACGAGGCGTTCGCGGCCGCCTACGGGCTCGACCGGCGGGCGAATTTTGGTCTGCACTGGCACCTGCGTCTCGCGGCACCGGATCCGGAATCGTGGCAGATAGAAGACAGCGCGGCGGCATTCGCCGCGGCGCGCGCCACCCTGTTCGAGGCCCGTCGCGGCCGTATGAACGCCTCGCGTGACGAGCAGGTCGTGGTGACGTGGAATGCACTCGCAATCCGCGGTCTGGCCGATGCCGCGCGCCATCTCGGACAGGTGGATTACGTCGATGCGGCGAGCCGGGCGGTCGATTATCTGCGCGACAAACATTTCGTCGATGGGCGCCTGTTCGCGACCACACATGATGGCAGCGGGCGACAGGCCGGTACCGTCGACGACTACGCGGCCTTGCTCGACGCGCTGCTCCACGTCCTCGCGGTGCGCTGGCGTGATGTCGATCTCGAATTCGCGATCGCGCTGGCCGACGCGATGCTGGCGAATTTCGCCGACGAAGCCGGCGGTGGATTTTTTCTCGGCGCGCATGACCAGGTGCCGCTGATCCAGCGTCTGCGTTTGTTCGGCGACGATACCCTGCCGGCCGGCAACGGTAACGCCGCGCTCGGACTCGCCGAGCTCGGCATACTCACGGGTGAAGCGCGTTTCCTCGAAAGCGCTGAGCGCACCTTGCGCACCGGGGTCGCGGAAGCGGAGAGTTGGCCATCCGCGCATGCGACCCTGATGCGTGCGCTCATGGACACGCTGCGACCGGCGCCGCGCGTCATCGTGCGCGGTGTGGACGCGGCCTCAGCGGCGAGCTGGCGGGAAACCGCGGAGGCGGGGGGCGGCCAGCGGGGCCGCTGTTACGTCGTGCCGGCTGACTCCAGCCGGTTTCCCGCGGACGGGGTGACGGGCGCGACGCTGGCCGGCACCGGCGAGACGCTAGCGGATCCGGACGCCTTGAAAGCCGCGCTCGGGTAAGCCCGCTTGCCGACGGGTGTCGGCGCGCAGGAAGGGCGCCGCGTGAAATGCGTTCACGCGGCGCGGGAGCACTAGCGGTCCGCAGTCATCCGCAACACGACGCGCAGGTGCTGGTATTTCCATTCGCCGTCGATTTTCACGTAATCGTCGTCGTAGCGCAGTGCCATCCAGGTTTCCTTGTCGCCTTCGGCGAGGGTCCACGGACCCATGATGTACCACATGGCGGTCGCACGATCGCCGTTCACCTCGATGATCGGGTTCATGATGTTGTGCTGGGAAAACGTGAACATGTCACGAAATTTCTGGAACAAAGCACGAATTTCATCATGCCCGACCGCCTTGCCGAACGCTTCGCTTTCCCAGATCGCGTCCTCGGCAAACACCGAGGCGATGCGGTCGGGGTTGTGCAGGTCGTCGCAAATTTCACAGTAACGCGCTTTCAGCTGTTTGATCGCCTCGATGTCTTCGAGGCGCGTGATCCGTTGTTCGAGAGCGGACATGTCCATGCTGGTGTCTCCGGGTTGCGGTTGATTTCTCGTTATCGTGGCGGGATTCTAAACCGGATGCGCCCGACTCGCCCGCAACCGGCAGGGCCGGTGCGGGCAGGATTGCTGCCGGGGTGAACGGACGCGCTGCGTTCCATCCGGATACGTAGCGCGGATTCATGCGCCGATTCGGCGAACGCGCAGCGGGCGCCGTCATGCAGCAGCAGGGCGGATTCAGACGTCCGCGTACTCGCGAATGATCTGTTTGCCGAGCGCCATCATATGCACCTGGCACGGACCGTCAGCCTGCCGGCACCAGCGCGCATAGTTGAACGCTTCGGCCATGAAGTAATCGCCCGTGAGACCACCGGCACCGTGGATCTGCATGCAGCGGTCGATGACGGTTTGCGCCATGTTCGGCACGGCGATTTTTGATGCCGCGATCAGATCTCGGGCATCCTTTGCGCCGACTTCGTCCATTTTTCGCGCCGTTTTCAGGGTCAACAGTCGCGCCTGCTCGATTTCGAGGAATGATTTCGCGATGTCCTCGCGGATCGACTGATGTTCCGCGAGCGTCTTGCCGAACGTCGAGCGCGAGACCGCACGACGGCACGCATACTCGAGCGCGCGCTGGGCGCAGCCGATCAGCCGCATGCAATGGTGGATGCGGCCGGGCCCGAGGCGCCCCTGTGCGATCTCGAATCCGCGGCCTTCGCCGAGCAGGATGTTTTCCGCCGGCACGCGCACGTTGTTGAACACGATTTCCGCGTGACCCTGCGGCGCGTCGTCGTAACCGAGCGTCGTCAGCGGGCGGATGAATTCGAGCCCCGGGGTTCCGCGCGGTACGAGGATCTGGCTCTGCTGGACGTGGCGATTCGGGTTGTCCGGGTCCGACTTGCCCATGACGATGAAGATCTTCGTGCGCTCGTACATCGCATTCGTGATGAACCACTTGCGCCCGTTGATTACGAAATCATCGCCGTCTTTCAGGATCGACGTTTGCACATTCGTCGCGTCGCTCGAGGCAACATCGGGCTCGGTCATCGCATAGGCGGAGCGAATCTCGCCGGCGAGCAGTGGTTTCAGCCATTGCTCTTTCTGCGCGTCGGTACCGTATTTCATGAAGACTTCCATGTTGCCGGTATCCGGGGCATTGCAGTTGAAAACTTCCGGACTCCACAACACCCGGCCCATGATTTCCGCGAGCGGTGCGTAGTCCGCATTGCTCAGGCCGCCGTGCGCGGCCGGAACAAACAGGTTCCACAGGCCGGCTGCGCGCGCTTTCTCTTTCAGCTCTTCCATCAGCCCGACGGTCGCGAAGCGGTTCTCCATCCGGCCCAGTTCAGCGTGGTAGTTTTGTTCGTTCGGATAAATATGTTCATCCATAAATGCGATCAACAGATCGCGCAGTTCCCCGGCATTGCCGGAGATGTCCGCGTATTGTTCTGAGCTCATGTGTGTGTTCCGGTTATCAAAAAAAAGTGCGTGGTGATCAGTGCAGGCCGAGCAGTTGCATGCGCGCGCCTTCGGGAACATGTCCCATCAGTACCTTGCCGCAGTCCTGCATGATTTGATCAGAGAGCAGGATATGCTGCAAACCCGCATGCGCATCGCGATAACATCGCTGCAACGCGCTCTTGCGCAAGGCGATCCCCCCGCCGAAATTGTAGGCGAACGTGCACACCTCCGACATCACCTCGTGCGCGTAGCGGAATCCGAGTTTGATCAGCGCGAGTTGTTCATTCGTGGCCGGCTCCTCGTTCAACAGGGCGTCGTCGAGATCGTTCCAGGTTTCGAATACGAACGCCCGTGCTGCGCGCAGCCTGGCTTCGGCGCGCGCGTATTTTTCCTGGAAACTCGCGGAATCGGCGAGCACGCCAAACGGACCGGCTTTGCCCTTGGCGATCGCGGCGACTTCGTCGAGTGCGTGGCGGGTCACGCCGAGCGCGAACGACGTGTGACCCCAGGCCGTGAACCCGACGATGCCGAGCGAATACTGGAACCCCCCGCGCTCGACCGTATTTTTGCTGTACACGTAGGTCAGCGCATCGGGAACGAAGATTTCTTCATCGATCGAATAATCGAAACTGCCGGTACCGCGTAATCCGATAACGTCCCAGTTGTCCTTCATGATGATCGCCTCACGCGGGACATAGGTAATCAATACGACGGGTGCGCCGTGCTCGTCCGTGACCGGTTTGCCGTCCGCCATGAGGACGCAACCGCTGTGGATCCAGCTGGCATGAAAGATCCCGCTGCCGTAACTCCAGTCGCCCCTGACCATGTACCCGCCGGTGACCTTGCGCGCGAGGCCACGCGGGATCCCCTGGCCGGCAACGTTCGTCGCCGTGCCCGCGCTGAATACCTCATCGCGTCCGGCGTCGCTGATCAGTGAACCGCAGCTGCCGTGCTGGACCCCGGCGACCATGAGGCACCAGCCGGTGGAGCCGTCAATCCGCGCGACCCGCTCGGCCACGGCGAGGCCCTCGGACCACGGTAATTCGGAGCCGCCGAGCGCGCGCGGGGTCATCATGTGAAACAGGCCGGCGTCATGGAGTGCACGATAAGTCGTATTACTCATGTGCCGCAGACGTTCGGCTTCGTCGGCCTCGGCTTCGATCAGTTCGCGCAGATCGTCGACGCGCTGTATCAGCTCGTTGAAATCCGGCGCGGTCGTCGTCGTTGCTGCCTGATTCATGCTCCGCTCTCCTGTCAGCGAATTCCCATAATGCCACCGGGCGGTCGTCGCCGCGAACCGCCCGGGCCGGGCACGGGCGCCCCGGGTCATACCGGGGGCGGCGGCTCCGCCGCGCGCAGATCCGCCGCGAGGGCGGTGGCCGCAGCCCGCAACAACAACACGTCGACGTCGCAAGCGACGAGGCTGAAGCCGCTGGCGATACGCGTTTTGACGTCCGCCGGGTCGGTGCCGAAATAACCGACCGGTTTGCCAACGGCGGTAAACGCCGCGTGCACGGTGTCGATTGCGGCGCCGACTTCCGGGTGGGTGATCTCGCCCGGCACCCCCATGCTCGCGGACAAGTCGTAGGGCCCGATGAACACGCCATCGATGCCGTCGACGCTCGCGATCGAACTCGCGTTCTCCACCGCGTCGATGTGCTCGGCCTGGACCAGCACTGCCGTCGCCGCGTTCGCGTTGGCGACGTACTCTGCGCTGGCGTATCCGTAGCCATTCGCGCGACACACGCCGAGGCCGCGTTCTCCCGCGGGCGTGAAGCGTGCCGCTTGCGCGATCGCGTGCGCCTCGCCGACGGAGTTGACCTGCGGCACGATAATGCCGGCGGCGCCGAGGTCTAGCGCACGCTTGATCCAGGTCGGCTCATGGTTTGGCAGGCGCACGAGACAGGGCGTATCGCGAGCCGCGACGAGCATGCGTTCAAGGGCTGCCAGGCCGTTGGGTGCATGTTCGGCCTCGATGAACAGCCAGTCAAAACCGGACGCGGCGATGATTTCGACAACCGCGATCGAGTCGAGGCTGACGATCGTACCGATCATCGGATCGCGTCGGCGCAGGCGCCGGCAGAATTCTGCATGCATCGGAGGGTCCCCTGATGATTCCCGAGGCCGGATTATATCGTCCGCATCAGCGTGGCGCCGGTTACGGACCGACGGGAAATTGCGTCGTATCAAATGCATACCCCGGTTGATGGCGTTATGCTGTGTCCGATGTCGCTACCCGTTCACAACTCCTCGTTTCCCGGCCATGCAGCCGGGTCGATTGCACCTGCGAAATCGCTCTGCCGACGCCTGTGAACGCAGCACCATCCGTACCCGTTGGTCGTTTCCAGTGGGCTGATGTCATTGCCGGCATCAGCGTCGGCCTCGTGCTCGTACCGCAAGCGATGGCCTACGCCGCGCTCGCCGGCCTGTCACCGGTACACGGCTTGTATGCCGCGGCCGTCGCACCCGTCGCGGCGGCGCTGTTCGCCTCCTCGCCGTTTCTGCAATCCGGGCCGGTAGCGATGACGAGCGTGCTGACTTTCGGCGCGCTCAGCGTCGTCGCCGTGCCGCTGAGTGAGCAATACACGGTGCTCGCGGCACTGCTCGCGATCATCGTCGGGGTGGTGCGCGTGGTCTTTGGCCTGTTGCGCGCCGGGTTTGTCGCCGATCTGATGTCGCAGCCGATTACGATGGGCTTTACCCGCGCCGCCGGGCTGCTGATCATCGGCTCACAACTGCCGAAATTTCTCGGTGCCGAGGTGCCCGTTTCCGGGATCGTGCCGGCGACCGTATGGACCCTGTCGCATCCGCAGTCGTGGTCGCTCGAAGCGTTCCTGATCGGCAGCGCGACGCTGGCGCTGATCGTGCTCGGTCGCCGCCTGCACGTACTGTTTCCCGGCGTGCTGATCGCCGTCGTGGCCGGTATTTTCTACAGCGTCGGGACGCACTACAGCGGCCCCGTGATCGGTGAGGTACCGGCGGCGATTCCGCACCTGTCGTTTGCCTTGCCATGGAGTGACGTCCCGCATCTGATTTTCCCCGGGCTCGTCATTGCACTCGTCGGCTTCGCCGAACCCGCCGCGATCGCGCGGACGATGGCGACGCAGACGCGCACGCGCTGGAGCCCGGACCGCGAACTGATCGCGCAGGGCGCGGCGAACATCGCAGCCGGCTGCGTCAGCGCATTCCCGGTCGGGGGCTCTTTCTCGCGCACGCTGATCAATCGCGGCGCCGGCGCAAATTCGCGCTGGAGCGGCCTCGTCACGGGCCTGTTCGTACTCGCGGTGCTGCCGTTCGCGGCCGAATTCAGCCCGTTACCGCTGTGTATCCTCGCCGCGATCGTGATTCATGCGGTCGTCAAGCTGTTGAATTTCGGTCCGCTGTTCCGCCTGCTGACGATCTCGCCGCCGCAGGCCATCGTCGGCTGGACGACGTTTGCGCTGACCCTGATCATGTCCCCGCGTATCGATCTGGCGGTCATGATCGGGATCGGGTTCGGGGTCGGGGTGCACCTGTGGCGCGAGCGCAACGTGCATCTGAACACGCTGTACCGCGATGGCGAACTGACGCTCGAACCCGTGGGCGTTATTTTCTTCGGCTCGGTGACGGTGTTCGATGACGCGCTGATCCGCGAACTCGCCCAACATCCTGACGCCACCCGTTTGACGATCGACCTGAGAAAAATTGGCCGGCTCGATTTCACCGGGGTGCAGACGATACGCGGGGTCGTCGCCGATGCGCAGTCCGCCGGCCTCGCGGTACGCATCATTCCGGGCCACGCAATTCAGGGCGCGAAAGTGCTCAAGCGCGTGATCGGCGAGGATTCCGCGCTGTTCAACCCCGAACACGCGGTCGAAATCGATACGCGCGGCAAGGCCCCGGACTAGCGCTTCATTCGATGTGGTGGATCGGCGAATCCGTCAGTTTCGCCGTGCACACCGCATAGACGCCGCTCATCGGCGCGGCGACCAGGGCGCGCAAGCGCACGGCGTCGTCGAGCGCGCGGGCGAAGTCCGGATCCGGCGGCGCCGCCCGGAACTGCGGGTGGAAAAACTCCCCCGCGAGATCGCTGACCCCGTTCACGGCCGGAATCCCGGTTTTGTCGACACTGAGGAATCCTCGCACCCGCGTGATGTATTCCGCACACAGTTCGCGCGCTTGCGCGTTACCGACGGACGGCAGCGTGCGGCCGATTTCAATCAGGATCCGGCGCTCGTCCGCGGCGACATTCGCATTGATGAAGTAAGGCGGGACGCTCGGTTCGAGCGTCAGCGGATCAATGGCGAAAATTTCAAGCAGCGCGCGTCGCAGCCGGTCGAGTCCCCATTCGAGCCGCGAGACGGATTCTCCCGCCAGCGCCTCGACGGCGGCATCAGCGGGGGTGTCGCCGGCCGCGACCGACGGGGTCGACAAGACGAGGGCGAGCGCGAAACTGCGGAATACAATCATCATGGCCTGACTAAACTATCAGATCGGGGCTCCGGCTGTCGTCACGGCGGTGCGCCGGGCACGATGGATTTTGCCCGATGGCGCCGTTATGCTGCGGAAAAAAATACGACGATCAATCCGGGGAACACACGATGAAATACAGCCTGCACGTCTCGACGCGAATCACCGACTGGAAATTTATCCAGGAACTCGAAGCACTCGGCTATGACGCCGCCTGGGTGCCGGATTCACAGATGATTTGGTCGGACTGTTACGCGACGCTCGCGCTGGCGGCGGCAAATACTTCGAAAATCAGGCTCGGCACCGGGGTCGCTATTCCCGGCACGCGGATCGCACCGACGAGTGCGGCCGCGATCGCCTCGATCAACGCGCTCGCACCCGGGCGCGTGTTCTGGGGTGTCGGCACCGGGCACACGGCCATGCGCATCATGGGTCAGGACCCGATGGGGATCCGCGATTTCCGCGAATATCTGCGCGTCATGCGGGCACTGCTCGACGGCGAGGAAGTGGACTATACCTACAACGATAAGACGGCCGCGATCGAGTGGGGCGATCATGGACCCGGGTTTCGCAACGTCGACGACAGGATCCCGATTTATGTCGCCGCGAATGGTCCGCTTGCGCTGCGCACGGCCGGAAAAATGGCCGACGGTTTGATCGCCGCGTTCAACGACAAACCGGATGTGCTCGCCTACCACATGGGCTACGTCAACGAAGGCGCGGAAAAGGCCGGGCGTACGCTGCCGCAGGACTTCCACTCCGTCTCGTTGACAAACGCCGTGATCCTGCGGCCCGGCGAATCACTGACGGACGATCGGGTAATCGAGGACGCGTCGTCGTGGGCGATTGGCGCGTTGCACTTTGTATACGAAATCTGGCGTTACAAGGGCGATGACGCGGTGGTGCCGGATTACATGAAGGGGATCTGGGAAGAGTATTCGGACTATGTCGACAACCTCGATATTCCGGCGGATAAACTGCACCAGCGTCTGCACGCCGGTCACTGCAGTTTCTGCCCGCCCGAAGAGCGTCGCTTCATCACCCCGGAGATGATTACCGGGGCCGGACTCGCCGGTACGCCGGAGGAGATCGCCGGCCAGATCCGCGCCGCGGAAGCCGCTGGTCTGAAGGAAATCAGCCTGCTCCCGGGGCTGGATTTCGCCCGCGATACGGCGCGCGAATTCATGGAGAAAGTCGCGCCGCTCGTATAGCGGCGCGTCTCCGGCCATGTCCCTGACGGTTTACGGAGATATCTATTCCGGCAATTGCTACAAAGTGAAGTTGCTGTTGTGCCGGCTCGGGCTCGCGCACGACTGGAAGCACGTGGATATTCTGCAAGGCGAGTCACGATCGCCGGAATTCCTTGCGCTGAATCCGAACGGCCGCATTCCGGTACTCGTGGATACCGGCCGCGTGTTGTGCGAATCGAATGCGATCCTGCACTACCTCGCGCACGGATCGGCGCTGTTGCCGACGGATCGCTACCTGCACGCCCAGGTATTGCAGTGGCAGTTTTTCGAACAGTACAGCCACGAACCCTGTATCGCGACGTCGCGTTATATCGTGCGGTATCTCGGTTCCCCGTCGTCACGGCAGGCTGAACTCGAAGCCAAGCGTGACGGTGGCTACGCGGCGCTCGCGGTCATGGAGCAACACCTCGCGAACGGCGACTATTTCGTTGGGACGACGCCGACGATCGCAGATCTGTCGCTGTACGCGTATACCCACGTTGCGCACGAGGGCGGCTTCTCGCTCGAAAAATTTCCCCGCATACGCGCGTGGCTGGACCGGATTGCGGCGGCACCGGGGCATGTCACGATGGATCAGTTCGCGCCGTGAGCGACGCGGAGCGGGTCGCGGCGGACGCGGTGAAGCTCGTGCTCGCGCAGCCGGCCGATTGCCACAGACTCGAACCGTTCGTACGTGCCTACCACGAGTTCGAACACATCACGAGCACCCCGGGGTCACGACGTCTCGCGCTGCAGCAGTTGCTCGAGAATGCGGCGCTCGGCCGGATCTGGCTGATCGAGGTGAGCGGTGAAACGGTCGGTTATGTTGCGCTGTGCTTTGGCTACACGATCGAATTCGCCGGTCGTGACGGCTTTGTCGACGAGTTTTTCATCACCGAGCACCACCGCGGACGCGGGATCGGACGCCAGGTTCTCGAACGCATCGCCGACGAGGCCAGGCGTTGCTCGGTCAAGGCGCTGCATCTCGAAGTGGCCCGGACGAACGCGGCGGCCGCGCGCTTGTACCGCTCCTGTGGCTTTGTTGCGCGCGAGCGCTATCACCTGATGACGCAGGGTCTGGCCTAGCGCGGGTTGCGCTGCGCGTTGCGTTGGCCACCGAAGCACTGCACCATGGCGGTAAACCCAGCCAGCGGATCGATCATCAAATGAGAGGCCGGAATTTGCGTGCCGGATGCCTGGCGACAATCCTCGCCGCGGGATTGATTGCCGGTTGCGGCGAATCCGCCGCCCCGGCGGACCCTGACCCGGCCGACCCGTGGCTGAATCCACCACCACCGGCGCATGGCGCAGCGGAACAGCTTCCCGCCAGCGTGCATGCACTCGTCGCCCCGGAACACCTGAGCGAGGCCGAGCAGTTCCTGGCCACGGAACCGATCAGCCAGATCAGCCCGGGCGAGGTGAGCTATTTCGCCGGTTACCCGATCACCCTGCCGGACGTGAGCCGGCCCTATCTCGTGCGCGGCGTCTACCGCACGCAAGCGACGTTCACCGTCGCGATACTCGGTGATGCCCTGTGGGTCGCGAGCACGGATAGCGCAAACGACGATGCCCCGCTGCGGCATCAACCGCTCGTGTTGATCATGGACGAAGTACCGGCCACGGTTTATGTGACCGCCGGTCCCGCGCCCTGACGGGACAACGTTCTGATGAGTGGCAGCGGATTACCGCAGCGCGCGACGGTCGTGGTCATCGGCGGCGGCGTGGTCGGCTGTTCCGTGGCCTATCACCTCGCGCACGCCGGCATCACGGACACCGTGTTGCTCGAACGCCGGCAACTCACGTCGGGAACAACGTGGCACGCCGCCGGCCTCGTCGGTCAATTACGCGGTTCGCAAAACATGACGAAGCTCGCGAAGTACACCGCCGAGTTGTACGCGGGCCTCGAAGCGGAAACCGGACAGGCGACGGGGTTCCGCCAGCACGGTTCGATCTCTATCGCGACGACGAGCGGACGTTTCGAGGAACTGAAGCGCATGGCCTCGATGGCCAAAGTCTTCGATCTGCCCGTCACCGTGCTCGACCGGGACGCCGTTGCCGAACGCTATCCGCTGATCACCGTCGATGACGTACGCGGCGGGATCGCGATTCCGTCGGACGGACAGATTAACCCCGTCGATGTGACGCAGGCGCTCGCGCGCGGTGCGCGCAAGCTCGGCGCACGGATTTTCGAGCACACGAAAGTCACGGCGGTGCACCGTGACGGACGGCGGATTACCGGGGTCAGTACGGACGCCGGTGATATTGCCGCCGATATCGTCGTGCTGTGCGGCGGTATGTGGACGCGCGAACTCGCGGCGGGGATCGGGGTGCACGTGCCGCTGCACGCCTGCGAACACTTCTACATCGTGACCGAGCCGATCGCGGATCTGCCGCGCGATCTGCCGGTACTGCGCGATTACGACGGGTGTGCGTATTACAAGGAAGACGCCGGCAAGATCCTGCTCGGCGCGTTCGAACCGACGGCGAAACCGTGGGGCATGGATGGTATCCCGGAAGCGTTTTGTTTCGACCAGTTGCCCGACGACATCGAGCATTTCGAACCGATACTCGAGGCGGCCATGCGGCGGATGCCGGTACTGCGCGACGTCGGGATCCAGACGTTTTTCTGTGGCCCGGAAAGCTTTACGCCGGACGTGCGTTATCACCTCGGCCCCGCCCCGGAACTCGATGGTTGTTTTGTCGCCGCCGGCCTGAATTCGATCGGCATCCAGTCGGCCGGCGGCATCGGCCGCGTGCTCGCGGCCTGGATCCGCGACGGGCATGCGCCGATGGATCTGTGGGAAGTGGACATTCGCCGCAACCTGCCGTTTCAGACGAACCGGCGTTACCTGCGCGAGCGGGTCAGCGAAAGTCTCGGCCTGCTGTACGCGATGCACTGGCCGTACCGGCAATTCGAAACCGCGCGCGGCGTGCGTCGATCGCCGTTCCACGATCGTCTCGTCGCGGCCGGCGCCGTACACGGTGCGGCGTTTGGCTGGGAACGACCGAACTGGTTTGCGCCCGCAGGCGTCGAACCGCGCGACACATACAGCTACGGGCGCGCGAACTGGTTTGAACACGCCGGCGCCGAGCATCGTGCGGTACGTGAGGACGTGGCGATGTTCGATCAGACGTCGTTCGCGCAGTTCCGCCTCAGCGGCGCCGATGCGATACGACAGCTGAACCGGATCTGCGCGAACGATATCGACGTTGCGCCCGGCCGGATCGTCTATACGCAGTGGTTGAACGAAAGGGCCGGGATCGAGGCCGATCTGACGGTGACACGGCTCGCCGAAGACGATTTCCGCATCATCACGTCCGGTGAAACGGAAGTCCGTGACTTCGACTACCTGACCCGGCACCTCGATCGCGATGCACGCGTCCATCTCGTGAATGAAACGTCCGCCTGCGCCGTACTGTCCGTCATGGGACCACGCTCGCGCGAAGTTTTGCAGGCTCTCACGCCGGACGATCTGTCGCACGCGGCGTTTCCGTTCGCGACGAGCCGCGACATCGAACTCGGCTATACCCGCGTGCGAGCATCGCGGATCACGTATGTCGGCGAGCTCGGCTTCGAGTTGACGATCGCGACGGAATTCGCGCTCGGGATCTACGAGATCCTCGCGGCGCAGGGGATCCGGCACGCGGGTTACCACGCACTCAACTCGCTGCGCATGGAGAAAGCGTACCGTCACTGGGGTCATGATATCGGTGACGAGGACACGCCATTCGATGCCGGTCTCATGTTCGTCGTGCGACCGGACAAAGCGGGCGGGTTCATCGGTCGTGATGCGCTGCTGCGCCAGGTCGAGGGCGGACGCCGGCGCGCGCTCGTGCAATTCCGGCTGCTCGATCCGACGCCGCTGCTGTACCACAACGAACCGGTGTTCCGGGACGGCGCGCTCGTTGGCTATATCACGTCCGGTATGTACGGTTACACGCTTGGTGGCGCGGTCGGACTCGGCTACGTCGCCGACCCCGAGGGTATCGACGACGCGTGGCTCGCCGCGGGGCAGTTCGAAGTCGAAGTTGCCGGTACCCGCTGGCCCGCGTGCGCGTCGCTCACGCCGTTGTACGATCCGGACAATCGCCGGGTGCGCTGCTGAATACGCCCCCGCCCCCGCGGCAATCGGGCTGCGGGCCGGGACCCGGCTTACCCCCTCGGCAGCGCCTCGTCCCCGATTTGCGGGCAGCGGACGTTACGGCGAACTTCGGGGGCGCGTGATTTCATCCGTGCGTTGCGCCGCATGCCCACTGTATCGGCGGCTCGCGGTGTGGTGAGATAGGCGTACGCGTCGCTGTGCCCGGCGCGCCGCCGGAGATCCGAACATGAGCGAAACCGCGAACGCGCCACGACCTGATTTCATCCGCCCGGATCTCGATCCGTTGTGGATGCCGTTCACACACAACCGTTATTTCAAGCAGCACCCGCGCCTCGTCGTGGCCGCCGAGGGTGTCCACTATACGAGCGAGGACGGCCGCGAAATCATCGATGCACTGTCGGGACTGTGGTGCTGCAATGCCGGTCATCGACACCCGAAGATTATCGAGGCGGTGAAGGCGCAGCTCGATGTGCTCGATTACGCGGTTGCATTCCAGGCGCATCATCCGAAGGCGTTTGAACTCGCGGAAAAACTCTGTGCCGCCGCGCCCGCACCGTTTCGCCACGCGTTCTTTACGAACTCCGGCTCGGAGGCCTGTGACACGGCGCTGAAGATTGCGCTTGCGTATCACAAGGCCCGTGGCGACGGTTCCCGTTTCCGGCTGATTGGTCGCGAGAAGGGCTACCACGGGGTGGGCTTCGGCGGCATGTCCGTCGGCGGTATGGTGCCGAACCGCAAGGCGTTCGCGAGCGCGATGCTGCCGGGAGTGGACCACCTGCGGCACACCCACGACCTCGAACATATGGCGTTCAGTCGCGGGCAGCCCGGCTGGGGTGCGCATCTCGCGGACGATCTCGCGCGTCTCATCGCGCTGCACGACGCATCGACGATCGCGGCGGTGATCATCGAACCGATGCAGGGCTCCGCCGGGGTAATCGTACCGCCGCTCGGTTATCTCGAACGTGTACGGGAATTGTGCACCGCCCACGGCATCGTGCTCATATTCGACGAAGTCATCACCGGGTTCGGACGCCTCGGCGAGATATTCTCACCGGATCGCTTCGGGGTGATGCCCGATCTGATCACGTTCGCGAAAGGGGTTACGAGCGGCATGATCCCGCTCGGCGGCGTACTCGCAACGGCGGAAATCTACGATGCATTTATGCAGGGGCCGGAACACCTCGTCGAATTTTTTCACGGCTACACGTATTCCGGGCATCCGATCGCGGCGGCGGCCGGCATCGCGGCAATCGACGTGTACGAATCGGAGGACCTGTTCGCACGTGCGCGCGCGCTCGAGCCCGTGCTCGAGCGGGCGGTGCACGCCTTGCGCGGGGAGCGGCATATCGTCGATATCAGAAATTGCGGGCTTGCCGCGGCCTTCGAACTCGAACCACGCCCCGGTGCGCCGAGCCTGCGCGCGATGGACGTGTTTCACCGTTGTTACGATAACGGGGTGATGGTGCGGTATGCGGGGGATGTCATTGCGATCGGGCCACCGCTGACGATCTCGGAACGGCAGATCACGCAAATCGTGGAAATAATCCGCGACGCGGTCCGCGCCGTCGATTGAATCGCGCCACCGACCCGCAGCCGGGTACGGGCGGTGGCATTCAGCGAGTGCGGGCTACATCGGTTCGCGATCACCGCCCGGCCCGCCGGGCGGTCCGCGGCGTCGGCGATTTTCGTGCTTCGCCATCATCGCGGCGAGTTCCTTGCGTTGCTCGGCGGTGAGTATCGCGCTGATGTCGGCAAACGATTTTGCCGTCGCGCGGAACATCTTCTCGGCGATTGCCGCCTGTTTGGCCGCGAGATCCTCGATCTGCTGCGGATCGTAGTTATCGCTCGTGAGAATTGCCTGCAACGCCTGCTTGCCGTCCTTCATGTCGAACATGAACTCGCGCATGAGCGGCCGGTGTGCATCCATCACCGCGCCAATCTGCGTGCTCTGTTCGCGGTTGACGTCGAGCCGGTGCAGGAGTTTGAAGATATGGTGCGGACTAAAGTCGCGCGACGTGTGTCTGAGGCCGGGGGGGGCCGCCTGCGCGTTCGCCGCGATGCCGAAGCCGCCGCCGACAACGGTGACCAACACGAGCGGCAGTAACCAACGTGGGCTAAGGTTTTTCATAGTCTTGTTCCTGGTTTGTTTTTCAATCACATCGTGATGTGATGCACGGTAGCGAAGATAATCGAAATCGTGCGTTACGCGCACGTAAATAGCGGTTTATATTATGTAAATCTGTGTAATCCCCGCGGCGCCGCAGGGTCCTTGTGCGAAACTGGCAGCGCTGATTCAGACCGAACGAGGGAATTTCTCCAGCCCATGACCAAGTTACTGCTCTTAGATGACGACGTCGAATTTTGCGCCCTGCTCGCGGATTATCTCGTCGGGGAACAATTCGACGTCGCGGTCGCGCATGACGGCGCCGCCGCCATCGCGAAGTTGCGCGAAGCGCCGGTTGATCTCGCGATACTCGATGTGATGATGCCGGTAATGAACGGGCTCGACGTATTGCGCGAGCTGCGCTCGTCGTCCGCTGTACCCGTGCTCATGCTCACGGCCAGGGGCGAGGAGGTCGACCGCATCGTCGGACTCGAGCTCGGTGCCGACGACTACGTCGCGAAGCCATGCAATCCGCGTGAGATCGTCGCGCGTATCCGCGCCATTTTGCGCCGCGCGCAGAGCACGAGGGAACCGTCTTCCGCGAGCCCGCTGGTCGTCGATGACGTTGAAATGCGCGGCGGCGAACGGGCCGTCTTTCATAACGGCAAGGAAATCGAGTTGACCTCAACGGAGTACGACGTGCTCGAGGTACTCGTCTCGCATGCCGGCAGCGTGGTCGAGAAAGCGACGGTTTCCGAGGCGGCACTGAAGCGCGAACTGGGACCGTATGACCGCAGCATCGACATGCACATCAGCCGCCTGCGTCGCAAGCTTGGTCCGCTGCCGGACGGCGGCGAGCGTATCAAGACCGTTCGTGGCACGGGCTATCTGTACGTTCGCTCGATGGACGACCGCCGCGATTAATTCCGCTTTCGTGGTGCAATCATGAGCCGTCTGTTCGCGAAGATCTTTCTCGGCTTCTGGGTGACGACGATCGCTGTCGTCATCGTCACGGCGCTGGCCATGATGCAGCTCAATCGCGCGCGTGGTGATGACACGGTCGCGCGTCACTTCGCACGCACCCAGGCCGCGTATGCGGCAGCGGCGAACGCAATCCTTGATTCCGGCGGGCTCGCGGAACTCGGGCAATGGTTGCGCGAACTGGACGGTCCGGGCGGTGCGCGGGGCCACCTGCAGCTGCTCGACGATACGGGGCGCGGGGTATTCGGGCCGGCACCGGCGGCCGATGTCAGCAAGGCGCTCGCGGAGCGCGAAGCCGGGCCCGGCGAACCACGCATGGTCGGCGGCGTGTTTTTCGATCCGCTCTACGGGCCCGACGGCGCGCGCTACTGGTTTGTCAGCGACATGCGACGCGATGAACGGCTCGGGCCGGGCGGTTTCCCGCCGTTCCGACCGGGCGAACCACTCGTCGCCAGTCTGCGACTTGCGATCGCGATCCTCGTCAGCGGGTTCGTCTGTGCCGGGCTCGCCCGCTATCTGACGAAGCCGATCCGGAAACTGCAGGCGGCGAGCGCCGAAATCGCGAACGGCAACTTCGCGGTACGGGTCGAAGAGGATGCGCGGCACGATGAACTCGGCGATCTGGGTCGCGATTTCGATCGCATGGCCGGTCAACTCGAACGCCTGCAGGCATCGCAGCAACAGTTGCTGCGTGACGTATCGCATGAATTGCGTTCACCACTCGCGCGCCTGCAGGTAGCGCTCGGTCTGGCGCGCCAGCGCGGTGGTGATGCGGTGGCCGGTGAGCTCGATCGCATCGAGCGCGAGGCCGAGGCGCTCGAGGCCCTGATCCGTCAGCTGCTGTCGGTGGCGCGACTCGAAGCCGACGTCGGCGATTTCGGCGATGCCCGGGTCGACGTCGGCGAATTGCTCGAGTACGTCGTGCGCGATGCGAATTACGAGGGCGGACACGCGCAAAAATCCGTGGTCTACGCGGCGCACACCCCGGCGAGCGTGCGCGGTGATCACGCGCTGTTGAAAAGCGCATTCGAGAACGTCATTCGCAACGCCCTGCATCACACGCCGGCCGGCACGAGCGTCGAGGTGGAACTGACCCGCGACAGCGCGGCGGAGCGGATTCTCGTGAGCGTGCGGGATCATGGCGCGGGGGTCGACCCGGCGCTGATTCCGGAACTGTTCAAGCCGTTCGTGCGTGCGCAGTACGCCCGCGACCGCGACAGCGGCGGGTACGGCATTGGCCTCGCGATCGCCGATGCGGCGGTGAAACGTCATCGCGGCGAAATCGGTGCGCGCAACCATGGCGACGGCGGCTTGCTCGTCGAGATCCTGCTGCCACCGGCCTGAACCGGCTTAAACCCCCGCGCGTTTAACGTTATGCTTCGCGCATGCGTTACTGTCCACACTGCCGCAAGGCACTCGAGAACCTGCACATGGGCGACCGTGAGCGGATGGTTTGCCCCGATCCGCAATGCGGGTTCGTGCACTGGAACAACCCGATCCCCGTGGTCGCGGCGATCGTCGAACATGACGACCACGTGATCCTCGTGCGCAACGTTGGCTGGCCCGAGACCTGGTATGGCCTCGTGACCGGTTTTCTCGAATCCGGCGAGATGCCGGAGGAGGGTGTCCTGCGTGAAGTCGAGGAAGAAACCGGCCTTAGCGGAACGATTGAATCGTATATCGGTATGTACGAGTTCTACCGCCAGAACCAGTTATTGATCTCCTACCACGTGCGGGTGAATTCCCGCGACGTAAAAATCCCCAAGCACGAAATCGCGGACTATAAATGGGTGCACATCGAGGAAGTTCAGCCGTGGACGGCGGGTACCGGCAAGGCCCTGCGTGACTGGCTCGCGACGCGCGGAATCGAGCGTGAACTCGTCGACTTTGCCCGCGCTAACCGAACGCTTTAGATACCGCCTAGTCCGGCACCGGATCGAGGCCGCTCGTGCCCCAGGGGTGACAGCGCGCGATGCGTTTCGCCGCGAGTATCCCGCCGCGGACCGGGCCGTGCTTTTCGATCGCTTCGATGCAGTACTCCGAGCAGGTCGGCAGATGGCGGCAACGCGGCGGCAGCAGCGGCGAGATCACGAGCCGGTAGGTCTTTACGAGCGCGATCAGCGTGCCGGATCCGATCCGGCCGGCGATATTCACGATGCCTCGCTGCTCGCTTTAGGCTTCAGGGCGCGCGCCTTCGCGAAGCGCCGGCTGCAGTAGTAGCAGTCGACGACGTCACCGTCGTCGAACGTAAGATAGACCGTCGGATGACCGAGCGCTCCGCCGCCGCCGTCGCAGCCGATGCTGTCGGTATCATCAGCCACCTGAACAATTTCGCGTGAATCCATGACTTCCCATTCTGTCTGACCTGAACCGCCATTATCGCGCGTATTCGACGCCGTGTAAGCAGGCGTGAAGTTTCCGCAGATAGGTTCTAATATTATCCGAACAACGCGGCCGCGACGGCGGCCGCCCTGGCGTGGATTCGACGACCGCGTCACGGGGAGCAGGATAATCCGGCGGGAGACACCATGAGCGACGCGAAATACAACGAGGAACATCTGTGGGCGAAGCTCGACGACCAGGACATGGTTGTCGTCGGGATCTCGGAGCATGCGCAGGAGCAGCTCGGTGATATCGTCTATGTCGAATTACCGCAGCTTGGCCGCGAGGTCACGTTCGGGGAAGAAATCGCGATCATCGAATCCGTCAAGACGACGAGTGAAATCAGCTCACCGGTGTCCGGCGAAATTCGCGAAGTTAACGAAGCGCTCGGTGACAGCCCCGAAATCATCAACGAATCCCCGCTCGATGACGGTTGGCTCATGCGCATCGAACCGTCCGATCTGAGCGAGCTGGACGAACTGATGGACGAAGACGCGTATCGTGAATTCGTCGATTCCGAAACCTGATCGCGCGCCCGATTACAACGAATTCGCGCGCAGGTAATCCGCCATTTCCGCGCCGAGGGAAATCTGCGGCAGTGACGCGGTTTTTCCCTCTTCGGCCTCACGCTTGGTGATCCGCTCGACGGCGAGTTCAAATGCCCCGACGAGCGATGGGCTGCGCTTCAGCGCATAGGCGAACAACGCTTCGCCGAAATATGTCCAGTCGTTTTCGTGGGCGCATCCGAACGAGGAGCGATCCGCCGCGGCAGCGGTCAACACGAGCGTTCGCGGGCCTGCGAGCTGTTCGATGAAACTGCCGGAATAGCAGGCCGAGACGATGATTACCCGCCATTCGATCCCGTACTCATCGAGTATTTCGCGGATGTCCCCCGCGGACAGGTCGTTCAGGCCGAAGCCGCCGAGATCGACGGAAATCGTCGCGTCATCGTCGCCGTGGGAACTCAGGAACAGCACGACGATGTCCTCGGATTTATCGATACGCTCGGCGATTCCGGCGACGGAGCGCTCGAGATTGTGGCGGTTCGCCATTGGTACGGTCTGCAGCGTCCGCGGGTTGTTGATCAGAGAGACTGCGCGACCCGTCGCGTCGAAGCGCTGTTCGAAGATTAGTCTCGCCTGTTCGATTTCGCGCTGAAAGACATCCTGCCGGGCGTAGGCGGCGAACCCGATAAAATACAGGTCGACGATACCAGGACGTTGCGGCGACAGTTCGTAGAGACTTTGGCCGAGCAGATTCGGTTGCGCGTAGTACGTGGCCTCGATGTCGGGCATTGCGGTTGCGGTCGGCTCCCAGGGTTCGACGAACAGGCTGTTGTGCGGCAGCAGTGTCAGCGTCGCGTACACCGCCAGCCCGTACAGCGCGGTGTAGGCGGCGGCAGCCCGTGGCCGTACGCGCACGGTGCGCACGAGAACACGCGCGAACACGAGCACTTCCCAGACGAGAAAAGCACACCAGATGGCGAGGTAATGGGTGTCGAACGCCGCGATCCCGAAACCGTCGCTGATGCGCTCCGCGAGCGCCCAGACGACGAACTGGAACACGAGCACGCCGGCCATCGCGACGGCAATTCGCAGATAGGCGCCGTCGCCGCGATCGATGACAACGATGACGGCGAGCGTTGCCAGCCAGAAATAACTCATCGCCGCCCACGACAACAGTCCCCACGCCGAGAACATCGCAGGCAGGCCGGCAATGAGCAGGTCATGGATCGCGGCGAGGATGGCGAGCGTCGCGAGCAGCGCGACGAGCTGACCGGTCGTGGCGGTAAGCGGCGCCGGCCCGGCCGGCAGCGGCAGCGACAGGCGTGCGCTCGTGAGCAGGTTCGCGAGGTAGCGCAGACCGGTGCCGCGGATACGCGCGGCAATCTGCGGGAGTGAAACAGTTCTCGTCATGTTCGCCTATTATGCGCGCCGTATGCGGTGATTCCCGGTACCCGCTGGGCGCGAACTTCAATATACTCGATGCGTGGACATTCACGTTACGGATCGCCGGATTATCGTCAAGCTTCGGAACCCGCGGACCGCTAGTGCGAATGTGGAAGCAATTGCGGCGGCGGGCAGTCCGTGACTGCCGTCACCAGACACTGACGGTCGGCGCCCAGGGAAGGTTATGCCCCTCCCGCCCGCGCCATGACGATTCAGCGGGAAATCTCGAAATGAACAGAAAATCCGACGCAAACGGCGCCGGCACAGATCCCCACGCCGCGCTGCGCCCGGGGATGAGCATTGTGGTGGCCGTGCGCGGCCCCGATCCGCGCCGAGCGCCGGGGAACCTGCGATGACGCTGAATGCGGCACGCAAGAAATCCCTGCGCGCCGCCGCGCACACGCTGAAACCCGTCGTGATGCTGGGGCAGCGCGGATATACCGCGGCGATCGTCGCCGCGATCGACGAGGCGCTGACGGATCACGAACTCATCAAGGTGCGTGTGCGCGGGGTCGAACGCGAGGAGCGGAAACCGCTGATCGAGGCGATTTGCCGCGATCTCGACGCGGAATTCGTCGCCCTCGTGGGTAGCGTAGCGACGTTATACCGGGAACGCCCGGCCGACGACGCTGCAACGATAAAGACAACGAAAGGACTGTAATAATGCAAGTAGATCTCGTGGTACTCGGCTCCGGCCCCGGCGGCTATACAGCGGCATTTCGCGCCGCGGATCTCGGGCTGAAAGTGGCACTCGTCGAGCGCGACCCGAATCTCGGTGGTGTGTGTCTGAATGTCGGCTGTATCCCGTCAAAAGCGCTGTTGCATGCGGCCAAAGTGATCAGCGAGGCGCGTGATATGAGCGCCCACGGGATCACGTTCGGCGAACCGCAGATCGATCTCGGACAACTGATCGGCTGGAAAGACAAGGTTGTCGGGCAACTGACGGGGGGTCTGTCGGCGCTCGCGAAGCAGCGCAAGGTGGAAGTCGTCGAGGGCTACGGCACGTTTGCCTCACCGACGCAGTTGCGCGTGAACTCGGCCAGCGGCCAGACCGAAATCGACTTTAAATACGCCATCGTGGCGGCCGGCTCCGAGCCTGTGCAGCTACCGGGTTTTCCGAACGACGATCCGCGCCTGATCGATTCGACCGGCGCGCTGTCACTGACGCAGGTACCGAACCGCATGCTCGTGATCGGGGGCGGGATTATCGGCCTCGAAATGGCCACGGTCTACATGGAACTCGGCGCCGAAGTCACCGTCGTCGAATTGCTCGACGGCCTCATGGTGGGCGCCGATCGCGACCTCGTCAAGCCGCTGGAAAAGCGTCTGAAAAAGCGCCTCGCCGGCGTCTATACGGGCACGCGCGTGACTCAGGTCGAAGCCACGCCCGAAGCGCTCATCGCGCATTTCGACGGCGGCAGCGCGCCGGCATCGGCACCGTACGACGTCGTGCTCGTCGCGGTCGGGCGGCAAGCAAACGGGGCGCGAATCGGCCTCGACAGCACCGGGGTCGCGGTTGACGAGCGCGGCTTTGTCGCCGTCGATCGGCATCAACGCACGAACGTCGAACATATTTTCGCCATTGGCGATATCGTCGGCCAGCCGATGCTCGCGCACAAGGCGAGCCACGAAGGCAAGGTGGCCGCTGAGGTAATTGCCGGTCACAAGGTTGCGAATGACGCGCTCGTGATCCCGTCCGTCGCCTACACGGACCCGGAAGTTGCCTGGGTCGGCCTGACGGAAATTGAAGCGAAAGAGCAGGGTATCGCGGTCGAGAAAGGCACGTTTCCGTGGGCTGCGAACGGGCGTTCGTTGACCATGGGGCGTAACGAAGGCATGACGAAACTGCTGTTCGACCCGAACGACGGCCGCCTGCTCGGGGCCGGCATCGTCGGACCGAACGCCGGCGACCTCATCGCCGAGGCAACGCTCGCGATCGAAATGGGCTGCGATGCGGAAGACATCGGCCTGACGGTGCACCCGCATCCGACCCTGTCGGAAAGCATCGCCATGGCGGCCGAGGCGTTCAGCGGAACCCTGACGGATTTGTACCTGCCGAAGAAGGCGAAACCAGCGAAAAGCTAGCGCCGTTGCGCAACGCCGCATGCTGCGTTGCGGCATGCGGCATCAGCGCGGGCCGCGGCCCGCATGCCCAGGCGGTACACTGTCGGTAATTACCGATCCCTGCCGCCATGGCCGTGAACACCGTCGCGACGACTTCCGCACGCGCCATCGTGCATTAATGCTGGAGGAAGGCATGGCCACCGATCCGAATCCTGACGAACTTGCGCAGGCAGTGACGAACGTAGCCGCGAGAACCGCGGGTCTGCTGCGCGAATTCATGCGCGAACACGGCGTTGATGTCGACGCCGAGCCAGACCCGTTCGGCCTGGTCCCGGCGTTTTTCGAACTCACCGCGAGCTGGGCCAGCAACCCGACGAAGGTACTCGACGCCCAGTTTGCCGCGTGGCAGTCCTACATGCAGATTTGGCAGCAGACGATGCAGGCCATGCTCGGGATGAGTACGGAATCGATCGTGCAGCCGGGCCGCGGTGATCGCCGCTTCAAGGACGAGCAATGGGACAGCAACCCGTTTTTTGATTACCTGAAACAAACCTATCTCGTCGCGTCGAACGCGATCCTGTCGAGCGTCGATGATCTCGACGACGTCGACCCGAAGACCGCGCAGAAAATTGCATTTTTCACGAAGCAGTTCGTCGACGCCGTGTCACCGAACAATTTCGCCGCGACGAATCCGGAAGTGATCCGCGCGACGATCGAATCCGGTGGCAAGAACCTGCTCGACGGGCTCGAGAATTTTCTCGGCGACCTCGATCCGAAAGACGGCAGTCTGAAGACGAAGATGGTGGACACCGAGGCTTTCGAACTCGGGCGCAATATCGCCGCGACTCCGGGCAAGATCGTATTCCAGACGGACCTGATGCAATTGATCCAGTTCGAGCCGACCACGGAGCAGGTTTTCCGCCGGCCGCTGCTGATCGTACCGCCGTGGATCAACAAGTATTACGTGCTCGATTTACAGGCGAAGAATTCGTTCATTAAATGGGCGACGGAACAGGGACACAGTGTATTCGTCGTGTCATGGGTAAACCCCGACGAACGGCTGGCCGGGAAGGACTTCGAGGACTACGTGTTCGATGGTCCGCTCGCGGCGCTCGACGCGATCGAACGCGCGACCGGGGAAACCGAGATCAATATCATCGGTTACTGCCTCGGTGGCACACTCGTCGGCGCCGTGCTCGCCTATCTCGCGGCCCAGCGTGACGATCGGATCCGCTCGGCGACATTTTTCACCTCGTTGCTCGATTTTTCCGATCCGGGCGACCTCGGCGTGTTCATCGACGATGCCCAGGTGACGAGTCTCGAACAGACGATGAAACAGCGTGGCTATCTGGACGGCGCTGAAATGGCCGCCACGTTCAATATGCTGCGCTCGACGGATTTAATCTGGTCGTTCGTGATCCACAACTACCTCCTCGGCAAGGAGCCCGTACCGTTCGACCTGCTGTACTGGAACAACGACTCGACGCGCATGCCGGCGAAAATGCACAGCACTTACCTGCGACGCATGTACATGGAAAACGCGTTTCGCGAACCCGGCGGGATCACGATCGGCGAAACGCCGATCGATCTGAGCGCGATCACCGCGCCGGCGTGTTTCGTCTCGGCGGCGGAAGATCACATCGCGCCGTGGAAAACGACGTTTCTCGGCGCTCAGATCTTCTCCGGTGACGTCAAGTTCATCCTGTCGAAGTCGGGGCACATCGCCGGCATCATCAATCCGCCGGGGCCGCGGCAATACGGGCATTTCACGGGCCCCGCGGTTACCGGTCTCAGCGCGGATGAATGGCTCGCCGCGAGCGAGGTGCATGAGGAGAGCTGGTGGCCGCGCTGGGGCGAATGGGTTCGGGAATTTGCCGGCGACAGGGTTCCGGCGCGGATCCCGGGCGATCGGGAACTCGGCGTGCTCGAGGACGCGCCCGGGAGTTACGCGAAAAGCCGCCTCGCGTGACGCTGGCGCTCAGGCCGCGCTTTGGCGCGCGCCGGTCGCGGCAGTATTCGGCAGCAGCAGGCTCATCGCTTCGATCACGGCCTCGTCGGCCTGCTGCATGATTTCTTCCGTGCGCTCCGTGTCGAGATCCGTTATCTCCAGCGCCGTCACATCGAATTCCGGTACCGGTTCGTCCGTGTCGGAGCGCCACATCGCGGCCCGCGCAATGACGGAGCCGACGTGCAGGATCGCGGCATCCGTGCGCACCGGTTCGGGCGCATCGTCGAGCCCGCCGAGGTGATAACGAATCGGGTTCGTGATGCCGTCCGGCAATTGCCAGCTCTCGAGTAGCGCGAGTCCGATATCCGCATACGTAAAGCCCAGGTGTTGCTGCTGGATTGCGGCGAACGAACGCCCGTTCGCGACGGCTTCGGTCAGCAGTTCGGTGTACAGATCCGGCTGGCGATACGCGAACACGAGGGTGCCGGTATCGTGCAGCAGGCCGGCGACGAACAGGCGTTCCGGCGACCCGAAGCGTCCTTCCTTGCAAATCGTCCGGGCGACGACGGCGCAATACACGCTGCGTCGCCAGTAGTCACTGATGTGCAGCGACGGCGACTGGATCTTCGTCAGCGAACCCACGGCGGCGCCGGCCAGCGCGAGATCGTGCACCTGGTTCAGGCCGAGAACCTGCACCGCACGATTGACGGTTTCCACTTTCGCCGCGAGCGCCATATACGCGCTGTTCGCGATGCGCAGGATGCGGCTCGTCAGCGCGGTGTCGTTCACGATCACTTTCGTGACGTCATCGAGTGAGGAGTCGGGGTCGTTGACGAGTTCCTGTACGCGCAGATAGGCCTTTGGCAGCGGGACGAGATCCTGGATGCCGTGAACGAGTTCTTCGATGGTCAGCATGCGTAACTTCCCTTGTTTGACGGGTGCGCCCGGGTACATTCGCGGGACGGTCACAAACGACGCCGCTTGCCTAGCGTGTCGGCGGGAACGTGATGGGGCTTTAGGACTTCTGCGCGGCGTGACTCAAATTGCGGGGGGCATCACAGTTCGGAGCGTAAGCAGATGTTTTCGCACGCAAAACGACGCGCGCCGACGGTTCAGGGAGCGGCCTGACGGGCGCGTTTCAGCGCATGCAAATACTCGAAACAGCCGGGGCCCGCCGTTTCCACCGCGGTCACGATCGCGTCCTTGTCGACCGTCACCGTCAGGTCGCAGATATCCGCGGCGATGGTCCAGGGTTCGTAATCGCCGCCGGCACCGCTCACGGTGACCCCGCGGCGCCCGCCGATGACCACGGGATTCGGCGCGCCCGGCATCCCGCCGGACACCGCTTGCTCGCTCGAATAGCGCCACAGGGTCGGGGTTTTCAGGGTGGGTTCGCCGAAATCACGCTGCACGGCCGCGACGTCGTCCCCGATGTAGGCCTCGAGGTCGTGCCCTTGTTCGGCGCCGCCGGGCGTGGCGGCGAGCGACAGTAGCGCGGCTGCAACAATCGTTAACCTGCGAACGGGGCGCGCCGTGGCGGGTGCGGGACGTATGATGAGCATGAATTGATCCTCGCCGATTCGCTCGGCACTGTAGCGCGTTTACTGAGCTTTGACTGTCGATTCCGCCGAACTATCCCCGCTCCGATCCGTGAACCTGCGGGCGCGCCTGTGCGCCGGCGATCGGGACGCGCAATTTCGCTTTGCCGAAGCGTGCGAGCACGGCTGGGGCGTGCCGCGCTCGGCGGTGGCCGCGCGGCGCTGGTACCGGGCCGCGGCGAGGCAGGGCGATGCGCAAGCCGCGTTCCGACTCGGATTACTGTTGTTGCGCGCCGGACGCCGGCGTGCCGATGCCGCGGCCGTGATCTGGTTGCGCCAGGCCGCCGACGCAAACCACGGCGACGCCCAGGCCGCGCTCGGCACGTGTTACCGCAGCGGCCGCGGAGTGGCCGTGGATTACCGCGAGTCGTTGCACTGGACGGCGCGGGCGGCCGGCAATGGCAGTGCGAGTGGGCGTTACAATCTTGCGCTGTGTTATCGCGCGGGCTGCGGGGTCGGGCGCGATATGGCGCGCGCCGTCGATTTGCTGACCCTGGCGGCGACGCAGGGTTATGCGCGCGCCCAACTCATGCTCGGCCACGTTTATGCGAATGGGGACGGCGTCGCCGAGGACCGCGGAGCAGCACGGTCCTGGTACGCATCGGGGGCGCGGCAAGGTTATGTGAAGGCGCGTTACAACCTCGCCCTGTTGCTGCTCGCCGACGGCGATCCGCAATCCGATCGACGGGCGCTCGACGAACTGCATGCCGCCGCAGCCGCCGGTTACGCCAAGGCCATGTATCTTCTGGCGACGAATTACCGGCGCGGCATCGGGGTCGGCGTCGATCACGAGCGCGCACGGACCTACCTGCACAAGGCGGCTGCCGCCGGCCTCGCGAAGGCGCAGTACCGCCTCGCACGACAGGCCGATCGCACGAGCATTGCGGGCGAGCGCGATTACTGGCACGGGATCCGCCGGGCAGCCGCGGGCGGGCATGTGCAGGCACAGTATCTGCTCGGCAAGCTAATTCTGAGCGTACCGGCAGCACAACGGGACGTTGCGTGGCGCTGGTTGACCCGCGCTGCCGAGGGCGGCGAAAAGCGCGCGGCGTATTTGCTCGCAGCGTGCTTCGAGCGCGGACTCGGGGTCGCGCCGGATCGCGCAAGCGCTTACCGCTGGATGCTCGTGGCCCGCGCGGCCGGGTATCCGCGGGCCATCCGGGAGTCGCAACGCCTGCAGCGTCTGCTGTCGCCGCGGACTGTTGCCGCGATCAATCTCGAAGTACTCGCCGCCGGCACGGCGCAGGCGGAAAAACGCGCGCGCCGACGCCTGCGCATCGAGTGAATCACGCCTCGACCTACAGCGCTTCGAGGATCAGCACATTGCGCTCGCCGGTCGCGTCCTCGCGTGCAACCTGACGCCGCTCCAGCAGCCGGATCGTATCGAGGTAACGACGGATGCTGGCAACAAATTGCAGCGTCTCGTGTCCGCGTGCGCGACCGTAACGGGTTGTTTTCGCGACCTTGCGCGACGACAGCAAACCGACGTAACGACGTACGTCGTGCCAACTATCGGGATCGTGCCCGGCCTGCTGCGTGAGCCTGCGCGCATCTTCGAGGTGGCCGAAACCGATATTGTAGGCGGCGAGGCCGAACCACAGGCGTTCCTCGCCTTCGATTGAAGCGGGCAAGCGCGCGATGAGCTTGGCGAGATAACGCCCGCCGCCCGCGATGGATTCCTCCGGGTCGTTGCGCGACACGCCGAGCGCCGCCGCGGTGCGTCGGGTCAACATCATCAGGCCACGCACCCCGGTCGGCGAGCGTGCCGCCGGATCCCAGTGCGATTCCTGGTAACTAAGCGCCGCGAGCAGGCGCCAGTCGATCCCGGTCGCCGCCGCCGTGGCCCGGAAAAACCCGCGGAATGCCGGCAGGCGCTCCGCGTAGGCGCGCAAGAACTCGCGCGCGTCGACGAAATCGAATTCCTCATAGTGACCGTAATACCGGTACCACAGGTTCTCGCGCAGACGCGTGTGTTCGGTCGCGGCAAAAAAATCGACGATCGCGTTGTCGATGCTCGCTTCGAACTGCCCGGACAAGGCCCACGCTGCGGCTCGCGGCGCGCCGAGGTCGAACGCGACCTCGAGCAGCGGGTATTTTGAGCGCAGCACCTCGAAATCGAGCGACGGAATCACCGCGAAATCGATCGTGTCGGCGTCCAGACGGGCAAGCAGATGCTCCGAGGAGATATCGACGGGCGCGGAGAACCGCAGGTCGGGCAGCGTGCGCGCGTGGCGCGCGAGTTCGTCGGGACCACCGCCGCCCGCGACGGTCTCGATCGTCGCCCCGGCGAGTTCGGCCACGGATTCCGGCCGCGTTCTGTCCGCGCGATAGATCACCTGAGACTGCAGCATCGCGTAACTCGGACCAAACCGAGTCCGGGTTGCGGGATTCGCGGTCACCGGTAGCAGACCCGCGGCGAGGTGGACTTTTTTGTCCTCGACGAGTTTTGTCGCGAGCGCCCGACTCGCAACGAGCGTCACGTTCAAACGGATCCCGAACTCGTCGCACAATGCACGCAACAGCTCGTAATCGAAACCGAGTATGCCCTCGGGTTCGAGGAAGTAGGTGTGCGGAACGGCGACGAGTGCCACGCGCAATTCACCGCCGGCACGCAGCGCGTCGATGGACGGACCGTGGCGCTCGCAGGCAACGAGGGATGCGGCGAGCAGACCAAGCGCGCAAACGCGACGCAGGGCCCGAATGGCCGTCGTGGCGCGGCTCACAAGTGCACTAAGCGGAGCGGGGAATCCGGCGGCGATCATGCGAGCCGCGCTCGGCTTGCACCTGCCGGCGCATCGGATGGGTCAGTTCGACCCTGCACCGATCATGGTCTCGCAGTGCGCGACGATTTCCGTAACGGTGTCATCCTGGGTTTGGCCCCGGTACCGTTGCGCGAATTTTTTCGCCTGCGTCCGCAGACCCGGGTCGTTGAGCAAGGCCGCGACCTGTTCGTTGATCGCGGCGCTCGGACGGTCGTTGTCACACACGAGTCCGGCCCCGAGTTGTTGTACCCGCATCGCGATCATCGCCTGCTCCGTGTGCATGGGCAGCAACAACACCGGTTTGCCGGCGGCAAGCAACGCGGCAGTGGTCCCGACCCCCGCGTGACAGATCGCAGCGTCGCACTGCGCCCTGACGGCGTCGATGCGCAGCGGACGATCGACGATCACGAACTTGCGTGAAGCAAGCTGTTTGCGCGTGCCCTCGTCGATGCCGGGCACGAACGCGACCGTGCGGGCTTTCGTCGCAGACAGCGCTTTCTGGATCCCGTTCAGGTTCGCGCAATCGGGTCGCAGGTAAATGAACACCCGCGGCCCGTTGCCGGATGGCCACGGCGCCGGTGCGCCGCTGTCGATGTTCGCCACGGTCCCCCAGTAGCGTACCGGTTCACGTTCAGAGTAGTGATCGAGTTCCGAATACGTGCACAGGAACGTCGTTGCCGCGCGGAAGACTTCGTGGACGCCCGTATACGGCGGCGCGCCGAGATTACTCGTCACCGTATTGATGCACTCGAGCACCCGCTCCTCCGCACCGGCAAGCGGTGGCGGCGGGTTCTTCAACCACCAACGATACGGAGCGAGGGGTGAACGGGCGGGCGGGATACCGTAGCCGGTATCCGATACGGCGGTTGGAATATCCGTACCGCGAGCGGCCAGCAGCGCGGTCGGCGCAAAATCGCAGAACAGAAAGCCCGGCGCCAGGAGGTCGTAAAGATTTCGCCAGGCGCGACACAGGCTCGTGAGTCCCGCGGATTCGAGATAGCCAAAACGGATCAGCGTTTCCGCGCACATCGTTGGTGGCGGCAGGCCGGTAACGGTCGGTACCCAGTGTGGTGCCTGGTAGCAACGGTCCTCAGCGCCGATCATGTTTTCGGCGCGCGACAGGTCCTTCAGAACGTAGCAAACGTCGTGACCACGCGCCTTGAACGCGTCGCCAAACGTTTTCAGTCGACTGATATGCCCATATTCACCGCCCATCTCCCAGGCGAGTACGATCCTAGCCAAATGACAAGTCCACGCGGGATTCCGGGTAACGCAAATACGACATCGGGCTTAATGTAGCAGCCGTGGCCTGCGTGTCCAGCGAACACCGGACCGCCGAACGTCAGGCATGGAGCCTGCGCAAAAAAAAGGTTCTTCGCACACTCCCGGGATTTGTCCTATTTTCTGCTTGTATGA
>CAXBJY010000037.1:0-53527 GCA_963976285.1 uncultured Gammaproteobacteria bacterium
GTGGTTACTTCGTCGTGATCAATGCATTCAAACGCAGTGCCTTGCGGCGCTTGCGGCGAATGATCGAAGACGCATTGATCGGGGATTTCAGACCGGCCCCGCTACCCGCGCCCGTGCCGACTGCCCCGGCACACCTGCATCGCCTCGCCGGTCACTACGGCCCGGCGTCGGCACGCTTTGGTTCCGTTGAAGAAAATCCGGGGGTGGAATTTCGCGCGACCGCGGACGGGCTCGTCATGCTCCGGGCGGGCGGGCGCCAGCGGCTGCTCGTGCCCGTGTCACGTTGGCATTACCGTCACGAAGACGAGTCGCGCGCGACGATGGCCTTCATCGCCTGTGGGGCGCGACTGTACTTTCAGGGTGACGCCGGCAATTTCGTCAAACTCGACGGGGCCGCCGTGAACGCGCCCCCGTGTGTGCCGGCGACGCTCGATAACCCGACTGCTAGGCGCTGATTACGCAGCGCACCCCGGTGCCACCCATCCCGCAGTAACCGCCGGGGTTCTTTGCGAGGTATTGCTGATGGTATTCCTCGGCGAAGTAAAACACCGGTGCCGGCAGAATCTCCGTCGTAATCCGGCCGCGTTTCGCGGCGTCGAGCGCATTCTGATACTCCGCGCCGGAGCGCACCGCGAGCGCGTGCTGTTCCGCATCCGTCGTGTAGATCCCGGAGCGGTACTGCGTGCCGATGTCGTTGCCCTGACGCATGCCCTGTGTCGGGTCATGGTTTTCCCAAAACACCTGGAGCAATTCGCGGTACGACACTTTCGCCGGTTCGTAAGCGACCCGCACGACCTCGTTGTGTCCGGTCATGCCGCTGCAGACCTCGGCGTACGTCGGGTTCGGAGTCAGGCCACCCGCGTAACCGACGGCCGTCGTATACACGCCATCCAGCTGCCAGTAGCGTCGTTCGACGCCCCAGAAGCAACCGAGCCCGAACAACGCGAAGCGCAGCGATTCGGTTTCTTCGGGCTCCATCGGCGTGCCGAGGACGTAGTGCTGCGCTGGCACGGGCATTGGGGTGTCGCGCCCCGGAAGAGCGTCTGCCGGTGACGGCATCGATTGTTTTCTTTCAAGTCCAAACATGGTCTGCCTCACTGGAGTGTTCGAGCATTACGTCTGCAGCGTAAGCGGTTTTGTCCGGAAATCAAGTGATATCGCGGCCCCTGCGGGCCCGCGCCGGCAACCGGACCCGCGCGACACGGCTATTGCGTTGCGGGTATCACCTGCGCAAGTATCGCGCGCAGATCGCGCGCGACCTGTGCCGGCGAGGTACCCGATTTGCGCACATAGACGACTCGGCGCGCCGCATCGACGACGAGCAGGCTCGGCGTGCCTTTGACCCCGTACTGCGCGGCGACCGCATCGGCCCCGAGCAACAGTTCAAAGCCGTAGCCTTGCTCGCGCAGGTACGCGACGGGATCGCCGTCTTCCCAGATATTCAGGGCATAGAACGTCACGTCGCCGGCGGCGAATTCCTCCCGCACGGTTTCGAGCATCGGCATCAATTCGCGGCAATAAGGACACCAGGTGGCCCAGAACAGCAGCACGGCCGGACGCCCGGCGCTGTGCGCATAGAAGTCAAGGGGCGCGCCGGTTGCGGATTCGAGTGTCCAGTCCGGGACCGTTTGCTGCGCGGTGGCGCCAAACGCGATCGTCAGCAGCAGCACCAGGCTGAGCCAGGTTGCGTATTTCCGCCGTGGGGCCGCTGTAGGCATCGTTATGGTTCGGTTGTATGATCGCCGCTGGCCGTACCCGGATCTCCGCCGCGCATTCGCCGTCGACCGGATCCTGGACCTCCTGCTTGCGCCGCCAGTTCCCCGACGGATCCCGGCACCACTTTACGCTCATGGACTGACACCTTGAAGACCTTGCGACCCCTGATATCACTGCCGCTCGTTATTGCCGCTGCATTCACCGCGCCCGCACCGCTGCTTGCGCAGGAACCCGCAAGTCCGGCCAATCGCAGCACGTTCTCCATCATGTTCGAAAACGACCTGTTCGTGAACCGCGATCAGCAGTACACGAACGGTGTGCAGCTGAACTGGCTGTCATCGGATCTGAACCACTATGCCGAAGCGCACCGGCTTCCCGACTGGTTGCTGCCGTTCGTACGGAAAATTCCGTTGATCAACGAACCGGGACGGCTGCACAACGTGGGCTTCAGTATCGGACAGAAAATATTCACCCCGGAAAACACCCAGAGTTCAGAACTCGTCGCCGACGATCGCCCTTATGCCGGCTGGCTGTACGGCGCACTCGGATTCACGAGCAAAACCGTCGGCGTAAAAGACCTGTTCGAGATCCAGTTTGGTGTCGTCGGCCCCGCAGCCCAGGCCGAGGAAGCGCAAAACTTTATCCATGACCTGCGCGGCCTGCCGTCGACACGCGGCTGGAGTCACCAACTGCGCAACGAACCCGCCTTTACCGCGCTGTACGAACGCAAATGGCGACCGCTGCGCAGCAAGAACGCGACGGGTTTCGGCTATGACGTGATTACACATGCCGGCGCGGCGCTCGGCACGGTACATACGTATGCGAACGCCGGCCTCGAAGCGCGTTTCGGCTTCAACCTGCCCGGAGACTTCGGCACGTCCGCGATCCGCCCCGGCGGGACCTCAAACGCGCCGGCCACGGTGGACGACCCGCGCTTACGCAGTACGCGCGCGTACGGTGCCTACCTGTTCGTAGCGGTCTCGGGGCGGCTTGTCGGCCGCGATATTTTTCTCGACGGCAATACGTTTCGCGACAGCCACAGTGTGAACAAGGAAGTCGTCGTTGGCGATCTCATCGTCGGCGGAAGCCTGATTTTTCGGCGCTACAAGCTGTCTTACGCGCAGTATTTTCGCAGCCGCGAGTTCACGCAGCAGGACAAGAACAACAATTTCGGTTCCATCAGTCTGTCGGTAACATTCTGAATGCACCACTGGATGAGACGTCTATGCGGGGGCAAAAACCGATACTCGAAACCACGACTCTGCGTTATGCTCGGTACGAACGTACGCACCGGAACGCGCTCAGGGGGTCGTCATGACAGATCGGATCGAAGTGTACTGCGACTCGCAGGGGGTCTGGTATACGTCGACGAAACAGCGCCTGATCAACGCCGGCATCGCCACCGAATCGATGTTTCCGGTGGCGGAAGAGGCCTGGCGCGGGAATGGCCCTGCCCGCGAACCAAGCGAACTGCTGTGGTCCATCCAGCGCGTCGCCGGCGGCCGTTACAAGGTCATGTGGGGCCTCGCCACCGAACAGGCCGATTGAGCACGCGCACAGCCGAGCGCCGCGAGGCCGGAGAATCCAGGCTATCGCGCCATTACCGGCGCGTCTGACCGCTGCATGCTGCACCCCGTCTCCGTATTCATCGCGCTGCGCTACTTGCGGACGAAACGCAAGAACCGCTTCGCCTCATTCGTCTCTGTAGCTTCCGTGCTGGGCGTCGGCCTCGGGGTTGCCGTGTTGATTGTTGTCACGGCCGTCATGAACGGGTTCGAGAAGGAAGTGAAACGTCACATCCTCGGCATGACCTCGCACGCCGTCGTGCTGCAACCCGGGGCGGTGCTGCACGACTGGTCGCAGCTGCGCGAGGATATCCTCACCCGTCCGCACGTCGTCGCCGCGGCCCCGTTTATCCGTGCCGGCGCGATGCTGAACCATCGCGGGAACGTCCGTGGCGTGTCGATTCAGGGCGTGGACCTGCAACTCGAACACACCGTCTCAACGCTTCCCGACGCGGTCGACCCGGCCGCATTCGCGACCCTCGCTGACGGGACGCACAATATCCTGCTCGGAAAGTCCCTGGCCGAGGCGCTCGACGTCGAAACCGGGGACACGATTACGCTCGTCGCACCGCGCTGGCGACCGGGTGCGGGGATCGAACTGCCGCAGTATTACCCCCTCACCGTGACCGGCACGTTCAGTGTCGGCATGCACGATTTCGACGCGGGTTTCGCGCTGCTGTCGCTGGCCGATGCGGCCAGCATGTTCGAACTCGGCGACGGCGTCTCCGGCTTGCGCCTGCGCTTTGATGATGCCGACGCGGCCCCGTTCGCGGCGCGCGCCGCCGCCACGGCCCTCGGTGAGGGTGCGACCGCCGTCGACTGGACCCAGTATCACCGCAATTTCTTTCTCGCGCTGAAATCACAGAAGCGGATCATGTTTGTCATTCTCTCGCTCATCGTCGCCGTGGCGGCGTTCAATATCGTGGCCTCGATGATCATGGTGGTGAAGGAAAAAACGCGCGACATTGCCGTACTGCGCACGCTCGGTCTCAGCCGCCGCGCAACGATGTTTATTTTCGTCGTCCAGGGCATTGTCATCGGCGCGTCAGGGGTGGCGCTCGGGATCGTTCTCGGGGCGCTCGGCGCGAGTCACGCGAATGAGATCGTCGGCACGATCGAGCGGCTGTTCGGGATTCAGTTCATTAAACCGGATGTCTACTACATCAACTATCTGCCCGCCGATCTGCGCTTTGGCGATATCACGACCATCGCCGCGATCGGTTTCGTCATCTGCGTCATCGCGACCCTGTATCCCGCGGCACAGGCCGCGCGCACGGCCCCCGCTGCCGCCCTGCGTTACGAATGATCGCTTACTTGCGCGCGTGCACTAGAACAGCCAGTTTCTGAATATCTTCAGCGGCCAGTCGTGCTGCCGTGCAAGCGCGAAGCGTGTGAGCGCGGTCATCATGCTGTCGCCGAGCGCGTGAATTTCCGTGTAGGCATCGCACTGCACCGGCTCACCGGCGGTGCGCGGGCTGGCCACGATCAATTCCCGGCGAATGTCCGGGTCGGCCAGGCGCGCGTGAACGCCCGCATAGTCCGCGAGAACTTGCGTGGCATCGACATCGTCATACTGCGCCATCACGTACAACACGCGCTCGATCGGCGTTTTGTCGAGGTGGGCCAGCAGCCAGGTGACGTCGGCGCGAGCCTGGCGACCGTGTTCCGCGAGCAGAAACAGCAGCCCGGCGAACGTAACGATCCGGGACGAGCGCAATTTCGCCTGGCGCAACAGCCAGCCATCGTCGTCGGAGCGCGTGTACTTGAACTGCTGCCACCCCGCGTACGCGTGCAGGTAGCGCGACAGGTCATTCATCAGGTGTGTCCAACCCGGCGCCCCGGTCCCGTTTGCGTACCAGCGCAGGATCGCTTCACGCAGTTCGGTGAACTGCAGCGGGCGGCACACCGGACGGCCGTCGAGCAGCACCTGGATGCGTGAACCGAACAGCTGCGGGGTTTCCGTGAGGCTGCCGCGCGCGGCCGGGTCGAGTATCGCCCCGATCCCGATCGGGCGAGCGTAAATACCATCGGGCTTCGGCGCACGCAGACCGGCCCCGCGAAAAGCGCGCTCGAGCCCGGGGATTCGTTCATCGCAGCCGGGCGCGCCGTCGTCGACGAACACGATCAGGTCCACGTCGGACACGGGCGAGGCTTCCAGTCGCCCGAGCGATCCGCCGGCAACGGCCGTTACGAGCGGCACGCCGGCGTGCGCAAAGCCCGCCTCGAGCGCCTCTTGCAGCTGCGCCAGTGCGGCACTCGAATAGGCGCGAGCCCGCCACAAAGACGGCTGGCGCGGCGAAATATCCCAATCGACGGCACTCATGCGAAAATCTCCGGGCAGGCGGGGCGCCGATCGAGTGGTCGAACACGGGCTTGCCGGATCGAACCCGGGGCGTTTCGCCACGATGTTTCACCGTCGTGTTTATTGCGGCGCACAATCATCCGACTATAATACCCGGCACTTTCGCCACATCGACCTCGAATACGTATGGATATCAAGGGAAAAATCGGCATTATTACGGGCGCCGCCAGCGGCATCGGTCGCGCTGCCGCGCAAGAGCTGAAGAAGCACGAAATCGGCGCACTCGCACTCGTGGACATGTCCGACGCGGTAAATAGCGTCGCCGCCGAAATGAACGCCGCATCCGGCGACCAGACGGTGCTCGCGTTTCAGGGTGACACGACCGACGAAATGTTTCGCAAGCGCGTGTTCGACACGATGCGACGCGAGTATGGCGCGGTCAATATCTGCGTCCCCGCGGCCGGCATCACCCGCGATGCACTTGCTGTTCGGGTCAACAAGGACAAGGGTAAAGCGAACATTTACCCGATCGAGAATTTCCGCCAGGTCATGGAGGTCAATCTCGTCGCGCCGGTCTACTGGGCGCTCGAACTCGTGGCCCAAATGGCCGAAGATCGATTTACGCGCGGGTTGAAGCAATGGGATCCGAGCGAAGGTGTTCAGGGCGTCATCGTGTTCATCGGCTCGGTATCGTCCCAGGGCAACAAGGGACAAATATCCTACGCCACGACGAAGGTCGGGCTCGAGGGTGCGGCCGCCACGTTGATGAAAGAAGCGATGTATTACGGCGTACGCTGCACCGTAATCCATCCGGGCTTCACCGATACCCCGATGGTCCGCTCGCTCGGCGAAGACTACATCAATAATCACGTGATCCCGGCAACGCAAATCGGGCGTTTGATCCGCCCGGAGGAAATTGCCGACGCGATCTGTTTTCTGATCCGCAATTCCGCCGTCAGCGGCCAGTTGTGGGCCGACGCCGGCTGGCACCCGATGCCAACCTGAAGTCGTCGGCGCGCCGGTGCCGCGATTCGCGCACAGCTTATTGCGCGAACACCTTCTTCAGCAATTCCGTCGTGCGTGCGGCGGGGTTGGCGCGAATTTTCCGCTCCTCCTCGCCGACCATGAAGAACACACCGTCGAGCGCCTTGTCGGTTACGTAATTGCCAAGATCGAGTTTGTCCGTATCCACGAACGAACTCGCGAAGCTCGCCTTGTCGACCATGGCCTGATATTGCTGCGTGACCCCCACTTCGCGCACCGCCGCGTCAACGAGAGGCCGGAATTTCGTCTTCAGCCCGTCCGCACTGGAGCGTTTCAGATATTCCGTTGCCGCGTTGTCGCCACCGTTCAGTATGCCTCTCGCGTCGTCGATCGACATCTGGCTTATCGCCTCGCCAAACACCGCTGCGGCTTCCGGAACGGCCCGCTCGGCCGCGCGATTCATGCTTGCAATAAACTGATCCGCACGCTCGTCCTGGCCAACCGCCCGCAAACCCTTCTCGACCATCGACAGATGCCCCGGCATGGGTATTTTCACATCGACGTTACCGAGAAATCCGTCCGGTTGGCCAAGACGCTCAACCGCGGACTGAGCGCCTTTGCCGAGTGCTTCTTTCAGCCCTCGCGCGATATCGTCGCTCGATACACCAACCGCGTCGCCGGCCTTCGACAAGGCGCCGCTTTCCATGACTTCATTGCTCTTCGCTTTGAACAGCTCCTTGAACGAATTCCAGTCGGCCGTCGCGACCGGCCCGAATGCGAGCGTGAGCAAACCTGCGATGCTGATGACTGCGTACTTGCGTGGTTTCATCGTGCGACTCCTTGCAGATACTGTGGGTGCTGGCGACTTAGCGTTCGGCAGGCACGGGACCGCGGTATGTGCATCCGCGATCGTGCCCTTCCATGATGACAATCCTGGCGAGTCCGGGCACCGCCGGGTCGATGCGCTGCCAGATCCACAGCGCGAGGTTTTCCGACGTCGGATTTTCGAGCCCGGGCACTTCATTGAGATAGCGGTGTTCGAGCGACTGTTTGATCCCGGCCACCGGCTGATCGAGTTCGGCGAAATCGATCACCCACCCCGTTGCCGGGTCGACGTCACCGTCGATGTGAACTTCGATGTCGAACGTATGGCCGTGGACGCGTGAGCAAATATGCTCCGCAGGGAGTTTCGGCAGGCGTCGCGCGGCGTTGATTGAGAATTTCAGGAATAATTCCATAGCCTGGGCGATGATAGCATTGATGAACACAAACCTGCCGTCCCCGGGCGCCGATATGCGGTTGCAAATGCCGTGAAACCGTTCGCCATCCTGAAGCGTGAAATCGTGTTTTATCGCAACGTGATCCGCGATCCCCGCACACCTGCGATTGCGCGCTGGTGTGTGCGGGCAGCGGCGGCCTATTTGCTCAGTCCGATCGACCTCATTCCTGATTTCGTGCCCGTGCTCGGCCAACTCGACGATGTCATCATTGTTTCCCTGCTGCTCGCGATCGCGCGATATTTCGTGCCCGCGGACGTGCTGCAGGAACATCGACCGGCGATCAGGACGTCGTGTCGCGAAGCATCTGGCACCGGGGTCGACGCTGACAGGCGCGCGGATAGAATTCCGCTCAACGACGATCAGGACCCGGCCGCTAAGGAGATCAGGAACTGATTCCGTGACAGGCGCAGGCAGGCGATCGGTCGCGAACATTGGCACCCCGGGGCTGGCGCCGGGCTGCTTGCCCGCTCCGGGCATGCATAAAGAGGGTAGAAATGACTCAAGCGAGTGAAAGAATTCTGTGCGTCGACGATCAATCGGAAATCGTCGACCTGCTCCACCGTCAGCTGCACGACAGTTACGACTGTCATTTTGCCGCGAGCGGCGCGGAAGCACTGAGTGCAATCGATACGGCCGGCCCGTTTGCCGTTGTCGTCGCCGATTATTCAATGCCGAACATGGACGGTATTACGCTGCTCGGCGAGTTTCGTAAACGCTCGCCGGACACCGTACCGCTCATGCTCACCGCGTACGGTGATATCGATGTCGCGATTGCAGCGCTGCACAAGGGGAATATCTTTCGCTTCCTGCGCAAGCCGTGGGAAAGCGACGATTTGAAGCGCGCGATTTCCGACGCCCTCGATCATTATCATCTGATCGCGAACGAGCGGCGTCTGAAACGGGAACTGGCGGCCGCGAACGCGGAACTCGATGCGCGGCTGGCCGAACTCGACGAAACGAACCGGCTGCTCGAATATTGGGTCGAATTCAGTCCGGCCGTGCTCTACAGTCTTTCGATCGACGACGGCCGGGCCCGCCCGTCATATGTCAGCAAAAACTTTTCCCGCCTCACCGGCCACGAGCGCACTGCGTTCGTGGTTGACCCGGCGTTCTGGGGCGCGCATATCCATCACGACGATCGCGAGCACTATGAGACGCGGCTCGCCCGGCTTGTCGCCGGTGAGCTGAGCGAACAAACGCTCGAGTACCGGATCGTGAATGCGGCCGGCGAACCACGCCGGGTGCTCGATGCGATGCGGGTCATTCGCAACCCCGCCGGTCAAGCGCTGGAGGTGGTTGGTGCGTGGCTGGATACGAGTACGCGACCGGCATAAGGTAGCTCGGGCTCAGCGGGAGATTCGTCTCTGAATCATGTAGTTAGTTCAGAAACACCAAGAATCTATCTAATTTAAATTATTAGGAAAGCAGTTTAATCGCCTGTATTTAATAAATTTCTTGACCCAATTGCTAGAATACGATACAAGTATCGACGGTAACTGATTAATAGTCATCAGTATTTATCGTAGATTTTCGAGGGTCTGGTCGATGGATAACGTCTCCAGTCGTAAAAATGTCGCCGCGCCTCGCGCGGTTATGCCCAATTTAGTCCCTGTAGTCGAAACGCAAGCCGGTAATAAGATCCGCCACGGATTCATCCGCCATCCCCAACAGTTTCCTCTGGAAGCGAAGCGCCTGCGCAGTTGGGGTCGGTCACCACGGATGGAAACGTCGACGGGCGATATCGGCTTGAGCTTCGTATCTCGCAAATACATCCCCACCGGCAGTGAAATGGAATTGTCGATACCGCTGCGTGGCGATGTACAGAAATTTCACGGCCATGTCGTCCTGGTCCGCGAAATTGTCGGTGGTTATGAGATTGGTGTGTGGCTGGCTTCAGCGGATGAAGCCAGTCGTGCACGCCTCGTGGAGCAAATCTGCGAGCTCGAGTGCTCGCTCAGGTCGAGCGCCGACACCCCGGCCGCGGGCAGCAAGAAGGCTGCATCCCGGCCGACGCCGATCGGCATCTTCCCGGGACCGTTGGCGAACTAGAGTCGGTCGCCGGACCGCTTGCGAGCTCGGGTCGGTAGCGGCAATGCCGCCGGGCTCCGGCGTGCGGCCATTACCCTGTCGGGCCAGCCGATTGCACCGATTTCGGGGTGCCCGCGCGATCAACGTTCATGTTTCTGTGCACCCCGCTCCCGACCCGGCGCGGGGCGCGTCTCCGGCAGGCCGCGAGAAGTCCTGAACCGCTTCATAACGCTGCTTCGGCGTCGGGCCTGAGTAGCCCGCACGCTCACGGTTTACGTTCGTCAGCTCCCGCATCCGCATCCGCATCCGCATCCGCATCCGCATCCGCATCCGCATCCTTCGGAGTTACCGCCGCCGGTTCCGATTCACCCGTCTCCGCGCATTCCGTCGCTGCGTCGTGCGGGCCGGGCTCGCTCGCTACCGCAACGTTTTCGTCCTCCGCACCGCCCGGTTCGGTACCGTCGGCGGGCGCGGCCGGGCTTTGCGCTGCATCTTCGTGCGCGACGGGGTCGGCGCCCGCAGCGTTCGTATTCGCGTCCGTTGCGGCTATCTGATCAGGGGTTGCTTCCGTTGCGGCGGTCTGTTCAGGGGTTGCGTCCGCCTCGGTGGCGGCGGCCGGCACGTCGCTCGGTAACAATCCGGCGCGCAGGCTCTCGATTTGCGTGCGGGCGGTTTCGGGGTCGCACAGGCTCTGTGCGCCGGACGCCATGTGCTCGTAAACCGCGCGGTATTGCTCGGTCATATCGTGCAACAGGCCCGCGGTCGTCTGGAAATGCGCGTTTACACTGTCTTTGTACTCGCTGAGCTCGTCGCGCAATTCGGCCGCCGATTTTCCGCCACCCGCGCGTCGCTGCCGCTCCTGGGCGACAACATAGCCGCCAAACGCCGAAACTACGCCCATGATGAGTAGCAAAATTACGATGGTTTCAATTCCGAGTGTCAGCATCAGATCTCCTTGTCCGGCATCAGCTTACCGGTTGTTACAGTGGTAGTGTCGCAATCGTCCGCCGGCGGCGAAACAGACGCGCCTGCACACGCGTGGGCCCATCGACGACAGGATCGGCGCTGTTGGCTTCCGGGTTCAGACTCGTGCCCTGGCGAGACAGTTTTCGATCTGGCGGCCGGGGCCGCCCGGGTAGCGCCGACCCACGGCGCAACTTCGGCGTGTGTAATGACTGCGACTCGTTATAATCCGGCCTCCCGCGGCGCGCACAGGCAGGCCCTTTGCGCATTTCCTTCCGACAGGTGGACGGTATATGGAATTCCTCGCTGATTATGGAATATTTGCGGCCAAGTTTCTAACGGTCGCGCTGGTCATCGTGCTCGGCATCGGCACGCTTATCGTGCTGTTCGCGAATCGGTCGCAAAGTGCTTCCGCCGATTCCATCGAGGTAAAGAATCTGAACGACAAGTTCAACGCGATGCGTGACGCCCTCGAGGCCGCGATCCTGCCGCCGAAAGCCTGGAAGGCGATGGTCAGGCAACGCAAGAAGGAACGCAAAGAGCACGCCGGCCGATCCGATGACGACGGGCGCACGCGCGTGTTTGTCTGCCGCTTCGACGGAGACGTACGCGCCAGCGGCGTCACCGCCTTGCAGGAAGAAGTCACGGCCATACTCTCCGTCGCCACATCGGGTGACGAAGTCGTTGCATTGATCACGAGCCCCGGTGGCGTCATCCACGGCTACGGCCTCGCGGCGTCGCAATTACAGCGGATCAGGGATCGCGGGATCCCGTTGACGAGCGCCGTGGATAAAGTCGCGGCGAGTGGCGGTTATATGATGGCCTGCGTCGCCGACAAGATCATCGCCGCGCCGTTCGCCATCGTCGGCTCGATTGGCGTCGTCGCGCAAATTCCGAATTTCAATCGCCTGCTGAAAAAGCACGACATCGATTTCGAGGAGATCACCGCGGGCGAATTCAAACGCACACTGACGATGTTCGGTGAGAATACAGATGCGGATCGCAGAAAATTCCGCGAGGAAATCGAGGACGCACACGAACTGTTCAAGGAGTTCGTGCACGACAACCGACCCGCGGTCGACATCGCGGCGATTGCGACCGGTGAATACTGGTACGGGAAACGCGCGCTTGAACAGCAGCTCATCGATGAGTTACGCACGAGCGACGATTATCTGTGCGAGCGGGCAAAAACCGCCGACATTTACGAAGTGACGTACCGCCACAAGCGCTCACTCGTGGATAAACTGCTCGGCCAGACGGTACGTCTGCTCCATTCATTCTAGATCCGCTACCGGCTCGACCGGTCGTCGCGCCTGCGCGTGCAGGGCGGCAAGCCGAACGCTCGTCGCGTGGATGTCGACGATATCCTCGACATCCGGCGCATAACCACCCCCCATGACCACCGCCGCCGGTAAATCGCGGAGCCTCAATTGCTCGAATACGAGGGCGTCGCGCTGACGCAGTCCGTCCTTCGTCAGCGCAAGCCGGCCGAGCCGGTCGTCGACGAACGGATCGGCCCCGGCAAGGTAAATCACGAATTCCGGTCGTGCCGCGAGCAGCGCACGATGCAGGCCATCGCGGAAATTTCGCAGATAAACGGCATCGCCCGTGCCATCGGCGAGCGCGATGTCGAGATCGCTCGTGGCCTTGCGGCGCGGAAAATTCCGCTCGCCGTGGATCGAGAATGTGTACAAATGCCGATCCGTGACAAGGATCTCCGCCGTACCGTCGCCCTGGTGCACGTCGGCATCAACAATCAGAATGCGTCTGAGGCGATGCGTGCGCGATAAGGCGCGCGCCGCGATCGCAACATCGTTGAACACGCAATAACCGGCACCACTATCACGCCTCGCATGATGCGTCCCGCCGGCAAGATTAACCGCCATCCCCGCGTCCAGTGCCGCCGTGCACGCCGCCAGCGTGCCGCCGGCGGAACGCCGCGCACGTTCGACGAGTTCGCGGGACCAGGGAAAGCCGAGCAAACGCTGCTCCTCTTTCGACAGTTCGCCATCGAGCACACGGCGCACATAGGTTCGTGAATGTGCAAGTTCGAGCTCCGCGACGCTGAGCGGCGGTGCTTCCAGCAAGTCGAGCGCGAGGCCGGGGATCGCCGCGATCCGCTCGCGCAGGCGAGCGTATTTCGCTACCGGGAATCGGCTTCCCGGCGCGGTCGGGAGCGTATAGTTATCGCAGTAGAACGCTTTCAAACCGGTCCCCCTGTCTCCGTGTTCCGCACGCCGCCGGCTCACGTCGGTCTAGCGCGCAAACGCCCGACGCACTTCCTCGCCGATAATCGCGATGCCGCGGCGCACTTCCTGTTCGTCCTGGGCATAGGATATGCGCAGGCACTCCCCGGTATGCGGCCACGACTCGCTGAGGCCGGGAAAGAAATGACGACCGGCGAGGACCAGGACGTCGCGGGCCTTCAGACGCTCGTACAGTTCGAGATCCGAAATTGGCAGTCCCGGAAACCACGCCCACAGGAATATCGCGCCTTCGGTTTTATGCAGGTAATAGTCGACGCCGGCGAACGCCTCATGACACCACCCACGCTCTGCCGCGCATTTCGCGGCATAAAATGGCCGGACGGACTGCTCCGCGAGGATCAGGATCTCGCCCGAGGCCACCATGTCCGTCACGAGCCCGGCACCGAGCGCGCCATTGGCGAGAACGCTCAGCGCGTTCATGCCGGTCACCGCATGGATGATCTCCGGTGCCGCGACGATGATGCCGGTGCGCACTCCCGGCAGGCCGAGTTTCGACAGGCTCATACACAGGATCACGTGATCGTCGAATACCGGCTCCGCATCAACGAATACGATGTCGGGGAACGGCTGTCCGTAGGCATTGTCCACGATCAGCGGGACACCCGCCTCCCGGGTCAGCACCATGAGGCGGGTGAGTTCATTGTTCGTGATGACGTTGCCGGTCGGGTTCGTCGGGCGCGAAACGCACACCGCGGCCACATCGTCGTCGAGTTGCAGATGGGCGAAATCAATGTGGTACTTGAACTCGTGCGGCGCGGTAATCTCGACCGTCGGTTTGATCGATCGGACGCTGCCGGGATGCAGACTGATATCCGCGTAACCGATGTATTCCGGGGTGAGCGGCAGCAGAATGCATGCCGGGTCACCGTTTGGCGACGGGCCGGTAAACATATTGAACAGTGAAAAAAAGCTGCCCTGGCTGCCGGACGTGATGGCAATATTCTCTTCGCCGACACGCCAGCCATAGCGACGGCCGAGAAATTTCGCCAGTTCACGGCGGAACGGCTGATAGCCTTGCGGGCCGTCATACCGCGCCACGATGTCATCAAAACGACCGTCGTCCAGCAAGCGCTGCATGGCCTCACGAAATCTCGCCTGCGCGGCGGGAATAATCCCCGGGTTACCGCCACCGAGATTCATGATCGGGCGCTCGGCCGTCAGCACCTCTCCGAGGTCGTCCATCAGTTGCCGGGTACCGGTTGGACCACGAAAGTGCTCGCCGAACGTAGAAAACCTGGCCATTGTGATTAATCCTTACGTCTTTCCGGGGGACACCCGGGCTACGGGCGATATCGCCGACGCCGGCCAGGTCTCGCCATGATCCCGAACGCCGCAGATACAGTATGATTATTTTTTCGCTCACGAGCAGCATGGCAACGACACATGGGTTTGACCGTATTCAAGCATCTCGGGCCGCTACGCAGCGGTCTCGCAATCCTGACGCTCATGGTCATCGCGGCCGCGCCATTCGCGGATGGCACCGTGCACATGCACGACTGGCGATTGTTCCCGAGCGTGATCGCGCCGACGATCGTCATGATGCTCGTGTTCACATTTCCGCTTGATCTGACGATGACGCGTATCTTCATGCAGGATGCCGAACCGGACGAACGCCGCCGCCTGGCCGGGGTCATGCGGTTCGAGGGGGTACTCCTCGTTTTGATGCTCGCAGCGTGGACCCCGTTCATGCTGAAAGTCCTCGATTTCTCCCCGTTTTCCTGAGCGGCCGCACGCGAACGCGCGCGCGGGCACGCGCGCCGCGGCGGCGCGCGTGTTTGATAATCCGCGGATTTACTACTACTATTTAATATAGATTCTTAGATAATCTTATTAAGTGGTTGATTATAATGATTTATTCAATCGTGCAAGCGCTCGCGAATAACCCCGAGCCCGCTCGCAACAGTCCCCGGTCGCACTGGCAAAAGCGCCTGCGAGCGAACCGCAAACCGCTACGTTTGCTCATGAACGGACGCTTCATGGAATTCAAGTCAACGGACGACTTCTCTTTCGCCGTGGAATGCCGTACCGGGATCACGAGCGCACGCTACCACGCGTTGTTCGAACGTGAAACGCAAGAGCTGTGGGAGGAAGCGCAGAGTATCAAGGCGATCGAAAAGAATCTCGTCGACATCCTCGAGGATGCGCTGTGTGACGGTTCGCCGTGCGGACCCGCGATGCGCTCGCTTGGACTACAGAATTTTTCCGCCGATCACGGCTGGCGGGATCTCATCGAGCAGCTTGTCGCCGCCGATGACCGTTACGACGCGTACAAGCGCCTCGCCCTGATTAAGTACATGCAGTACCTCGGCGCACGCCAGGAAGTTATTCGCCTGATCTTCGCGACGAAGAACCGGCGCACGGGATCCGCGCGAACGACGTCCGCGCAGCGCAGACTGAACGGCGCCGCGGTGCTCGAAACGATGGTCTTTGATGTTTCAGCGAGCGACAACGACAGCCTGTTCGGCGCCACTTCCCTGCAGCGTCTGCCGCGCGGTGAAGCGGTGAAACTTTATGCGCTGCCGGGACACGCCATCGATATCCGGCTCGCGAAACATGCGTTTCGCCTCGTCAACGACAATGGCTGGGTCTTGTGTGAAGCGGACGGGCGCCGTCATGCCCTCGCCGACGTTCAGACCATGGTCGGCCGCGGCCGGGACAACGATATTCGCCTCGATGCGCAGTACAATTATCTGTCGCGTCGCCATATGATCGTCGAGCCCCAGGACGATCACGTCATTCTCGTCACCGATCTGTCCTCGCACGGCACGTTCGCGCCGGCGATGCAGACGGAGCAAATCGCCGTGTGACGGCCGCGCAGCGGGCCTATTCCTCCGCTGCGGAATCCCCGCTCCGGGCCGGCACCACGGTCACCCCGAGTTTCAGTTGCAGTAACTCAATCGCCATCTCCGGCACTTCCACGTGGCGCGAGGATTCCGCCGGTGCGAGCCAGCCATCGACGGTATGCCGATCGACGCACACGAGTTCCGCCAGCTCCCGCCGTTCGAGTGCGTGCTCATGCATCATATCGATCAGTTTCTCGCGATTGTTCATCCCGTCCCGTTGCTCCTGCTGATACGGCCCCGCTGGCGTACTTTATAGCGCGAAAAAACCCGCATTACACCTCACTCAGGTGAGTTCCGCTTCGAGCGCCACAATGACCTGGCGCGCGCGCTGTTCGATTAAACGTCGGATATCACGGACGATACCCGCGAATCCGTTACGCCGCTGAAAATCCTCTGCCACCGAGCCCGCGCGATCCGGCAGCTCGACCGCCATCTCCCGCAACAGCTCGAGTACATAGCTCGCGCGGATACCGGCATCCCGCGCTGCCGCTCGCCAGCGCGCCGGCAGCAGCCAGTCCGGCCGATCCTCGCCACCTATGCGCATCGCGAGCCGGCGGTTCAGCTCGGGATAGACGTGAGTCGACATGAGACCGAAGATCGGCGCGAGGCGTGGACCCTCCGCATGATGCAACACCGCGAGTTGTTTCGCGTGCCCCGCGCCATCGCCGATGAAATAGCACAGCATCACCCGGTGCAGAAATGCCCGGATGTCGAGCGCGGGCATGCAACTGTAGCGGCGGATAGCATCGATACAGTCCGTAAACGACAGTCCGCCTTCGCGCTCGAAACTGCATTCGGGCGGCACGCCCCTGAGCTGGCACAGGTCTTCCATGTGTACGGCGGACCAATTGCCAGCGCGCGACCTGCGATCAATGCGCGCCACGAGTAGCACGGTGACGGCGCCATGGCGGACGCTGGCGTCGACGGTCGCGAGTCCGCTCGCGCGTGCGAGTTCGAGACAGAATGCTTCATTCATGACGGACTCGCGTAAGTCCGCACGCCCGGGTTTCACAATGTGCGAACTGAGAATATCGCCGAGCGCGACCCCGAGCTTGTCATTCTCGACCTGGACGGGGAACTTGTAGCGCTCGCCTGGCAGGCAGAAGCGCGCGCCCTCGACATCACTGAGGAGCGGTTGCTGCGGTAACGCGGCAACGACGTGGCGCAGCTCCTGTTCGCTGAACAGGCGCACGACGCTCGCCCGCGGTCGCACCTGCTCGGCCGGTGGCGTCAATGTGAGCGCCCCCGGACAATCGCCGCCGAGAGCCCCGAGTAACCCGAACTCGTTGCCCTCGGAAACCCCGAGGCGCTGACACAGCTGGCGCCGGATCGCGCCGCCGGGCAACAGATTGCGAAACAAGGTCGTCAGTTCCGGCCCGCGATAGGCCTGCGCACGCGGCGGAAAGTTCAGGCTCAACATTCTTCCTCGCGGGCTCTGCGCGAGAAATTCCGGACGGTAGACGAACGCCCAGCCCCCGGTATCTTCGGCGACGAGGTGACCCATCGCCTCGCCGTCGTAGGCGACCGCGAGTTCAGCGCTCATCGGGGTGTTCGAACGCGGCCCACGATTTGCGCTCAATTCGCACCTCGAGGCCCAGCATTGCCGCAACCTGGAACGCACGTCCGATTTCGATCGACGGCTTACCGTTTTCGAGCTCGGAGACGAACCGCGTCCCCACACCGCATAACGCGGCCAGTTCTGACTGGCGCAGTCGTTGCCGCTTTCGTTGAAGCCTAATTTGACGGCCAAATGCTTCGATATTCATTAATTTATTCCCGTAGAGGAAAAATTTCAGTTATTTATAGATAAATTAATAAAATCTGATTTTCAGGGAATATTTATTCATATTTTTATTTATTTCAGAATTTATGCCTAATCAGGAGCAATAGCTAGATTAGCGTCTTCATTGCATCGTGATCGGAGCCGTCACGGCGATTCGCGCAAAGCCCGGCGTTGTTTGCAGCCGGCGCAGACAGGCGCAGGCGTCCACACCGTCAAGGCGTGGCCGACCCGAAGCAGGCGCGGGATCGATTCAGTAGCGGGGTTCGCGGGGGGCGCGTTGTTCGTGCAGGCGGTCGGCCAACAGTATCCAGCGGCCGATCCGTTCACCGGCCAGGTTCAGATTGCGTCGCGCCGTGGCCATCGCACCCGCGAGCGCAACCGGACGAATGACACTGCTCTCGAGCGCATCAAAGCCATTCGCGAAACCCTTGTTCGCGTCATCGGATAGCGCGCCGCCGAGCGCGACCACCGGGACTCCGACCTCGCCGGCAACCCGGGCGACCGCGGCCGGGGCTTTACCAAATGCGGTTTGTGCGTCAATCATGCCCTCTCCGGTCACAACCAAATCGGCATCGCACAGCTGCCCGGCAAGGTCGACGGCGTCGAGGACGATGTCGGCGCCCGGACGCAATGTGGCGCCGAGGAACGCGACGAGTCCGGCGCCAAGGCCGCCGGCGGCGCCACCGCCGCGCAAGGACCGGATCGCAATGCCGAGGTCCCTGGCAATGACATCCGCGAACCGCGCCAGATTGGCCTCGAGTTGCTCGATTGCGGCGGCATCCGCACCCTTCTGCCGCCCGTACGTGCGGGTGGCACCGTTTTTACCCAGCAGGCGGTTATTGACGTCGCACGCGACGACGAACGTAGCGGCCCGGATTGCCGGCTCGGCCAGGCTCATGTCGATGGCATGCACATGCGCCAGCCCGCCGCCCGTCAACCCGTCGTCGAGCAGGCGACCGCGGCGATCGTAGAACCGAATACCGAGCGCCTGCGCCATGCCGGCGCCACCATCGTTCGTGGCGGAGCCACCGATGCCGATGATGACGCGTTGCGCGCCTTTCAGCAGTGCCGCCCGCACCAGCTGCCCGGTGCCGTAGGTCGTGGTCTGCAACGGATCGCGCGCGGCCGGTGGTACGAGCCCGAGTCCCGACGCCGCGGCCATCTCAATCGCGGCCGTGGTGCCATCGCCGAGCAAGCCATAGCGCGCCACGACCGGCTCACCGCGGGGACCGACGACACGTTTCCTGTACTCGCGACCCGCGGTGGCATCGACGAGCGCGCGCACGGTGCCCTCGCCGCCGTCGGCCACGGGCACGAGCACACAATCGGCATCCGGCAGCGCGCGCCGGATTCCCGTGGCAATAGCGCGTGCTACCTGCGCCGCGGTCAGGCTTTCCTTGAACGAATCCGGTGCAATGACGATCTTCACGGCGACTCCCGGCGGGTTGCGGTGGCGTAGCGAGGGCCCGCCCGAGGGTATCCGCGAAGCATCCCGAAACCCGCTCTCAGCCGGAGCGTTCGGCGTGGGGCTGGCGTTTCGCGAATACGAATTCGTTGCAGCCGATCCCGCCGGCACAGGTTTTCAGCGCGGTGAGTTCGAACCCGCGATGGCGATAGTAATCCAGCAATTGTTCAGGGCGCGCCACTTCGAACGGTAATCCCCCGACCCAGTCGACGAGGTCGCGCCAAGGCGACATCCCGCGGACGCTTTCGACGGCATAACGACGCCAGCTTCCCAGCGGGTCACCCTGCAGGCTGTCACGCAACAGCGTCGGCCCCCACAAACGCAGCCAGCACGGTATCAGGACGAGGCCGCGTAAGCCGGCCGGCAGGCGGTTATACGCGCGCTTCACCGCGAGCCAGCGCCGGCTGGCGCGGCCCTGGTCGTTGTAGATCGCAACGGTGATGATGCCGTCCCCCGCAACGAGATCCGCGACATTGTTCAGCGCATCCCACATCGCGCCGGTGTGGTGCAGCACGCCCCACGAGTAGACGACGTCGAACCGACCGAGCGTCGCGAGAAAGCCGCGATCGAGCACGGATCCGCCGAGGACCTGCCAGTGCGCGTCGTCGGCACGGTAGCGCTGGCGCAAGGCCGTCGTGCACGCGACGGAATCCGGATCGTAGTCGAACGACACAACACGGGCCCCGAGTCGTCGCGCCGCGAGACTGAACAGGCCGCTGCCGGAGCCGGCATCAAGAAAGCGTTTGCCATCGAGATCGTCGACCCGGAGCAGTGCACGCAGCGAACTCGTCGCGAGTTCGATCCGGCGCTCGTCCACGTCGGTCAGAAACTGCTGCCAGTTGCGGCCAAACGCAAACCGGGACGCCGCACGGATTTCTGCTTCATGTGCTGAAGTCATGGTTACTCTCTAAACGGCAATCGCTGGCTTATCAGCACCCGACGGCGCGCAAACCCGTGCGCGATTCATCGTGATTCGAGCGTGATCGCGAGGCGCCCGTCGTCGAGCAACGCAATTTCCGGGGCGTGCAGCGACGGGGTTTTCCCGACATACGTGCCATAGGCGTGGCGCGCGGTTTTTATCGCGCGACCCGCGTAATCATAACTTGCCTCGCAACCGGGCGCCCAGTAGCCACCGAACCACTGCGATTGTTCGCTATCGGCCGCGGTCTGCGCCGCACCGGCGGGTTTGTGTTGCAGTCGGCAACCGCCAAACTTGCCGGTGCTGAAGGCCCAGTGAACAAACAATCCGGATACCGGCGCAGGCATTGCCGGGTCCCACACATGCGCGGACAGGGTTTCGAGGGCGTGCAGTTGCTGCTCACTCGCGCGTAAAACGATGATCGGCCGGTTCGGCGACAACGCGATGATGCGGGGTTCCCCGGTGACGACCCGGGTCAGATCGACGTAGGCGCGCTCGCCGCTCGCATCAGAACCCGAATTAAAGAACACACCCATGAACGGGATGGCAAACACGACGAAAGCCACGAGCGCGAACGATCGAACAATGACAACGAGAGTCCGCCTGCGCGTCATCACCCGCGACTCCGTCCCACTAGCGGCGCCGCAGGCGATTGCGTGCGCGCTGCGGTCCGTGCCGCCCAATCAGCGCCGTGCGGACCCGGCACTCGACGTCGCTGGCGCAAGCCTGGAGCAGACGGATCTCCTCGCCGAGGCGCACGGCGACAGCTTCGCCGCTGACGAACGCGATGCGATTCGCGCTGTTTGCGGGTATGCGCAATCCCGGGGTCAGGATCCCGACGAGATTAAGCGGATCCGTCGCATTGACCACGATCACATCCGGCTGTGGTTCGGCTTTGCGTATTTTGCGCAACGCCTCGAGGGCCTCGGGCAACGCGAATTGCTCGCCCGAGTAGCCCGCGACGAAACGTCCCCCGCGAACTTCGCCGCGCGCCTCGAGGCGTCGCAGCGCCCATAGCAGGTAGCGCCACGGTGGCAATGCCGTCTCGCGTTCGACCACGCGCTTGAACACGACCCCATAGCGATCGAGCAAGGTGCGCACGACGCAGTCGATCTCGTCGCTGTCGCTGTCATTCGCCACTGCCGCGTTCGCGCGCATACGTGGCACGATATCCCAGCGCCCGGCCGTATCGAGACCAACAACACTGACCCCACGGCGGCGGGCGCCATGTAATGGCCGCCGGCGGCTCGGCGGCGTGAGCAGCACCCGCAGCGCGGCGAAACTGTCGGCCGTGATGCAACCGGCAGCAGCGAGTTCGCCCAGCGCTTGTTCACACTGCGACTTGAGTACGCCGCAACGTTCGACGAGATCATCGAAGAATGCGGCGCCCCGCGTTTCGAGTACGCCGAGGATGTGTCGCGCCGTCGCGCTCAGTGTGGTTTCGGTTTCCGGCCCAGGCAGCGCGACCATCGACAGCCAGTCGAGCAAATCCCCCCGCGGCACGATCGCGATGGGGGTCGATTTCAACGGCCCGCCGGCGCGCCCCGTGCCTGCGCGCTTATGCTTCAAACGCAGCCACACGGCCTGCCCCGCCGTGTGCAGGCTGTCGAGATACTCGCCGCGGTAATCGCGTACCCGCGCGGGCAGGATTTCGCTTTCCCAGGCCGCGGCGCCGGCCTCGAAACCCGCGAGCTGATTGATCACCGCCAGTGTCGCCTGCGGGCCTTCCATCCTGGCGCCCGTCGCAACGCGCTGCCAGTCGAACAAAAAGCGCAGATAGACCGCGGCCGGCACCGCCTCGATTTCTGCCCGCAAGCGCCGCATCGTGTAGCGATGGATCCGCGCGAGGACCCGCCGGTCGCACCACTCGTCGGTGACAGCACCCGGGGTATAGCGGCCGTGAAAGACGATGCCGCGGTTCTCGAGCGTTCTCAGCGCGGCGACTACGGCGGGTTCCGGCAAGCCGAACATCGCGGCGAGCTGGCCCGCACTCTCCGGGCCCGAACAATCGAGCTGTGCCCGCAACAACATCACGAGCGCGTCGTCAGCCGTCAGTGGCGGGCCCAGGGTAGCGGCCAACTGCTTGTTCACGGCCGGCGCAAGCGGCGCGTCCGGCCACAACCGCCGAAACCGGGCATGGCGCTCGGTGGCAAGCCACAGGCGCGGCACCGAGACATCGTCGCCGAGCGCAAGTGCCCGACCGGCTGCGGTCAATTCCGCGAACCAGGCGCCGATCTTCTCATCGATCCGAAGCGCATCGCGTTCGGTCATTGCGCCCGTCAGCATGAGCGCCTCGTGTAATTCGTCCGCATTCGCCGGCGCGTTCGCAAGCTCCTCCCGCACCCGCCGGATCGCGACGGCATCGAGTTCGCCGAGATCGCCCGCCGTGTCCGGGTCGAGCCAGCGGCGACTCTGCACCGCGGCTGTGCGCCGTTCTTCGAGCGGCGCATCGTCGAGGAATGCGTAGGGATTCGCGTTCAGTACTTCGTGCGCGAACGGCGACGGCTCGGTGACGTCGCGCTGCACGAGCTGTTTCGCACCGGCGAGGATGTCCCGCAGGATCCGTTCGAGCGTGGTGATGTCCATCGCCTCGTTAAGACAGTCTTTCAGGGTCTGCTCGACGAGAGGGTGATCGGGAATTTCGCGGCTGCCCTGCAGATTCTCGGCGCAGGCCAGCTGCTCGGGAAACAGCAACGCGGCGAGGTCTTCGGCATTCATTCGTTGTAAGCGCGGCGGGACTTTCCTGCCGCCCCGAAAGCGCGGCAGCGCGAGCGACAGGTTCGCGGTCCAACGCCAGCGGACATTGAACATCGGAACATCGAGCACGGCCTGGGTGAGCACATCACGCACCGTGTCGGGATGCAGGTAACGCCATACCTCTTCGAGCGGGAAGCTGTGCACGGCGCCGAGTGAGATCACGATGGCATCCTCAATCGCCGCGGCCTGCAACTCGAAATTGAACGTGCGACAGAAGCGCTTGCGCAAGGCGAGACCCCAGGCCCGGTTGACCGCCGAGCCGAACGGCGAGTGCAGCACGAGTTGCATACCGCCGGATTCGTCGAAAAACCGCTCCATGACGAGCGTGTCCTGGCTCGGCATTGCGCCGAGCGCCCGGTAAGCGCTCATCAGGTATTCATACAGTTGTTCCGCGGCATCCCGGCCGAGCCCGATATCCCCGCACAACCAGGGCACAACGGCCTCGCGCGGCGCATCGGGCGCGGCGTCGACTTTCGCGGCGAACGTCACACGTACACGCGAGACCGCGGCCGACAGCTCCGCCGTTCGCGCGGGCGCCTCGCCAAGCCAGAACGGCATGTTCGGCGGTTCCCCGGCCGCATCGGCCACGCGCAGCGCTGCCGGGTCGACCTTCAGCACGCGCCACGAGGTATTACCGAGCTGGAAAATATTCCCCGGCAGACTTTCGATGGCGAAGTCCTCGTTCACCGTACCGACGAACTGACCGCCCGGTTCGGCGATCACATCGTAGTCCGCGTTGTCCGGGATGGCGCCGCCGCTCGTCACGGCGGTCAGGCGCGCGCCGCGGCGCGGGCGAACGAGTCCGTTGATCACATCGAGGTGAAGATAGGCCCCGCGCTGGCCGCGCGCGAAACTGTAGCCTTCGGCCAGCATGCGCACGACCTGGTCGAACCGTGAGCGGGTGAGGTTCCTGAAACCATAGGCGCGCGTGCACAGATCGAACAGCGCGTCGAGCGGCCACTCGCCGGCACTGACTTCAGCGACGATCTGCTGGGCGAGTACATCGAGCGGCGTGTCACAGATCGCGACCCGGTCGAGTTCACCCCGACGCGTCATATCGAGCAGCGCCGCGCATTCAACGAGCTGATCTCGGGTCTGCGGGAACAGCCGTCCCTTGGCCACCGCGCCGACCGCATGTCCCGAACGCCCTACCCGCTGCAGCAACATCGACAGGCTCCGCGTCGAGCCGATCTGGCACACGAGGTCGATGTCTCCTATATCGATTCCGAGTTCGAGCGAGGCGGTTGCGACGAGGGCTTTCAGTTCGCCGTTCTTGAGCCGCTGCTCGGCGGCATGGCGGCGTTCCTTTGACATGCTGCCGTGGTGAGACGTTACCGACTCCTCGCCGATCCGTTCACTGAGCGCGCGGGCGACGCGTTCCGCGAGTCGTCGCGTATTGACGAACACGAGCGTCGTCCGGTGTTGTCGTATCAATTCGGCAATGCGGTCGTAGTTGTCCGCCGCCGCATCGCCGCTGAGGACCGCTTCGAGCGGTATCGAGGGCAATTCGATCGCGAGATCCCGGTCGCGCACGTGACCCTCGTCGATGATCGCGCAACGCGCCGTGTTGGTCGAATCGATCGCGTCTGCGCCGACGAGAAAACGCGCAACTTCATCGATCGGCTGCTGCGTCGCCGACAAACCAATGCGCAACGGCGGCTGCGCGTTCAGGGCCGCGAGTCGCTCGAGACTCAGACTCAGGTGGGCTCCGCGTTTGTTGCCCGCGAGCGCGTGGATCTCGTCGACGATGACCGTGCGCACACGACCGAGCATCTCGCGACCACTGTCGCTCGTCAGCAGGATATAGAGTGATTCCGGCGTCGTGACGAGTATGTGCGGGGCCCGTCGGCGCATCGCCGCGCGCGCGATTGGCGGCGTATCACCCGTGCGCACGGCCGTCCGGATCGGTGTGAACAGCGCGCCACTGCGCTCGAGCGACGCATGGATATCATCGAGCGGCGCGCTGAGATTCCGGTCGATATCGTTACTCAGCGCTTTCAACGGCGACACGTACACGACCGAGGTGACATCGTCGAGCTTGCCCGCAACAGAATCGTGCACGAGCGCGTCGATTGCGCACAAAAATGCAGCAAGGGTTTTGCCGGAGCCGGTCGGCGCCGCGACGAGTGTGTGCCGGCCCGCGCGGATCGCCGGCCAGGCCTGCGCCTGCGCCGGGGTTGGGGCGGTGAAATGCTGCTTGAACCAGTCCGCGACTACGGGATGGAAACCTGCGTCCATGATGTTTGAGCCTGCTCGCTTACGCGATCATACGCCATGCAGTGCCGGGTGGATCGTCCGGCGGACGGATGGCAGGCATAATGCACGTTAGTAACCCGAGGATGAATCCGATGGCCGCGATACAGCTCAATCCGATTGGAACCGTTATCTGCGACGTCCCGGATGAAGAAATCGGACGCCGCCGAAGAACTCTCGAATCGACAATTCAGATCGATGCCGAATATCGCGACGCCCTGCTCGGCATCGAACAATATTCGCACCTGATCGTATTGTTCTGGATGCATCGCGTTACCGGGCCGGCTGCCCTGCAGGTACACCCGCGGGGCGATGCGACGCTGCCACTGACCGGCGTACTCGCGAGCCGCGGTCGCGGTCACCCGAATCCGGTCGGCCTCGCGGTCGTCGAACTCGCCGGCGTCGACGGCTGCCGGCTGACGGTGCGCCGGCTGGACGCCTACGACGGCACGCCGATCATCGACATCAAGCCCTACGACCATTACGACGCCTGTACCGCTATACGGGTCCCGTCCTGGCTCCTCGAGCGTCAGTCGCCCGGCAAGGAATTTGGACGCGGGAATGGCGTATAGCGCTGTCCTCAGGTAATCTTTTCGCCGTCCGGAATTCTGTTCTACCGTCATTCGCCCGATGCATCACCGATTCCTCGTTTTCAGCTCCCTGCTCTCCCTCGGCGTGCTGGCCGCAGGCCTGGCGCTTGCCCGCGACATGCCCGCCGAAGGTGACGCATTCGGCAGCTGGCGGGTGAGTTGCGAAACCGCCGCCGACAGTCATCGTCGCGGCTGCTTTATCGTACAAAACCTCGTGCTGCGCGAAGGCGGTCAGCGCGTGCTGCAAATCGCGGTAGGTTACGTCGAGCAAACTCCCGATCCGATCGCGCTGTTGAGCCTGCCGCTGGGCATCTCGCTGCCACCGGGCGCAAGCATTCAGATCGACGAGCACGAGGCGAAACGCATTCCTATCGAGCGTTGCGAGCCGAACGGCTGCCGCGCGGGCCTGAAACTGCCGGAAGACATACTCGCAAGCTTCCGCGCCGGCGCACAAATGTCGGTAACGTTCTACGACGCAAAACGTGAACCGATCGTCGTGCCCTTGTCACTCGACGGGTTCAGCGAAGGATTAGCCGCACTCGATCCGAAGCTTTAATCACGGCGACCGCTCTCGGGTCAACGTCGGCGCAGCAAGAGCGTATCCCCGGCTTGCAGTCCGAACCGGGCTGCTTCGCCGGCGTTGATCTCGAGCACATAACGCGCCGGTTCCGGTGCCACGATCAGCGCTTCGGAGTACGGAACGGTATTCGCAGCGATGTAGCGAATGCCGCCGCCCTCCCCGACGAACAGCATATCGAGCGGGATTCGTGTGTTTTTCATCCACATGCGAATTGCCGTTTCGCGACCGAAGTCGAACAGCATGCCCGTGCGAGCGTCGAGCGCCGCACGCTGCATCAATCCCTGCGCCCGTTCAGCCGCGGTGCCGGCGATTTCAACCTGAAACGTTACCGTGACGCCATCGTCGCGAACGACAAGGACAGCGTACGCCCCGGCATACGCCGGCCACGGCGCCGCGAAGGACACTGTCGCGAGCAGACATGACAGCGCGAGAATGCCGGATATCCCGGTTGATGATTCACCATTCGTCTGAGTGGTCATTTTTCTTTCGCGGCCCCGCCGCAGGAATGCGCAACCTCCGTGCGCCAATCCCTGAACACGCCGGCCGCAGCGAACGAATTACAGTGGCAAAGGTCAATAGTCGTACTACGCATTTGATTGATCGCGCAATGTACTCGTGTAGTCCGTTTTGACGAGAAAGATTAACATGCCACACGATGCGGTACGCGACCGGCACCTGCGGATGCCCCGGCGCGAAACCGCTGCTTGTAGATAAAGACCTGTTAACGACCTGGAGACGTCCCCATGCCCCGTACGATTTACCTGCTGCTACTGCTTGTGTTGCCTGCCATCGCGAGCGCACATGGCCCATCGCGCCAGAAAGTCACTCGCGAGATCCAGATCAATGCACCGGCGCCGGAGGTCTGGGCCGCGATCGCGGATTTTTGTTCGATTAAAACCTGGCATCCGGCCGTTGTTGGGTGTGAAGGCCCGGGCGGCAGCGAACCGGGCACGACCCGCATACTGACGATAGGTGATGCGGATGGCCCGAAACTGCACGAGGAACTGCAGAAATTCGACGCCGAAAAGATGACCCTGAAATACAAAATAGCGAAAACCGATAATTCAGTTCTGCCGGTGACTACGTATTCCGCGTTCATGACCGTCACCGCAAACGAAGACGGCACCTCGACACTCCAGTGGCGCGGGGGCTTCTATCGCGGGTACCCGAACAATAACCCTCCGCCGGAACTCAATGACGAAGCCGCGGTAACCGCGGTGACGGGCGTCTACGACGCCGGGCTCGCGGGCATCAAGGCGCTTGTCGAAAATTGAGCGCGCGACGTCGCGTACTCATCCTTGCCGCGGCGCTGCTGTTCAGCGCCGCACGGCCCGGCGATGTCGTCGCGGCACCCTTCGCGTTTGTCACGAACCAGGGCGCAAACAGCGTCTCGGTGATTGATATCGCAAGCCGGATCACGGTCGGGCAGGTTGCCGTTGGCGATGACCCGGCCGGCGTCGCGATCGGTCGCGACGGCCGCTACGTGTACATTACAAACCCGAAAAGCCGCGACGTTTCGGTCCTCGACATCGGAACGCTTGGCGTTGTCGATTCGATTGCGGCGGGAGACGGCCCGCTAGGAATCGTTGCCGATCCCGTGCGCGACCGGATTTACGTCGCCGACTGGTACTCGAAACGCATACTCGCAATCGATACCGACAAGCGCGCGATAGCGTTCGAGATCCCGGTAGGCAACGTGCCCTCGGGGATCGCGATCAATCCGTCGGGGACGCGACTCGTCGTCGCGAATCGCGACGACAACAACATCACGATCATCAATCTGACGACGCGTATACCGCTGGCGACTATCGGAGTGGGCAAAGCGCCGTTCGGAGTCACGGTTTCCAATGACGGCCGCCTCGTGTTCGTTGCGAACGTGCAGAGCAACGATGTAACCGTCGTGAACCTGCCGCTGCTACGCACGGAGTTTCACATCGCGGTCGGCGAGTCGCCGTATGCCATTGCCCATGACCCGACGAGCGAACGAATTTTCGTCACGAACCAGCACGAGAGCACGCTGTCGGTCATCGACCTGCAACGGCGCAAGGAGACCGCCCGTATCGACGTTGGCGAATACCCCGAGGGCATCGCCATCGCGCGCGATCACGGCGAGCTCTACGTCGCAAACTGGTTCAACAATTCGCTCAGCGTGATCGACCTCGCGACGCTGGAAACGAAAGCGACGATCCCGACGGGCGACGGTCCGCGTGCGTTCGGCGAATTTATCCTCCAGTAAACGCGGTCACTGCGCGTTGCCGCGTCACGCCTTACGCATCCGGGTCGTTCGCATCGAGGCTTGCGGCGAGTCCCGCTCGAAAGTCGCAGTACTTCGGGGTCCAGCCGAGACGCTGCTGCGTCGCCCGTGGATCGCAACGCTTCGACCCTGAGCGTGCGCGTTGCGCGGGGTCGAATTGCGGCGGCGCTGTCCCGAGCAGGGAAGCAAGCCACGTGTAATACGTCTCGCGCGACACCGGGGCACCGTCGCTGCCGAGTTCGATCGCATGGGCGTTGTCCGCGCGTGCACAGCGGATCACGAGTTCCGCCGCATCCTCGACGTGGATCAGGTTGAGCCACGCACCCGGGTCTCCGGGCAGCACCGCACCGTTCAGCAGCGACTCGCGTCCGACCACGCGCCCCGGCCCGTAGATCCCTGCGAGGCGACACACCCTATGCCGTGCGCCCGCACCGAGCCACCGGTTCTCAATGTCGAGCAGTTGTTTACCGCGGGCACGAAGCGGTTGCGGCGGTGTTTCGGCGGTTACGATACCGCCGGCCTGCTCGCCGTAGACGCCGGTGCTCGAGACGAGCACCGCGCGCCGCGGGTTCATTTTGACGATGGCCTCTAGGAGGCGGCTGTAGCCACCGTCGGCCATGCCCGGGGCGATAGCCGAAGGGGTCAGCATGACGAAGACGTCCGACGATCCGGCGTCGAAATCCCGCGGCAATACGTTCTCCGATCCCGCACGCGAAATGTCATATTGAAGCAGCCGTGTGCATCCCGTGCCGAGCGCTTCCCAGCGATCACGGGTTCGCGTCGTCGCCCACACCTCGCGCTGCCCCGCAGCCGCGAGCATGCGCGCGGTAACGGCACCGAGGTAGCCGCAGCCAATGATTAAGGCGTGCGCCGTCGACGCTTGCGGTATGCGTGCGTTGACGCGCTGCGGCGGTAACTCAGGCATCCTCTGCCCCATCGCCCGACACGGACGTGGCGGCGACGATTTCCGCCTCGTATGCGCGCGCGAGCCGGTGCGTGGCGAACTGTGATATCAGACAGTACGCGGCGAAGAAATACAGCCCCACCCCGAGGTGCGCCTCACTGAACTCATCACCGCTGGCCGCGAAATAAGCGACGAGCACGGCAACGACGAACACATCCGCCATCGACCATTTACCGATCGCATGCATGAACGCGAGTCCGCGCCGGTGCCATTGCGGCCAGCGGCGCTGCAGCACCGAAACCGCAACAAGCAGTTTCGTTAGCGGCGTAACGACGCTGAACGCCGCGACGAGAACTGCCACCGGCAAATTGTGCGATTGCGCCAGCGTGCCTATCGTCGTAATGACGCTTTTCACTTCGTACTTAAGAATGACTTCGCCGACGACAGGCAAGGTCGCGTATGCCTTCAGGCTCAGAATCGGGGCGACGAGTCCCACCCCGAGAAAGATCACCGCAATTGCGATCAGATCGGCGACAAAGGGTTCCCGGCGCGACTCCCGCCGTCCCAGGCGCCACGCGGCAACGGCAAAAACCGCGGTCAGGCACAACAATGCGGCGGCAAACCGCCATGCGAGCCGGTTTCGTCGTTCGGCTTCCGCGAACAGACTGACAACGCTGTCCTTGATCTCGCTGGCACCGGTATACAGCGAGAAACTGAGTGTTTCGAGCACAGACTTCCACGCGATCTCGCTGCTGCGATCAATGCCGAGCTGATCGCTGCCGATGCGATTGAGACGGGCAGCATCGAGTGAAAAAATCACAACGGAGAATGCGAGCGCGACCGCCGCCGGGTAGAACACGATACGCATCGACTGCATGTCGGCGCTACGCTTCGCCGCGAAACGCCGGCATGCGACACTTCGATGTGGCATCGCGAGCGCGTAAAATCGCGCGTATCCGTGCGTTCCTCAAACCGAACGCTATGCGCTAGTGCGCGCCGTCGCGATCCGCTGCCGAACCGTCGCCCTGCAGAAAATCACTCGCCGCGTCGTGGTGCAGGGGGCGCGAATACCAGAAGCCCTGGGCCTCCGGACAGTTCATCGCCCGTAATCGGCTCACCTGGTCCGGGGTTTCCACACCCTCAGCGATCACCTTCATGCCGAGGGTCGATCCGAGCTTGATAATGGCTTCCACGATCGCACTACTGTCGACTTTCTCGCTCATCGTCGAGACGAACGAGCGGTCAATCTTCAATGAGTCGTAGCGGAAGCGCTGCAGATAGCTCAACGACGAATAGCCGGTGCCGAAGTCATCAATATGCAATTCCACCCCGAGCCCCCGCAAATCCGCCAAAGCACTCAATACGAGATCTTCGTGGTCCATTACGACGCGTTCGGTGATCTCCAGCCTGAAACTGTGCCGGGGGATATTGCAGTCCTCGAGCAATGCGGCGAGACGTTTTGCCATGTCATCCGTGAAAAACAGCTTGCCGGACACATTTACGCTCATCGCCAGCGGGGGATCGAGCGGAAACAGTTTTTGCCACGTGGCAAGCTGCTGGCATGCCCTTTCAATTACCCACCATCCGATCGGTACAACGAGCGTCGTTTCCTCGACGAGGCCAATGAACTCCTCGGGCATGATCAAACCGCGCGACGGATGTTGCCAGCGTAACAGCGCTTCGAAACCCTGGATGCGTTCGGAGTTCATGTCGATGATCGGCTGGTAGAACACATCAAACTCACCGCGTTCCAGCGCGCGACGCAGATCCGTTTCCATGCGGTGCTGAAACATCGCCTGATCGTGCATCGATGTATCGAACACCGCATACGTCGCGTGCCCGGAATTTTTTGCACGGTACATGGCGATATCCGCGTCGCGGACGATTTCGTCGGAAGTTCGGTACGACTCGGAGCTGATGGCAATACCGATGCTCGCCGAGGTGTATACCGTATGTGTTTCAATTTCGACTTCGCGCGACAACGCTTCCTGCAATCGCTCGACGACGTAGATCGCATCCGTCGGGCCTTCAATATCGTTCAGGACGATACCGAACTCGTCGCCGCCGAGTCGCGCGAGCGTATCACCGGGCCGCAGACAACTGTTCAGGCGGCCTGCGATCTGCGCGAGCAACTCGTCCCCTACCGCGTGACCGAGGCTGTCGTTGACATGCTTGAAACGGTCGAGATCGAAGAACAGCACCGCGAACATACGACTGGGATCGCGGTGGCATCGCCGTAGCGCGAGATCGAGCCGATCGATGAACAAATTCCGGTTCGGCAGTCCGGTCAGGGCGTCGTGCATGGCTTCATGCAACAGGCGGGCTTCGGTCTGTTTACGCCGTGTGATATCGGTCATCGAACCGGCTATGCGCAGCGCCTGGCCGCGTTCATCGCGCACCGCAAGACCCCGGCTCAGCACCCATCGCGTTTCGTCGCCACGCGCGATCAGGCGGTATTCACATTCAAAGTGCGTCGTTGCGCCTTCGACATGCTGGTTCAGTGCGTCGTCGAAGTGCTCGCGATCGCGCTTGTCGATACGATCGAACCATTCCTCGATCCGATCGGCCATGTCGCGCTCGGAGTACCCGACTATGGCCTTCCAGCGCGCGGAGAAATGCACCGTGTTGTCGACGAGGTTCCAGTCCCAGATACCGTCGTTAGCGCCGGCTACGGCGAGCGAATAGCGCTGCTCGCTTTCCCTCAGCGCATGTTCGGTCCGTTCGCGTTCGATCGCGTAGCGGATTGCACGGCCAAGCAGCGGGCCGTCCACTTCGCGCTTGATCAGGTAATCCTGCGCGCCTTCACGCATCGCTTTCGTACCGAGTTCGTCGCTAGTCTGATTCGTGAGAACGATGACGGGGACCTGCCCGGCGGCAGCGAGCATTTTGCGACAAACCTCGATACCGGCACAGTCCGGCAGGTTCAGATCGATCAGTACGACATCGAAAGCATGCTCGGCGACGCGCTGGAGGGCCGGGTTCAGTCGTTCGAAATGCTCGACGGAAAAGCGCCACCCGCTGACGCGTTTCAGATTCTTCATGACGAGCTTGGCTTCGGACTCGATATCTTCGACGAGCAGGACCTTGCAGTTTGTCATGTTTTTTTTACCCGGCCGATTCGTTGGATGACGTGTTATGGCTCAGATTACGCACCGCGGCACTGCGAAACTCGAGGATAAAACTCGAGCCGCGCCCCGGACTGGATTCGACCCGGATTTCGCCACCGTGGCCGCGCACGATGCGGCGGCAGATGGCGAGTCCAACACCCACTCCGGGGTATTGTTCCGCGCTGTGCAGGCGATGAAACATCTTGAAAATTCGTTCGCTGTCGGCCGGGTCAAAACCAATGCCGTTGTCGTCGAACCGGATCCGCAAGGCATCCGGAGTCTCTTCCGAACTGATTCTGATCCGCGGTATCCGGTCACCGCGAAATTTGATCGCGTTGCCGATGAGGTTTTGAAACACCTGGGTCATTTGTGGCACCGCGACCGCGAGCGCGGGCAGCGGTTCGTGCTCGACGGTGGCGCCGGTTTCGGCAATCATCGAACCGAGGTTGGCCAGCGCACCTTCGAGTACCGTGTCGAGGCTGACAATCTCACGTGGCAGCGAAGCCACGTTCGGCATCGAATATTCGACGATACCGTTGAGCATTTCCTGCATCCGTTGCGCCAGATCGTCCACGTCGCGGATTGCGCTCGTTATATCCTCGGGCTGGTACTGGTAGTCGAGGCTCGATTTGAGCATCGTTGCATTCGCAATCAACGAGTTTAGCGGCGCCTGCAGATCATGGGTCAACGAGAAGATAACGTGATCAGACTCGTCTTCATGAGCGCCCTCGACCGGCTCGGCCTGCACGGAACCAACGATCCCGGTGATATCCGCCATCGAGGCAGCCCATAATTTTTGTCCCGCGGGCTCCGAACCGATCGACTTCAGTGTGACCGCCACGAGCGGCTTTTCCGGTCTGGGGCAGCGGAATCGGCCGGCGAAATTCCAGCTGCGCGGCGGGCGGGCGAGGCGCTGGTGCCATTCGTCACGGACGTCGCTGTCGATCCAGAAGTTGCCCAACTCCTGTCCTACGAGCGCGAATCGCGGCTCTTCCACGAGCCGTTCGAACTCTTCGCTGACCATGAGCAGGGTGCCGTCGTCGGACAGCAGGCACGTCGCGCCGGGAAACACCGCGGAGAATACGAACGAGCTGTCGACCGGGATTCGATCCGTCAGCTCCCTGAACCAGCGCAGACGCTCGAACAGGGACTTGGGAAGTTCGAGAAAGCCGGAGCTCGTTTTCGCGACTCGTCCGTCGAGCCCACGACCAATGCAGTCGCGCAACGGCGGCAGCGAGCCTTCTCCGCTGAACAGCCAGGCCAGGCAGGCAGGGTGACGCTGGCGGATATCGAGAATGACGGAAATGACTTCCCCGAAGCGGCCAACCGGGTCTGCAATAAGGGCATCGACCGCCCCCGCACTGACATGGTGGGCTACTTCGACAGATGATGAGGCTTCAAGTATCGACGCATTCGGCAACGCGCTGCGTAACGCCAGGGCAAGTAAGGCACGGTCGTGCTTGTCGCCATCAAACAAGATTATTCTGTAGTTATAATTCAATGGCTTAGCGACAGCGGTGTAGACTGTTCAGGCGTAGGGCGGAGCATATGCTATGGGCCGCTTTTTCTCAATTAAAAAGTGCACTCTATCCTTCAAACAGACTACTCATTAAGTAAATTTTTATGACCCCGGCGGGTTCGGCCCGTGTCGGGGCCGGACGCAGTCCGCGCTGCGCGCGCAGACGAGTCGTTTATACTTCGCTGATCTGATTTCGAAACGAATACTAAACCGGGAGGTGCCGTAGTGGCCGCAAAAATGGAAACCCCGCAGGGCGGGAATCGCATCACAATCAACGACGGCCGACTCATAGTCCCCGACAACCCGATCATCCCGTTCATCGAGGGCGATGGTATCGGCCCCGACGTGTGGGCCGCGAGCAGCCGCGTACTCGACGCCGCGGTCGAGAAGGCCTACGGCGGGAGCCGGGTGATCAACTGGATGGAGGTGTATGCCGGTGAGAAAGCCAACGAACTGACCGGTTCGTGGCTGCCGGACGCGACCCTCGACGCCTGCCGCGACTACCTCGTCGCGATCAAGGGCCCGTTGACGACACCGATAGGCGGTGGCATCCGTTCACTCAACGTTGCCTTGCGCCAGATCCTCGACCTGTATGTCTGTCTGCGTCCGGTGCGTTGGTTCAAGGGCGTACCCTCCCCGGTACGTCACCCCGAATCCGTCGACATGGTGATCTTTCGCGAGAATACCGAAGATATCTACGCCGGGATCGAGTTCGAATTCGGCAGCGAGGAAAATGCGCGGTTCAGGCAGCTGTTCGCGGAAAATTTCCCCGACATGTACAAGAAAATCCGCTTCCCGGATACGGCCGGCATCGGCATCAAAGCGGTTTCACAGGAAGGCACCGCGCGTCTCATGCGCGGCGCTATCGAGTACGCGATTGACAACAAGCGCAAGAGCGTCACGGTGGTGCACAAGGGCAACATCATGAAATTCACCGAAGGTGCGTTCAGGAACTGGGCCTACGAACTCGCCGAGACGGAATATCCTGATCAGACCTACACCTGGGACCAGTGGGAACGCACGCGCGCGGAGAGTGGCTCGCAGGCGGCCAACGAGGAGCAGGAGGCGGCACTGGCCGCCGGCAAGATCCTGATCAAGGACGCGATCGCCGATATCACGCTGCAGCAGGTGCTGACCCGTCCGGCCGAGTTCGACGTCATCGCAACGATGAACCTGAACGGCGACTATCTTTCCGACGCGCTCGCGGCCCAGGTCGGCGGGATCGGAATTGCCCCGGGAGGAAATATCAACTACATGACCGGGCACGCCATTTTTGAGGCTACCCACGGGACGGCGCCAAAATACGCCGGGCAGGACAAAGTGAATCCGGGTTCCGTGTTGCTCTCAGGTGAAATGATGTTGCGTTATCTCGGCTGGACGGAAGCCGCCGACCGTGTCATCAGCGCGGTTGACAAAACGATCGCAGACAAGATTGTCACCTACGATTTCGCCCGTCTCATGGAAGGCGCGAAAGAGGTGAAGTGCAGCGAGTTCGCGGATGCGCTGATCGAAAGGCTGTAGAAACTCCGGGGCCCGCCCGAACCGAGCAACGTGAGCCGCACGCACGCGCAATCCACGCCCGTAGCGGCTGCACGCTGCGCGGTTTCGCGACGACGGGGCCCGACCCTGCCTGTGTCACGTGATGAATCCTGACGCACCCGGAACATCCCCGGATGTTCCGGCGACCGCCGATGTCCGCGACAGTGCGCTCGTGTGCGAAGCGGCGCACACGATCTACGAAGCATTCGTCAACTACAACAATAATTTTCGGCGCATCACCGGCCGCGCCAGGAAACGTTTTGAAACGCGTGACTGGGACGGTGCTGAACGTGATCTCGGCGAGCGCATCGAACTGTATACAAAATCGGTAGCGCGCACGATCGCCGCACTGAGCCGCCTGCTCGGACACGAGCAGACAAACCGCGCGCTCTGGCATGCGTTGAAAGAATATTTCGGTGAGCGCGTCAACGATATTCCCGACGGCGAGTTTTCCAAAACCTATTTCAATTCGATTAATCGCCGTATTTTCAACACCGTCGGTATCGACCCCGAAATCGAATTCGTGGCACTGAGACTCGAGACGGAAGAACAACATCGCCACCTGATAAAGCATCGTCGATATCTGAACTGGATCAGTTTCCCCGACATCGTCGACAGCATCATGACGGACTTTGCGTTCGATGCCGAGTTTGCTGATCCGGCGGCGGACCGCGAGTTTGTCATCCGCGAGATCGCCGCCTACGCTACCGCGCACGATCTGCAGGTTGGCGACGTACTGCGCATCGAATTCGTGCAGCCGGTGTTTTACCAGTCGTCGCGCGCTTATCTCGTCGGCAAAATATTCTGGCCGGGATTATCCGCGCCCCTGATCATCGCGCTGAAGCACACCACGGAGGGAATCGCGGTCGATGCGGTACTGATGAGTGGTGGTGAGGTGAGCATCCTGTTCGGTTTCACGCGCTCGTACTTTTTTGTCGATGTCGAACCGGTCGAGGGCGCGGTCTATTTCCTCAAATCGATCCTGCCGCAGAAACCGCTCGACGAGTTGTACACCGTGCTCGGGCGGGTGCGCCAGGGCAAGACGGAACGTTATCGCACCCTGACCCGCCATTTGAAGCGAACCCAGGATCAGTTCGTCCACGCGCGCGGCGCACCCGGACTCGTTATGCTCGTCTTTACGCTGCCGGGCTATGACGTGGTCTTCAAGATCATGCGCGATAAATTCGGTTACCCGAAAAACGTAAGCCACGAACAGGTGATGAACAAATACCAGTTCGTGTTCAAGCATGATCGCGCAGGGCGGTTGATCGACACCCAGGAATTTCGCGATATCGAGTTTCCGCGCGAAAAATTTTCCGAGGCCCTGCTGAACGAATTACTCGAATCGACAGCCGCGAACGTCCAGCTGAGGGACGAGCACGTCGTGATCAATCACGTATATCTCGAGCGCCGAATCACGCCCCTGGATCTGTACATTACGGAGAACGAACGCGGCGATGTCGAAGCCGCGATCATCGATTACGGGCAGGCGATCAAGGACCTCGCCATGACGAATATTTTTCCCGGCGATCTGCTGTTGAAGAATTTCGGGGTGACCCGTCACGGTCGCGTCATATTTTACGATTACGACGAGCTATGCCTCGTGACGGACTGCAATTTTCGCGATCTGCCGGATCCCGCGTTCGAGGAAGACGAAATGCGTCCGGGAAGCTGGTTTTATGTCGCGGAGAACGACGTGTTCCCCGCGGAGTTCATTAAATTTCTCGCCATGGATGCGGGCCTGAAGTCGCTGTTCCTCGACGTACACGGGGATCTGCTGACGGCCGGGTACTGGCGCGCGATTAAGCGGGCACACAGCGACGGCCAGGTCCTCGACGTCGTTCCGTACTACCGGCCGACCGTACGCCGCGCGACGAAAGACCCGATTAGCAGCGGTGACAAACTGTCGTGAAAACAGTAGGATTACACTGTAACTGAGAATCTTTTGCATTTAGCGGAGCCCGTGTTCGGGTTTACAGACAGCCATATGAGCGCCATTCCTATTCCGTCGATGATTTCGCTGGCTAACCTCGCCCACGGCGACCGTGCACTCGTCGTTGCGATCGAATCGAACGATGCGAAACTCGGCCAGAAACTCGCCGCGCGCGGCCTCGTACCCGGGGCCGAAGTCGGTGTGTTGCGTGCCGGCGACCCGCTGTTACTGGCCGTCGACGAGGCGCGTTGGGCGCTGAACCGGGCGGATGCCAGTGTCGTCCTTGTCGAACTCCTGACCCAAGCGCGTAAACCGCTGCTCCAGCGCCTGTTGCGCCGATGAGCATCGTGCTCTCGGACCTGCAGGCCGGCGAGTCCGGGACTATCACCGGCTTTGTCAACGAAAACCCGACCACCGCGCGACTCATGCAACTCGGCGTCCTCGAAGGTGAACATGTCGACGTGATCCGGCGCGCCCCTGTCGGTGATCCGATCGAGATTCGCATCCTTGGCTACTCGCTGTCGCTGCGCGGATCCGAGGCCAGTCTCGTGTATGTCGACACCGGCAGCTCGACATGAGCACCAGCTCGCAACCCGTCATCGTCACGCTCGGCAACCCGAATACGGGTAAAAGCACGCTTTTCAACGCGCTGACCGGCATGCGCCAGAAGGTCGGAAATTTCCCCGGGGTTACGGTCGAACACCTGCGCGGCGAAACGACGATCGGAGAACGTCACGTCAAGGTCGTCGATCTGCCGGGGACGTACTCGCTCGCCGCGCAGTCCCCGGACGAGATGGTCGCGATCGATGTACTACTCGGCCGGATCGAAGAGGTCGGACATCCCGACGCGATCCTCGTCGTTGTCGACGCGAATAATCTGCGGCGAAACCTGTTTCTCGCCTCCCAGGTTCTCGAATTACCGCTCCCCGTCGTCGTCGCGCTGAACATGATCGATGTCGCGAAATCCCAGGGCGCCACAATTGATGCCGCGGCGCTGTCCGCGGCACTCGGTGCACCCGTCGTGTCGATGTGTGCGGCACGCGGCGAGGGACTCGACGACTTGCGCCGGGCGCTGGAAACGGCCCTCGACGGAACCGCCGCGGCACGCAAGCCGGTCGACCCGGCGTTGCACGATGCAGCCGCCGGGCTGGCGCAGGAACTCAGCAGTCCCGGCGATACCGTATCGACGCTGGAAGCCGTTCGTGCCCTGATCGATGCCGGCGGATATGCCGAAACCCGCCTGTTGCATAAAAGACCCGCCGCGGCATCCCGGCTCGCCGCAATCCGCGAGCAGCTCGGACAGGGTCGCAGCCTCGCGACGCTCGAGGCGCGCAATCGCTACAGCTGGATCAATGCGATCGTCAACGAGGTCGAGCAGCGCGCGAGTGACGTAACGCGGCATTCCGACCGTATCGATCGGGTGCTCAACCACCCCGTGCTCGGCAGTGCGCTGTTCGTGTTCACGATGGCGGTCATTTTTCAGTCCGTGTTCGCCTGGGCGGCGCCCCTGATGGACGCAATCGACGGCTGGTCGGGGTCACTCGGGGAGCTGGTCGCGGCGCACGTGGACTCCCCCCTGCTCGCAAGCTTTCTCACCGACGGCGTCATTGCCGGGGTCGGCAGCGTGCTCGTGTTCCTGCCGCAGATCATCATATTGTTCGCGTTTATCATCCTGCTCGAAGATACCGGTTACATGTCGCGGGCCGCGTTTCTCATGGATCGCCTCATGCGCTGGTGCGGCCTCAGCGGGCAATCGTTCATCCCCATGCTGTCGAGTTTCGCCTGTGCCGTTCCCGGCATTATGAGCACCCGGGTCATTCCGGGACGGCGCGATCGTATTGCGACTATCATCGCCGCGCCGTTCATGACGTGCTCGGCCCGTCTGCCCGTCTATGCGTTGTTGATCGCGGCGTTCGTGCCGCCGCACAAGTATCTCGGTGGCTGGGTCAACCTGCAGGGCCTCGTTCTGCTCGGCTTTTACCTGCTTGGCATGATCGCCGGCATTCTCACCGCCTACCTGCTGCACCGGACGATTTTGCGCGGCCCGACGGCGTCGTTTCTGCTCGAACTGCCGCCCTATCGGCTCCCGAACCCGCGCTCCATTCTGATCAAGCTGTACGGCCGCGCCCTCATCTTCCTGAAGCGCGCCGGCACGATCATCTTCAGCATCGCGATCGTGATCTGGTTTCTTGCTTCGTTCCCGCAAGCCAGTCCGGTAAGCGCCCCCGCGGGCGATCCACAGGCACAGGTACGCCACCGGCAGGCGACGCTCGAGCAAAGCTACCTCGGGACCGCCAGCAAGACCGTGGCACCCTTGTTCGAACCGCTGGGATGGGACTGGAAAATCACTGCGGCGGTGATCGCCTCGTTTCCGGCGCGGGAAGTCGTGATCGCGGTCCTCGGCACGCTTTACGCGATTGACGCCGAGGACGAGGGTTCGCTGATCGACCGGATCAAGCAGTCGCGCTGGCCGGACGGCCGCCTCGTATTCAGCTTGCCGATGGCACTCGGGCTTATGGTGTTCTACGCCTTGTGCCTGCAGTGTGTCGCGACAATCGCGGTGATGCGCCGCGAGACAAACACGTGGCGCTGGCCATTGTTTGCCTGGGTCTACATGACGACGCTCGGTTATGTCGGCGCCCTGCTCTGCTTTCAGATCGGCTCCGCCATCACGGCCGCGTAAGCGCGCAACACACCCCGCTCGGGCCGTTTAGCCGTTATACTGCGCGGTTAGCATGCGTCAGGAGCAGATTCAGATGTTTCAGGTGACGGACGACGTCCGTATCGAAGGCCTCAGGCCGCTCATTCCCCCGGCGATCCTGATGGAAGAAATGCCCATCACGGAACACGCGTCGAACACAATCGCGACCGCACGGGCGATCGCGAGCAATATCGTAACGGGTCACGACGATCGCCTGCTCGTGGTCGTCGGCCCGTGCTCGATCCACGATCCGAAAGCCGCCCTCGAGTATGCCGACAAGCTCCAGGGCGTGGCCGAGAGCCTGCGCGACGACTTGCTCGTTGTCATGCGGGTGTATTTCGAAAAACCCCGCACGACGGTCGGCTGGAAAGGTCTGATCAACGACCCCCACCTCGACGGCAGCTTCGACATCAACAGCGGATTGCGCGCCGCACGGAAGCTGTTGCTCGAACTCGCGCAGCGCGGGCTGCCGGCCGGCTCAGAATTTCTCGATGTCATCACGCCGCAGTTCATTGCCGATTTGATCGCCTGGGGCGCAATCGGCGCCCGCACGACGGAAAGCCAGATCCACCGCGAGCTCGCCTCCGGGCTGTCGATGCCGGTCGGATTCAAGAACGGTACGGACGGCAACGTGCAAATTGCCATCGATGCGATTGGCGCCGCGCGCCATCCTCATCACTTCCTGTCAGTGACGAAACAGGGAATTTCCGCAATCGTCAACACGACCGGTAATGACACCTGCCACCTGATCCTGCGCGGATCGAATTCAGGCCCGAATTGCGATAGAGAATCCGTCGCCGACGCCGAAAAGAAACTGACGGAAGCCGCGGTGAATCACCGCCTCATGATCGACTGCAGCCACGGCAACAGTATGAAAGACCACACACGACAACCCGCCGTTGCCGCGGAAGTTGCCGAACAGGTCGCTGCCGGAACCCAGGCCATCATGGGCCTCATGATCGAAAGTCACCTGAAAGGCGGCAAACAGAACCACAATGACGAAACACCGCTCGTCTACGGTCAAAGCATCACGGATGCGTGTCTCGACTGGGAATCCACGAAACCGGTGCTCGAAACCCTCGCCGCTGCCGTGCGGGAACGGCGGAGTGGTCTCAAATAGGTCTACGTTCTTGCGCGTTGCCGCACTCGTGCTCGCCGCGGCGCTCGCGAACGCCGCGGCGGCGGCTCCGGACTACCCGCAACGCGTTGCGTCGATGAACCTGTGCACGGATTCGATGCTGTTCGAACTCGCGCGTCCGGAACAGGTCATTTCCGTCACGACCCTGTCACGCGACCCGGATGTGTCTTATTTCGCTGCCCGCAGCCGTGACGTCCATGTCAACCGCGGTCTCGCCGAAGAAGTCATCGAGTTGCAACCCGACCTCGTGCTCACCGGAGTGCACACGGCGAGCGGCGCGAACGACTTGCTGCGGCGTCTTGGATTCAACGTCCTGTCGTTCGAGCCCGCGCTCGACCTCGACACGTTCCGCGCCTCATTCCGCCGGCTCGCGGCGGCAATCGGCGCGAGCGTTCGGGCCGAGCGTTTACTTGCCACAATGGATCGACGGATCGAACTGAGCCGCCAGCGCACGCCGACAGCGCGTCCCACGGCAATTATTTATCGCCCGAACGGATTCTCTCCCGGGTTTCGTTCGCTTGCTCACGATATGCTCGTCGCTGCCGGGTTCCGTAATCTCGCACAGGACTTTGGTATCGAGTACGGCGGCTTCGTGCCGTTGGAGAGACTCGTCGTCGCGGCGCCGGACTTCGTTCTGCTCGATGCGAATCCGACCGACTCCCCGGCTCTCGCTGACGCGATACTGATCCACCCGGCGCTGCTGAAGCAGCGTGACAGAAAACACTTGCGCCGGATTGAGATCGCCGAAAAATACTGGACCTGCGGCGGCACCTTCATCGCCGAGGCGATCGAACATCTCGCTGCGTTTGCCGCTCACTGAACGTGCACGCCGCGAACCATCACAAACCGCGCGGCCGCATTGTGCTCGTGCTCGCCGGCACGATACTCGTGCTGCTGTTCCTGTCGCTGTGGATCGGACCGGTACGGCTCACGCTCCCCGACGTCTGGTCTGCGCTCACCGGGGATCCGGGCCCGCTCGCGACGGTCGTACGTGAAATACGGCTGCCGCGGGCGATTCTTGCCTGTTTGATCGGCGCGAGCCTCGGCATGAGTGGCGCGGCGCTGCAGGCGCTCGTGCGCAATCCGCTCGCGGAGCCGGGCCTGATCGGCGTGTCGGCTCTTGCCGCGCTCGGCGCGGTCATCGCCTATTACTCGGGGCTGTCCGGAACGTATGCGTTCGCACTACCGCTCGGCGGGATTATCGGCGCATTCCTTGCCGTCATCGCCTTGTTCGCATTGACCGGGCGCGGCCGTGGGACGTTAACGCTGATCCTCGCCGGCGTTGCGATAAACAGCCTCGGCGGCGCGCTCACCGCGCTCGCCCTGAACCTCTCGCCGAACCCGTTCGCGGCGTATGAAATTTTCTTCTGGCTCATGGGCTCGCTGTCGAACCGCAGCAGCGAGCACGTCTACATGGTCCTCCCGCTCATGTTGTGCGGGTGGGCGTTTTTACTCGCGGCCGCGCGCGGGCTCGACACGTTCACGCTCGGCGAAGAAGTCGCCGCGACGCTCGGCGTCAACATCGCGCGCACGCGCTGGTTCGTCATCGTCGGCAGCGCGCTGGCCGTCGGGGCCGGGGTTGCTGTTGCCGGTATTGTCGGTTTCGTCGGTCTCGTGGTCCCGCACCTGCTGCGGCCATTCGTTGGCCATCGACCCATCGTCCTGCTGCCGGTCAGTGCGCTCGGCGGGGCCGCGCTGACGCTCGCGGCGGATCTCGTGTCGCGCGCCCCGATTGGCGGCGCGGAACTGAAACTCGGCGTCGTCACCGCCCTCATCGGCGCCCCGTTCTTCCTCTTTCTCGTGCTCAAGACACGCCAGGACGTCGCATGAACTGTGTCGAGGCGCACGGTATCGCTGTGGAACTCGGCGGACGACGCGTGCTGAACGGGGTCGACTTCGCGCTCGGTGCCGGCGAACTCGTTGGCCTGATCGGCCCGAACGGCTCCGGTAAAACAACGCTGCTGCGTACGCTGTGCGGCCTCGAGTCACCGCTCGCGGGCCACCTCGCGCTGGCGGGCGATCCGATCTCTGAGCTCAGTCCGGTAGTGCGTGCGCGGCGAATTGGCTATTTGCCGCAACACGCGGTGTTCCACTGGCCGCTGACCGTCGCGAATGCCGTGGCACTCGGACGCCACGCCAACGCCGCATCGTTGTTTGGCTCAGCCGCGGCCGACCGTGCGATCATCGCCGATGCGCTGGCGGCCACCGGCCTCAGCGCAATGGCGGAACGGCCGGTAAACGAGTTGTCGGGCGGCGAAGCAATGCGTGTACACATCGCCCGGCTGCTCGCCGGCGGACACGCCGCCCTGATTGCCGATGAGCCGGTCACCTCGCTCGATCCTCGCTATCAGCTCGAACTGCTCGCAATCCTGCGGCGACAGGCCGAAGCCGGGATCGGGGTCGTACTGTCGCTGCACGACGTACCGCTCGCGTTTCGCACCTGCGATCGCATCGTGGCAATGCGGGACGGGGTAGTCACAGCGTCGGGTACGCCGCAAGCGATGATCGATGACGGTATACTCAAACGTGTGTTCAGTATCGACTTCGACCGGGTTGATACCCCGTCCGGGATGACAGTCGTTGCGCGAGCCCCTCGCGAAAACCAGTAACGGAGCCCCATCATGCGCATCGTGAGTCTGCTGCCAAGCGCGACGGAATTTATTTGCGCGCTGGGTCTGCGCGATCAACTCGTCGGTGTCTCGCACGAATGCGACTATCCGCAAACCGTGGCCGGGTTACCGGTCGTCACGCGGACGCACATGGATCACAACGCCACGAGTCGCGAAATCGATGCGCAGGTGCGCCGCGAACTCGAGTCGAAACAAGCCCTGTACGCCCTGAACGACGCGGTTCTGGAGGCGCTCGCGCCGGATCTGATCGTCACGCAGTCGCTGTGCGATGTTTGCGCGGTTGCCGAAGCTGACGTCAGCGCCGCGGCGTGTACCCTGCCGGGCTCACCGGCGGTTTTCAACCTGCAACCGATGAATCTCGCTGACGTTATCGAGACGACGACCGCTTTAGCCGCCGCGGCCGCGGTCCCGGCGGCAGGCGAGCAACTTCGGCGCGACATGACCGCTCGAATCGATGCGGTCCGCGCCCGTTCGGCGGCGATTCCGCGGCACATGCAGCCGCGGGTCGTGTTCCTCGAGTGGCTCGACCCGCCATTCAATGCCGGCCACTGGACCCCTGAAATCATCGAGATCGCCGGCGGCTTGCCGCAGCTCGGCGCCGCCGGTGAACCGTCGGGCACAATCACCTGGGAAGCGGTTGCCGCAGCGGATCCGGATCACATCGTAATCGGTTGCTGCGGATTCGATATCGCGCGGACGCGCCGGGAAATCGGGATCCTGCTGCGGGACCCCGCACACCCCGCCGCCGCGGTACTGGCACACCAGCCGGTCAGCATCGTCGACGGTAACGCGTATTTCAACCGACCGGGCCCGCGACTCGTCGATAGCCTCGAGTTGATGGCGCACGTCCTGCACCCCGAACACCACCCGTTACCCGCAGCCGTAACCCCTGCAGTCGCGCTGTAAACACGGCCGCGGCGACGGTCTAACGATATTCCAAATTCAACTTGGGCCGCTGGCGCGGACTCGTGGATAATCACGTTTAGTTATATTAACTACGTGATTAATCGCATTATGAGCATAACGCATTATCCCTCACAGCCGCCGGCCGCCATCCCGGGTTTGAGTGCCACAAATGTGCGCCTCGCGAATGCATCGCCGCCAGAGATTATCGAACACGTTCACGACGTAGCAGCATGCCCCGTGATCTCGACGAATTTCCGACCGCTGTCGATCGCGCTCGTCCACCTCGTCAATCGGATCATTCCTCGTATCCCGGTATTGTGGGTCGACCACGGCTACAACACGCCGGAGACGCGCGCATTCGTGCGTCAGGTCACCGCCGCGTTCGGGTTGAATCTGCACGTCTACCGGCCGCGACTTGGCGACGCCGGGCCCGGGAATACGGGGGTCCCGCCACTGGAAACGCCGGCCCATGCGCGCTTCACGCAGCGCGTGAAGCTCGAACCCTTTGCCCGCGCGCTGGCCGAGTGGAAGCCCGATTACTGGATCACCGGTATTCGCGCCGATCAGACGGAATACCGCCGCACGCTCGATGTTTTTTCAGCCGGACCGCAGGGCAGCATCCGGGTCGCACCGTTTTTCCGTTGGACGGAGATCGATGTAGAAGGCTATATCTACGACCACGGGCTCCCGGATTACACGAATTACACCGACCCCACAAAGGGCCCGGCCGAGCGCGAGTGCGGACTGCAGCAGCTCGGGTAAAGCCCGCGCGGCCGGGTAGCGTGGTTTACGACTCGACCGCGACCGGGATTTTGCCTATCCGGGTCTGCCATTCGCGTGGACCGGTGATATGCACGGATTCACCGCGTGCATCGACCGCGACCGTTACCGGCATATCCTCGACGACGAATTCCCGAATCGCCTCCATGCCGAGGTCCTCGAATGCGACGAGACGCGACGAACGGATGGCTTTCGAGACGAGGTAGGCTGCACCGCCAACGGCCATCAGATACACCGCCTGGTGTTTTGCGATCGCATCGATTGCCGCCGGCCCGCGTTCCGCCTTGCCGATCATGCCAAGCAGACCGGTGTCGGCGAGCATCATTTCCGTGTACTTGTCCATTCGCGTCGCCGTCGTCGGCCCCGCCGGCCCGACCACCTCATCCCGCACGGCATCAACCGGCCCGACGTAGTAGATAAAGCGGTTCGAGAAATCGACCCCGTCCGGCAGGGCTTCGCCCCGCGCGAGCATGTCCTGGATACGCTTGTGCGCGGCATCGCGCCCGGTCAGCATCGCCCCGTTCAACAGCAGCGTTTCACCCGGTTTCCAGGTCTGCACTTCCTCCGGAGTCACGGTGTCGAGGTTGACCCGCCGTGCGCTGTCGCCCACCGACCAGGTGATCTCCGGCCAATCCGACAGCTTCGGCGTCGCCAGCACGGCGCTGCCCGTCCCGTCGAGCTGAAAATGGACGTGGCGGGTTGCGGCACAGTTCGGGATCATCGCCACCGGTTTCGATGCGGCGTGGGTCGGGTAATCGAGTATTTTCACATCGAGAACGGTTGTGAGGCCGCCGAGTCCCTGCGCACCGATGCCCAGCGCATTGACTTTTTCGTACAGTTCCACGCGGAGTTCTTCGAGCGTATTCGCCGGACCGCGTGCGATCAGCTCCTGCATGTCGATCGGATCCATCAACGATTCCTTCGCCATGACCATCGCTTTTTCCGCCGTACCGCCGATCCCGATTCCCAGCATCCCGGGCGGACACCAGCCCGCACCCATGGTCGGTACCGTTTTCAGGACCCAGTCGACGATGGAGTCGGACGGGTTCAGCATGACGAATTTCGACTTGTTTTCCGAGCCACCACCTTTCGCCGCCACCGTAATATCGAGCTTGTCGCCCGGTACGACACTCACGTGGATGACCGCCGGCGTGTTGTCTTTCGTGTTGACCCTGGCACCAGCCGGGTCGTTCAGAATCGATGCCCGCAGCTTGTTATCCGGGTTCAGATACGCCTGCCGCACACCCTCGTTGATCATCTCCTCAAGGCCAATGTCCGCGTCCCAGTTCAAATCCATGCCGACCTTGCAGAACACGGTGACGATGCCCGTGTCCTGGCAGATCGGTCGTTTGCCTTCCGCGCACATGCGCGAGTTGATCAGAATCTGGGCGATCGCATCTTTTGCCGCCTGGGACTCCTCCATCTCGTAGGCGCGGGTCAGGTTCGCGATGTAATCCGGCGGATGGTAATAGGAAATGTACTGTAAGGCGTCGGCGACGCTCTGGATGACGTCGGCTTGTTTGATTGTCGTCACGAGGGTGATGCTCCGTCAGTTCACAGCGGCAAGGATAAACCAGCGGCGCACCGGGAAGGAACCGCGGCGCGGTATGGGCGCCGCGCGAACACCGCATCCACGCAGCGAGCGGGAATTACAGGTTCTTCAGAATTTCGTCCTGGTCCCGTTGCTGTGCTTCGGGAAGCGTCTGCTCGAGGGAATCCTTGCGCTTGAGTTCGCTGTCCACGTACGCGATCCACTGCTGCGCGGCGGCTGCGCTACGCTTGTCCCGTGCCGCATTGACGAACGCGTTCCGTGCCGAGCTGAGTTTGCGCTGATTGAACAGCGCCATGCCGAGCATGATGTTCGCAACGTCATTACGTTTGACGCCGCCTTTCTCGAGCCCTTTTTGCACCGCATCCGCGGCCTCTTCCCAGCGATCGAGGTTGATATACGATTGCGCGAGGCGTACGTACAATTCTCCATCGCCGGACAGCGCCGCGGCGCGCGCGAGTGGCGGAATCGCCTTTTCGTCTTCGCGCGCCTGGTACCACGCCTGCGACAGCAGGCGGAGATTCCGTCCGTTCGCTTCGACATTCTTCGCGTCGATTTCCTTCTGCAGTACTTTGGCCGCCTTGTACGGCACCCCGTGCAACAGGTACAGGTTCGCGAGATTGACGACGTGGTGCGGTTCGGTAACGTACCCGGACTCGTACAGAGCCTCCGTCAAGGCGAGCTGCTTGCGGGTGTCGCCCAATTCGCTGTAAACGCCCGCGAGCGTCAACAGGTATTGCTCCTTCGGGTACAGCGCGATGAGTTCTTTCAGCACGCCGATCATGCGCTGGTAGTCCTTCAACTCGTAGTAGCACACGCGCAACAGCAACAACCAGTTCTCGCGCGGCTTCTTGCCCTGTGCGCGGTACTTCTCGATCGCGGTAGAAATCGGTTGTACGGCCTGCTTGTACTGCGTGAGCTGAAAGTGAGCCTGCCCGAGCAACATATACACATCGGGCGCCGGGTCTGGCACGGCGGCCATCAGCCGCTTAACGGTTGCCAGAGCCTTGGCATAATCTTCCTGCGTGAAATAGAGCTGGCTCAGCGTTTTCAGCGTGCTTTGTACGATTGCTTCCGGGATGTCCCCGGCCGCGAGCACATTCTCGTACGCCCTGACCGCATCCGCGTAACGTTCCTGCAGGTAATACGCGTACGCTGTCAGGTTCCAGATCTGGGCGTTCTCATACACCGACAACTTCGGTTTCGCGCGCAGATTTTTCAGAATCGCGTGACCGTCTGAATATTTTTTCGCTTCGACAAGTTCCTGCGCTTCTTGCAACCCTTCGAAAACGTCCTGACTCATCGCGACGGTATTCTTCGTTTTTTCGTCGTTCTCCGCAGCTGTAGCAACACCCGTCGCACACGCGCCGATCAACACGAACAGGGCAAGCAGGAAGCCGACTACCGAACACCGCATCAGTTATTTCTCGAGCTCGTAGGTGAATTTGTTACGGACGCCGGGAACCTCGACCGCCTGGCCGTCGATTACCCGCGGCTTGTACTTGAATTTCAGCGCCGCATCGACGGATGCTTTTTCGAACAAGGAACTACTGCATTGACCCGGGATGACACGTGCGTCGCGCGTCGTACCCGAGCGCGTCACGGTGTATTCGACGATGCAGAAGCCCTCGACTCCGCGTGATACCGCGCGGCGCGGATAGATCGGCGCGACTTTCACTATCGGGAGGTAATCCCCTTCGCCGACCCCGAGGCTGAACCCGCCGGAAGTCAAATCGATATCGGTTTCGACCGGCACCGCGGAGATCGCAATCTTGTCCGCCGAAGGGGTCAGGTCGTCGAGTTTTGGTGCCGGCGGCTCCGGCGGCGGCGCATCCGGCGGGGGCGGTTTACGCGGTTTGATCTGTTTGCGCTCGATCACCTCGTTCTTTTTTACCCGCACGAAGTCGACCAGCGCGCCTCGTTTCGCGTCGTCCAGCGAGCGGTCGGCAGTGGCAATCAGGTATTGCATCACCCAGAACAGGCCCAGCGTGACGACCGCACCGAGCAGCAACCCGACGAGCAGACGCACCGCCATCATCGGGTCTTTCGTTTTCGACTCTACCGCTGTGACGCTGGCCACGTATGCTATTGCTCTTGTGCGGCGATCGCGACGTTGAACACACCCGCCGAACGCGACGCGTCCATTACCTTGATCAAGGTCTCGGTCTTGGAATCCTTGTCGGCCTGGATGACAACCGAGCCCTGCGGGTTCTCGGCGTGCAGTCGTTCGATATTCGGCCGCACCGAGCGAACATCGACCCGTCGCCGATCGATCCAGATCTCGTTCTTCGCGTTGATGGCAATGAGAATATTCGCCTTTTCCTGTTTCACCGCGGTTGCGGCATCGGGGCGATTCACGTCGATGCCGGCTTCCTTCACGAAAGTCGCCGTTACGATGAAAAAAATCAGCATGATGAAAACGACATCGAGCATCGGCGTGATATCGATTGCCGATTCGTCTTCGTCAGCCGTTGCCCTGGCCATCATTCGTCGCATAATCGTTCCTTCACGGTTTGTGGACCATATCGCCGGCGTTCGGCTTAATGGTCCATCGTCATGTGTTCACCGAGCAGTGCCCGCTCGCGTCCGACCCGCCCCTGCAGATACGCGCTCATCGCCACACCCGACAGCGCCGCGACCATGCCGGCCATCGTCGGCACCGTCGCCTTGGATACGCCGGCGGCCATCGAGCGCGGGTTGCCGGAGCCCGAAATCGCCATCACCTCGAATACTTCGATCATGCCGGTGACGGTGCCGAGCAAGCCCATCAACGGACACAGCGCCACGCAGGTCTGGATCAGACCCATGTTCCGCTCGAGCCCCTGGGAAACGGTGGAGATCAGATACAGCCGCACCTGGTGCGCGTGCCACGACGTGCGCTCGCGCCGGGATTCCCATTGCGCGAGCGCCGCACGGGTGGCACCGGGGTGCTTCGACATCAAGTACATGAGACGTTCGAAAATCAGTCCCCACATGACGAGGGTCAGCAGCCCGATCAGCAGCAGCACATCGCCGCCGAGCTCGAAGAAATCACGTATCGCTTCGAGCGCCGGAAAATTGTAGAACAGGGCTTCCATCGAAACCCGTCAGGCTGCCGCGTGCTGACGTTCGGCCTGTTCGGCAACCATGCCCGTCGCCTGCTCTTCCAGCACCTGGTTTACCCGTCGTGCCCGGCTCGAAACGAGGGTATGCAGGAGTACGGTCGGGATCGCGACGCACAGGCCGAGCACCGTCGTCACAAGCGCCTGTGAAATACCGCCCGCCATCAGCTTCGGATCGCCGGTACCGAACAGCGTGATCGCCTGGAACGTGATGATCATGCCGGTAACCGTACCCAGCAGTCCGAGCAGCGGCGCGACGACGGCAATGATCTTCAGGAACATCAGCAGCCGGTTGATCTTCGGCGTTTCTTTCAGGATCGCCTCGGACAATTTCAGCTCGAGCGTTTCGACATCCGCCCGCGGGTTGTCGTGATAGACCTTGAGCACGCGTCCGAGCGGGTTGTTGCCGGGCTGGTCCGTTTTCTTCGCCTGCGCGCGAACGCGCATGCCGGTAACCGTGAGCATGAGCAGGCGCTCGAGCGCAATCAGCAATGCCAGCATCCCGAGCCCGATGATCACATAGCCAACGACGCCACCTTGATCGATCCGCTCGCGCAGGTCCGGCGCCTCGACGAGCAGGGACAGAATCTGACCCCGCGACGGATCGAGTCCGAACGGCGCAACCCCGCTGCCCGTCGCCTCGAACGCCTCGACTTTTTCGAGGTAGCGTTTCTGCGGCTGACGACCGAGCTCGAGCAGGCGTCCGGTTTCGGGCACGTACTGCAGGTACTTGCCGTCGGCGACGACGTTAAACGCGCCGATCCGCGTGACGTCTTTCTGCACCTCGTCGCCGGTTGCCGAAATGACCGTGGTCGGGAACGTGACGACCTTGCCGGATTCCGTCATTTCGCGCTGCAGTTCAAACCACAGTCGCTCGATTTCTTCCAGCGAGGCCAGCCTGCTCGTTTGTCCCATCTTTTTCGCGAGTTCGGTCAGGAACCCGGTGCGGTCGGGGAACTGTACCTGCGTCAGCGAACTCTCGAATTGTCCGCGGGCGTCGCCCGACGCCTGTTGCAGCACGCCGAACAACTCTTTCAGCGATCCGAGTCTTTCTTTCAGCGCGTTTTCGAGATCGACAATCTTCAGATCGTTTTCTTCGAACTCCGTTTCGAGTACCTGTGAGCGTTCTTCCTCGCGGGAACGTTCCGCAATCGCGTTGGCCAGTTTCTGCTGTTGCTGGGCCTTGTCCGCCTTGAATTCGGCGATGCGAGCCGCGTTTTCCTTCGAATCCTGAACGCGTCCGCTCTTGACCTTGCCGAGCAGGTCGTCGAGCGAGACGCTCTCGGCCGCCTGAGCAGGCGCGCCGGCGAACAGGAGAGCTGCGAGCAAGGTCGCACAGAACGATGGTTTGTGTGTCATTGTGCTGCTCCTGCGGCCGCTATCGGAAGCACGAGGAGATCAGGCGCGACCTGTTTACGCGCAACCCGCAGCCCTTTCGCGACGTCCTGTTTGTATTGCTCCGGAGGCAGCTCATCCCAGGTTCCACCCTGCTTGTTCCACGCACCCGTGTGGTCACCGCCAACTGTCTGATACAGCAACGCCACACGCCCGACACGCAGGAAATCGACCTCGCGATTCTTACCCGCGACCTCGAGCGTGCCCTTATACGCTTCGATCGTGCGACCGTACTCGTTTTCGATTTCGTACGCCTCGAGGATGCGGCGGAATTTTTCGGCGGCGGTCACGTCGGAACGCTCCATCATGTCGCGCAGTCGCGCGAGTCGTTCGGCGCGCTCCTCGGTCAGGAACGGCACGTCGAGGCGGATAAATTCCTCGAGCGAATCGAGCATGCGAACCATGAGCGGCACGATCTGGCGTTCGATGAGCGAGACCTTGTCGATGGAGTCCGCGAGCGCGGTCATTTCCGAACGCTGATTGTCGACCTGTTTGTTCAGCAGGCCGTTGTAGACCTTGAGCCCGTCGACCACCTTGATAACCTGCTTGAACTTCGATTCGATGTCACCCGCGGCGTCGCCGAGTTTGTCGATTTCCGTTTGCGCCGCCTTGCCCTCGGCCGCGCGCTGCTCGCCCACCTTCGTGACCTGATCTACGTCGGCTGCGACGGCAACGCTGGCGAGCGATACGGCCATAGCCAGGCATAACAATCTGCTTAGTGTTCTCAACTCTTGACTCCCGTTGATGGGTAAACCCGGAACCCGCCGCGGGCGCCGTTCCGGGCGCCGATTTAGTGCCGCTCCGGCAAGCCTTTAACCTGAATGCGGTGCCCGAGAAATTCGAAGCTTAAAGCAATTTTCCGGAAACATCGAGACCAAGCCTTGTCCAATATGAAATGAGTCTGAATGGAGGTTGGTGTTTCTAATATGAAATGAGTCTGAAGCCGACAGGAGATCTGTTCATGATGGGGGGATGAAAACCATGATGAAACTCGAAGACTTAACGACCATCGATCAGCTCACGGAATTTCTGTCAGGCACCCAGACGGTAGTCTTTTCGGTCATCAGCGACAAGGACGCCTGCTACCGCTGGATCCAGGGAGAACTGGTTAAATTCCGGTATCTGAGACTCTCCCGCCAAGGCAAAGGGGGCTGTAACAAATTCTGTGTTTTGAGCCATCATTCCCATAGGAGGGAATCATGGCAAGACGTAAGAAAACCGAATCTCCGTTCTCAGACGAACTGATCGATGAACTGCTGGAAGGGCGTGAACACGGCGCCCATCTTCTGGGCAACGATAGCCTGGTCGGCGAGCTGAAGAAACGCCTGGCGGAGCGGATGCTCGAGACCGAGATGGACGTGCATCTCGGGGATCCGGAACAGGAGTCCACCGGAAATCACCGCAACGGCCGCTCATCGAAGACCGTGACGATGGACAGCGACCGGGTGACGCTGGACATCCCGCGTGACCGGCACGGGCAGTTCGACCCGGCGCTCATCCCGAAGTACGCCCGGCGTTTCCCCGGGTTCGACGAGAAGATCATCGCGCTGTACGCGCGCGGCATGAGCACGCGCGACATCCGGGGCCACATCCAGGAACTCTACGGCATCGACGTCTCGGCGAATCTGGTCTCGGCCGTCACCGAGTCGGTCATGGCAGACGCCGTGGCTTGGCAAAACCGGCCATTGGAATCGACTTACGCGATTGTCTACTTCGACGCCCTGCGGGTGAAGATCCGTGACGAAGGTCTGGTCCGCAACAAGGCGGTGTACCTGG
>CAXBJY010000038.1:0-51142 GCA_963976285.1 uncultured Gammaproteobacteria bacterium
CCCGCGATCATGCCAAGCGCCGCTTCGCTGAAATAGTGACTCACCCGGGTCCGTGACCAGCCCGGTCTGCCCGCGAGCGGGTAGATTCGAAACAGCGTGACCTGGCGCTCCGACATCGTCACCTGAATGTTCGGAAACAGGTAATACAACACCGTCGTTACGTTTTCCGTCCGCCATTCACTTTCCGGTTTGCGCCGCAGGGAACCGATCCCCTTCGACGGAAACACGAAGCGGTGGTTACGGCCGAACGTCTCGAAGCACAAGGCGTCGCCATGAAACAGCTGCCCGAGCGTATTCCGGTGTAGTCGCTTGAAATGGTAGGTCTCACCGAACGTGTCGTTCGCGAGTTTCCAGTTCAGCGGTTTGTCGAGCACGCGTTCGCCGCGGAACACGCGGTTGCCGGCGGAGACGGCACAGATTTCCTCGTCGAGCCCGCCCAGCAGCGCCGCCGGGTCGATGCTGCCGCCCGGTTGCGGATGCACCCACAACAGGCCCCCGTGTTCGCATGCGGGCAGTTCGACCAGCGAAAAACAGTGCTTGTCGAGCGGACCGAAATCCGGCGCTTCCGTCACCGCCTGCAATTCGCCACGACCGGAATACGTCCAGCCATGGAACGGGCACACGAAGCGCTTCGCATCGCCACGGCGCTCGTCAACGAGTTGCACGCCGCGATGCCGGCACGCGTTTACGAAGGCATGAAACCTCCCGTCTGCATCGCGGGTCGCGAGAATTGGCACACCGAAGTCGTCAAGGCTCAGGTAGCTGCCTGGTTGTGGCAGATCGCCGCTCAGACCGATCAACTGCGGATGTTCGCGAAACAGCACGCGCCATTCCTTCGCCGCGAGTTCCGGATCGAGGTAAGTCGTTGCCGGGTTTTTCAGTTGCCGACCCGCATCGGCGTTACCGCCGCCTTCGACCTGGCGCAACAGTTCTTTCAGGATCCTGACTTGCTCGGCATGATGCATGGACTGAATTCCGTCGTGGTTCGCCGTAACGTACGTAATGCTGCGCCCGTTATGCCATATCTCGCGCGCGCTGTATTGCGGCAGCGCATCATCCGCGGCCCGGCACGCGCGGATACAAAAACCGCTCGCGAGCGATTAAGCTCGATCGCGACCACCATACTGCCGGGGTAATGAGCAGCCATGAGCAACGCACACCATCGCATCGTTATTATCGGCGCCGGTTCCGCCGGCCTGTGTACCGCGGTCCATCTGCGCCAGGCGGGGATCGACGACTACGTAATCCTCGAGCAGGGTGACGGCATTGGCGGCACATGGTTCTGGAACCGGTACCCGGGCGCGGAATGCGACGTGCAGTCACATTTGTATTCGTTCTCGTTCGAACCGAAAGTCGACTGGTCGCAACCGTTCGCCGGCCAGGCCGAAATTCTCGAGTACCTGAACCTGGTCGCGGATAAGTACGATGTCCGACGGCATATCCGTTTCGGTGCCGGTGTCAGCGCGCTGCACTGGCATGACGAACGCAGTGTGTGGGAGATCACGACGCGCGACGGCCGCACACTCAGCGCGCAAATCGTGGTCAGCGCCATCGGCATGTTCAACGAGCTCGTGTGGCCAAAGATACCCGGCATCGAAACGTTCAAGGGGCATTACTGGCATTCCGCGCGCTGGGATCACTCGCACGATGTCACCGGCGAGCGGGTCGGGGTCATTGGTATCGCCGCGAGCGCCGTGCAGTTCGCCCCGCAACTCGCGCCAATCGCGCGCGAGTTGCGCCTGTTTCAGCGCACCGCGAACTGGGTCGTGCCGAAAGCGAACACGCCGTATTCGGCGGCCCGGATCGAGGAATTCCGCCGTCGTCCGGAACTCGTGCAGCAAAGCCGCGAGGAAATCTATGCCGTGTGGAACACGCTCGCAACGTTTGGCGACAAGCAGGTGCTGGCCGATATCGAACGCGCCGGACTCGCACGCATTGCCGAAGTGCGCGACCCGCAGGTGCGCGAAAAGCTTACACCCAATCATCCGTTCGGCTGCAAGCGCCCGCTGTTCTCCGATCTGTACTACCCGATCTTCAACCGCGACAACGTCGAGCTCGTCACCGAGAACATCGAGTGCATCACGGACCACGGCATCCTCACTGCCGACGGCATGGAGCACGAACTCGACACGATCATCTACTCGACCGGCTTCCACACCACGTCCTACCTGACGGCGCTCGATGTTACCGGCCGCAACGGGCTCGCCATCGCCGAGGCCTGGCGCGACGGCGCACAGGCCTACCTCGGGGTCAGCACGAGCGGGTTCCCGAACCTGTTCATGCTGTACGGACCCAACACGAACCAGGGTTCCATCCTGTTCATGCTCGAACGTCAGGTTGAATACATAATGCGCCAGGTGCGGCGGATCATGGACGAGGATCTCGCCTGGATCGATATCCGCCGGGACGTCATGGACGCCTACAATGAACAGCTGCAACGTGACATCGCGAACGTCGACGTGTGGCAGGCCGCATGCGGTAACGAGTTCTATTATCGCGCGGCATCGGGGCGCTTCGTGACCCAGTGGCCACATTCAATGGATGAATTCAGAGCACGCACGAGTCGTCCGAACCCGGAAGACTACGACGTTCGGGCGCGTCATCGCGGTCAGGGCGTTGCCGCCATGGCCACGGCAACGCATCATCGTACGCAACAGTCCGGGAGAGGCACGTGACGGCACCTGAGCAGCGACAGATCGATTTTTACTTCGATTACATTTCTCACAACGCGTACCTCGCGTGGCACCGCTTGCCACGCATGGCCGCGGACGCGGGTTATACGGTGCGCTGCGTACCGGTCGTGTTCGCGGGCTTTCTTAAAGCTTACGGTCAGCTCGGGCCGGCGGAGGTCGCGCCGAAACTCGCGTGGATGAACCGAAATAATCTGCGCAAGGCGGCACTGCTCGGAATCCCGTTGAATGCGCCGCAACAACACCCGTTCCATCCCCTGTTCACGCTCCGGGCGACCGCGCAGCCGATGTCGGAACATGACCGCGCGCGGGTGACCGGCGCCTTGCTACAGGCCGTGTGGGTGGACGCTGTCGACCCGAACGATCGCGCCGCGATTGCCACCGTGCTCGACGCTGCCGGTCTCGACGGTGCCGCGCTCGTCGCCGGTGCCGACAGCGACGCGGCGAAAGCGCAACTGCTGGCAAATGGTGAACAAGCCCTCGCCCGCGGCGCGTTCGGGGTGCCGACGATGATCGTCGGCGGCGAGGTATTCTGGGGTTACGACGATCTGAGCTCGCTCGAACTCGTGCTCAATGGCCGCGACCCGCTGGCCGGCGTTGACGACACCGCGTTCAAGGCCGGATGGGAGCGCGCCCGCGCGCGGGGCCAGCACCGCTAGCCGGCGCGGTTCAATCGCGTATGTATTCCCACACCGACTGGCGCATGATGAGGCGGTGACGCGGGCCAGCGACCGCCATATCGACGGCCTCGTACCCCGCATCGTCCTGATACAGGGCGCAGCGTCCGTCATCGAGCTTGACGACCCGCGGTACGTAACGCTCCACTTCGCGCCCGTGTAATTCCTCGACGATCGCCCGCGCGTGGGCAAACGGGTGCAAGCGGGTCAGGGTGACAAACGCCGGCGCCGGCAATTCGATTTCCTCACGTGCGCGAAGCTCGAGCGCGTCAGCCATCGATACCCAGCGGTAATCAACGATTTCCGAGTCGTCGATCGTGACAACCGTCTCCGGTGCGACGACGGTGACGAAAAACCACGTTGCGAATCGCTTGGGCATATGGCTCGGGGTAGTCCAGTGCGAAAACGGCCGCAAGACCGCGTGATCTACCTGCACCCCGGTTTCCTCGTGGACTTCCCGCGCGGCCGCGTGGCGTGCGACGAGCAGTTCATCGTCCGTCCCGGCAGCCACCGCGTCGGCTGCATCTACTTTGCCACCCGGGAACACCCACGCGCCGCCATGAAACGTGATATTGCTGTTGCGGCGCACGAGCAGCACTTCCGGCGGTCCGGCATGGTCGCGCAGCAGAAGTACGGAAGCGGACGGCTTTGCGGGAACTATGGACATAACGGCTGCATTCCGGCGTAAGAGGATCAAGCTGAATAATACCATCGGCGATCGGCACGCGTTGTCGCGCGCCGCCGCGCGACAGGCTTGCGACTTGCACATGCCCCCGGCATCATCACGGGCATGTCGTCGAGTCGACTCACGCGCCGCGCCAGCACCCCACGCCACGAGTGGCGTCGCGTGGCGGCAATCGCCTTGTGTGCGCTCACGGCCTGTTCGCAACCGCCGGAACCGCCCCCAGTGCCCCGGGACACCTGGTACCGGGCGCTCGACAACCCCGCACACGAGTTCGTGCGCCTGCCGTTGTACCTGTATTCGCCGGTTACCCCGGAACTCGTCGCGGAAGCAGCCGCCGCGCTCGGTGACGGACCGCTGCTGCAATTGAGTACGAGCGAGGCCCGCCGTTACGCCACCGATCCGCTGCGCACGGTGCGCGAACTGCGACCGTTCCTGATCCACGGGCTTTACCGCAGTAAACGCGCATTCCGCGTGTCGATTGCGGATCGGGCGTTGTGGGTGGACAGCGTCGACGATCCGCTCGACGATGCGCCGGTCAAGCGCCAGCCGCTCGTGATCTACATCGATGAAGTACCGCCCGATGTCTATGTCACGACCGGCGCCGTGAACGCCGCGCTGCCGCCACCCGCACAATCGGAATAAGCGCACTCAGGCGCGCACGGTGCGGCCCTCGGCCCACCCGCGCAGTCGCGCGAGGTCTTCATAGCGGATCACCGACAGTGGCTTCGTGTTCATGAGTTCTTCCCTGACGAGCGCGGTATCGGCAACCGTGTCGCGCGCATTTGCGGCATAGCGCGCCGCGACGACGGCCTGCTCGATTTCCGCCCCGGTGAACCCCTCGCTGGCCGCCGCGAGGGCGTCGAGGTCGAATGCGGACGGATCGAGCTGGCGCTTGCCAAGGTGGATGGCGAAAATTTCGCGCCGCACGGCCAGCTCCGGTAAATCGACGAAAAACACCTCGTCGAGTCGCCCCTTGCGCATCAGTTCCGGCGGCAGCGCGGTCACGTCATTCGCGGTGGCGACGATGAATACGCGTTTGTCGTTCTCGGCCATCCAGGTCAGCAGCGTCGCGAGCAACCGGCGCGAGGTACCACTGTCGTAATCGCCCGTGGAGATGCCCTTTTCGATTTCGTCGCACCACAACACACACGGCGCCATGACCTCCGCCGTTTGCAAGGCCTCGCGCATATTGCGCTCGGTCTCGCCGAAAAACTTGTTGTAGAGCACACCAAAATCAAGCCGCAGCAACGGCACCTGCCAGATCCCGGCAATCGCTTTCGCGGCGAGACTCTTGCCGCCGCCCTGCACCCCGAGCAGCAATACCCCCTTCGGGCGATCACCGCTGTCGTTCGGCGTCGTGAACTGCGCCTGCCGCGTGGCCAGCCAGCGTTTCAGATTCGCAAAGCCGCCGACATCCGACAAATGGGCCGTATCGTATTCGAACGCCAACAAGCCGTCCTGGCCGATCAGTTGCCGCTTTGCCGCAACCACTTCCGGCACATCCGCGGCCGTGATCGCGCCGTCGTTACGAATTGCCGCGCGCACGAGTCGTCGCGCGTCGGTATTCGTCAGCCCCGTCAGGTTCGACATCAGCGCCGACACGGCCTGGCGATCGACGCGCACATTTTCGCCCGGGTTTTTCGTCGCCCAGATGGCCGATTCTTCCGTGATGATACGACCGATCTGGTTCGACCCCGGCAGACTCAGCGAGAAGCCCGCGGCAAAACGCGAGAGCTCCGCCGGCAGCGTAAGGTCGTGACTGACAAACACGAGTTTCTGGCCGTGCACATCGTGCGCCTGGGCAATTTCCTTGATCAGGCGCACATGGACCGGGTCGTGAAGAAATGGATGAAAATCGAGCAGCAGGTAGATGCCCGGCTTCTTCGCATTACGGATTACCCGCAACGCATAGTCCGGCTCCGCCGTCGAACGCGCTTCCGTATCGACCGGATTCTCGCCGACGAGGCGCAGTTCCCGCGGGTTGTAGGTCGCCTCGCCGTGCAGCGAGTCGAGACCATCCGTCACGGTCCAGCGTCCGAGTGGCAGATCGAGCCGTTGCGCAAGCTGCCGGATCAGACCGACGAAGCGCGCTTCCTCATACGTGCACACGGTGATCAGGGGCACATGCGTGCGCAGCATGATCTCGAGGTCGTCGCGGTCGCTCATGAATACATCCGGTGGTTGCCGTAGCGCATTGCGTGAAGGTTCTATCGCTGTGACGGCTGGCGACGGGTTTTCCTGAGAAAATACATGAACTAAAACTTTATTATTATTAATTAACAGATAGTTACGTAGTTTATATAAAGTATTTTATAAAATTTGCTGTGGTCCCCACAACGCACCGGCAGCGTGTCCGCGCCGTCACGTCGACGCCTGCTACAGGCGTCGCAGTACGCCTTCCGGATCGACCCGTTCGCGCAAGACCGCGAGTTCCCGCGCATCCGGCAGCGGTGTTTCCGGGACGACGTCCGGGACGACGAGTTCGAACCCGGTATGCGCGCGGACCTCCTCGACGCTGTGACCGGGATGCACGTGGCGCAGCCGCAGGCGCTTTTCCTTCGGCGTAAAATCCATCACCGCGCGCGGTGTCACGCAATACTGAGGCCCGCCGCCGGGTAGCGCGAGCTTCGTTCGTGCATCCGCGCCACCCTGCCCCCAACCGACCGTGCTGATGAAGTCGCAACGCGGGACGAATGTTCGGGCCGTGTGAGAATTCAGCACGATGTGATAGCGACCGACATGGCTCGTCAGGGTCGGGGTACCGACGGAACCCGGGCCACGAAAATCGAGCTTGCGGTAATCGCTGCCGACGCCAATCAGATTCGTATTGCCGTAAGGGTCCACCTGGATGCCGCCGATGAAAAAAACCCGACGCTTCCAGTCGCCCGTTCGATCGAAGCGGTGGCCACGGTCACTGAACGATTCCGCCCAGCGCACGATACGGTTGTCCCACCCGAATGCCGGCAGGGGAATGCGCTCGAGATGCGCAACGTTCATGCGTGCGCCGAGAAAGATCAACTCCATGTTCGGCCCGTGCAGCAAATGGGCCAGGCGTACCGCCGCCTCGGGCACCGGCAACCCGATCCCCACCTGCAACTGTTCACCGTCGCGCAAGTCGCGGGCGAGAAACACCGCCATGATTTCCGCCGTCGACGGTGGCGCATCGGCGCGACTTGCCGACCCGGTACTCATGCCGCCTCCGGTGCACGTGCCAAACGAGGCGTCGCGCAGGCTTCGCTGATCCCTGAACAGCCCGGCAGCAATCCCGTCGCGGGGGAGCGCCGGAACACGAGGCCGAAACCCGCTGCGCCTGGTCCTTCCAATCCGATTCTAATATTCATGGAGTTCGAGCAGCCGTTTGATGCCGATGCGCTCGAGATAATCCGCATGCGTCTCGGGCTCCCGGCAATACGTGTCGAGGAACGCCTCGAGCGCGTCCCCGCCCGCTTGCGCGGCCGCGAAATACGCCTGCACGAGCGGCTGATCCTGGATATACGCACCGCGCGAATAAAACGGATGCGCGCCGTACGGCATGCGCACGACAGACACCCCCCCGCCGATCGTCGTGGCCCATGGATCCGCCCGAATCGCTTCGTTCGAAATCACTTTCTCCACCTGCACGACGGTGGTTGCCGCGGCGCGATGGTAGAACAAATCGATCCACCCGGGACCGCCGTAATGGCGCACATTACCGTAGGCGTCGGCCGCATCGGCGTGCAGCAGCGCGACATCCGGACGCAGGGCCGGCACCGCGAGGACCGGTTCACCGCTGATCGGGTCGGCGATGAGCTGCAGATCCGGATTCACTTCCGGCAGCGACGTCCCCACCCCGCCGCGGCAGGTCATCGACGGCAGGCCTTTCGCCGCAGCTTCGAGTGCGGTCGTCAGAATTCCCTCCTCACATTCCCACACGTCGACCTCCCCGCGTTCGGCGGCGCGGCGAAAAGCCGGCGCCACGGGAATACCGTAGCCGCCGCCGGCATAGTAGCTCACCACCTTGCGCACGCAGCCGGCCGCAATCAGCATATCGAGTGCGAGTCCGCTCGCGATCACGCTCAGATCGCGCACCCGCCGTCGCACGAGATGACGCACGAGTGCCATCGGGTGCGGTTCGCCGATCGCGACCGTCATACCATCCGTGACGACGGCGGCCGCGGTGAGTTCGTCGATGATGACTTCGTGGCGACCCGGCGGCGTCATCGGCGCAAGCCCGGGCACCCTGTGACGCTCCGCTGAACGTTATTTGGCGCGCCCATCGGTCGTGAGGTTCGATTCGGTACCATGGCGGGAAGTCTATCCGGGCGCCGCCGTCCCGGCTACGCGGCGGCGCGGGCGAGCAACGCCGCCGTCCCGGGCCAGCTTGATCGCTCGATCACGTAGCGGCGCGAACAGGCGCGCAATCCCGACCCGGACTGCTGCATCGCGATCGCCGCGCCGGCATCGTCAATCCGGCTACCGCCGACAATACTGACGCCGCGTTCAAACAGGGGTTCGGGCGGGAAGCTTGCGCTCGGCCCGAGCACCGCGATCACCTCGACCCCGGCGCAATACGCAAGCATGTCGTCGATCGTGTCGTTGATCAGGGTTGCGGCCGTACAGATCACCTTGTTGCAGTCCGCGAGCCGCAACGGATCCAGCGTCACGACGCAATCACCGGATTCGCGCACGAGGTGATGCTTGCGCTCGATCACGGTCGTGCGCACGCCGAGCGCGCCGGCCTGGCGCACGAGCGAAGGGAAATAGCCGATCAGCCCGAGGTGGTCGCCGGCCTCGAGGTTCAGGCCCGCCATCGAGTTCGCCGCCGGAGGTGGTTCATAGCCTGCCTGTGAAAACAGGCTTTGCGTGATCGCGTTGATGGCGGCGAGTCCGATCGAGCGCTCGATGTCATCAGCGCCGGCAAAACGGCGGGCCAGCGCGATTGCCGGCTGCCCCGCCAGTGCCGCGGCGTCGTAGCGCGCGGAGATTCCCGCCTGCGATTCGCCGAGCCAGGCATAGAAAAGTCCCACGGAACCGTCTTCGAGCGCGATCACGCCAAACTCGGCGTCCTTGTCGGCCGCGAGCGTCGGCTCAGGAATCCACACGCTGCGTACGCGCGGCAGCGCGAGCCCGGCATCGATCCGCTCGATCATCGCGAGGATATCCGCCCCTGTTCCCATCGATGTCATCCCCGCACTGCGTCGCCCGTTCAATCTTCCGTTAGAATACCGCCTTCATCCACCGCCCGGCGACTCGCGCCGCAGACGCTGGCCGGTGGCCGCAACGCTTCATTTCAAGTCTGAAGATCAGCATGAACCGAGGATTTCTTACAGGGCTCATCGCCGTGGCCGCTGCCGTGTCGATGTGGGGCGTGCAATTACCGGTGGCACGGGACGCCTTCGCGATCCTCGACCTGTTTCACATGACCTCGATTCGCTTCGTACTGCCGGCACTGTTCATGGCCGCACTGCTACTCACGCTCGAAGGACCGCGCGCGATGCGCTACGACGGTAAATTCCTGCGCGCGAGCACGCTCGGAATTATTGGCATGTCGTGTTCGCCGTTGCTCGTCTTCATCGGGATGTCGATGTCCGGGGCGGAACATGCCGCGGTGATCGTTGCGTTGCAACCGTCGATCGCCGCCATCGCGCTGTGGGTATTGCGCGGCATCCGGCCGGCCAACTTTACGATCGTCTGCATCGCGACGGCATTCCTGGGGGTCGTGCTCGTTGTCACCGAGGGTCAGCTCACGTTCGCCGACAACAGCCGCGAATTATTCGGCGATTTCATCGTCTTTCTCGGCGGTGCCTGTTGGGTTGCCTACGCGATGGGCACGAGCCACCTGTCCGGCTGGTCAACGTGGCGGATCACTGCACTGACGATGATTCCCGGCGCGCTCGCGACACTTTGCCTCACGGAATTCCTCGTTTTCAGCGACCGGCTCGAGCGGCCCGCGCTCGCTGATGTGATGGCGGTGAAATGGGAGCTTGCCTACCTGTCACTCGCCGGCGTGGTCTCCGCGATGTTGCTGTGGAACTTCGGCAATCGCCGCATCGGCCCGCAAAACGCGACACTGCTGATCAACCTGTTACCCGTGTCCACGTTCGTCTACCGCGCCGCGCAGGGTCACCGGTTTACGCCGCCGGAACTGATCGGCGCGGGACTCGTAATCCTCGCGCTGATCGCGAACAACCTGTACGTGCGCACGCATCCGGTAACGCTGTAAGCGGCACGCTCACGTGCCCTCGTCCGCCGGTTCGCGCCTGATTCCACCGATTTGCCGGCTCAGGACGATATCGATACCGCCGGTTGCCGGGTTGAACACGATCGTCGCTTCGCGCTTGCGTAACTGCGCAAGCACATGTTCGACTTTCTGCGCCAGCGAATAGGCGTGTTCACCGTAGTCCGTCCCCTCACGCAACACGAACGATTCCGCGAGCCCGTACAGCGCTTCCGGCGACAGCTCACGATAAGGCACTTCGACGACGCTGTCGGCCCCACGGTTTTTCGCGTGGTCTTCCGCGGACATTACAGCGACGGGCCTGACGCCGGCGGCACGTCGCCGCGCACGCTGCGTTGCCGAGCGACCATCCGAGCGTCGTCGAGCCTCAGTTTGCCGTTCCTCATCGACCCGTCGAAGTGACAGGCAGGGTTGTCATCATCACCGCGCTTCGCGCCCGCTCCGGGCGAGCGCGGTGTGTGGCCGCAATCCGCCCGCCCGTCCATGCCACCCCCGGGCATTTGCGGATTGCGCAGACAGCGCTCCTTGAGACCCCCGAGGTACGCGACGGCGCAGGCGCGCGCGTAGTCGGCGCCCTCGGACAGCTCGAAACCTCGCCGCCCGGGTCCGCTCCGGCAACGCTTAAGGTTTTCCTGAGACAGGGACCTGGGTTCGGCGTCGAAGTCCTGCGCATTCATCACTATATCTCCCTTCCGGGCCGCGCTGCGCTCAGCGCCCGCATCCGGCCATCCGATCATAGCGGCTTTTCGCCCGCGCTCACGAACACCCGGCGCGACCCGCGAAGGCCCGGTCAATTCTGCTACCCTAATGCCTTTTGCACTGTCCGTAGCCACGAGCGTTTCCGGCCGCCCGCAGTGCCGACCACAGATATGGACTCATGAAACTCGCTGAACCCTCACTTGCAAGACCGTTTCGGGCGCTGCGTCCCGCGCCCGGCAGCGCCGACGACGTCGCCTCACCGCCGTATGACGTTGTCAGTACCGCCGAAGCGCGCGCACTCGCGGACGGACGACCCTATTCCTTCCTGCACGTCTCCCGGGCCGAAATTGATTTCGCCGATACGATCGACCCGTACAGCGACGAGGTCTACGCCGCCGCCGCCGCGAACCTCCGGCGCTTCGAACACGATGGGGTGCTGCGCCGGGATGCGCAGCCCGGTTTTTACCTCTACCGCATGACCCGCGGCGCACGTGCACAAACCGGCATCGCCTTCGCGGCATCCGTCGATGCGTACCGCGAGGGGCGCATTCGCAAACACGAACTGACCCGACCGGCGAAGGAAACCGATCGGGTGAAGCAAATCGATGCCGTCAACGCAATCACCGGTCCGGTGTTTCTCGTGCACCGCGCGCTGCCGGAGCTCGCGCGGCTGATCGAACGCGAGAGCACGCGTGCGCCTGATACGACCGCGGCGGACGTCGATGGCGTGCGCCACGATATCTGGGCGGTCTTCGATGACGACATGATCGCTGCGATCGCCGCCGGCTTCGAGAGCATGAGCACGCTGTACATTGCCGACGGCCATCATCGCTCCGCTGCCGCGGCGCGGATCGCGGAGGCACGACGGGCGGCACACCCGGACTACTCGGGTGCCGAGGCGTTCAACGGTTTTCTCGCGGTCAGCTTTCCCGACGATGAGGTCGAGATCCTCGACTACAACCGTCTTGTGCGCGATTTGAACGGACACTCGACGCAGTCCCTGCTCGCGGCGCTCGCCGTTCATTTCACGATTACGCCGAGCGACGGCCCCGTCAGCCCGGCCACACCGCGGAGCTACGGGATGTACCTCGCGGGCCAATGGCACGAACTCACGCTGACGACGGCGATCGATCTGAACGATCCCGTCGCCCGACTCGACGTCAGCGTGCTCGACGATTTCGTACTCGCGCCGTTGCTCGGAATCGACGACCCGCGCACGAGCCCGCGGATCGATTTCGTTGGCGGCTCGCGCGGGCCGGAAGCGATCGCGGCGCGGGTGGATTCCGGTGAAATGGCCGCCGGCTTTATGCTGCATCCAACGGGGTTGGCGGATTTGATGTCGGTCGCGGACGCGGATCGGATCATGCCGCCGAAATCCACCTGGTTCGACCCGAAGCTCGCCGATGGCCTGTTATCGCTGCCGCTGGACGATTGAGCGTCGCCGGACGGCCTGCTAACCGGATTCCACCGCGGTGAAGTTCGCGCACAGACGGTCGATTTCGTCGCTGTGCAGCGCTTCGTCGAGGTGCGCGCAACGATAGCTTGCGACGGCGTCCCCGGCGGCGGCGCGTCGTCGACACTGCAGAAAGCGACATTCACCACAGCAACCGAACGCCTTGCCGTCGGGCTGCGTCGTCAGATGCCGCAGCATGCGTTCGAGTTTCTGCTCGAGGTCGGCCTGTTCGTGCTCGTCGAGAACGGCGACCGCGGTGGCCAGCGCACGCAGCGGATCCGCATCGAGGAGGCTCTGCGCCGCGGGACTCAGGCTCAGCAGGTGTTTGCGCTTATCGAGCGGATCCGCCGTGCGTTCGAGTAATCCACGCTCGACGAGCGCGCCTATCGTTTGCGACGCGGCGGCGGTGCTCGTGCCCTGAAAGCGGGCAAATGCGGTGGTCGTGCGCGAAAAGCGGTTTGCGCGCGAGAAATAGCGCAGCGCCGACCACTGCGTCGGCTTCAGACCGTCCCGGTACGCTTCAGCGCACGAGTAGTGGCCCAGCCGTTCAACGAGCCCGGCAACACTGAACGATTTCGACATGCTAATTCACCGTCGTCCCGGTGTGCGTCGTGATCACCACGGATCGCGCGCCGCGGACAGGCAGGTTGCGGGCATTCGGCATATTGAGCGCCTGGGTATGTTGTGGTAGTTTAGTCACTTAACTAACCGAGTTTCAAGGGAAACGCTTATGTCTCTCGATGACCAGGTCCGCTCACGGATCGAATCGCTGATCGCCACCAACGACGTTGTCCTGTTTATGAAAGGAACCCCGCAGCAACCGCAGTGCGGTTTCTCCGCGACCGTAACCGGGATCCTCAATGGCATCGTGCCCGACTATGCCACATTCAACGTCCTCGAAGATCCGGAAGTCCGCGAAGGCATCAAGGCATTTTCCCAGTGGCCGACAATCCCTCAGCTGTACATCAAGCAGGAATTCGTCGGTGGCTGCGACGTCGTCCAGCAGATGTACGCCAGCGGCGACCTGCACAGTGCGCTCGGTCTCGAAGCGGGCGAAATCGTCACCCCGGGCATTACGATCAGTGATGCCGCGGCGAAAGCCATTGAAGGCGTCCGCGCACAGAACCCGCAAGCGGCCGTGCATCTGCGCATCGATGCGAACTGGAATCACGAGTTCAGCCTGAGCCCGGCATCGGGCTACGAAATCGTCGCCACGTCGAACGGAATCGATATTCTGTTCGATCGGGATTCCGCATCGCGCGCGGACGGGCTTAGCCTCGACATGCTCGACAGCGGCGGGTTTTCGATCACGAACCCGAACGCGCCGCCGCCGGTAAAACAACTCGAAGTGGAAGAACTGAAGGCGAAGCTCGACGCGGGCGAGTCGCTCGAGCTGTTTGATGTGCGGGAAATCCACGAGCGCGAACGCGCGAACATCGAAGGATCGAAATTACTCGACCAGTCAATGGCGGACTACATCGAGTCGCTGCCAAAAGACACCTGCCTCGTCTTCCATTGTCATTCAGGCGTGCGTTCGCAACAGGCGGCGGAATATTTCCGCGGCCGCGGTTTTACGAATACGCACAATCTCGTCGGCGGTATCGATGCGTGGTCGCAACGGATCGACCCGGAAGTGCCGCGCTACTGACGTATCACCGGGGTCGCAACGGTGAAAAGAAACGGCCGGTCGCAGGCTTGCTGCGCCGGCCGTTTTCGTTTCGCGTCAGGCTAACAGAACGTTCGCGTATTCATCCTCGTTGAACCCGACCACGATCGTCTTCCCGCTGACGAACGTGGGCGCACGCAGATTGCCCGTCGGGCCGAGCATCGCATCGACCGCTTCGGCACTGACCTTCTTACCCGCGGTAAATGAACCGACTTTTTTTCCCTTGGCGACTATGAGCTTCGTCGCTTTCTCAGCGAGCGCCTGCGCATCGTCGCGACCCAGCTTGCGGGATGCCGGGATCGTTTCTTTGGGCGTGAGCCCGTTGGCCTCCAGGAACCTGGCTGCTTTCGTACAGCTCGTTCATCCCTTGCGGAAATAGTACCAATTGATCGTCTTGCTCAACGTGTCACTCCTTTCATTGCTGCTGATGGTATCCGGATGCAGCGCGCATCCGCGGGCCGACGATCCACGACCGCCGCAACCCGCGAACCGCGACGCTACAGCGCGGCTAAATCCTTGTCGATTTCTTCCGGCGTCGTCTTCGGATCGTAGCGTTTAATCACCTTGCCGGAACCGTCGACGAGGAATTTCGTAAAATTCCACGTAATGTCCTCGCTGCCGTCCGCGTTCGTTTGCGCGGGTTTCAGATGGCGGTACAGTTCGCAGGCGCCATCCCCGTTCACTTCGATTTTCGCGAACAGCGGGAAGTTAACCGCGTATTTCGATTTCGCAAACTCGAGTATTTCTTCGTTTGTACCCGGTTCCTGCGCGCCAAACTGGTTGCACGGAAAGCCCAGTACCCGAAACGGCATATCGCCGTATTTTTCCTGCAATGTACGCAGACCTGCGTACTGACCCGTAAGGCCTCACTGACTCGCAAGATTGACGATCAGCAAAACCTGATTGCGAAAACGCGACAGTTCGACGGCGTTGCCCTGAATATCGGTCATCGAAAGCTCATAGATGTCTGACATGATTCCCTCCGCAGCTGTCTGCGTGTTTGCCTGTGCGACACAATGTCACCGTTGCTAGAAGCGGTCGCAAAAATAGAGGGTGCAACCCTTCGGGCCGGGGCCATTGTTGCGCACTCCGGCGTTACTCATCGCTCATTTAGCCCGGCTAAACTGCGCTCTTCGTGCCTTGGATTGCGCAACAATGACTCCCGGCGCGGCACCCTCTATTTTTGCGACCGCTTCTAGTATACGTCGCCACGCAGCGCGCGGATTAAGCGCGCTCTTTTCCGCCCCGACGACCGTTATCCGTGCAATCGTCACCCAGGACTACCGCGGCGTCGCTTCAGGACGATTCGCCGAATTCGCGCCCGCGCAGATCCACCCGACGTATTTTTCCGCTGACGGTTTTCGGCAGCTCATCGAGGAATTCCACTTTACGCGGATACTTGTACGGTGCGGTGACTCTTTTTACGTGGTCCTGGATGTCGCGCACGAGCTCGTCGCTCGCGCTGTACCCGGGGGCGAGTACGACGAACGCTTTCACGACCGCGCCGCGCGTTTCGTCCGGACTCGCGACGACGGCAGATTCGGCAATCGCCGGGTGCTCGATCAATGCGCTTTCCACTTCAAACGGACCAATCCGGTAGCCGGCCGACAGGATCACGTCATCGGCGCGACTCATGAACCAGAAATAGCCATCCGCGTCCGTTTTCGCGCGATCGCCGGTCAGATACCAGTCGCCGTTGAAGCAGGCCCGGGTGCGCTCCTCGTCACCGCGGTATTCCTTGAACAGTCCGGGCGGCCAGTGGGGTTTCACCCGCACCGCGATATCGCCTTCCTCGCCGGGACCGAGTTCGCGCCCGTCGTCGTCGATCACGGCGAGGTCGATGCCGGGTGAGGGCTTGCCCATCGAACCAAAACGCGGCTCGATACACGGAAAGCTGCCACACAGGAGCACCGATTCGGTCTGGCCGTAGCCGTCACGGATCGTCAGGCCGGTGGCTTTGCGCCACGTTTCGATCACTTCCGGATTCAGCGGTTCGCCGGCGCCGACGCAATGCCGCAGGTGTGGAAACGTGTATTGCGACAGCTCCTGCAAGACAAACATACGGTAGATCGTCGGCGCGCCGCACAGCGTCGTAATGGGATATTGCCCCAGCAAGCCGAGCGACTTTGTCGGCTCGAAGGCCTCGGTATGGTGTACGAACAGCGTTGCGCCGCAGTTCCATGGGCCGAAATAACTGCTCCACGCGGCCTTCGCCCATCCCGTATCGCTGATGTTCCAGTGCAAATCCCCGGGGCTTAAGTCAAGCCAGTAGCGGCCGGTTATTTCATGCGCGAGTCCATAGCTGTGCGGCTGGATCGCCATCTTCGGGTAACCCGTCGTACCGGACGTGAAATAGCACAGCGCATCATCGTCACCGGCCGTATCGGCGGTCGCGAAACTGTCGGGCGCGGCGTCGACGGCCTCGTCATAGCCGGTCCAGCCGGTCCGGTTCGCGCCAACGACAACCCGTCCCTTCAAGCGCTGCGCCGCCGGGGTCGCCTCGAGTTTCGCCGCGTTCGCAGCGTCCGTTATGAAGCAAACCGCATTCGCGGCTTCGATTCGATAGCCGATGTCTTTAGGTGACAATTGCGTCGTCCCCGGCGAGCACACGGCGCCCATGCGCAGGCATGCGGTCAGGATTTCCCACCATTCGATATTGCGACCGAGCATGCAGATCACGGTATCGCCGCGCTGCACCCCGATCTCCGCGAGTACATTGCACAGGCGTCGCGAACGCTCACACAACTCGGCGAACGTGCGTTTTATTTCCGTACCGTGATCGTCGATCCACCACAGTGCGAGATGCGCGGGATCCTTCTCCGCCCATACGTCGAGCACGTCCCGGGCAAAATTGAATTTCTTCGGCGCGGACCATCGATAGCTCGCCCGTTCCGCCGCGTAATCAGTCATGTTGGACATTCGTGAAACTCTCCATTGTGCTCGGTGTTGAAGGTCAGGTGTCGCTCGTGCCGCGACCTCGCGGGATTAGAACCACGCTTCGTTCATCGACAGGCAGGTGTCATCCGCCTGCGACAGCAATGACAGGCGCTCAGGTACCTTATTGAGTTCATAACGATAAAAATACCGGCATGCATGCAGTTTGCCGCGGTAGAAGTTCTGCTCCGCCGTGCTGCCGGCGTCGGCTTTTGGCGCCGCCGCAATGGCCTGCATCAGCCATATCCAGGCGATCACGATGTGACCGAACGTATCGAGGTAGATACTTGCGTTTGCCAGGAACAGCGTCACTTCACCGGCATCCCTTACCTTGATCAACTCCGCGGTCGTCGCTTCTAGCTCTGTCAGGGTTTCGGCAAGTTCGTCGGCAAACTCACCGAGTCCATCGAACGGCCGCGCGGCGGCAATCGTCGCCTCGACTTCCGCAACGAACACGCCGAACGCGGCACTCTCGGCCATCGTCACCTTGCGCCCCAGCAGATCGATCCCGTGAATACCATGCGCACCTTCATGAATTGGGTTCAGCCGGTTATCGCGGTAAAAGCGTTCGACCGGGTAGTCTGTCGTATAGCCGGCGCCGCCGAGGATCTGAATCGCATGCTTGTTCGCCTCGAGACAGAACTCGCCGGGCCAGCTCTTGACGATTGGGGTCAGCAGGTCGAGCAGCAAGCCGAGGCGGGTCAATTCCGCCGGGTCCGATTCCGTACACTGCAGATCGAGGAGCCGGGCGCAATACAGCACGAGCGCGAGTGCGCCTTCGGCGGCGACCTTTTGCGCCAGCAACAGACGTTTGATGTCCGCGTGCTCGACGATCCGTACCTGCGGACTCGTCGGGTCCTTGTTGTCGGGGTGCCGGCCCTGCGGGCGTTCGCGCGCATAATCGAGGGAATGCAGGTATCCGGTGTAACCGAGCGCCGCCCCGCCGAGCCCGACCCCGACCCGTGCTTCGTTCATCATATTGAACATGTAGGCGAGCCCGCGGTTCTCCTCGCCAACCAGATAACCATGACACTCGCCCTGCTCGCCAAAGCTCAGGACCGTGTTCACGGTACCGCGATAACCCATTTTGTGATTCACGCCCATGCAGGTGACATTGTTCTGCTCACCCGGGCTGCCGTCGGGATTGAGCCGGTACTTCGGCACGAGCATGAGGGAAATTCCCTTCACCCCGGGCGGCCCGCCCGGGATCTTCGTCAATACGAGGTGCACGATGTTTTCCGACAGCTCGTGCTCGGCCGCTGAAATCCACATTTTGTTCCCGGTGATCAAGTAATGGCCATCCGCCGTCGGCGTCGCTTTCGTGCGGATATCCGACAACGACGAGCCGGCCTGCGGCTCGGACAGGGCCATCGTGCCGAAAAAGCGTCCGGCGACGAGCGGTTCGAGATAGCGCTGCTTCTGTTCCGGGGAACCGTAGGCCGCGAGCAAATTCGCCGCCGCGACGGTGATGAACGGATAGGCGGTGGTCGAAATATTCGCGGCATTGAAATACGCGTTGCAGCCCTGCACGACAACCCACGGCAGCTGCATGCCGCCATACTCGTAATCGCTTCCCGCTCCCATGAAGCCCGCTTCGCAGTATTTGTCGAGCGCCGTCTTCACGGCCGGAATAATGCGCACGCGGCCGTCCTCGTACGCCGGCTCGCAAGCATCAAGTTCCGCGGCATGCGGTTCGAACTGGTCGGTGGCGAGCTTGCACGCGGCATCGATCACGGCATCGAAGGTTTCCCTGTCGTGCGCGGAATATCGTTCGCGGGCGACGAGTTCGTCGACGTTCAGTACCTCGTACAGGATGAAATCGAGGTCGCGCCGGTTGATCAACTTGTCCATGGCGGGGGTCTGTTTTGTGCTCCGGGCTGAGGATTTTACCCGATCGACCCGGAGCGACCACCCATTCCGGAGCCCGCCACCCGCGCAAGCTCGGATCGCAGATGCCGGGACGCGAGGTAGTAGTGCAGCGCGCTCCAGCCATTGACGCAGAACGTCGCAACGATCGCGTAGCGCAGCGCATCGGCGCCGTAATCCGGGGTGAGCGCATCGCTGATCATTCCGGTCAATGTCGGCCCGAGACCGAGTCCGATGAGGTTAATGATAAAAAACAACACCGCGGATGCGAGTGCGCGCATGCGGGGCGCGACGAGCGCGTGGGTGGTGGCAAGCGTCGGACCGAGATACATGTAGCCGAGCGCCAGCGGCAACGCGTAGAGCAGCAGCGAGGTCGAGAAATCACGGCTCAGAATCGCCGCGGCCGCGAACGGCACGGCGATCAGCGTGGACACACCCGGCACCCACAATGCCCAGCGCGGATCGCGACTGCTCAGGCGGTCGGACAAGTACCCGCCGGCAAACGCACCGAGCGCGCCCCCGATCCCGATGATGAAACCCAATGGCAGCGCCACCGTGCTGATCTCGTCGATCGGGATTGCATAGCTGCGCACGTAGAACGAGACAAGAAACGCGGAAACCCCATAGGCGACAAATGCATGCAGCGCGGCGGCCAGGGACAGGTGTACGAACGTACGACTCGAAAACAGGCGCCGTATCACCTCACCCACCGCGGGCGGATATCGTTCGGCGCCGGCCGGATCGTAGCGTCCGCGCACGGGTTCGCGCACAGTCGCACGGACGAGCAAGGCAAGCACTACTCCGGGCAGTCCGAGCGCGATGAATACGGTACGCCAGCCGAAACGATCGCTGACCCAGCCACCGAACACGTAGGCAAGGAACACGCCAAACGTAATGCCGCTCGAATACACCGCGAGCGGCAGTGCACGCCGCCCCGGCGGAAACAAATCGGAAATGATCGAATGCGACGGCGGGCTGCCACCGGCCTCGCCAATCCCGACGCCTATACGCGCCACGAGCAACTGGGTGAAACTCTGCGCGATGCCGCACAGCGCCGTCATCACGCTCCAGATGCCGACCGCGAGCGCGACGACATCGCGACGCACGCCAACGTCGGCCCATCGCGCGAGCGGGATTCCCATCGACACATAGAACAGCGCGAACGTCAGCCCCTGCAGCGCTCCGAGTTGGGTGTCGCTGAGGCCGAGTTCCGCCCGCATCGGCTCCTGCAATACGGAAATGATCTGGCGATCGACAAAATTGAAAACGTAGACGAGCGTCAGGATCGCAACGATGTACCACTTCGCAATCGCGCCGGGTTCATCATCACGCGGGCCGCTCACTGCACCTGGCCTGCGCCAGCAAATCGCCCGCGGCTCAGGACGTATAACCGCCGTCAACCGTAATCGTGCTGCCCGTCGTGTATGACGACGCATCCGAGGCGAGATACAACACCGCCCCGGCCATTTCGTCAGGGTCGGCGGAACGCTTCAACGGTGTGCGCATCATCGCCGGCGCGTAGAAATCATCATCGTCATGCAGCGCCTGGGCGAATTTCGTCTGCGTGAGCCCCGGCACGAGCGTATTGATGCGCATGTTGAACTGGCCGCATTCATTCGCGAACGCGCGTGACATATTGATTACCGCGGCTTTTGTCATTGAATACACGGCCTGTTTGTCACCCGGTGTGACGCCATTAACAGACGCGACATTGATAATGCTGCCGCTGCGCTGCTCACGCATCCGTTTACCGGCTTCCACGCACATGTAGAAATAACCGCGCATGTTCACTTCGAGAGTTTTTTCGAACGCCTCGACCGGCGTATCGAGGATATGACCGTAGTACGGGTTTGCCGCCGCGTTGTTCACGAGAACGTCGACGCGACCGTGGTTCTTGTCGACGTACTGAAACAGCTGCTCGATCTGTTCTATCCGGCCCATATGGCATTCAACGGCTTCCGCGCTGCCGCCGGTCGCCGCAATCGCGTCGGCAACGGCCTTGCAGGCGTCGAGTCGCCGGCTCGCGCAGATGACATGGGCACCATACTCCGCGAGTATTTTCGCGATCGATTCTCCGATACCGCGACTCGCGCCGCCGACGACCGCGACCTTTCCGTCCAGATCAAATTGATTTTTGCTCATGCATGAATCCTCGTTTACTACGCGCTCTGCGCGTCCGCAGGCAGGTGAATCTTGTCGCAACGGATAAAACGTCGCGTTCCCCGGCTCGGCGTACCCGGCAATAGATTTCGCAGGCCACCCGCAAGGGCGCGCCACGCGGCGCCGGAATTTCCGCCCAAGCCGAAGACTGGAATTCCGGCGGGTGGTTGCGCGGGAACAGCGGATGCTACGGACTCGGCTCCGTTTCGTCCAGAGATGCGCTATTCTCGTTCATGGTTAAATCGACGAGCACGATGTCTGATGAAATTTTATGATTGCGCAACCGCGCCGAGTCCGCGTCGCGCGAGGATCTTCATTGCCGAGAAGAACGTCGAAGTTGAAACCATCGAAGTCGATCTCGGCGGTGGCGAGCAGTTCGGCGCCGCATTTCGCAGCTTGAACCCGCGCTGCACGGTACCGGTACTCGAACTCGATGACGGAACCGTGCTGACGGAAAACCTCGGGATCGCAGCTTATCTCGAAGCCGCGTTTCCCGATCCGCCATTGCTCGGCGACACCGCGACGATGAAGGGAGTTGTCGCGAACTGGAACGCCCGCATCGAGCTGGAAGGCCTGCTGCCCACGGCCGACGCGTTCAGGAACCGCACGAAAGGCATGAAAGACCACGCCGTTACCGGCCCGAGGCCGTACGCACAGATCCCGGAACTCGCCGCGCGCGGGCTCGAGCGCTGCCGTGATTTTTTCGCGGTACTGAATGAACGCCTGTGCGACAACGAATACATCGCCGGCGAGCGCTATTCGATTGCCGACATCTCGGCCTTATGTGTCGTTGATTTCGCCGCCTGGGTGAAAGTGACCATCGGCGACGACGTCCCGCACCTCGAACGCTGGCATCGACAGGTCAGTGCCCGTCCCAGCGCAAGCCTGTAACACTCACCGCGCCGAATCCGCGCCGGCGAAACGGTCAGGGATAGACGCGTTCGCTGCGCCAGCCGGAACCGTCGCGGTGATAACAGACCCGGTCGTGCAAGCGGGCCGGACGTTCATCCCAGAATTCGAAATGGTCGGGCACGAGCCGAAAGCCGGACCAGAAACTCGGACGCGGGATCGGCTTGCCGGCAAACTGTCGCGTGTAATCCGCGACGCTCTGTTCGAGTACGGCGCGCGATTCGAGGCGTTGCGATTGTTTCGATGCCCATGCGCCAATCTGTGATTCGCGCGGCCGCGACGCGAAATAGGCATCCGCTTCAGCGAGGCTGACCCGTTCGACGAGCCCTTCTATGCGCACCTGACGGGCCACGGATTTCCAGTGAAAACACAACGCGGCATACGGATTCTCGGTGAAATCGTGGCATTTCCTGCTGCCGAGATTCGTGTAGAACACGAACCCGCGCTTGTCGAAAGCCCGCATGAGCACCATGCGCACGGACGGACGACCGTTCGCATCCGCGCTCGCCAGCGCTACCGCATCCCCTTCGACCGTTTCACGCACCCGGGCATCATTGAACCAGGCAGCAAACTCATCAAATGGATCGGCCGTTAGCATCTGCATACAACGAGCGGCTAGGAACCGAACGGGTGGCGAACGACGATCGTGTCGGCGCGGTCCGGACCGGTGGAAATCATGTCGATCGGGGTATCGGTAATCTCCGCGATACGTTCGAGATAACGCCGCGCGTTTTCCGGCAGCGCAGCGTAATCGCGCACCCCGACGGTGGACTCGCTCCAGCCCTCATGTTCTTCGTAGATGGGTTCAACCTCATCCAGTGCGTCCGCGCCCGGCGGCGCCAGTGTCGTCGTACCATCCGGGGTGCGATAGCCGACGCAGATCCGGATCTCGTCGAGTCCGTCCAGTACGTCGAGCTTCGTCACGCATAAACCGGACAGGCTGTTCACGATGCGCGCGCGACGCAGTGCCACCGCATCAAACCAGCCGCAACGTCGCCGACGCCCCGTCGTTGCGCCGAATTCATGTCCCTTGCTCGCGAGATGCTCGCCCATTTCGTCGAAAAGTTCGGTCGGAAACGGTCCCGACCCGACCCGGGTCGTGTACGCCTTCGTGATCCCGAGCACGTAATCCATCCAGCGTGGACCGCTGCCCGTACCCGTGCTGCCGAATCCGGCCGTCGTATTCGACGACGTCACGTAGGGATAAGTCCCGTGGTCGATGTCGAGCAGGGTTCCCTGGGCGCCCTCGAACAGCATATTCGAGTCGGCCTCGTGCATGCCGTAGAGGATCTCGGCAACGTCGGCAACCATCGGGCGGATCGTTTCGGCGAAAGCCATCTGTTCGTCGAGAACCTGCTGAAAATCGACGCGCTCGGCACGGTAGTAATTTGCCAGCACGAAATTGTGGTAATCGAGAACTTCCCCGAGCTTCGCGGCGAAACGCTCACGGTGAAGCAGATCGCCGACGCGCAACGCGCGTCGCGCGGCCTTGTCTTCGTATGCCGGGCCAATGCCGCGGCCGGTGGTCCCGATCGCCTGCGCGCCGCGCGCCTTCTCCCGCGCGAGATCGAGCGACACGTGATACGGCAGGATAAGCGGGCACGCCGCGCTGATCAGCAGGCGCTCGCGCGCCGGCACCCCGTTGCCCTCGAGCATGTCGATTTCCTCGATCAGGGCCGCGGGCGACACAACGACACCGTTACCGATCAGGCATCGGACATTGCTGCGCAGAATGCCCGAAGGAATCAGGTGCAGCACGGTTTTAACGCCGTCGATGACCACCGTATGCCCGGCATTGTGACCGCCCTGAAAGCGCACGACCGCGTCAACCTTGTCGGTGAGCATGTCGACGACTTTGCCTTTGCCCTCGTCACCCCACTGCGTGCCGATAATAATGACAGACCTACCCACGTTATCGTCCTCGATTAGTCATCCAGTGCCTTGTTGGTCCAGCCATCGCCGGTCTCAACGAGTTCATGCGTACACCCCATCGCACGCGCATCGCCGTTCTGGCCGGGAAGTTGCTGCACAACAATGCCCCCGGCCTCGCGCAACTGCGTGATCGCATCGAGCAGGCCTTTGTCGCTGCCCGCGGGCGCGAACGTCTTCGCCTGCGCCAGCGCCTGGTTGCGTAAGCAAATGCCGACGAGATTCTTCAAATCGGTGCTGAAGCCGGTAGCCGCCCGATGGCGGCCAAACTGGCGGCCAATATTGTCGTAACGGCCCCCCCACGCAACCTGACGGCCCACACCGGGCAGATAAGCCGCGAAGATCACGCCCGTGTGATAGCGATAACCGCGTAATTCCGCGAGATCGACATGAATTCCGACGGTCGGGATCCTGCTGCGCAACAACCCGACGAGCGCGCTCAATGCGCGGATGGCGTCACCCACGACGGCCGGTGCATCGGCGAGCAGAACCACCGCGCGCTCGATCACGTCGATACCGCCGTTCAGTTCCAGCAGCGCCGACAGGTGCTTTTTCGCGAGCGGCTCAACCCGGTTCTCATCGAGACAGGCGCGCATTTCGCTCGCGTCCTTGCGCAACAGCGCGTCGAGCAGTTTGTCGGCCGCATCGGCATCGAGGCCGGCGTCCTCGATCAGCGCCTTGAACAGGCCCATATGCCCTATTTCGATCGTGATCTGCTCACTGCTCGCGAGTTTCAGTACGTCGGCCATGAGGCACACAACTTCCGCGTCGCTCTCGATGCCGTCGTAACCGTACAGTTCCGCGCCAAGCTGCAGTGGATTGCGGGATCCGGCGAACTTGTCCGGCCGCGTATGCAGGATCGGACCGAGGTAGCACAAACGCTGCGGCAACTCCGTCGGCAGCCGGTGGGCATCGATCCTGGCGACCTGAGGGGTGATGTCGGCGCGGACGCCCATGAGGCGACCGCTGACCTGGTCGGTCAGTTTGAACGTTTGCAGATCGAGATCCTCGCCGTTGCCCGACTGCAGTGATTCGATGAATTCGACGAGCGGGGGTATTACTAGTGCGTAACCCCAACTCTCGAACAGATCGAGAATCCGGCGCCGGAGTCGTTCCAGCGCCTGTGCATCAGGCGGCAGGACTTCGTCCACCCCGTCGGGCAGCAGCCATCGTTCTCCGCGTTGCATAAGTTATCTCACGAGATAGAGCACGACGACCCCGGCCGACATACTGGCGAGACCGATCGCGCGCATGGTTTTGTCGTTCATTTGCGAGGCCAGCAGGAGCGTTCGACGATACCGCGCGGGACTCAGGAATGGCATGATACCCTCGAACACGAGCACGAGCGCAATTCCAACGAACAGATCCTGCCACATGCGAGTCGGCCCGCTTGAGCGTCCAGCCGAGCCCCGAACTGCTGCCCGTTACCTGCCGGTCGGGTTAGTAAAGTATTTGAAGAACTCCGAATCCGGATCGAGCATAAAGACGTCACCGCCGTTACGGAAACTCGCCTTGTAAGCGGTGAGACTGCGATAAAAATCGTAGAATTCCGGGTTCCGGTTGAACGCGTTCGCGTAGATTTCCGCGGCTTTCGCGTCACCGGCACCACGCATCACTTCCGCATCACGATACGCGTTCGCGGCGACAACGGTGCGTGAACGATCGGCGTCGGCACGGATCTTGATCGCTTCTTTCTCACCGCGGGCACGGAACTCACGGGCGACGCGCGCGCGTTCCGAGCGCATACGTTCGTAGACGTTCGACGAAACTTCGGCGGGCAAATCGATACGTTTGAGTCGCACGTCGACGATCTCCATACCGAGTTCTTCACCGCGCTCATCGGCGGTGCGTGTGACGATATCCATGATCGCACCGCGTTCGCCGGACACAACTTCCTGCACCGTTCGTTTGCCGAACTCACTGCGCAGGCCATCGTTGATTTTCTGGTACAGCAGTACGCCTGCGCGTCGTGCGTCACCGCCCGTCGAGATGTGGTATTTCACGATGTCATTGATGCGGTAACGCACGAACGAATCGACGATGACATCTTTCTTCTCGCCGGTCAGAAACCGCTGGGGTTCCGAGTCGAGCGTTTGCAGGCGGATATCGTATTTCTTTATGTTCTGGTAGATCGGTATCTTGAAGTACAGGCCGGGCTCGAAATCGAAGCGCTGTATTTTGCCGAGCTGGAACAGGATTGCGCGCTCCTGCTCATACACCCGGAACATGCACACTGAAGCCAGGCCGATTACGACCGCGAGCGCGAGGACGATTCTCGGGAACATTTAGCGTACCCCCCGCATGCGGCTGTCGGTGCGGTCGCGGCTCGCGGACTCCGGCGAGCGCGGAAAATTTTGCGAGTCGGGCAGCAGGTCCTGCAGACGCGACTGCGACGTCCCGTCACTTGTCCGCTCAATCAGCTTGTCGATCGGGAGGTACATCAGGCTGTTGCCATTTTTGTTGTCGAGCATAATTTTCGGGTTGTCCGCGAGTACTTCCTCGATCGTATCGAGATACAGGCGTTTGCGCGTTACGTCGGGCGCCTTTTCATACTCGACGAGTAATTGTTCAAAACGTCTCGCCTCACCTTCCGCTTCCGCGACGACCTGCTCTTCATAGGCTTCCGCCTGTAACAGGATCCGTGCGGCCTCACCCTGCGCCTTCTCGTCGATTTCGTTGCGGTATGCTTCGGCTTCGTTGATGCGGCGCTGTTCGTCCTCGCGTGCCTTGATGGCATCATCGAACGACGCCTTCACCTCTTCCGGCGGTTTCGCCGGTTGCATATTGACACTCGTCACCTGAATCCCGGACTCGTAAGTGTCGAGGATTTGTTGAATCAGCGCGATCGCGCCGGCACCGATCTCGGCGCGACCTTCCGTAATGACAAAATCGAGCGTGCTCTGCCCGATGATGTCGCGGATCGCGCTTTCCGTCACACGCTGCACCGTCAGGTCCGGATCGGCAATCTTGAACAGGTATTTCGTCACGTCCTTGATGCGGTACTGCACCGCCATCTCGACATCGACGATATTCTCGTCCTGCGTCAGCATCGTCGCGTTCACCGTGAACGGACGGATCTGTTCGACATTGACTGTGATCACCTCGTCGATCGGTCGTGGCAGCTGGAAGTGCGGACCGGGCAACAGCGTATTGACGTGTTTGCCAAAACGCATCACGACACCACGCTCGGCCGGTTCGATGCGCCAGAACGTCGCCATGAACAGCACGACCCCGAGGCCAATGACCACGATGCCCCACATGATCGGCGACATTCCGCTGCCACTGGTGCCCGGGGTCGACGGACGCCGGCCACCGCCGCCGAACAAGCCACCGAGCTTGTCCTGCATCTTGCGTACGACCTCGTCCAGGTCGGGCGGTCCATCGTCACCTTTGCGTCCGCCCCAGGGGTCACGGTCGTTTCCGTCGGGATCATTCCAAGCCATTCAATAATCTCAATGATTTCCGGCATGCGCCGGGCCGGGTGATTGTACGGGGCGCTGTCCCCTTGTTCAACGCAACTCCGGCTGCCGGAGGTTTATACGTCACACGGTCGCTGTCGTCTCAAATTGCCGCTGCCGGGCGATCACGCGACGGGTTCCGAGGTGTGCTCGCTCGAGCGCGGTAGCGGATCGTCCAGGTCGATGTCGAACTCCTGCAAGTCCGTGCCGAGTGATTCGACGAGCGCCTGCCAGCGCGGTGCCGCGAGCGTCACTTCAACCGCCCAGCCACCCGTTTCCAGCGGCACATCGTCGACCACGGCGCCGAGCGAGTACAGCTTCGCGCGCAACCGTCCGGCCGCGGGCGGCAGCACGATGCGTTTGTGAACTTTCGCGCGATTCAGGCATTCCGCGATCGCCTCGCGCAAACCGTCGATACCGTCACCACGATTCGCCGACACCCATACGCGCACGGGGATACCTTCCGCATTGCGTTCGATACGCGGCGTCGCGTCGTCGACAAGATCGATCTTGTTGAAGACTTCGATTACCGGCGTAGCGCCGGCACCGATGCGCTCCAGAACCGCCTGGACTTCTTCGATCTGCACGGCGCGCTCCTCGGCGCTGCAGTCGACCACGTGCAGCAACAAGGCCGCATCCTTTGTTTCCTCGAGAGTCGCCTGGAATGCCGCAATCAATTCCGGCGGCAAATCACGGATGAACCCGACGGTATCGCTGAGCAGCGCCGGATGCTCGCCATCAACGTCGAAACGTCGCAGCGTCGTGTCCAGGGTTGCGAACAACTGGTCCGCGGCGTACGTCGCGTTGCCGGTCAGCGCGTTGAATAACGTTGACTTACCGGCATTCGTGTACCCGACGATCGACACCGTTGACAACAACGCACGTTTCCGCGAGCGCGCACTTTGTTGCCGCTGCCGCCGGACCCGGGTGAGTCGGTCGTTGATCTGCTTGATCCGCTGGCCGATGATGCGGCGATCGGATTCGAGCTGCGTTTCGCCGGGACCGCGCAGCCCGATACCCCCTTTCTGCCGCTCGAGGTGCGTCCAGCCGCGGATCAGCCGGGTCGACAGGTGCTGCAACTGGGCCAGTTCAACCTGCAGCTTGCCCTCGAACGAGCGCGCCCGCTGGGCGAAGATATCGAGAATAAGGCGCGTGCGGTCGATCACCCGGCATTGCAGTAATCGTTCGAGGTTGCGCTCCTGGCCCGGGGTGAGTTGATGGTTGACGAGCACGACGTCGGCCTCGCGGGCAACAACGAGCGCACGCAGTTCGTCGGCTTTGCCGCTGCCGATAAAATAGCGTGGATCGGGACGGTCGCGGTTCGCGCCGACGGTTGCAACCGGGGTCGCGCCCGCGGTACCGGCGAGTTCGGTGAACTCGTCGAAATCCGGCGTGCTGAAACCGTCTTTGAAAACGACGTGAACGAGGATCGCCCGTTCGCCCGCCTCCGGGCGTTCAAACAATCGGGTTCACCGTGATGATCAATCTTCGGATGAGTCTTCCTCGGCGTCACCGTCTGCCCGCGGCAACTTGACGTTCCTGCTTGGCACGACCGTGGAAATGGCGTGTTTGTAGACCATTTGGCTGACGGAATTCTTCAGCAGGATCACGAACTGGTCGAATGATTCGATCTGGCCCTGCAGTTTGATCCCGTTTACCAGGTAAATCGAAACCGGAATTCGCTCTTTCCTTAGAGCGTTCAAATAGGGCTCCTGTAACGATTGCCCTTTGCTCATGATTATTCTCCTTATTCGTTATTATTATTCGATCGAGTGGCGCCTGCGCGAGTCAGCAGCGCCGCAATCGCGCGCATGCCGTCCCCGCGCGCTAGTTTACCTCGATATGTCGCATTATCTCCACACGCAATCGCGCGATCGGGTCGGGTTCTCGCGGGTCGACCCAATGCGCGCCTGAAACCCCGCGAAACCACGTAAACTGGCGCTTCGCGAGCTGGCGTGTCGCCACCGTCGCCCGCTCCCGCATCGTGGCATACGTCAACTCACCATCCAGATATTGCCACACGGCCCGGTAGCCTACCGTGCGCAAAGCCGGATCCTCGGGCCCCAGGTCGCCACGCGCCCGCAGCGCCCGTACCTCGTTGACGAAACCTGCCCGCAGCATCACGTCCAGGCGTGCGGCAATCCGCTGATGCAGCCAGTCGCGGTTGGCCGGCGCGAGGACGAGTTGCAGCGGGGCGGTTTCCAGGCCGGGTTCCGCGTTGCGGGCGAGCATTTCCGACATCGGCGCACCCGTGGTTTCATAGACCTCGAGCGCACGCAGCGTGCGCTGTCGATCGTGCGGGTGAATCCGCTGGGCGCTTGGCGGGTCGACCGCGGCAAGACGCGCATACAGTGCCGGCAGCCCGTTGCTCGTGAGTTCGGATGCGAGTCGGTCGCGGACGCCGGGATCAGCCTCGGGCAATTGCGCGATGCCGTCGCGCAGTACCCGGAAGTAGAGACCGGTCCCGCCAACGAGCAAGGGCAGGCGGCCGCGGCGCTGGACCGCGGCGATCGCCGCGCGCGCATCGCGCCGGAACTGCGCCGCCGAATACCGCTCACCCGGGTCGCGCAAATTAATCAGATGATGCGGATAGCGGCCCAGGACGATTGGCGACGGCTTGGCCGTACCGATATCGAGCCCGCGATACACGAGCGCGGAATCCACGCTGATAATTTCCGCATCGAATTCATCCGCGAGGCGGCACGCCGCGGCGGTCTTGCCGCACGCCGTCGGCCCCATGAGAAAAACGACGGGTCCCGACGTCATTGCGGCGTCGCGTCCGCGAACAGGCTGGCGAACCAGGCTGCATCGGGAACCGCGACCACGGCCGCGCCGGGAATATCCAGTTGCGCGAAATGCCGTTCGAGCGTCGCAAACCAGGCACGCCGTTCGGCCAGGCCCGGCGGCGGCGTGAACGCGAGTGCGGCACTTGCGGCCACCGCGGCGTGCGGCGTCGACCCGGTCCCGATCTGTTGCAGCAATTCGCGCGCGAACACCGCCGGATCGATGTCGCTCGTGACCAGCGGCACGCCGCGCAGTACGAGGCGATTATCCCCGAAGTGCTGCAGGTCGACCCCGACGGTTCCGAGCCCGTCGAGCTCGGCATCGCTGAGCGCGCCCGCGATCGATTCCGGGATGATCAGGGGGCGGACCGAGCACTCGCCGGCCACGAGACGCCGTTCAACCACGCACGCAATCGCCGCCTGGAGATCGATGACACGCAGCTCGCGTGCTTGTTCGACGATGGCGTAACGATCGAATGCGATGGCCATTAAGGTCGCCGCCGATTCAACCGGGTTCGGCAGCCCCCCGCCGCGCGCTCGCGGTGACCGTGGCGATCCGGGTCTGTGCGACTCGGCCACGGCGGCCGGCGCCGCCAGAGCCTGGTCCGGATAGCGCGGCGGCGATGCAGCCGTTTCGCTGAGCGCACCACGCACAGCGCCGAACACGAAATCATGCACCGCGCGCACGTCACGAAACCGCACCTCGGTCTTGCCGGGATGGACATTGACGTCAACGCTTTCGCGCGGCACCTCCAGATGCAGCGCGTAGGCAGCGTGACGTCCGTCCGGTATCCCGTTCGCATAGGCCATGCGCACCGCATGGGCAATATTCCGATCGCGGACGATGCGGCCATTCACCGCGACGTATTGCAAATCCGCGTTTTGGCGACTGAAGTCCGACTCCCCGACCCAGCCGCTCAGGCGCAGGCCCGCGGATTCGACCTCGACCCGAACCCAATGCCGGCAGAATTCCGCGCCGAACAAGGCACGCCAGCGCCGGGTCGTCGCGCCCGCTTCGCCCACCGGTGGCAGCCACAGGCTCTGACGGCCGTCGTGGAGCAAGCGAAAACCAACGGCCGGGTAGCAGAAACCGGCGCGCCGGACGAGTTGCTGAATCTGCAGCAACTCCGTTCGCGGCCGTTTCAGAAACTGTCGTCTCGCCGGCACGGCGGCAAACAGACGGCTCGCTTCGACGGTCGTGCCGACACCATGCGGGGCGGGTTGTGGCGGCGCGAGCGCCTCGCCACCGGTGACCCGCAACTGCCAGCCATGGGGTTGATCGAGCGTCTTCGACGCCAGCGTGAATTCCGTGACCGCCGCGATACTCGCGAGCGCTTCGCCGCGAAACCCGAGCGAGCCGATCGCGGTCAGCTCCTCGGCCGCGGTCAATTTGCTCGTGTAATGTCGCAACACCGCGCGGGGCAACTCGTCGAGGGGGATGCCATAGCCATCGTCGCGCACGAGGATCCGCTCGATGCCGCCCTCTTCGAGCTCGATCGTGATGCGGCTGGCGCCGGCGTCAAGGCTGTTTTCGATGAGTTCCTTCACGATCGACGCGGGCCGCTCGACGACTTCGCCGGCGGCTATCTGATCGATCACACGATCGGCGAGGGGACGGATCTGCGCGCGGTGAGTCATCGCGACAGTGTAGAAGCGGCGGGGTAATTATTCACGCCGCCCGAACCCCGCACAGCATTCGCCGGCAAGGGTCAGCGTTGCCAGGCTCAGGGAGCTTCAGGGGAACTTCAGGGGATCTTCAGGACTTCCCCGAGCCGCACGCCATCACCGGACAAATTGTTCGCGAGCTTGATGCTTTCCATCGACACGTCGTAGCGCTCCGCGATCACGGACAGCGTGTCGCCACGTGACACGCGGTGACGGCGCGCTTCGGCAAGCCGCGTGCCGGGCGGGGTATTTTGTTCAAAGTAGGCGCGAATACCTGTTGCCATTGACGCCGCGAGTTCACGCTGAAACGTCTTGCTGCGTAAACGGCGTTCCTCGTCCGGGTTGGAAATGAACGCGGTCTCGATGAGCAGGGACGGAATGTCCGGTGATTTCAGGACCATGAAGCCGGCGTGCTGAACATCACGCTTGTGCACTTTGCCGAGCCGCTTCAGGCCGCTCAGGATTGCGTTCGCCGCATCAATGCTCGCATCAAGGGATGCCGTTTGCGACAGGTCGAGCAAAACGGATTTCAGCACGTCGTCCTTGTCGTCGAGTGACACGCCGCCGATCAGGTCGGAGGCATTTTCGTTCTCCGCGAGCCAGCGCGCCGCTTCGCTGCTGGCGCCGCGCTGTGACAGCACGTACACGGAGGAACCCTGCACTCGCCGGTCCTTGAACGCGTCGGCATGGATCGAGATGAACAGATCGGCCTCGGCCGCGCGCGCCTTGACCATGCGTTCGCGCAGACCGATGTAGTAGTCGCCGGTACGCACGAGCACACCGCGCATGCCATCGAGCCGGTTGATCGCGGCCACGAGTTCGCGCGAGATCGCAAGTACGATGTCCTTCTCATAGACGCCGCTCGGCCCGATTGCGCCGACATCCTCGCCGCCATGGCCGGCATCGATGGCGACGACGATGTCACGCGCGCCGCGGTGAGCGGGTGCCGTCGGGCGCGACGCCGATGCAGCCCGGCGCCCGCTCGCTTTGCCGCCGGTGAGATTGATCACGAGCCGGTGGCCGTACTGCTTGCGCGGCGGCATCGGGGACGCATCCACCGTGAGCGTTTGCTCGAGGTCGAGCACCACGCGCAAATCCCTGTTCCCGCGCCGCGCATAGCGCAAGCCGATGATCGGCGAATTCTCGGCCGCAGGCAGGTTCAGCTCGCCGCGCGCCACGGCGCCGGAAAAATCGATCACGACCCGGTCGGGGTTCTTGAATTGCAGCAGCCGGTATTTCGGGGCTTCGTCGAGGTCGAAAACGACCGTCGTGCGGTCCGGCCCCGCCCACAGGCGCACGCCGGCAATGTCCGCGGTCAGGGCCGCGGTGCTACAGAGAAACAGCGCTAGAAAAACGACGCCTCGCATGCCGGTATGGGTGATTGCTCACAGGATATGGGTACTATTTAACGTGTTATCCGCATTAATTCAAGTAAAACATGTGTTGTCAGTTTAAATTCATGAATTTAATAGCTAAATGCGCATCTCATTGAGCAATTTCTCACCCGCGGGTGTTCTCGCGAGGGCCTCGACGTGGCGCCCCGAGGCGACAACCCTGAAGTTCAATTCAAGATCCGCGACCGGCAGGCAGCCGGTGCCGCGCTCCGGCCACTCGACCAGGCACAACGCACCATCATCGAAATATTCGTCGAGGCCGATGTACTCGAGTTCCTCGGGATCAGCGATTCGGTACAGGTCAAAATGGTGGACTCGCCGGCCGGCGATGTCATAGGACTCAACGAGCGTAAACGTCGGGCTCTTGACCGCGCCCGCATGGCCGAGTGCACGCACCAGCCCACGCGCCAGCGTCGTCTTGCCGGCCGCGAGTTGGCCCGACAGAAATACCGTGAACGCTGTCGGGGCGTGGCGTGCGATGGCGGCGCCGAGCGCCTCCATGGCTGATGCTGTGTCGATCCTGAACATGCACCCGCTCAGTTGACGAGGGCCCGCAGGTGCGGCATCAGGTCGCCGGCGAGTAATCCGCGTTCCCCCGCCCCCGCGGCCCGGTCGCCCGCAACGGCATGCACGCAGGCGCCGAAGCGCGCGGCAGCGCCGGGCGCGGCCCCCTGCGCGGCGAGGCCGGCTATCACACCGGTAAGGACATCGCCCATACCCCCCGCGCCCATACCCGGGTTGCCGGCGCCGATCAGCGACGGGACGCCGTCATCGGCGACGATGGTGCCGGCCCCCTTCAGTACGACAACACCGTGGTAACGCTCATGCAGTGCTGCCGCCGCCGCGAATCGATCGGCGTGGATCGCGGCCGTCGTCGTGCCCAGCAGACGCGCCGCCTCGCCCGGATGTGGGGTCAGTACCGTCCGCGGCAGGGCGACGGGTTCCTGCGCAATCAGGTTCAGCGCATCAGCGTCGAGCACGAGCATGCGCTCCCGGTCCCGTTCCAGTACCGTTGCGAGCAGGCCTGTTGCCCACGTCGACTGGCCGAGTCCCGGGCCGACCGCGACGATGCTCGCGCGGCGTAGCAGCGGCAGCAGGGCTTCGCTCGTGGCTATGCCATGGGCCATTAATTCGGGGCGTGCGCTGTTCGCGCCCGCAACACTGTCCGGATGCATCGCGATGCTGACGAGCCCGGCTCCGACCCGGCACGCCGCCTCACCGGCGAGTCGTGCGGCGCCGCTGAAGCCGGGTGCACCGCCGATGATTAGCACGTGTCCGTTATTACCCTTGTGCGCGGTGCGCGAGCGTGGCATGAAACGACCGGTGAGATCCGCTGCACCGAGCAAATTCGCCGTCGCAGCTGTGGCGTCGACGATCCCGGCCGGCACGCCGAGGTCGTCGAACACGATATCGCCGCAGTGTGCCGGTCCGTCGCCGGTGTACAGACCCTGCTTGCGGCCAATGAACGTCACCGTCAGCGCCGCCGCCACGGCGACGCCGAGGCGCACGCCGCTATTCGCCGCGATACCGGAGGGGATATCGATGCTGACGACCGGCGCACCGGCGTCATTGATTCGTTCGACCATGACCCGGTAATCGCCTTCGATCGCGCGCGCGAGTCCAATCCCGAACAGGGCGTCGACAATGAGGTCGGGCCAGTCCGACAGCTCGACCGTCGGTTCGGGTTCGATCCCGGCGCTACGCATGCGGTCGTAGCATGCGCGCGCGTCGGCGCCAAGACGCGAGATGTCTCCAAGCTGCACTACCCGCACGCGATGCCCGGCCTGTTGCGCGAGCCGTGCGACGACATAGCCGTCCCCGGCATTGTTGCCACTGCCGCAAACGACCGCAATGCGCTGGATTCCGGGCCAGCGCTGCAGCATCGCGTGCAGGCACGCGGTCCCGGCCCGGTTCATCAGTTCCACGCCCGGGATCCCGGCGGTGCTGATCGCGGCACGATCGAGCGCACGCACGCCGGGCTCATCGAACAGGGGCAAGCCGGCTGCGGGGCGAATCATCGGACGGGTGGCTCGACGCGCAGCAAATGTTCGCGGTAATAGCGCAATTCGGCGATCGATTCGCGAATGTCGTCCATCGCGAGGTGCGCAGCCTGCTTGCCGAATCGCGGGACGGACGGCGCCCATCGTTGCGCGAGTTCCTTCAGCGTGCTCACATCGAGGTTGCGGTAGTGGAAGAACTCCGCAAGTTGCGGCATGTAGCGATAAAGGAAACGTCGATCCTGACAAATGCTGTTTCCGCACATCGGCGACTTGCCGGCCGGCACCCACTCGCGCAGGAATGCCAGTGTTTGCTGTTCCGCCTCGGCGGCGGTAACAGTGCTTGCACGCACGCGCGCGGTGAGTCCGGAAGCGCCGTGATGCGATGTATTCCACTCGTCCATTGCGGCCAGGGTCGTATCGGACTGGTGGATTGCGATCGTCGGTCCCTCGATCGCTTCGGCGAGATGTTGATCCGTGACGATCGTCGCGATCTCGATAATCCGGTCGACTTCGGGATCGAGACCGGTCATTTCGAGATCGATCCAGATCAGGTTCGCATCACTAAAGTTCATCGTGCAATCTCCCGCGGCGCGAGCGAAGCCCCGCCCTGGTCAGTACTCGCGCCGACTCGCGATGGCGTGTGACAACGTCGATCCATCGACGAACTCGAGCTCACCGCCCATAGGCACCCCATAGGCGATGCGGCTCGCCCGCACCCCGGCGCGACCGGCGATATCCCTGAGGTAGTGGGCGGTCGCCTCGCCTTCCATCGTAGTCCCGGTCGCGACAATCAATTCCTGCACCGTCCCGGCCTGCAGACGCTGTTCGAGTAAATGCAGACCGAGAACTTCCGGCGTGATGCCGTCGATCGGCGACAGATGCCCCATCAGCACGAAATACTTGCCCCGATACCCGGAGGCCGTTTCGATCGAGGCGACGTCCATCGGGTTTTCGACCACGCACAAGGTGGTCGCATCACGTTGCGTCGACGCGCAGATCGCACACAATTCGGCTTCTGTAAACGTTCGGCACGATCCGCACTGGCCGATTCGCTGCAGCGATTCGGCCATCACACGCGACAGTTTCAAGCCGCGATCCCGATCACGCTCGAGCAGGTGATAGGCAATGCGCTGCGCGGATTTCGGCCCGATGCCAGGCTGGCACTGCAGGGCTTCGATCAATTGTTCAAGAAGTGGTTGCGTCGACACGGTGCAGCCTGAGCGTGAAATCGCGCCAAACGCGATTAAGGGTGGATGACCAGATAAAGCGTCAAATTATGCAATAGCGGTTCTCAACGCAACGTTCCCTCGAACTCGAACCAAGGGGCGGGGGTACCGCACGGAGTGCTGGCCATGGCCCGAGCGCGATACCCGACGGTTGTCGCGGCCAAAACGCGTTCGTCAGAACGGCAGTTTGAATCCGGCCGGCAAATTCAGTCCGGCGGTGAGCCCCGACATTTTCTCCTTCGTTACCGCCTCGACCTTGCGCGACGCGTCGTTCATTGCCGCGGCCGTCAGATCTTCGATCATCGTAATGTCATCCCCGAGCAGCGCCGGGTCGATCTTTACTGCCTTGACGTCACGGTTACCGAGCATGGTCACGCGGACCATACCACCGCCCGCCTCGCCGACGACCTCCATCGCAGCCAGTTCCGCCTGCGCGCGCTCCATGTCTTCCTGCATGCGCTGGGCCTGTTTCATGATGTTTCCTAGCGGGCCTTTCATGCCGTGCAATCTCCTGTGCGTAGACGCCGTGCGTGGCGCTACTTCGGTTGTACCTGTTCGATCGTCGCCCCGAATTCATCGCGCAGACTGCGCACGGTCGGGTCGCTGTCGATGTTCTGTTCTGCTTCAAGCTGGCGCTGGCGTTCGGCTTCGCTCATGCGTTTCGACGGCGTATCGAGTTCGGCGTCCGGCGCCGTGCCAAGACGCAGACTCACATCCATCTGCAGTTGTTCTTTCAGGGCCTTTTCGAGACCGGCAATTGCGCCGCCGGCTTTCAGGTTCTCGTGATGTGGCGCCACGAGCAGCTCGACGACACTGCCGTTGAACCCGCGCAAGGCCGAGTTACGCGCAAGTTCGCGCGCAAAACCATGAAGTTTCAGGCGTGAGACGAGATCGTACCAGTCGAGTTCACGGCCGCCGGCAGCGACCGGTTCGTCCGCCGCCGGCGCGGTCGGCGATTGTGCCCCTGGCGCCGCTGTGGCCGCCGGAGCTTCGGCCGCCGGAGCTTCGGCCGGGGAAGCTTCAGTCGCGGAAGCTTCAGTCTCAGGCGCTTTAGTCTCAGGCGCTTTAGTCTCAGGCGCTTTAGTCTCAGGCGCTTTAGTCGCGGGAGCTTCAGTCGCGTGCACCACCGGCTCTGCGTGGCGACGCGTTGCCGGCGGCACCGCTGGTGCCGGCACGGGTTTTACCGCGGCGGCGCGTGTCGTCTGTGCGGCAGCGGCAGCTGCCGACGTCACCGGGGCCGGTTCAGCGGACGCTGCGCTGGCCGCTTGCGGCACGGAACGACGCTTCACGACCGGGGTCGCGGCAGCGTTCCGGTCGTTACCGGGTTCGAGCGGACGAAACGCGAGCATGCGCAACAGCACCATTTCGAATCCCGATTGCGGATCCGGCGCGAGTGACAGATCGCGTCGCCCCATCAGGCCGATCTGGTAGTACAGCTGACAATCTTCCGGGCTCAGTTCCGCGGCGAAACGGATGACGTCATCGCTCTCGTCGAGCATCGCGGCACCCTCGCCCAACGCCTGCACCACCGCAATCCGGCGCAACAGCGAGAGGATCTCGCCGAGCACGTGTTCGTAGTCCGGCGCACTTTCGGCGAACTCACGCGCGAGCGCGATCAGTTGCGGTCCGTCACTGCGGCTCAGCGCATCGACGATACGGGCGACATCCGCCGCGGCGATCGTCCCGAGCATGGCGGCGACTTCCGGTTGGCGCAGTTCTCCGCCGCCATAGGCAATCGCCTGGTCGAGCAGGCTCAGAGAATCCCGGACACTCCCGTCCGCGGCCTGCGCGAGCAGCGCGAGCGAAGCGTCGTCGGCGGTGACGGCTTCCGCGTCCGCGATCGCCCGCAGGTGCGCGCCGAGTTGCTCGACGCTGACCCGCTTCAGGTTGAACTGCAGACAGCGCGACAGGATCGTTACCGGGAGCTTCTTCGGGTCGGTCGTGGCGAGCAGAAATTTGACATGCGGCGGCGGTTCTTCGAGGGTTTTCAGCAGCGCATTGAACGAATGCGTCGAAAACATGTGTACTTCGTCGATCAGGTAGACCTTGTAACGCCCACGGGTTGGCGCGTACTGCACGTTGTCGAGCAGATCCCGGGTTTCGTCGACTTTCGTGCGCGAAGCGGCGTCGACTTCGATCAAGTCCACGAACCGGCCCTCGTCGACCTCGACACAGCTCGAACATTGACCACACGGCGTACTGCTCACGCCCTGCTCACAATTCAAAGCCTTCGCGAATACGCGCGCGAGCGAAGTCTTGCCGACCCCGCGCGTGCCGGTAAACAAGTACGCGTGATGCAATCGATCGGAATCAAGCGCGTTGACGAGTGCCCTGAGCACATGCCCCTGGCCGACGACACGATCGAATCCCCGGGGACGCCACTTGCGGGCCAGAACCTGATAGCTCATCGAATACTGAATGGATGTGGCAACAATGCCCTGCACCGCCGTGTCCGGTCACACCGCACACGCATTTGAAAAAGTGGGTGGCGACAGTGCCAGCCACACCTCGGCGCCCGCGCCACCACTACCGTTGCTCCCTTCCGGGCCTGGCGGGGTTTGCAGTTTAACGTCGCGAGGGGACCGGCACGGTCGCCATTGAAGTGCGTATTGTAATGGGTTCGGCCGGCCGGAGATATATGCGAAGATGACTTCTTGTCCGCAACGCGCCAGTGCGCCCCTGTCTTTATCTATGCAAAACACCACGAACCCGGGCGGTAGCCGTAATATCACGTTCGAAGGCACGCGAAATTTCCGCGATCTCGGTGGCATCACCACCGGGTCCGGCATAACACGTTTCGGCGTGGTCTATCGCTCCGAGCGGTTGTCGAACCTGACGGCAGCCGATGCCGCCGCGTTTCGCGCGCTGGGAATCACGACCATCATCGACATGCGCAGCAACGACGAACGGGATCGCGCGCCGAACCGGCTGCCGAACGGCCTGCCCGCGCGCCAGATCGCGCGGGCGTTTCTGCCGCGACACACGCACGGCATGATCGATGCGATCAACTCCGGCCGCTGCGACGCGGCCCAGGCGCACGCGATGATGTTGCGCCAGTACGAGGCACTCGCGCTGGACCACACGGCCGATTACCGACAAATTCTCGCCGATCTGCTTATCCCGGACAGCGTACCGGCGGTATTTCACTGCACGAGCGGCAAGGATCGCACGGGCATGGTCGCGGCAATCATCCTGCTGGCGCTCGGCGCCTCCGTCGAGGCCGTGATCGAGGACTACACCCTGACCCAGGATCGGATCGAGAAAGTCGACTTCTTCAACGCCGGCGCCGACCCGGGCGCGATCGAGATCGTGATGGCGGCGAAACCCGACTATCTCGAGGCCGCACTCACCGCGATGCAGAATCGCTACGGTTCCACGGAACGCTACCTCACCGAAGGCATCGGACTCACCGCGGAACAACGCAAACGTCTCGCCGCGTTGCTGCTCGACGCCTGACAGAAATTTTTGCGCGCGTCTTGACCGCGGCAATATTTTTTCTATACTCGCCGCCAGCGGGCCGCAGGCCCGTGCCCACAACGTCGCCGCAACGCGGTTGACTACATTACCCTGCTGACATGATGGAGGAAGCTCATATGCTGGCGGCAACAAGTACTCCGGTGGACCGTAAGGCCCGGAACCGACAACCCCCCTGCAATTCTCCGGTAGCGCGCAGCGCTGCCGCATATCGTTCCGGCTAACGCGACGTTCGCGTCTGCCCGTAATCCAGCCGCACTGGCGCCTCGTGCACCGGTGCGTTCGAACGATTTGCCGTCGTGCGCACGCCGACGGCCGTACCGGAGTCCCCAATGGCCAAGTACCGCGAACATTTTCGCCTTTCCCCGACCGACATTGAAATCATCGAAGACGCGCTACGCGCGGAAATTTCCCTGCGTACACGCGTAGAACGAGAGCATGAAGACTTCGAGCACGCGCGCCGGCGCACGCGCGCGCTGAACGAAGTGCTCGGAAAAATCTATAACCAGAAAGTGTTCTACGCGCAGGTACACGAAACCGACGTGCCCGCGGCATAAGCGAGCCCCGCGCGTGGCGGGGTCGTTTATTCGTGCCGCGAACTCTACAATGCCGGCACGCGGGCGGCTGCGGGTCAACGCCGGGGCCGCTACTGACATTACGATGCGATAGCGGAGGTTCAGTTATGTCGCTGTCCGGCAAGGACGCGGAGTTTGTCGCTAAAAGGCGTCAGTTGATCAGTGCGTGGCGCTATGTCGGCGGGCTGCTCTCGCTCGCCGTCGCCGGCCTCGCGCTGTATCTGTGGCTGCGCGTCCCGTTGCTCGGCAACCCGATCGTGACCGCGCGCCGGGTGGAAGCCGGCGACATCGCCGATACGACGCTGCTGCTGTCCGTGGTCATGTTGCCGATCATCGTGATCGCTCTGCTCGTGGTCGTCGCCTCGCTGATCGCGGTGATTTATCGCGCGTTCGCGCACGAGAAGCGGCATATCGCGATTATCGAAAAATTGCAGCGACTTGAGCGCCGGCGGGCGACGGACAGCTAGCCAGCGGGTCCGACGGCCCGCACCGGCCGGATCTGCGGTAAACTTCGCGCCGCCAATCGTGGCCCCGCAACGAACGAAAACCGTCTTACGTGCTGGTACGCAACAATGGGTTCGACATCAATCACGATTAAACGTCTGACACCGGCGATCGGCGCCGAGATTTCCGGCGTGCGCCTCGATACCGAGTTGCCCGCCGAGACTATTGCGCAAATCCGCGCGGCCCTGCTCGAGCATCTCGTCATCTTTTTTCGTGATCAGTCGCTCGACCCGTCCAGCCTCGTGAAATTCTCACGCCGTTTCGGCGAGATCGGTTACTACCCGTTCGTCGCCGGCATGGACGGTCACCCCGAGGTCGTCGAGGTCGCTAAAAAGCCGGATGAAACGATTAATTTCGGCGGCTTGTGGCATACCGACACGAGCTATCTCGAACAGCCGCCGCTCGGTTCGATTCTCTACGCTCACGAAGTGCCGCCGGTGGGCGGTGACACCCTGTTCGCGAACATGTACGCCGCTTACGAATCGTTGTCGGATGGCATGAAGGCGCTGTTGTCCGGCTTGCGCGGCGTTAACAGCTCGGAGAAGCCCGATGCCGCGGTCACCCGCATCCATCGCATCGCGGACCGACCGAAAGACGCAGCGGAACTCGCCACGACGTCATCTCATCCGATCGTCCGCACGCATCCGGAAACCGGACGCCAGGCGCTGTATTGCAGTGACGCGCACACGACGCATATCGAGGGTATGACGGCGGAAGAAAGCCGGCCGTTGCTGCAGTATTTGTACTCGGTGCAGCAGCGCGAAGAACTGCAATGCCGCTTCCACTGGGAACCCGGTTCCGTCGCGTTCTGGGACAATCGCTGCGCCCAGCACAATGCGCTGAACGATTATCACGGTCATAAGCGCACGATGTACCGGGTGACCCTCGCAGGTGGGCGGCCGGCCTGAAGCCCCCGGTGCTGCTCTATTTCGGCTCACATGCGTATCGTATTAACCGCCATCGCTAACGGGACATCCGGTTGATGCGGATCGGCGTCATGATCGGTGCCGACCGCGCGCCGCATCCGTTCGACGAGTTGATCGCGATGATACGTGACGTCGAGGATGCGGGTCTCGACAGTGCCTGGATGGCGAACATCCGCGCGCATGACGCGATTGTCACGCTCACCGTTGCCGGACGCGAAACCCGCCGGATCAGACTCGGCACCGCCGTCACCCCGACATTTCCGCGTCACCCGGTCGCCCTCGCACAACAGGCATTGACCGCGGTCGCGGCAACCGGCGGACGCTTCACACTCGGCATCGGATTGTCGCACCGTCCCGTGATCGAGAATGGCTACGGAATTTCGTACGATCATCCGGCACGTCATATGCGCGAATACCTCGACGTACTGATGCCCCTGCTGGCGGGCGAAACGGTGAACGTCGACGGTGAGGTATTTCGCGTTCACGATATCGCGATCGATGTACCTGGTGCACAGCGCCCGCCGGTCGTCGTCGCGGCACTCGGCCCCGTCATGCTGGGCATCGCGGGCTCACTCGCTGACGGTACGAACACCTGGATGGTCGGTCCGCACACGATGGCGGACCATATCGTGCGGCGCCTGCACCGGGCAGCGGCAGCCGCCGGTCGTCGGGATCCGCTCGTCGTCGGGGGTTTTCCCATCGTCATCACCGACGACCGCGACGCCGCACGCGCGGCACTCGCCGAGCCGCTGGCTATCTATGGCAAGCTGCCGAGCTACCGGGCAATGCTCGAACGTGAAGGCGCGGAACATCCCGTCGACCTCGCGCTCGTCGGCGACGAACGCGCGGTCGGCGTGCAGCTGCAACGCTTGCGCGATATCGGTGTCACTGATTTTATGGGCGCGATATTCGACGTCGAGGAAGGTACCCGGCGCCGCACACTCGAATTTCTTTCCTGCTTCGACGCCTGATGGCGCGTCATCGACGGAACACGCAATGATGTTTACCTACCTGAACCCACGCATTCGCCAGCGACTGATCGATGAGGGCAAGCTCATCCGTATCAACGCGCGCGGCGAGACGATCCCGCTCGACCAGCAACCCGCTGACGGCGCACTCGCGATCAATGTGCTAGGTCCTATCCCGCTGCCGATCGAACTCGGCGAGGTCAAGATCACAACGCGCTGGTATGCCACCGTGCGCAGCACGGAACTCGCCACCGTCGAGGCGCTCGCGCGCGACCTGACGAAACAGGGTGGCCAGCAACTGTTCGCCACCCTCGCCTCGTCGATGGCCGTGAACAGCGTGCTCGTGATCGGCGAGCCCGGCAAATCCGACAATCCGCTCGTGCGCGTGCATTCGAGCTGTCTTACCGGCGATGTGTTCGGCTCCCAGCGTTGCGAGTGCGGCCCGCAGTTCGTCTCCGCGCTCGATCGCATCAGCCAGGACCCGCGCGGCGGGTATGTAATTTACATGTCCGGACACGAGGGACGCGGGATCGGCTTGTGGGCAAAGGCAGCAACCTACCTGCTACAGGATGCCGGCGAAGACACCTACGAGGCGAACCGCTCGCTCGGCCTCCCCGACGATTCGCGCGACTTTTCCGATGCCGCCGCGTTGTTGCACTACTTCATCGGCAATGAGTCGTTTCGGCTCATGACGAACAACCCGAAGAAAATCGCCGACCTCGCCGCGTTGGGCCTGACCGATGTCACGCCGGTCAAACACGTCATCGGTGTCAATCCGTGGAATCGCCGCTACCTCACCGCGAAGCGTGACTGGGGACACGAGCTGTCCGAAGCCGACATCGAAAAAGACTGAACCGCACGTGGCAAATTACTCCGACTCGAGCAAATCCCGGCGTAAGCGCGAGCGCCACGCGCTGCAGGATCTCGGCCGCGAACTCGTCGCCCTGTCGGAGCGGCAGCTCGACGAACTCGGCCTGCCGGACGAGGTGCTCGAACCGATACGCGAAGCGCGCAAACTGCAGCGCGGCGCGCTGCAACGGCAAATGCGTTATGTCGCCGCCTGTCTCGCGACTGTCGACGCACAGGCAGTTCGCGCCGACCTCGATCGGATGCTGCAACCGAGTCGCAGGGAAATCGCCCGCTTCCACGAATTAGAACGCTGGCGCGACCGCCTGCTCGGTGACGGTGAGGGTACGGCCGAAGCGGCGATGACGGAGTTTCTGGCCGCACACCCCGACGCGGACGCCCAGGCGCTGCGCCGGCTCGTGCGCAATGCCGCCATCGAGGCGACCAGCGGACGGCCACCGAAATCCGCGCGCGAACTGTTTACCCGGCTACGTGATCTCCTGGACCCGGGTCGTTAAGCGTCCGATCTGCTCGACGTCGATTTCGATGACGTCGCCGCCGCGCAGAAACCGTGGTGGTTCCATCGCATAGCCAACCCCCTGCGGGGTGCCGGTGGCAATGAGGTCACCGGGCTCGAGCGTCATGCCGAGCGACAGATCATGGATTATCCGCGGGATCGAGAAAATCATCTGGCTCGTGCGGCTCGACTGCCGCTGTTCACCGTTGACGCTGAGGCTGATCGCAAGGTCCTGGGGATCAGCGATTGCGCTCGCGTGAACTATCCACGGGCCCACCGCGCACGAACGGTCCAGGCTCTTGCCTTTGAACCACTGATCGTGGTGCCGCTGCAAATCCCGGGCCGTCAGATCGTTGATTATCGTGTAACCGAAAATCGCATCAAACGCAGCCGCTTCGGCGATATTGCGTCCGCCCGCGCCGATCACAATCCCGAGTTCCGCTTCGTAATCAAATTTCGCCGTCACGCCCGGGTCGAGGATCGCGGTTTCACGCGGCCCGAAAACGGCCGTCGGCGCCTTCGTGAAGAATTGTGGCGCCGGCGGGTACGCCAGCTCACCACCGCGGGCACGGTAGCCCTCCTCAACGTGCGCCTTGTAGTTACGGCCCACGCAAAACACGTTCTTGCGCGGCCGCGGGATCGGCGCCAGCAGGCGCACGGTCTCGAGCGCCCGGCGATCCCCCGCGCCGGTAGCGTTCAGTGCCGCACGCGCCGCAGCAAGCGCGCTATCGCCGGCGGCGATAAAATCGATCAGCGTTGCGGGGCCGTCCGGGCACGCGGCCACGAGATCAACAACCGCCCCGTGCTCATCGACAACGCCGAACCGCTCACCGCCATCGCCATCGGCAAAACTGACAAATTTCATGGCCCGGGTCTCGTCTGGCAAAAAGCAAAGATACCAGTCGATTGCGCGAACCACACGCGCTTGCCGGTAATCCACAACGAGCGCGTTCCGGGTTACGCTAGTACCGGTCGCCCCACCGCGGCGGCCCGTAAGCTTTAAACCGCGAAGGAGTATTTGCTGTGCCCGGTAACGAAGTGACGATAATCGGCGCGGGGATTGGTGGACTCACGGCGGCGCTCGCGCTGCAACACTGCGACATTCCTGTACGCGTGTTCGAACAGGCGCGCGAGCTCGGCGAGATTGGCGCCGGCCTGCACCTGAGCCCGAACGGCATGAAAGTGCTCGCTGCACTCGGACTTGGCGACGCGATAGAGCGGATCCGGTTCCAGCCCGAGGCACTCGCGATGCGCCACTACGCGACGGGCAGCGCGTTTTTCGAGAATCCGTTCGACGACGCGTTTCGCGCGCGCTTCGGCGCGCCGTTTTACGGCTTTCATCGCGCGGATCTGCACCGCATGCTGCACGACGCCGTGATCGCGAACGATCCGCACTGCATCGTCGTCAACAAGCGTCTCGCCGCGCTGAGCGAACACGATGACGTCGTCGAACTCGAATTCGCCGATGGTGAGCGTTGCCCCGCAACGGTTGTCGTCGGCGCCGACGGCGTCCATTCAACCGTACGCACACTCCGCCACAGCGACTTGCGCGCGACGTTTACCGGCCACGTCGCGTATCGCGGCATGGTGCACCGCGACGCGGTCGCGCCCGGTCTCGTCGCCCCGATGATGAACGTATGGGCCGGACCCGGCGCGCACGTCGTCGCCTACTACGTGCGCCGCGGTGAATTGCTGAACTATGTCGCACTGACCGAGGAAGATAACTGGGAAACGGAAAACTGGACGACACCGGCGGACAAGCACACGCTCGCGCAGCGCTTCAGCGACTGGAACCCGACGGTCCGCGCCCTGATCGACCACACCCAGGAAGATCAATGTTACAAGTGGGCGCTGCTCGTGCGTGATCCGCTGCCGTCGTGGTCATCCGCGCGCACGACGCTGCTCGGCGATGCCGCGCACCCGATGGTGCCTTATCTCGCCCAGGGTTCGGTCATGGCGATCGAGGACGCGTGGGTACTCGCGCATACACTCGCGCAGCATGCCGATGCTGCCGTCGCGCTCAAAGCCTACGAACAGGCGCGCCTCGAACGCACGGCGAACGTCCAGCGTGCGGCCTGGAAACAGGGTCAGCTGAACCACGCCGCCGGCAGTGGTGACGATATCGCATCGCGTGGCGACGGTGGCGGTTTCGCGGATTCGGCGTGGCTCTATGGCTATGATGTTTGTGCGCTTTATCCACTATAAATTGGGGGCTTGCTCCGGTACCGACGCGCGTGCCGGGAGCGGCGCAACGATGACGACGAAAAACACGAAAGAGGAGAACAAACCATGAGTGAAAAGACTTACGACGGCAGTTGCTTTTGCGGCGCCGTGAAACTCACCACGAGCGGTGCACCGGCCGCCATGGGCTACTGCCATTGCGAGTCGTGCCGTCACTGGTCGGCCGGCCCGGTCAACGCGTTTACGCTGTGGCCGCCGGAAAACGTCAAGGTGACTCAGGGCGCGGACAATATCGGTACGTATGCGAAGACCGATAACAGCCACCGCAAATGGTGTAAGTCCTGTGGCGGGCACCTGTTCACGGAGCATCCGGCGATGGGCCTGACCGACGTGTACGCGGCCATCATTCCCGATCTGCCATTCGAACCGATGCTGCACGTGTTCTATGAAGAAACCGTGCTCAGGATCCACGATGGCGTGGTCAAGCAAAAGGACGTGCCCGCCGAAATGGGCGGATCCGGGGTCGAGTTGCCGGAGTAATTGCGGCTTCCGCGCGGCCGCGTCGATTCAGGCGTGGCCCGCGGGCGTCCGGTTCGTCGTCGCGTCCGGGTGCGACGGATCCGCGACGTAGGTAATGGCGCGCGTCACCGGCGTCACATAGAAACACACATCGCTGATAGCCTGCGCCTCGCACACGGCGGTTAATGCGCCCGTGACCTCCGCGAGCCTGTCCGCACCGAGGACAAAGCGCACGACGCCGCGTTCGCGGTGGTAGCGCACGCCGGCCACGGTGGCCCGGTCGTCGGATTCGAATATCTTCGCAACACTGAAATTCGCGCCGGGCGCGCCGGCGGCAAGTGCCGTGTCGACGAGCGTGTCGATGTGTCGCCTCCCGATAATGCAGTTCAGGGCACACTGGTTGCGCAGGTACACGCGCTCACGCACCTTGCCGAACAGATTGAGCCCGGCACTCTGGCCGGTACCGACGAGTTCGTTGACGCGCTGGTCGCGCCAGTCGGCGCCGCCTTTCAATTCATCGATTGCGCTGATGATCTGGTGCATCGTCGCCGTATAGCGGTGACGCCCAATCGTCGAACCGATGTTGACGATGCCTTTCTGGATTGGCACGCGGTAGAGAAAACCGCGCCCCGGCAGATCGATGTCACCGGCGTCGACCATCGCCTCGGTAACCGCGATTGCGTCGGCGTTGTCGACGATCGCGACGAGCACTTCCTTCTCGTTATTCTTCGTAATACGCAACCAGCCGAGCCGGTCACGCAACCCGCTGCCTTCGCAATAAAACACGATAGGCCCGTGCGCACCGGCTTGCATGGCCGCGCGCGAAACGGCTTCCGTGCCGCCTTTCTGCACAATGCAGAATATCGCCGTCAGGTTTTCTTTCAGGACCTTCGAGGCATCGAACGTATCGGATTCCCAGTCACTGCGAGCCCACAGCTCGTAATCCGCCGTATGCACGACTTCATCGCATGGCACCGCGAATACGGCGCCGGCGCCGGGCAAATGCAGGCTTGCGGTGGTCACGATCCCGCGCATGAAGCGATCGACTTCGAGATCCGGGACGAGGAACTGGATGAACTCGCGCTCGGGCGACACCATCGGAATAAGCGCCTGGTACCAGCGTTCGCGCATCAGCGTGCCGCGAGCATTGATGATCAGCGCCTTGCGTTCACCCTGCTGAAATACCGCGTCGATAACGCGGTTCGCGATGTCCTGCGGCAGGATCGCGGTCACGAGGGAAACGTTGTTGTTGGAGACAAAGGCCATGTAACTAACGCGCCGCCGTCGGCGAGCGCCCCGATGTCCGCGCGACGATGAAGCCCACCGTAAGCACCGTGATGATCGGCCCGACCGAGGCCAGCGCGAGAATGCCGAAGCCGTCGGCCGCGCCCGGCACGTTCGCACCAATGCCGAGCCCCATCGCGAGCACGAGCGGCACGGTGATCGGCCCCGTCGTCACGCCGGCGCTGTCCCAGCCGAAATTGACGAATTCCTCGGATGAAAACCACGTCAGTACCATGAGCACGGCGTAAGGCGGGACGAGCAGGTACGCGAGCGGAATGCCGTAGGCGATCTTCAACACACCGAACGCGATACCGAGACCGACTCCAACCGCAACCGACTGGATCAGCAGGCTCTTGCGAAATGCCCCTACCGTGATTTTCTCGACGGAATTGCCGAGCGCGTTCAATGCCGGTTCCGCGAGCGTTGCCCCGTAGCCGAGAAAGAAGCCGAAAACGATCGCGAGTGCCTTGCCGTAGAACGCCGTTTCGAACAACGGGCCCTCCGTGCCCTGCATGCCCCACGGAGTCAGCGCGGCAAATGCCGCCGGTACATTGCTGCCGAGTTGCTCGCCAAGCGGACTGAGCCCGAGTTCAATGCCGAGGATGAACAGCGCCATGCCGACCAGCGCGAAGAAGATACCAATCGCGATCTCGACCGAACCCTTGAGCGCCTCGGGCAGTACGAAGCGCAGAGTGAGAACGAGAAACAGGCACAGCGGCACGATCGCGCGTAGCGCCGCGACGATCGCCTCGCCTGTGCGCGCCAGCACGGACTCGTGCGGATCCCAGTACCCGCCCGCCATGAGCGACGGGCGCCGCTGCGGCAACTTCTCGAGGACAATCACGGAATCACGCAACACGATGCGACCATCCTCCAGCGTTTTCGAACCGCCGTCGTAGCGCACGCGATGCTCATCGTCGACGCGTCCGTATTCGAGGAAATACGCGAAATCATCCGGCGAAAACGCAACCGTCTGCCCCGCGGCCTCGTCGCTGTCCGTCGCGGCGACCGTCACCGGCGCGGCGCGGATTTCGCCGGCATAGTTCGCCCGCCCGTAGTAGTCGTCGGCGGCATAGTGAAACAGGCCGAGCAACAGGACCGCGAGCACCGGCACGAGCGACGCAAGCGTGACAATGCCGAAACCCGCATTACTCGAATCCGCATCACCGACGATTCGACAAACGCCAATGCCGAGCGCGAGGACGAGCGGCACGGTCACGGGTCCCGTTGTCACGGCACCGCAATCCCAGGCGAGACCGAGTATCGGCTGCAGGATGTCGTTGCCGTGGGCGAACACGGTCAGACTGATGAGCACGAGTACCCCGGGAATGATCAGGCGTTTCATCGACAGCCCGTAAAAGAAGCGCAGCACGCCGAGCAGGACGGCGAAACCAACTCCGACCCCGACCGCACCGATGAGTTCGCCGGAGAAATCGTTCAGCAGGCTGTACAGTAACGGTGCTTCGCGCGGCGGCACGCCGGAGCCCGCCTCGCGGAGCACGGCGATCGCCGGCTCCGCGAACGTGGCGCCGATGCCGAGCACGAACGCAAACGCGAGGATCAGCGGTAGCGTTGCGTTGCGCGGCAAAACCGCGCCGATCGTCTCGCCGAGGGGCATCAGACCTAGGCGCAGGCCCTCCATGAAAAACATGAGGCCGATCGCGACAACGGCAATACCCATCCCGATCATCGCCGAATAAACGATCGGGAATCCGAGCACGATAATCTGGAAGAACGCGAGATAGACGACAATAAACCAGACGCTGCGGATCTGTTCGCTCAGGTTTCTGTAGACATAGGGCCACAAAATCGCGAGTGTTCCGCGCAAACCCAATCTGACGGCATTTTGTTCCACAATAACTCTCTGGCGTTCGGACCCGGGCGGCCTGCGCAAAGCGGAATCGCCTCAGCTGCGTTCACGCCGCGTCGGCGCGAGGCGCAGCGCGCGCAAACCACGGCTTGCGGACGAACGCGCTCGCTCATCAACCCGACACCGGAGTTCTTTAATGCCACAGCCACGCACGCACCGCAATCCTCGTTCATCGCGACCCCGCACGCATGACGTGCGGGCATTACCGATTTTCACCCGTCCGTGGCCGATCGTGAACGTCGCGGGCCGGCCCGCCATCGTCGTCACGCGAACACACGACGGCGCCGTTTTCACCGCACCCCGAGCGAGCCGCCGATGAGCACTGACTTACCTGACACGATGCCGGCCTACGTGATCCACGCCGCCGGCGGGCCCGAACAGTTCATCGCCACGGAACTCCCGGTGCCAAAGCCGGAACCGGGCAAGGTCCTGATCCGGGTTCGCGCGTTCGGATTGAACCGCTCCGAATGGTTTACGCGCCGCGGTGAATCGCCCGGGGTGACGTTCCCCCGCGTGCTCGGCATCGAATGTGTCGGTGAGGTCGCGGCGGAGAACGACGCCGGTGTGGCCGTCGGCCAGACCGTCTGCGCCATGATGGGCGGTATGGGCCGGGACTTCGACGGCTCCTATGCACACTACACGTGCGTGCCGCGAGACAGCGTATTCGCCATCGAGACGAAGCTGTCGTGGTCAGTGTTCGGGGCCCTGCCGGAAATGCTGCAGACGACCCACGGGTCGCTCCACACCGGACTTGAGATCACCCGGGCAAAGACCCTGCTCGTGCGTGGCGGGACGTCTTCGATTGCGTACGCCGCCATCGCGCTCGCGCGCGCAGCCGGGCTGCACGTTACCGCGACGACGCGCACGCATGCGAACGCAGACGCGTTGGCGGACGCCGGCGCCCACGATGTCCTGATCGATAACGGCACGATCGCACCGGCGGCGCGCGAGCGCCGGCCGGACGGTTACGATCGCGTGCTCGAATTGATTGGCGCGACGACGCTCGCTGATTCGCTCGCCGCCACCGCGCGCGGCGGCATCGTGTGCATGACCGGGATCCTCGGCGG
>CAXBJY010000039.1:0-48541 GCA_963976285.1 uncultured Gammaproteobacteria bacterium
TCTTCGTTTGCGAATCAATCCCTCTCTCTCCGCCAAATTAAAACAGCCCGCCTGGTGCGGGCTTTTTTAATTTTTCGAAGAGCGAGGTCAGACGAGAAGCCTTGGGTTCGATAATCTTCCAGCGGAAGATTAGACGCACGTAGTGCGCCCCGCAGGGGTGAGCAAACGAGTCTTCGTTTGCGAATCAATCCCTCTCTCTCCGCCAATTCCCCCCGGCAACCGGAAACAAACCCCAATCCCGCCGTTACCGGTAGAACGCGGTAATTTGCCACCACCGCAGACTTCCGATACCCCAGACTTGCGACCCCCTCATTTCACGGCGCCTCCGCCCGAAGAGCGCCTGATCGTCCGGCACCTGTCGATCTCGATGGCACCCGCTGGTCCCGCGCCGAACCCGACTTGCCGGGCGAGGTGCCGAATTTGAACGACGTTGGCTACAATCGACCGAGCGCTCGGGCCGACCCGGCTCGCGCGAACCGCAATCGACCCCGGAATCGCCGGCACGCTTGTGTCGGGTGAATTTTTTATTCAATTATTTTGAGAGCTGAAATGAATACAAGGCCAGAAATCACCATCTCGTCACTCGATGCAGACAGGCTGTACAAGCTGATTGAATCGCTGCCGAAGAACAGTTTTGCCGGCAGGGTCGATCTCGAGTCGGAACTTGCACGCGCACGGGTCGTGGATCCCGACGAAATCCCGCCGACGACAGTCACGATGAACTCCACCGTGAAATTCGCGGTTGAATCGACTCCGCATGCCGTCGAGCGAACGCTGGTTTATCCGAAAGATGTGGCGGCAGACGGCAAAACACTCTCGATACTGGCGCCCGTCGGGAGTGCGCTCCTGGGCCTGTCACAGGGCGATGAGATTGACTGGCCAAAACCCGGTGGCGGTATCCTGAACGTGAAACTCACCGAGGTGACCTACCAGCCGGAGCGGGCGGGTGAACTGCACCGCTAGCCCGGTCGCCCGAACCGTGGTCCGGCGAATCGACATCCGCATGCGGCGAACGCCGCGGTCGTATGCGAGACGCCGGACCGCCGGCGTCGATCCGCCATGCTCTTCCCGGAAACTTCATGGCCACGAGTCGCCGCGGGCAAGCTCCGGCGCCCGCGTGCGTGGCCCGATGGCGCGCATTTGCGGTGGTTGCGGGAGCCGTAAACGCTTGCGTGCCGGTCGTGCTATGGTCCGTCCCGCGCCGCGAGACTCGCGAGCGAACAGCGCCCGGTGAATGGCCGTGGCCGTGCTTGCGCGGTCCGCATCGGGGGGCGCGGGGAGCCTATTCAAGAGCTGAATCTGATGGATGAGAAAACACCGCGGCCACCCGCCGATAACATTACCTACGCCGATGTCACGACCGTGTCCGGCGCGGCACTGTCGGAAATCGCCGAATGTGATCGTGACATCGCACGGCGAGGCGCGGAAATTCTTGCCGCGGCGTTACGCGCGGAAGGCGTCGATCAGGTATTCGGATACCCGGGCGGCGCAAATCTCGAGATCTTCGACGTCCTCGCCGCTGCCGGACTGCACTGCTATCGCACGGAACACGAGCAGGGCGCCATACATGCGGCGCAGGGCTATGCACGGGCAACGGGACAAATCGGGGTGTGTCTCGCGACGTCCGGACCCGGTGCCTGCAATCTCGTAACCGGTCTCGCCGATGCCCACAGCGACTCCACCCCGATCGTCGCGATCACGGGAAACGTACCGAGCCATCTGCTCGGCAAGAACGCGTTTCAGGAAGCGGATATCGTCGGCATCACCGCGCCGATCACGAAAGCGAGCCTGCTCGTGAAGCAAGTCGGCGATATCCCGCGCACCGTCCGCCACGCGTTTGCGCTGGCCGGTTCAAACCGCCCGGGCCCGGTCTTGATCGATATTCCGAAAGACATCCAGCAGCATTACCCGCGCGATCCCGACGGACGCTTTGCACCGCCGCGATTACCGGCTGTGATCGACGCGCCCGAGACCGCGATTGCCGGCATTCCGGAATCGCAGCTGAAACAGTGCGTGCGGATGATCGCCGAAGCCCGGCGACCGGTGATTTACGCCGGCGGCGGGGTCGTCGCCAGCGGCACGGAAGCACTGCTCGTTGCGCTCGCGGAAAAACTCGGCTGCCCGGTGACGACGACGATCATGGGACTCGGCGCGGTGCCGGCGACGCATCCGCTGTGGCTGCACGTGCTCGGCATGCACGGCAGTTATGCCGCCAACGTGGCGGTGAACGAAGCGGACCTCGTAATTGCGCTCGGCGTCCGTTTCGACGACCGCGTCACCGGCAACGTCGATGCGTTCATCCGCGATGGACAGATCATCCATATCGATATCGACCGCCGCGAAATCAACAAGAACAAGGTCGTCACGCTCGGTGTCACCGCCGATTTGAACCCGGCGCTGACACAGTTGCTCGATGCGGTCGAACCCGGTGACTACGCCGGGTGGCGCGCGCGCCTCGAAACGATGAAGGCCGAGCATCCGCTTGACCCCGGCGAATCCGCCGAGCTCACGGGTCCCGGCGTGATCGCGTCGCTGTCGGCGATGACGGCGGGCGAGGCGCTCGTGACAGTGGGGGTGGGGCAGCACCAGATGTGGGCCATGCAACATTACGCGGTCGCCAGGCGGCGTTCATTCCTGTCGAGTTCCGGTTTCGGCACGATGGGCTACGGCCTGCCCGCGGCGATCGGGGCGAAGGTGGGTTGTCCGGAGCGTCTCGTCGTGGATATCGACGGCGATGGCAGCCTCAACATGAGCATCCATGAACTGTCGACGTGCCATCGTTATAACATCGGCGTGAAGATCGTCTGCATCAACAACCAGTGGCTCGGCATGGTCAGACAGTGGCAGGACATGATTTACGGTGGCCACCGCGCGGAGTCTTCACTCGGTGATCCGATGGCGGTGAAGCGTGCCGGTGATGACGATATCTATCCGGACTTCGTCACGATCGCGGCGGGGTACCGGATCGCGGCGGAGCGCGTGCGCGACTCCGCGGCGCTGAACGACGCGCTGAACCGCATGCTCGCCGATCCGAACGAACCGTACCTGCTCGATGTGATCGTCGAGCGCGAACAGAATGTCTACCCGATGATTCCCGCCGGTGGCAGTTACAAGGACATCATCCTCGACGACAGGCGCTAGCGCTGCCGGGTTGTCGTCGCCGCGCGATCGCGCGGCGCAGCGTTCACGCCGGGATGCCTGTTCGCCACTCGTGACGACCGGATCCGCGGGGCGGGACCGGGCCTGCCGATCCGTCGCGATGCGACGGTGCAGGGCCTGACCCGCTCATGTTACGGTGTGTATCGCAAGTCTCTCGGCTACGGGAAACGAGTATGGGATCGAGTATTCGCGGAACCAGCGCGCGCGAACCGGCGTCGATGCCCGCGCGCGCCGCGGTCGTCACCGGGCACCGAACATGACGTGGCTGCACCTCGTGCTCGTCTATGTCGTCGAGCATCTCACCGCGATTGTCATCTTCGTGCTCGCGTTCCTGTTCTTCGCCCGGGTTCTGCGCGATCAGGACAAGGCCAGCACGTCGTTCGCGTGGATCCTCTCCATCGTACTCGTACCGTTTCTCGCGATTCCGGCTTACCTGCTTTTCGGCGGACGCAAAATTGCGGCAATCGTGCGCGACAAGCGTCCGTTGTCGCTGCGTGAAGACGGTGCCGAAGCCACGCCGGTGACCGACTCGGAATGCGAACGCATGTTGATCGGTTCGGGTTTGAATCCCGCCCGTCCCGGTAACGAAAGCCGGTTCATCGCCGATGACGCGGCGATGTACGAAAAGCTCGTTTGCCTGATCGACGAGGCGGAACATTCAATTTCGATCGTGACGTTCATCTTCGGGACCGACGAGGTTGGCCGCGACATCGCGCGTCGTCTGTGCGCGAAGGCCGAGGCCGGGGTCGCGGTCCGGGTGCTCGTCGACGCACTCGGCAGTTTCAAATCCCGCTTCGGCCTGCTGCAGCAAATGGAGCGCAGCGGAGTGGAAGTCGGGGTCTTCATGCGGTTTCTCTCGCTGCGGCGAAAATGGTCGGCGAATCTGCGGAATCACCGCAAGCTCGCGCTGTTCGACAACGAAATTGCACTGATCGGCGGCTTCAATCTCGCCTCGGAATATATCGGGCCGCGCAAGCGCGACCCCGTCGATGTCTGGATCGATACGGCCATGACCGTGCGCGGACCGCTGGTCGCGGACATGCTGCGGCTGTTCGAGGCCGACTGGCAGTTCGCGCGCCCCGGGGATCACGTACCCGCGCTACCGGCCAATACCGCGCGGGTCGGCAATGATGTGATGCAACTCGTTCCGAGCGGACCCGATGTCAACGGTGATCCGTACTACGAAGCTATCCTCTCGCGACTGTATCGCGCCCACCACCGGATCTGGATGGTCACCCCGTATTTCGTCCCGGATGAAGGGGTGATGCGCGCGTTGCTGATCCACGCCCGCTCCGGACACGATGTGCGTCTGTGCGTGCCGCTGCGTTCGAATCACTGGCTCGCTGATCGCGCGCGAACGCGCTATTTAAGGCGCCTGCTGAACTCCGGCGCGCGCGTGTTTTTTCATCCAACGCGGATGATCCACGCGAAACATTTGCTGATCGACAACGATCTCGCGGTGTCCGGTTCCGCTAATTTCGATTTGCGCAGCTTTTATCTGAACTTCGAAGAATCCGTGTTTGTCTACGATGGCGCCGCGCTCGACGATCTGTCGGCATGGTTCGAGCAATTGTTCGCGAGCTGCACCGAACGCGAGTTGGCGGAGCCGGATTACGTGGAACGCTGGATCGAAGACATCAGCTGGCTGTTGTCACCGCTGTTGTAAACCGCACCGGTCGCGGCCTCAGCGTGACAATGCCTTGATTTGCCGATAGCGCTGCTCGACGACGTCGCGGTCGGCGCGCTGCACAATGCTGTCCTGCGCGTCGGCATGAATCATCCCGGCCTGCCGCAGCAGGCAATCCTGCCAGGCCGCGTTGCCGGTAACGCCGATGATCGCCGCGATCGCCTCGAGCAGACGGATGACGACCATCTCGTTGCCGCGGGCGTTCTGGCGCAGCGGATCGAAAATTGCGTTCACCGCGCCGGCGAACGTGAAGTTGTTCGCGGCAAGTCGCAGCTCGCCATCGGGGTCCGTCATATACGGCGGGGGAAACGCGCGCGTGCCCATCTTCGCAAGCGCCGCGCTGAGCCAGTCGATACATGTCATCGCCGTGTACGGGTCGTTGATCCCCGGCGATAGTGCCCGCAGCGCGACCTGCACGAGCTGATCGAGCGCGAATTCGATATCCTGGATCGGGGTGCGTTCACGACCGGTCGCGATCAAACAGCGCAGCTGCTGCAGCGTGTCATCGTCGAGTGCACGGCGCGCGTAATATTCGCCGACACGCCCCCGCTCGATGATGAACCTGCCGGCGCGGGTGTCGATCCGGATGTAACAATCCAGCGCCTTCGCCTGCGCCGCGAGACCGTCATAATCAATCGTTTGAACGTAGCCGCTTGCGCCGCCCGTCAGCGGAAACGCCTGGAGCCCGTCGGTCAGCCGTTGCCAGTCCGCGGCGGCGAAGTGCGCGCCGTTCGGCGCTTCAGCGTACAGCGTCCTGTCGATCGCGCGATCGAGATCGCGGCCGATCAGCGCGATAATCTGCTCCGCCTGGATCGATTTCGAAATATTGTGGATGAAGTAAATCATCCCGCCGATCGCCGTAACGGTGAGCACGAGATTCACGATCGTCGCGAACAGCGGGATGTAGCCTTCACCCTGGCCGTCGATGAATGCGAGCACGGTGAGTCCGTAGATGAACGTAGCGATCAGCAGGCCCAGCACGATCTTGTTCGCGTGGTCGCTCATGTAATTGCGCAGGATCTTCGGCCCGAACTGGTTCGAGGCGAGCGACAGCGCAACGATCGATATCGAGAACGTGACCCCGGTGATCGTCATCATGCTGCCGGTAGTGACACTGAATACCTGGCGTACACCCTCGGCACCGATCTGCATGAGACGCAGCCATTCCCAGGCAACGTGCGCTTGTCCACGGTCGAGATGCAGCATGACGAAGGCGAGCACGACGCCGGCGAAGCCCATCACGCTCGGGACCAGCCAGATGCTCGTGTTGATGCGATCAATCACGCGCGCGAGAAATTGCTTCGGGATTGTCATAGCGCTATCGCGGATTGGATCGGGGTTTTAGTTTCGGTGATGCCGTAGTCCCGGTGCAAGCGGGAAGACGTGCGTGGCGCGCACCCGGTATGGATTTCGGGCATAGTTTATAACCGGTACAACACGCGTTCGGAGAGGGGGACTGTCATGTCGATAAAGCCGCATTCGCTGGTCCTGGCCTGGGGTGTTATCGGGCTGTGGTTGATCATTACGTTGACGAGCTTTTTCGCACCCGCATTGTTGTCGGCGAACGACGCGCGCTTTATCAACGTCACCCTGATGAGCGTATTTACGCTGCTACATGGCGCGCAGCGTTACCGCCTGTCGGGAATCCTCGTGTTCTTCGCGCTTGCCGTCGTCGTCGCGAATGCGACGGAAAACCTGAGTATCGTCACCGGATTTCCGTTCGGTCAGTATCATCACACCGCGGCCATGGGACCGCGAATCGCCCATGTGCCGCTGATCATCGGCCCGATTTTCGCGGTCGCGGGATACCTCGGCTGGGCCATTGCCGGCGTTCTCCTCGGCGACGTGTTTGCAGCGCCGCGGCGCACGCTTGCGCTCGCGCGGCCCGTGATCGCGGCATTCGTCACGACGGCGTGGGATTTCTGTGTCGATGCGATCGGGGGTACCGTGAATCGCGACTGGATCTGGGCCGACGGCGGTCCGTGGTTCGGCGTCCCGTGGCTGAATTTCTTCGGCTGGATGCTGACGATGTGGCTGATTTTCCAGGCGTTCGCGGTTTATCTGAAGTTCGCGGCCGCGCCGATCCGGGTACCGGCACGTTCCGGATACTGGCTGCAGCCGATTGTTTTCTGGGCCCTGATCGCGCTGCAGTTTCCGCTGCTCGCGGCGATCGTGCCCGCGGCGACCCTGACCGATCCCGCGGGCGGACAGTGGCGCAGCACGGACCTGTTCGCGAGCATGGCGCTCGTGAGCGTGTTCACGATGGGTTTCACCGTCGTGCTCGCGACGCAGCTGTGGTGGCGTGCGCGCTGCGCGGATGCAGCCGCGACCTAGCCGGTTTGCGGTTCGGCAGCCCGCCCGCTAGCCGACGGGGCCGTGATTGAGATCCGTGAGCGCGCTATTGACGTCGAAGATGCGGCCGCGCACGCCGCTGATGCCAAACTCCGCGAGCCGCTCTGTATGCATCGTCAGATAGGCGCGTGCACACGCCTCGTCGGTGAACAGATAGATGCCGCCCGCGGCTTGTTCGCGCTCGTTTTCCGTCCAGATCTTCCACACAAACCCGGGTTCCGAATTGATCGAGCGGGCCAGGTCGGACAGCGCGCCGGCCATGTCATCGCCAAACGGACCCTGGAACGGAAAATCTACCTGGAGCAATACGGACATGGCTCACCTCGCCTCATGATTGTGTGATCCCGGGCAGCCATGCTACCGCATCGCGGGGGCGGCGCTCGAACGAATGGTCCGGGGCATGACGGAGCAGGTGCTTACAGGGCCGACGTTGACCGCAGCGACTCGACCACCCCGGCGAAATCCGTTTCCAGACGCTTGCGCAGGGCGGGTGTGAGCGGGGTGTGCGGATCGTGGCGGGCGCTCCACTGCATCATCGCGACGAGTAGCGGCACAAGATCGGCGCCGCGCTGCGTCAATTCATAACGGTACTGCCGGCCCGGCCCGCCGCTGACCCGGCTTTTCGTCACGAGGTCCTGACACACGAGCCGTTCGAGCCGTGCCGTCAACGTGCTCGGCGGAATGCGTTCGGGGGAGGCCGCGATCTCACTGAAACTTCGTTTGCCGAGTACGAGATCGCGGATCACGAGCAGCGACCAGCGATCACCCACGACATCAAGGACGTTGGCGATCGGGCATTTCGAACGTTTCTCGGCCATGGATTTTCCCGCGCTTGAACCCACTGCTCCCGTCAATCCCGGGTGCCCGAGGCGCTCGTTGCGCGCACGTCAGAGCGACCGGGGTGTACAGGCGCGAATGATACTACCAATTTCATAGTATTCCGCCTATCATTCTCCACAATACTATTAAATCTGTAGTACTGCTTTTGGCGTATTTGTCGCCGCCCACCCGCCTGAAGCGGCGGCCTTCGTCATGCGCACAATACCCCGTCGATGTCGCGGCGGATCGATGTTTTTCGCGCACCGTTCGTCGCCAGCCACCGCCGGTCGAGCACAGCAAGGAGAACGATGATGTTGATCAGCACGAATCTCAGAAACTGGGGCATCGGTTCCGAACCGGACACGATGCTCGAGTGCGCGATGGTCGCGGAAGCGGCCGGTATCGATACGATCTGGGTCAACGAGCGTCTCAGTACACCCGCCGGCATGGGTTGGGCGCCGGAGGACGGCGGACGGTATCTCGACTGCCTCATGGCGCTGACGTATATCGCCGCCCGCACGGATCGGATAAAGCTCGGAACCGGCGTTTTGAACGTGCCGTACCATTTGCCGTTCCAGCTCGTGAAGCAGGTCGCGACGCTGCAGGATCTGTCAGCGGGTCGTTTCCGCTTCGGGGTCGGGGTCGGTTGGTCGGAAACGGAATTCACGGTGCTCGGCGTGCCTTATCACGAGCGTGGCAAGCAGACGAATGCGGCGTTGAAACTGTTTCACGATGCGTTCACGAACGACCACATCACGGTCAACGGGGTCGAGTTTCCCGTGTTGCCGCGACCGCAACGCCCGCCCGTTTACGTCGGCGGCGCCAGCGACGCGGCGCTGAAACGTACCGTCGAATACGGCGATGGCTGGATCGCCGCCGGCCGCAGCCCGGAAGACATTGTCGCCCCGCGGGCCCGGATCTTCGAACTCGCGGACGCCGCCGGAAAGCCGCGTCCCGCGATCATCGCGATGAAGACCTTGCCGCTCGACGATGTCGCGGCGGCGACCGAGATGGCGCAGGCGTTCGCGGAGGTCGGCTGCGACGAGTTCGTGCATGCCGGTGCTTATGACGATGCGAACGCCTACCGCCAGCGCATTGATACGCTGGCGCATCGGATCATCCCCGCGGTCGCGTGATACGACACGGCGCGCCGTTCGTTCACGGCAAAGGCCCGGCGTTCTTGCACAGGGGATAGTCCGTTGCACGAATTGGAATCGCGTTTCGCTGCCTGGGTCGTTCGCGCCCGCTGGTTCATCATCGTCGCCTGCCTCGTGCTCGTTGGCATCGCGACGGCAGGCGCACGGCATTTGACGTTCACGAACAGCTACCGCGCTTATTTCGGTCCCGAAGACCCGCAACTCGTTGCTTTCGAGAAGCTCGAGAACACCTACACGAAAGACGATTCCATCATGCTCGTGGTAGCGCCGCGCGGCGGGCAGGTGTTCACGCGCGAGGTGCTCGGCATCGTGGAGGCGCTGACGGAACGCGCCTGGCAGATACCGTTTTCGAACCGGGTTGATTCGATTACGAATTTTCAGCATACCGAAGCACGCGAGGACGATCTGATCGTCGCCGACCTGGTCAAGGGAGCCGCGAGCCTCAACGACACGGAAATCGCCCGCCTGAAAGCAATTGCGCTCGCGGAACCCCAGCTCAGAAACTTTCTGCTCGCCGATGATGCCGGGGTCACCGCGGTCAATGTGAACATCCTGCTGCCCGGGGTGAACGAAATCGAAGAACAGCCGCTCATGATCAAGCACGTGCGGGATCTCGCGGCCGAATTCGAATCGACGTATCCCGACATCGACATCTACATTTCCGGGATGGGTGCGTTTCACGTCGCCACGAGCGAATCCGCGATCGCGGATATGCGCATACTCGCGCCGATCAGTTTTGGCGTCATGTTTCTCCTCGTTGCCTTGCTTGCCGGCGGCATCATTGGCACCGTGACCACGTTGTTCGTGTTCTCGATGTCCGTTGCGGGTGCGCTCGGGATATCGGGCTACCTCGGATTTCCGATCACGCCGACGGGTGCCGGCACGCCGAACATCATCCTGACCGTCGCCGTGGCGAATTCAGTACATATCCTGATTTCGTATTTCCACGAACTGCGTGAAGGTCTCGCGAAACACGCGGCGATCGAAGAGAGCCTGCGGATCAATATCAATCCCGTAATGCTCGCGAGTATTACGACCGCAATCGGGTTTTTGACGATGAACTTCTCCGAGTCGCCGCCGTTTCAGATGATGGGGACGACGGTTGCGGTGGGTGTGCTGATCTCGCTCGTACTGTCGCTGACGTTCCTGCCCGCGCTGCTTGCGGTCCTGCCGACCGGGCGGATTCCCGTGCGATCCGCGCAGGATGAATGGATCGAGGCGTTCGGAAATTTCGTCGTGCGCCGGCGACGCGAACTCCTGTGGTGCACTTCGGCGGTCATCGTTGGTTTGATCGCGAACGTACCGCGCAACGAATTCAATGATCTGTTTTTCGAATACTTCGACGAGACGGTTGAGTACCGCATCGCGAGCGATTTCATGCTCGACAATCTGACCGGCCTGTATACGGTCCATTACTCGCTGGACTCCGGGAAATCCGGCGGTATCGCCGATCCGGAATTTCTGCGCTTTACGCACGAATTCGCCGAATGGTGGCGGGCACAACCGGAAACGAAACATGTCAGTTCGATCACCGACACGATGAAACGCCTGAACCGGAACATGTATGGCGACGATGATGCGATGTACAAACTACCCGATTCGCGCGATCTCGCTGCGCAGTACCTGTTGCTCTACGAGATGTCGTTACCGTATGGCCTCGATCTGAACAATCAAATCAACGTTGATAAATCCAGCACCCGGGTCGTGGCGACGCTGATCCCTGTCAGCAGCAAGAGAATGCTGGACATCACGGAGCGTGCGGGACGCTGGCTCGACGAACACGCGCCTGGCATCGGTCACGACGACGGTTCGGGGACCGTCATGATGTTCACGCACCTGATGCTGCGTAATACGGTGTCGATGGTCTACGGCACGACGCTTGCGCTCGGGCTGATCTCGCTTGTCATCATGCTCGCCCTGCGGTCCGTGAAGATAGGCGCGCTGAGTCTCATCACAAACCTCGCACCGATTGGTATGGGGTTCGGCATCTGGGGCATCATCAACGGCGAGATCGGCATGGCCTTGTCTGTCATCGCGAGCATGACGTTCGGTATAGTCGTCGACGACACCGTGCACTTTCTGAGCAAGTACCTGCGCGCCCGACGTGAGCGGGGTATGCAGCCCGAGGCCGCGGTGCGATACGCATTTAATACGGTTGGGCGCGCGCTGATCGTCACCTCGATCGTATTGATCGCCGGATTTCTCGTGCTCGCAACGTCGCACTTCGGCCTGAATTCGAAAATGGGTGTGTCCGTCGCGATCGTGATCGCGTGCGCACTGGCCACGGTATTGCTGTTCCTGCCGCCGTTACTGATCCGGCTCGAGGGGCGGCAGCCGGTGCCGTCGCCAGCGCGCGACGCCTGACATCCGCGGCCGTCTTCACGCGATGATGGCCGGGGCCATGGTTTGCCGCGGCAGGTGGCACCCGGCCGGGGTTTGTTCGCGCATTTTCGCCTCTGGCCCGAGCGTGCGCGGCGCTATTGCGGTAACGCGAACACGACGAGCGCGCTGCCCGTCGTGATGACCTCCGGCGTCCCCATGAAACTCGGTACGACCCCGCCCGAGCCGCTGCCGATGGCAACATACTGGCGTCCGTCGGCCTCCCAGGTGACCGGTTGACTGCGAATCGACGAGCCGGTCTGGAACTTCCATAGCACCTCACCGGATTGCGCATCGAACGCCAGCGCGTAACCGTTCTGGTTGCCGCTGAACACGAGGTCCCCGGCGGTGGCCAGCGCGCCGCCGAAAAACGGGTGGGGATCCTCGTGTCGCCACAGTATCTTGCCGCTCGCCGCATCGATCGCGACGAAGATCCCGTAGGACGATCCGTCCTCGCCTTCCGTCGCGCCCGGACCGCCACCCCAATAGGGTTCACCCTCGGTGTATTCCATCGGCGCCGTTTCGGGTTTTACACACGACTCGATGACCGGCACGAACATCGTGCGACCATCGAACGCATACGTAAATGAACCGTTGTGCCCACCGGCCACGCCGGGGCACACGAAGCGCGGGTTGCCGCCCGGTAACGGCAGGTAATCCGTGTCGACGAGCGGCCGGCCCGCCGCGGTCAGACCCTGCGACCAGTTCAGTCGATCCACATACTGCGTACCCCGGAGAAATTGCCCCGACGTCGCATCGAGCATGTACAGATAGCCGTTCCGGTTCGGCTGCAGGACGACGCGCCTGGGTTCACCCCCGAACTCGAGGTCGGCCACCACGAGACCGTTCGTTGCGTCGTAGTCCCAGACGTCATGCGGGGTAAACTGAAAATGCCAGACGAGTTCTCCGGATTGCGGATTCAGCGCGAGGACGGAATTCGTGTAGAGATTATCGCCAGGCCTCGCATCGCCATCCCAGTCCGGAGCGGGGTTGCCGGTTGGCCACAGCAACAGGTTCAGCTTCGGGTCGTAGGATCCCGTTGCCCAGGTCGGCCCGCCGCCGGTTTTCCACGAGTCGCCGGCCCACGTGTCATTGCCCGGTTCCCCGGCGACCGGGACGACGTAACGTCGCCACCGGCGCTCACCCGTCGCGAGTGCGTAGGCATCGACATAGCCGCGCGCGCCGTACTCACCGCCGGCGACCCCGGTGATGACGAGATCACCGACGATGAGCGGTGCACCGGTGGCGCTGAATCCTTTCGCGTAATCATCGATCTCCGTTTCCCACACGACTTCGCCGGTGTCACGATCGAGCGCGACGAGATGCGCGTCCAGCGTCGCCATGAACACGTGCTTGCCGTGGATCGCGACGCCGCGATTCGCCGGTCCGCAACACAGGCGCACATCCGCGGGTAAGTCGTACTGGTAGTGCCACAGCGGATCGCCGGTGCGCGCATCGAGTGCCCACACGTGGTTGTACGCGGAAGTGACATACAGCCTGCCGTCGGCAACGATCGGCGAGTTCGCCATCTGGCCGGGAACGCCGGTTTGAAATATCCAGGCCGGTGCGAGCTTCGCGACATTCGCGCGATTGATCGTCGCGAGCGGACTGAAGCGCCAGTTCTCGTAATTACCGCCGTAGTGATACCAGCCCGACGTGTCCCGGGTTCCTTGCTGCAATTGCCGGTCCGTGACGTGACCGCTCCCGGCGACCGCGCGAGCGGCAACGATCGCCAACGTAAGGGTAATCAAGACGGCGACGCAGAATTTTTTGATTTTTGTGGTCAGCATGGTGATGGCACTGGCTCCCGGGTGCATGGTGTCGGGAAAAAATTATATCTGCTTATGCCGGAGTCCGGCTCGTTCGCCGCGGTGGCAACGCTGCAACGGCATGCAATATCCCGAATGAGCGAAGATTACGTGCCGCCGGGGCGTTTCGCGATCGGCGTTCATCATCCTGCGTCCCGCTAATCCAAATGTGCCTCGCCGGCGTAAACAAGTCATGCGAGTCACGGGGTCAAATCGATGAATATCACCGCGGCCGCGGGCGGCGCATGCGGCATCGTCGTGTCGCTGGCCGCCTGTTTTGTGTGCTACGAAATGAGCATCGCCTACTGGTTTCCGTCACGCGCGGGAACGCGCTGGCGCCGTTTTGTCGAGTCGCCGAAACTCGCAGCGTTCGCACCGACGTTTCGCTGGTTCATGCCCTTGTTCGTCATTTTCACAGCGCTGCAACTCGCCGCGTCGGTACGCATAGTCATGGCCGGCCTCGCGTAATCACCGCCGGTGGGCCGCTCGCGCGCGGCGCGGATGGTATACCGCTCGATCGTGTGGTAAAACGGTCGCATGCCGAGAACACCCGTGGGGGAGACCCGCGCCAAAATTCACGAATTCGTCCGTGCCCGGATCCTGCGCGGCGCGCCCCCGTCCATCCGCGAAGTCCGTGACGCATTCGGTTTCAAATCGAGCGCCACGGCGCGCGAGCATCTCGATGCACTCGTCACGGCGGGTGCCCTCGAGCAGGAGGCCGGTAAGGATCGGGGTTACCGCCTGCCCGGCGCGTTCGTGCCCGGCATGGCACCGATCATCGGCCGGGTCCAGGCTGGCGCACCGCACGAAGCGATCGAACTCGCGGAGGGTTACGTCGCGATCGATCCGGCGTTCGCGGAGTCGACATTCGCCTTGATCGTGCGCGGCGAAAGCATGTCCGGCCGCGAAATCCACGACGGCGACATCGTCCTCGTCAGACGCGATCTGCCGGTACGCGAGGGCGACGTCGTGGTGGCGTTACTCGGCGAAGAAGCGACGGTAAAAACGTACGCCAGCGTGTCCGGCCGGGTGCGCCTGCGGGCCGAGAACCCCGCCTACGACGACATCGAACCACGGCCCGACGGTGATGAATTCCGCATCCTCGGCCGGGTTGTCGAGGTGCGTCGCGCGCTATGACCGCCGATCCGATGCAGCAACTGAATCCGTCGCAGCGCACCGCCGCGGTGTTCGGGCATGCGGAGCACGGAACGTGGGCCAGCGATCCGCTGCTGGTTATCGCCGGCGCCGGCACCGGCAAGACGACGACCCTCGCACACCGGGTCGCCCACCTGTGTCTGCACGGCGTTGCCCCCGATCGGATACTGCTGCTCACGTTTACGCGCCTCGCCGCGCGTGAGATGGTGCAGCGCTCGCAGCAGATGGTGGCTGCCGCGCACAAGGCGGCGAACGGGAGCCGGCGTGCCGGTGCGGCGTCGAAGATCGATTGGGTCGGCACGTTTCACGCCGTCGGCGCGCGCCTGATCCGCCATTACCACGAAACGCTCGGACTCGAGCAGACGTTTACCGTGCTCGATCGCGGCGACGCCGCCGACATGCTCGATTTCGAACGCGAGGCGCTTGGTTTTCACCGCAGCAAGGAACGCTTTCCGCAGAAATCGACGTGCCTCGATATCTACTCCCGCACCGTCAATGCGCGCTGCAGCCTCGTCGACACGCTGACGGAGAATTTCCCGCATTTCATGCAATGGCACGACGAACTGAATGCCCTGTTCGCGGCTTATGTCGAGCGCAAGCTCGCGACCCAAACACTCGACTACGACGATTTGCTGCTGTACTGGTTCTACCTCGTTGAAGATCCACGCGTCGCGGCGGACATTGGCTCGCGATTCGATCACATCCTCGTCGACGAGTACCAGGACACGAACCGGCTGCAGGCAGAAATCATTCGCCGGATCCGGCCCGACGGTCGGGGGCTCACCGTCGTTGGCGACGATGCGCAGTCGATCTACGGCTTTCGCGCCGCCGATGTCGGCAACATCCTCGAGTTTCCCGCGCAGTTCGCCGGCGCGCGGGTGATCAAGCTCGAACACAACTACCGTTCCACGCAGGCAATCCTCGATGCGTCGAACGCGCTCATGCACGAAGCGACACAAGCGTTTCCCAAGGCCCTGCGCGCCGCGCGTGGTGCCGGGATCAGGCCACGCCTCGTCACGGTCGAAGACGAGCAGGACGAAGCGCTGTTTCTGTGCGACGAGATCCTCGAACGACGGGAGCAGGGGGTACGCCTGTGGCATCAGGCCGTGTTGTTCCGCAACTCGCGCCACACGATGCGGCTCGAACTCGAACTCGGCAAGCGCGACATTCCGTACGTGAAGTACGGCGGCCTGAAATATCTCGAAGCGGCGCACGTGAAGGACGTCATGGCGGTGCTGAACTGGGCCGAGAACCCGCGTAACGATCTCGCCGCGTTCCGCGTCGCGCAGATCCCGGACGGCATCGGTCCCGCAACGGCGCGCCACGTGTGCGAACACGTGCGCGCGAATAATGCGGATCTTGCCTCGCTCGCCGCGCTGCCGCGGGTGCCGGCGAATGCGCGCGAGCAGTGGCAGGCGCTCGCGCGCCTCATGGCAGCCCTCGTTAGTGAACCGTGGCCGGGCCAGATCGAGCGGGTCATCGAATGGTATCAGCCGCACCTCGAACGACGCTTTGATCATGCGTTTCCCCGGGAGGGCGATCTCGAGCAGTTACTGCAACTGAGCAACGAGTACGCGAGCCGCAGTGCGTTCCTGACGGAGTTGACGCTCGACCCGCCGAGCGGTAGCGGCGATCTCGCCGGTGCGCCGCATATCGACGAGGACTATCTCGTGCTGTCCACCGTGCACTCCGCGAAAGGCCAGGAGTGGGACACGGTGTACGTACAGCACTTCAGCGACGGCACGTTTCCGAACGAGTTCGCGGCCGGCAACGCGGACAAACTCGAAGAGGAGCGGCGGCTCGCGTATGTCGCGCTGACCCGGGCGAAGAATCAGCTCGTGCTCGTCAACCCGCTGAAATACTTTGTGCCGGAACAGATGAAATACGGTGACCGGCACGTGTACGGCACGAAGAGCCGTTTTCTTACCGATCCGGTGCTCGCGATGTTCGATCAGTCGAGTTGGTCGAGTCGCGGGGGAGCGGATGCCTGCTGGGATCGCTCGGTGCGGGTTGATCTGAAAAACCGGGCGCGGTCGATGTGGCGGTGACGGACGCGGGGTGGACGGGGATTCGCGGGTTGCGGGGGATCACGCGGCGCATCCGGGCGGGACCGGCCCGCGTGCGGCGGCGACCGCCGGCTGAGAGTGGACGCAACGCCGTGTGCGCCCACCCTCACCGATTGACGGCGGAGAATTACGCCGCGCGCGTCGTCGCGATATTCCAGCTCTTCAGTTCCGGTATCACGTGCTTCGCAAACGTCTCGACCGTACGTTCGGCAATTTCGAACGGCATGCCGGCGAAACGCGGAATGATCAACACGTCGAAATCACCGATCACTTCGCGGCGTTTCTCGAACCCTTCGAGCATTTGTTGCGGGGTACCCCACACCTGGCCTTCGACGTAACCGTCGGCAACGGCGTCGAGGCCCATTTCCCGCATCGCGACCGCGGTGTCGCCGTAGGATTCGTAACCTTTCGCATCCTTGAAGTGCTCGCCCATCATTTCGTAGTGGTGCATAACGCTGAGCAGGTAGTTGCGTACATATTTGTTCGCATTCTCGGCGGCGCGATCGGCATTCGTATCGCACACGCTGATGTCCGTCATGATCGGCACCGGCGCATCCGTGCCGTGGTGGCGCTTGTAGGCGGCGCAGTAGGCGCCGATTTCCGCTTTATGTACTTCGAGCGGTTTATACGTGAATTGCATCATCTGCGCGCCGAGTATGGCTGCTTCCTCGACGGAATCGTCGGACATCGCGACCTGCTTCAGACGATCCCTGAATGACGCTTTCGGTTTCGGTCGGATCACGGCGCGAGGCTGATCGAAGTACTGCCCGTGATGTTCTTCCATGACCCCGGTTTCGAGTGCTTTCAGGATCATGTCGGCGGCTTCGTCGAAACGTCCGCGCGATTCTTCCATCGGGATCCCGAACTGCTCGTATTCGCGTCGCGACAGACCGCGTCCGAAGCCGAGGATAAAGCGGCCGTTCGACAGGTAATCGAGCATCGCGGCTTTTTCGGCAACGCGCAACGGCTGGATGTTCCACGGCAGAATCGTCGCGCCCGTGGCGAGCTTGATGCGTTTCGTCAGCGCGGCGAGATGCGCGAGGTAGACAAAGTTGTCGGGGCAGAATGAATAGTCTTCGAAGTGATGCTCGACGACCCAGACGTCATCGTAACCGAGTTCGTCGGCCATCAGGGCAATCTTGATTTCCTCGTCGTAGACCTGCTCGTCGGAAATATTGTCCCAACCCCAGCTTTGCATTACCTGTTCGATACCGATATTCATTCTTGTGCTCCTGTGACGGTTTGCTTGTCACGGCTGTCCTTTCAATGTGGATCGAGCCGCCTCGAGTCGGATCAGTATAAACGCGCTTGTGCCGTACCGTGCAGTAAGCGCACCCGTGTTTTCACGGCAGGGTCACGTAACTGATTTCTTGCATCGCAACAAAACGTGTCGGAAACGCGAACGCGGCCAATACGCAGGCGAACGAGCGTGCCTGTTCAGGCTGTAAACGAGACTACATGTGCGGGTGCAGCAAAACTGACGCTGCCATTGTCGTTGACGAATGACGACAAACGTTCGGGCGCGGCTGCGGTCAGCCGCGCGTAGTCGGCGTCATTGATGACATTCGCGAGCGTCCAGCCGCGAATGTCCGTGTAGAGCCACGCATCGAGACTCGCAAATTGCGCACGACCGACGACCGTTTCGATGCGCGCATCGTTAATGCCGGCCTCGGCGCACAGTGACGCGAGCACGTCGCGATCGCCGAGCGAGTAGGGCGCCGCCAGCGAGTTCGCGACGTCGGCGCCAAACAAATCGAGTAACAGCGCGGACATCGCGGCATATCCCGGGGTGTCGGCCAGAGACCCCCACACGGCAACCGCGATCTGTCCACCGTCGCGGGTAACGCGACGCATCTCCTGCAACGCGCGCGGGCGATCGGGGAAAAACATGAGGCCGAACTGGCTCACGACGTGATCGAACGCGTTATCAGCGAACGGTAAGGCGCAGGCATCGCCCTCGTGCCAGGTGACGGCGGTGGATCGTTGGCGCGCGACGGCGAGCATGCCATCGTTCATGTCGATGGCCGTGACGCTGCCGGAAGTGCCCACCCGTGCGAGCGCCGCGCGCGCGAGTATGCCGGTACCGCAGGCGACGTCGAGCACGTGATCGCCCGGGCCCACCGTGGCGGCCGCGAGCACGTGCGCCGGCCACTCGGCAAACAGGGCCGGGACGAAAAACGACTCATAGATTTCCGCGGCACTCGCCGCAACCTGTCCGGTGTCGTGTTCAGTCATGGGTTCACCTGCCTTGCGTATTAACGCGTTGCTGCCTCGTTGACGTGACGAGCATGACGCAGGCGAGCAGCAGCAACGCAGCGCCCGCGGGTTCGGTGACACGTACCGCACGCATCCTGAATGAACCCAGCGCCGCGGCCGCTGAACCGTAGACGACCTGGGCGAGCGCGATGTTCGGTTCCGTGCGGGTGACGTCGATGGCGAAATTGAAATCGCAGGCAGGCGAGCGGCAGCCGAAGAATGTTTCGCGCGAGGCGGCCGAAAACGGATTTCCCGCGCCGCTGAAGTGCGCGGTCAATCCGTCGATGCTGAGGGTGCCGCCTGCCGACACCCAGTTTGTAAACACGAAGTCCGCGATCGAGTCGCCGCTGACGGCGATGTTGGTCGCGACGACATCGTCGAGCGTGAACGTGGCGCCGGGCGCCGCATCGATCTCGATGGTTCCGAACGCACGCAAACTTGGATCCGTCGAGGAGACGATGCTCGCATCGCGCGCCGGGTCGCCATGCCAGGAGAATTCGAATAGCGTCGCCTCAGCGACCCTGCTCGTCAGCAGCAGCACGAGCGCGCCCGGTAAGACGGTGCGGCGCAGGTAAACGACGATCGGAATCATGGTCCGCAACCGTCGTCGCTCAGGCCCGCTGTGCCCCGCGGACGAGGCGGCCGGGCAGGGCGCCGGTTGCTTCGCCCTGTTCGAACGTGACCGCGCCCTTCATTATCGTCGCGTAGTAACCGCTTGCGCGCTGCACGAGTCGCTGTCCCGAGGCCGGCAGGTCGTACACCATTTCCGGCACCGGCAACGTGAGCTCGTCGAAATCGATCAGGTTTATGTCGGCGCGCATGCCCGGTGCGATCAAGCCGCGATCGTCGAAGCCGTAAAGTTCCGCGGTATCGCGCGTCTGCATTTTGATGGCAAGCTCGAGCGGCACGCGGGGGCCACGTTCGCGGTCGCGTACGAAGTGTGACAGCAGGTACGTCGGCGCACTCGCGTCGCAGATCACGCCGCAGTGGGCGCCGCCGTCGCTGATCCCGAGGATCGTATTCGGATGCAACATCATTTCACGCGCGACGTCGTAATTGCCCGCGTGGTAATTGAACAGCGGGGTATACAGAAACGCCTTGCCGTCGCGTTCGAGCAGACAATCATAAGCAGCCGCCTCGGCGCTGCAGGCTTTCGCCCTGCCGAGCGCGGCCATGCTGCGTTCGGGCGCCGGTTCGTAGTCCGGCGGGTCGCCAAGCCAGTAGATCCGGTCGTAGTCGGAAATCGACGAGCGCATTTCCTTGCCTTCGATGAACAGCAGGCGTAACAGGCGCGCTGATTTACCCGTGGCTTCGCCGAGGATGCGTTCACGCACCTCGGGTTTGCGCATCTCGGCCGCGCGTGCTGCCGGCGGCAGATGGGCGAGCGCCTTGTAAGACGGTCGCGCGAGGAACGGGTGTGCGCCCTCGAGGCACATGAGCATGCCGGGCGGCCGGATCGCAACCTGAGGATACATACCGGGTCCGCGCGCGGCGGCGTAGTCGATGAGCCGCTTCCATTGCGCCGGGTCGGTGTCATTCTGCACGCAGGCATACGTGACCGGGCAGCGCATCTCGTCGATGATCCGGTCCATCCACGTCAATTCATTCGACTCGGGCGCGAGATCGGAGGCAACTTCGAACACGGCCGAACCCGCATCGCGCATACCCGCGGCGATGGTCAGCAACTCGATCGCATCGGCATCCGTACCGGGCACGACCTCGCCGTCGATCGCGCGATGCAGGATCGTGCGCGAGGTGCTGAAACCGACCGCACCGGCCCGCACCGCGTCGCCGACGATGTTTGCCATCGCGCGTCGTTCGTCTTCGTTCGCGGCCGCATCCGTGGCGCCACGCTCACCCATGACATAGGCGCGTACGGAGCCGTGCGGCACCTGGGCGGCGATGTCGAGGGCATAAGTGCGCCGGTCCAGCGCATCGAGATATTCCGGAAACGTTTCCCATTCCCAATCGATACCTTCGGCAAGCGCGGTGCCGGGGATATCCTCGACGCCTTCCATCAGGCCGATCAGCCAGTCGCGTCGCGCCGGGTCCGCCGGCGCAAAGCCAACGCCGCAATTGCCCATGACCGCGGTGGTCACGCCATGCCAGCTCGACGGCGTGAGATACGGATCCCATGTCGCCTGGCCATCGTAATGCGTGTGGATATCGACCCAGCCCGGAGCGAGCAACAGGCCGTCGGCGTTGATCTCGCGTTTGCCCTGCGTGATCCCGGTGCCGACTTCCGCGATCCGTTCCCCGTTGATTGCGACGTCGCCGTTGCGCATGAGCGCACCGCTGCCGTCGACGATGCGTGCATTGCGAATAACCAGATCGTACATGCAAAACCCCTCGTCGCTGCGGTGGATGGGCCGGCGTGAGCGCCGCCCGCGACTGCCTATTATGCCCGATGGCGGGCGCGGTTTTGTGTCCTGTGCCCGCTCGCGGCGATGCCGCCGCGGGCCGTGCGGCTCAGTCGCGGTCGATCGATGCCATCAGTGCCGGTGGATAGCGGTCGCCGGCGATATTCTCCGGCGCGAACAGCGTATCGAGCGCCGCGACGTCCGCCGGGTCCAGCGTCATCGCCGCGGCCGCCATGTCTTCTTCGAGGAAACTCACCCGCTTCGTACCCGGGATCGGCGCGATGCCTTCGCCTTTCGCGAGCAACCAGGTGAGGCACAGTTGTGCTGCAGTGCAACCCCGGTCCTGCGCGAATGCCATGAAACGGTCGACGAGCGCGCGGTTCGCGGCGAAATTCGTCGCCGCGAAGCGGGGCATCGTCGCGCGCAGATCATCCGCGCCGAGCATCGCCGGGTCTGTCAGCGCGCCCGTGAGCATCGCCCGGCCGAGCGGGCTGAACGGGACGAAGCCGACCCCGAGTTCGCGGCACGTTGCGAGCACCCCGGATTCCGGATCGCGGGTCCACAGCGAGTATTCCGACTGCAGGGCCGTGATCGGGTGGACGGCGTGCGCGCGACGCAGGGTCGTCGCCGAGATTTCCGACAAGCCGAGATAGCGGACTTTGCCGGCACGCACGAGTTCGGCCATGGCGCCAACCGTGTCCTCGATCGGGACTGCCGGGTCGCGGCGATGCAGGTAGTACAGATCGATGACGTCCGTGCGCAGGCGCCGCAGGCTCTCGTCGCAGTACGTCGCTACCCGGTCCGGGTGTCCGTCCACCCCGCGGGTGCCGTCCGCATGCCGCACGATGCCGAATTTCGTCGCGAGCACGAACTCGTCGCGGCGCGCCGCAAGCACCTCGCCGAGCAGCGTTTCGTTGCGGCCGTTGCCGTACGCATTCGCCGTGTCGAGAAACGTAACGCCGATATCGAGCGCGCGATGCAGGACGCGCTCCGATTCCGCGCGGTCCGCTTCGCCGTAGGCCTGCGACATGCCCATGCAGCCCAAACCGAGTACGGAGACCTTGAGTTCACCGAGTGTTGTCTGTTTCATCGTATCCCTCTGGACGTGTGTACACTGTCGCGATTACGAACGGAGGATGAACGGTGCGAGCGCTCATTTGTCGTCAATGGGGCGACCTCGATACGCTGGAAATCGCGGACATCGCCGCCCCGGTTCCCGCCGCCGATCAGGTGTTGATCACTGTTGCGGCAACCGCGGTGAATTACGCCGACGCGATCATGGTAAGCGGGAATTATCAGACGAAACCACCCCTGCCGTTTGCGCCCGGTCTCGAAACGGTAGGGACGGTCGCCGCGTGCGGCGATGCGGTCACCCGCTTCAAACCCGGTGACCGGGTGATGGCGTTGCTGCACTACGGTGGTCTCGCGGAACAGGCCGTTGCCGACGAGCACGATTGCTGGCTCGTACCCGCGGGTATGGATGACAGCGACGCGGCGGCGTTTCCGATTGCCTACCTGTCCTCGGACGTGGCGCTACGCTGGCAGGGCCGCCTCGCCGACGGCGAGACGCTGCTCGTGCTCGGCAGTGCCGGCGGGGTCGGGCTCTCGGCCGTCGAGATCGGCAAGGCCATGGGGGCCACGGTGATCGCGGGCGCGAGCAGCGCGGCGCGCGTTGCAATTGCGCGCGAGCACGGCGCCGATGCCGGGATCGATTATTCGACCGCGGATCTGAAAGCCGAAGTCATGGCGTTGACGGACGGCCGGGGTGCGGATGTGTGTTTCGATCCGATCGGCGGCGATTTGTTCGATGCCGCGCTGTCTTCGCTCGGTTGGGGGGGACGGTATGTCCATGTCGGTTTCGTCGGCGGGGTACCACAGGTGCCGGCGAATCGATTACTCGTCAAGCACCGGGCGGCGCTCGGATCATCGTTACGTTATTTCCGCTGGTACGCTCAGGACAAGCTGCAGTGCTCGATGGAGGCTTTGCTCGGCTGGTACGCGCAAGGCAAACTAAAGCCGCTGGTGACGCACCGCTTGCCGCTCGAGCGCGGCACCGAGGCGATCGAATTACTTACGCAACGCCGCGCGCACGGGCGCATCCTCGTCGTGCCGTCGCTGACAACCGCAGGAGACGCTTAAATGGAACCACTCGCCGGAATTCGCATTGTCGAGGTTACGACGAACGCTGCCGGACCGATGGCAACGGGGATTCTTGCCGATCAGGGCGCCGATGTGATCCGCATCGAAACGCTCGGTGCCGGTGACCCGGCGCGCCATGTCGGCGGCAGCCGGGGCGGCGTGTCGTCGTACTTCGCGACGATGAATCGCAACAAACGTTCGCTGGCGGCGGATCTGAAGCATCCGGATTTGCGCCAACCGCTCTACGAGCTGATTGGGACGGCAGATGTGTTCGTGCAGAATTCGCGTCCCGGTGCGCTTGCCCGCTACGGGTTTGGCTACGAGGATCTGCACGCCGCGTTTCCGGATCTGATTTACGTCTCGATCTCCGGGTTCGGTGCGACCGGTCCGGCGATGCACCAGCGTGTTTACGATCCGGTGATTCAGAGCGTCGCCGGGTTCGCCGCCGCGCAAGGCGAGAACGGCACCCCGGCACTCGTGAAAACGATCGCGAGCGACAAGGTGGCCGCGGTCACGGCCGCGCAGGCGATCTCCGCCGCGTTGCTCGCGCGGGCGCTCGGCAAGGTGGGCGGGCATCACGTCGAGTTGTCGATGCTCGATGCGAGTCTGCAGTTTCTGTGGCCGGAAGTGTTCTGGAATAACGGCTTCGTCGGTGAAGACGGCTTCGAGCCGAAACCGTTGATTGCGGATTTCTACCGCCTGCTGCCCGCAAGCGACGGCTACGTTACGCTGATGGTCGTCGGCGACGAGGAGTTCAAAGGTGCATGCGACGGCCTCGAAACGACGGCGCCGCTCGAGGACCCGCGCTTCAAAACACTTGCGAGTCGCTTCACGCATTACGCCGCGCTGTTCGAGGCCTTCGAACAGGCGTCCGTCAATTTCACGAGCGCGGAAATCGTCGCACGCATGGATGCGGCCGGCGTGCCGTGTGCGAAAGTGAATACGCTCGATGAAGTGATCGACGATCCGCGGGTCACGCACCGCGACAGTCTCATCGAATACGATCATCCGGATGCCGGGCGCATGCGCCAGTCACGACCGGCGGCGATATTCGATGGCGAACCGAACGGGGTGCGCCGCCCGTGTCCGGCCCTCGGGCAGCACACGGACGAGGTATTGCGCGCTGCCGGGTGCCCGGACGACGCGATAGCTGCGCTCAGGGCCGCTGGCGCGATTGGCTGACCCGCGCGGCGCGGGTGCCTGCGCCGCCTGCCGCCCGCAACGCCGAGCGCGAGCGTAAAGCACACGATAGCCGGCGGCAGGGGAACCGCGGTGGCGAGCGTGAAATCGTCGGCGAACAGCAATACCTGCTGGGTGTCCTTGCCGCGTAATTCGCGCAGTTCCGCGACGAAGAAGCCCGCTTCGTCGATCACGCCGACGAACGCGAAGTTGTCAACAAACTCGCCTTCGCGTTGCACGTTGTCGATGTTGTCGGTGTCGTTTGCATTGATATCGACGCCGTCGAGTATGAACGTCACTTTGCCGTTGTTCGCCGTATCGATACGGCCGCCGAAACCGTAGAGCGCCTCACCGTCCTGGGCTGCGACCTTGAGACCGTCGTTCTGGAAGCATTCTTCAGGCACGTTCGGATCCTCGGCCGAATCGCAATACCCACCGGCGTCGGTCGTCACCCCGTGAGGCAATGAATAAATGGCGAACAGTCCGTCCGGCGCGCTGCCGCCAACGGTGCCGGTGGCGATATTGTTCTGCGTGTGATTCGACGTCCAGCGGATCCCCTGGCTCGTCACGAGCGGTGTGCTGCCCGGGGCGACGATAGCGTTGCGCGATGCGGCCCACACCGTGTTGTCTTCGAAGCTTTCATGAATGAGCTTCGTGCCAAGCGTGGTCAGGGCGTTGCGAAACGCCGACTCGCTCGTGTAGACGACCGGCGCTGACGCGACAGGTTGAGCAACAAACAGCGCGCCGGCAATCAGCGGCACGGTCCGCGCGAGCAGCCGTGCAGGGCGTGATCCGTACCGGCCGCGGCGCCCTTGCGCGGGCCCTGGTCGGGGAGCGTTTTTTTCCTGATTCATGCTTCGTCCTCCTGGACGGGGTCCGCGGTATTACGGAATTATTGCCGGAGCCTGTCTAAATACGTGCTCCAAATTATGAAACACTGACCTTGATGGACTGGGTACCCTTCCCCTCAAATCGAGGGGAAGGGACTTAGGATGGGGTGTAGACAGTGGTTCCGGTCTCGAAGCCACAGTGTCTCAGATTTATGCACACCTATTTAGTTAACGCTGCCGTGCCGCGCCAGGTTCCGGCGCGAGCAAATCCTGTTCCTCCCGCGACGCCCGGTGCTTCTCCCAGTCACCGAGCCGGGGCGCGACGATGTGCCGCCACAGCGGCGGGACCCACACGAGCGGCAGCGCAGCGAGGTAACCGAACGGCAGGGTCGGCGCGCTCGCTGTGCGCTTGAGTGCCGGGTATTTCACCCCGATGCGACTGTGATGGTCGGCGTGCCAGGGGAGATTGAATAACGCGGCGTGGGAAAATCGACTGAGCGAATCCCACGCGTGGCGCGGCTCGATGCGTGTGCCCGGGACCCGCACGAGTCCGTAATGTTCGACGTAGTTCAGTGATTCGAGCAGGAACTTGTTCCATGCGCTCGCGGCAAGAAACGCCGTGAGTGCGAGGCCGCCACCGGCGAGAAAAAACAAACCGGCGACGCTCGATGAGCGGAGCAGACCCGCGATCACCTTGTTGCGCCAGGTCAGCGCTCCGCGGCCTGTTGCGCGCAGGCGCTCACGTTCGATGCGCCACGCCTGGAAGAACTGTCCGACCGTCGAGCGAACGTAGAAGTGATAGATCGTCTCGCCGCGCCGGGCCGTTGCCGGGTCGGCCGGCGTACCGACATCGCGATGGTGTCCGAACACATGCGCAACTTCGAGCGTTGCATTGAACGCGAGCGCCAGCATCCAGTGCGTGAACCACATTGCGATCGGGTCGTCGATGCGGTGCATCAGTTCGTGCGCCGTCAGGATCCCGCCCATCGCCATGGCCAGCCCGAACGACAGACACGCGCCGATGATGTGAGCCGTTGCCGGATCGCCGTGGCGCGTCAGTACGTCGACCTCGAACACCGATCCGAGCCACGCGCCGAAGCCGAGAATATCCGCCGGCGACAGTGCCCACGCGAACGTGAATGTCATGACAACGAGCGGCGGGAACAAGCTGTACAACGCAACATCGAGCAACAACGGATGGCCGTAGTCAGGCGTCGGTTCGTTGACCGCGCCGCTGAGCGCGTCGCCGCCGACCCACAGGACAAAGCCGGCGGCGAGGCCGAGCCAGTGCCACGCGCCGCCGGCAATGAGGCCGAGTGTCGTTGCGGCGATGAGCGCGTGGGTACCGTAATAGCGAAGATATTTCAGCATGCCGGTAATCCGCGCGGGCAGCGACCGCGTGCGCTTTAGCCCGCGCCGGCCGGAGCCGCGGCGAGATTCAGCGCGACGATCCCGGCCACGACGCAGCTGACCCCGAGCGCTTTCAGGCGATGCGGTTTCTCCGCGAGGCAGGCGACGCCGACGAGTGCGACCCCGGCCGTGCCGCCGCCGGCCCACACGGGATAGACCGTGCTCACCGGCAAGTGCACGAGCGCCAGGCTCACGAGGTAGAACGCGCCGCCGAACGCGGCCAGTGCGGCGATGGCCGGCGCCCGCTTCGCGAAGCCGTCGCTCGCGCGCAACAGGATGGCGGCGGTGACTTCGGCGATGATGGCGCCGCCGACGAGGAACCAGGCGTAATGCATCGGTTTGCGTGCTCCTGTTCAGGTTCCGTGTGCGTCCGTCAACAGCCGGAGCGTTTTTCCGAGACCGTGTTGACGAGCACGACCCCGAGCAGAATGAGGACGACACCGACCGCCTTCGGCGCACTCAGGGGTTCACCGAGTGCGAGAACGCCGATGAGCGCGACCCCGGCGGTTCCGCCGCCAGCCCACACGGGGTAGGCGATACTGACCGGCAGGTGTTTCATCACTTTGCTGACGAGGAACAGGGCGAGGCAAAAAGCCGCGAGTGCGACGGCCGTCGGGAGCGGCGCGCTGAAACCCTCGCTGAAGCGAAGTCCGATCGCGCCGACGATTTCGCACGCGATCGCGATCCCGAGCAGCAGCCACGCGCCCGTCCGGGTGTCCGCGGCATTCTCGATGGGGGTTTCCATCATCCGGCCTCGCTGTTTCGTTTCGTCATTTTCGATAATATCGAAATGATAATGCGATGGCAATACGGAACGACGGGCGCAACCTTATTGGCTGAGCAGCTGCAGATCGCCGAGCAGGGCTGTTTTCAGTCCTTCACTCGCGATGCGGTAGTAGACGAGTTTGCCGTCGTGTTCCGTGCTCAACCAGCCCGCGTCCTTGAGCAGTTTCAGCTGGTGTGACGTTGCCGCAATACTCAATTCGACCACATGCGCGAAATCACCCACGCACAGGCGTTCGCTGTCGATGAGGATCAGCAGGATTTTCAGACGGACGGGGTTTGCGAGCAGTTTGTAGAGTTCCGCCATGCGTGGCAGCGCATTACGGTTGCGGTGCAACAGCTTGCGGGCCCTCGCGACAGCCGCCGGATCAAAACAATTCGCGGCGGCAGTAGCACGGTCGGGCATTGATGATCCTTCGGGTCACGTGAGGCCGCGCTTATTCTGACACACGGACCGGGAGGCGGGGAGGCACCGGGACGGGCATCTCACGCGTGACGGAACGGCAGCGGCCACAAGCTGAAAACGCGCGACAAGGCCGACAGCGCGAGCGCATGTTTGATCTCGCCGCCGCTAGCTGCCGCGATGACTTCGTGCGGCGACATCAATTCGATGGCGATAGTTTCACCCTCGCCGAGATCCTGTTCCTGGTCGCGCCAGGCGTCCTCGGCGAGCCAGTGATGGCACAGGTTGTTGTGGACGGCGGGGTTTGGTTCGACGGCACCGAGGTAGGTCCATTTGTCGGCGGCATAACCGGTTTCCTCGCGCAGTTCGCGCGCGGCGGCGGTCAGCGAATCCTCGCCCGGATCGACCATGCCGCCCGGCGGTTCGAGCGTGCTGTACCCGACCCCGAAGCGATACTGGCGGATCATGACGCAGCGGTGTTCGGCATCGAGCGCGACGATATTTACCCAATCGACGGATTCGAGCACGATCCGATCGAAGGTCTGCGCATTGCGCGGGTTGCGCAGGCGATCGATGCGCTTTTCGAACAGCATCAAACCCGCGTCGGGCTCGTAGCGGGAATCGAGCAGTTCCCAGTCGAGCGTGCCGTCCGTCCCGTCGTCAGTGGGGGTCACGTCAGCCCGCGGACGCGGGCCGCGCGGCGTCGGCACCGGAGAGCGTGAAGCCGGCATAGCCGTGAGCCGCGACGTCGTCACACTTTTGACGGTAGGGTCCGACCCCGCCGATGTAGGGCATGAACAACTGCGGTTTGCCGGGAACGTTCGCGCCCATGTACCACGAGTTCGCGCGTGGAAACAGCGTGCCGGCGGCGACGTCGTTCACATGGGTGACCCACTCGTTTTCAGCGTCGGCAGATGCTTCGATCGTGTCGATGCCGGTGTCGCGGGCATGTTCGAGGCAATCCGTGATCCAGTCCACGTGCTGCTCGATCGAAATCATCATATTGCTCATGACCGACGGGCTGCCTGGCCCCGTGATCAGGAACAGGTTCGGAAACCCCGCCGTCGCGAGGCCGAGGTAGGTGCGTGGTCCATCCGCCCATTTGTCGCGCAGTGTTTTGCCGTCACGGCCGCGGATATCGACGTTCACGATCGCGCCGGTCATCGCGTCGAATCCGGTGGCGAACACAATCGCGTCGAACTCGAACGAGCGTTGCGCCGTTTTGATGCCGTTCGCCGTGATCGTCTCGATCGGATCCTGCCTCAGATCGATGAGGTGAACATGCGGCTCGTTGAACAACGCGTAGTAGTTCGTATCGAGACACGCGCGCTTGGCACCGAGCGGGAACGTTTTCGGACACAGGGTTTCCGCCGTTTCGGGGTCTTTCACAATCGCACGAATCTTGTTGCGGACGAATTCCGAGGCCGTTTCGTTCGCTTCGGCGCTGACGAGAAGATCGTTGAACTGCTGCATGATGGCGACGAGTTCGCCGGACTCCCAGCCTTCGGTGTAGCGGCGTTGGCGCTCTTCCTCGCTGACGCTGAGCGCGCCGACATCCATGCGCCGGTCCGGCACGCCAAACAGGGAATAGCGGGATTTCTCCCGATGCGCGGCGTAATTCGCCTTGACGGTCCGGACCTCGTCCGCCGTCAGCGGGCGATTGAACGCCGGCAGGCTGTAGGCGGGTGTGCGCTGGAATACTGTCAGTTCCGCGGCCTGCGCACCGATGATCGGGATCGACTGGATCGCCGAGGAGCCGGTGCCGATCACGGCCACCCGCTGTCCGCTGAAGTCGACGGGTTCGCGCGGCCAGTCCGCGGTGTGATACGTCTCGCCCGTGAAGCGCTCCTTGCCCGGGATGTCGATCGCTTTCGGCACCGACAGGCAACCGGTCGCCATGATGTAGTAGTGCGCCGTGAGCTGCTCGCCAGCGGTCGTCGTAATGTGCCAGTCGCGGGTTTGCTCGTCGTACGCCGCGGCTGCCACGCGCGTGTCGAAGCGGATGTCGCGGCGCAGATCGAAACGATCGGCGACATGATTCGCATAGCGCAGGATTTCGGGCTGCGTGGCGTATTTTTCCGACCACTCCCATTCCTGCTGTAACGCGTCATCGAACGAAAACGAGTAGTCGATACTCTTCACGTCGCAGCGCGCCCCGGGGTAGCGGTTCCAGTACCACGTGCCGCCAACCCCGTCGGCGGCTTCGAGAACTGTCGCGTTGAATCCGGCCTTGCGCAATCGATGCAGCATGTACATGCCGGCAAAACCGGCGCCGACGATAATGGCGTCATATTTCATCGTGTTCTTCCTCGCGATAATTCCTGGCTTTCGCCGGTGATGCGGATCTCCGGCCGCTTCCCGATCGGTCGCTAGCGTAACAACTCCTGCGCGATAATCAGGTTTCTCACTTCCGTCGTGCCGGCGCCGATTTCGAGCAGTTTGATCGAACGGTAGAGGCGGTTGATTTCCGACTCCCAAATGTACCCGGAACCTCCGTGGATCTGAACCGCCTCATCGAGCACGCGATTCATGATCTCGCCGCCGTATTTTACCGACGCGGCGGTCAGTTTGTGGATGTCCCCGCGACCCGCTTCACCGGCCGCGACGGTCGCCGCGGCGGCCAGGGTGCGGTAGTTGAACGTGCGCAGGGTTTCCACCCATACGTACATGTCGGCAAGTTTTTTCTGCACCATCTGGAACTCGCCGATCGGGCGGCCGAACTGTTCACGGGTCTTCGCGTAATCGATCGACAGTTCCAGCGCGCGTTCGCAGATGCCGAGGCAAATCGGCGTAATCATCGCGCGCTCGAGGTCGAGCCCGCTCATGACGACGCGTACGCCCTTGTCCAGTTCACCAACGAGATTTCCCGCCGGGACCCGGCAGTCGTCGAATACGAGTTCCGCCGTCTGGCTGCCGCGAAAGCCCATCTTCACGAGTTTTTGCGCCACCCGGAAGCCGGGGAAATCCTTTTCGATAATAAACGCCGAGATGCCGTGCTGGCCCTTATCCCGATCGGTCTTCGCATACACGAGCAGGATATCGGCAACCGGTCCGTTCGTTATGTACAGCTTGCTGCCGTTGAGCACGAATTCGTCGCCGTCGCGACGTGCCGTCGTGCGCATCGAACCGAGCGCATCCGAGCCCGCACCCGGCTCCGTCAGCCCGAGCGCGCCGATATGCGAGCCATCGCACAGGCGCGGCAGGTACTGTCGCCGTTGCGCATCGCTCGCGTTCGCGTAGATGTTGTTCACGCACAGGTTGTCGTGGGCGACCCAACTCAGCGCGAACGCATGATTCCACCGCGACATCGCCTGCAGGATCAGGCCGGCGCTCATCAGGTCGAGACCGGCGCCACCGAATTCTTCCGGTACCGTGATGCCGAGATAGCCGATTTCACCGAGCTTTGGAAACGCGTCGGCCGGCCACCATTCCTCGTTGTCCATGCGTTCGGACAGCGGGTACAACTCGTTGCGCGCGTAGCGATCGGCCTGGTCGAGGATTTCGTTCTGATCCGGGGTCAGTTCAAATCCGGAGAAAAGCGCGGCGCCCGTGTCACCCGGGACGATGTCGGCTGTTGCCATGTTGGATCTCGCAGTCTGGTCCGCGCGCGGACCGGCTGGGATCCGTGCGAAGTATTATTCACTAAAATGCCACATGTGAGCGTACTGGAATTTCTGGGCGCCGACAAATTTCGCATCGAATCGCGGCCGCACAGGGATCGCGAGTGTGATTTTACGGCGGAAAACCGCGAATAAATGCACCGGCAACGGGGCGGTGAACGTGACCGGGCGCTGCCGAAAAGTGCCCGCTTGAATTTGTGAGGATGCCTCACTAAACTGCGAAGCCTCGTTGGCGATCCCCGTCCCGAACGGGCTTCGACCGCGCCATACACCGATCCGTCAGGTAAGCACCCGTGCCCGAAAAGCGCAAAATCGTGCGCCGGCCGCGCGCCGAGCGAACGCAGGAAATCCGCCGTGCGGCACGCGAGGCGTTTGCCGCGCACGGTTATGCCGGTGCGGTGATGGCCGACATCGCGCACGCCGCCGGCGTCGCCGAGGGCACGATCTACAAGCTGTTCGAAAACAAGCGAGCGTTGCTCGACAGCGTGATGACGGACTGGTACGCCACGCTGACCGACGGCCTGCGACACCAGTTGCGCGGAATCGACGATCCGGCGCAGAAATTACGCTATGTCATCTGGTACCACCTGACGACGATCCGCACGGAGCCGGCGCTGTGCCGGGTGTATTTCCACGAGATCCGCGCGCAGCAGGACTACCGTGATTCGGCGATGTTCAAACTGAACCAGGACTACACGAGCTATACCGTCGAGGTGTTGCGCGAAGGGGTTGCCGCCGGGGTGTTTCGTGACGACGTACCGCTGCCGATCGTTCGCGACACGATCTTCGGCGGACTTGAACATTACGCCTGGCAATTCCTTGCCGGCGCGAAAACGCTCGATATCGAGCACACGACGGAGCAATTCTGGCGCCTGATCGTCGCCGGGATCCGCGCCGACAACGGGGCGCCGGAACGCATGGACCGACAGCTCGCGCCGCTCGTCGAACGACTCGAAGCGGTCGCCGGGCGACTGGAACGACAACCGCAAGGCAGGGGACAGTGATGCAGACGAAGTTCGCGAAAGTGCTGATCGCAAACCGCGGCGAAATAGCGCTGCGAATCATGCGTACGCTCAGGCGGCTCGGGATCGAATCCGTCGCCGTTTACCACGCCGTCGACGCCGGGGCGCCGTTCGTTGCCATGGCCGACGAGTGCGCGGAAATCTTCGGCGAGACGCCAACCGCGGCGTACCTGGATGTCGACCAGCTGATCGACGTCGCGCGACGTCACGGCGCTGCCGCGGTGCATCCGGGTTACGGTTTCCTCGCGGAGAATGCCGCTTTCGCCGACGCCGTCGCGGCGGCCGGAATCAGGTTTATCGGTCCCGGATCCGATGTTATCCGGCTGCTCGGCGACAAGATCACGGCGCGTACGTTCGTTGGCGAACGCGGCTTCCCGCTCGCGCCATCGATCGGGGTCGACGACGATGACTGGCGCGCGCAGCTTGCCGCAATCGGGTATCCGATCCTGATCAAGGCTGCCGCCGGTGGCGGCGGAAAGGGGATGCACATCGTCCATTCGGCGGGCGAACTCGATGCGGCGCTCGCGAGTGCCCGCAGCGAAGGGCAGCGTTACTTCGCGGACGCGCGTATTTATTGTGAAAAATATCTGTCACATCCGCGCCATATCGAAGTCCAGATCCTCGCCGACGAGCACGGGCACTGCATACACCTCGGCGAGCGCGACTGCTCCGTCCAGCGTCGCTTCCAGAAAGTGATCGAGGAGACGCCGGCCCCCGGTCTCGACCCCGCGCTGCGCGAGGAAATCTGTACGACGGCCGTCGCAATCGCCACCGCGGCGGGCTATACGAATGCCGGCACGGTCGAGTTCATCCTCGGTGACGGCGGCGAGTTCTACTTTCTGGAAATGAACACGCGCCTGCAGGTGGAACACCCGGTAACGGAAATGGTGACCGGCATCGATCTCGTCGAAGCGCAGCTGCTGATTGCGGCCGGTGAACCGCTGCCGTTTGCCCAGCACGATATTCAGCATCGCGGTCACGCGATCGAGATGCGCATTTGCGCCGAAGACTGCGACGCCGGGTTTATCCCGGCAACCGGCACCATCGCGTTACTGCGCGATGCGTCGGGCGCGGGAGTGCGGATCGACAGCGGCTTGTGCCCGGGGATGGCGATAACGAGTGCGTTCGACCCGATGCTCGCGAAACTCATCGTGCATGCTGCCGATCGCGACGCCGCGATCGCGCGCGCCGCGGATGCCGCGGCGATGCAGGTGATACTCGGCGTGACCACGAACCTCGGCTTCCTGCAGCGTGTGCTGCGCCACCCGGCGTTCGCGGCCGGCGAGGTGCATACGCACTTTATCGAGCAGCACGGCACGGCGCTGCGACGCCCGGCCCCCGCATCCGATCGCGCGGACGCCATTGTTGCGATCGCGGCGCTGAACGAACCCGGATTCCGGCGGCTCGTCTACGATACACCGCCGCTGCACGCGGCGATCGGCGCGTGGAGGAACACGTAATGGCGACGAAGTTCTGCTTCCTCGATGAGGAATACGCGCTGGCCCCGGTGCGGCGTGCGGCGACCGTCACGCTCGCCATCGACGGACGCACGGTAACCGTCGATGCCCGCGATCCGGTAGCGGGACTGCAGCATTTTGTAATCGACGGCGTACCGCGCGCGGCGTTCGTCGCGCGCAACGGCGATGCGGTATTCGTGCACCTCGACGGCGAGGCGTGGGAAGTCGGCGCGATCGACCCGATCGCCGCTGCCGCCGGCGGCGGCGCCGGCGCGAACGCGGTCCGGGCGCCGATGCCCGGGGTCGTCGTGTCGGTCGAGGTCGCCGTTGGTGACAGCGTCCACCCCGGGCAGACGCTCATGGTGATCGAAAGCATGAAACTGCAGACGTCGATCATCGCCGAACGCGACGGCGTGATCGACGCGGTGTGCTTCGCCACGGAAGCGACGTTCGACAAGGGCGCCGAGCTCGTCCGCTACGTCGATGCCCCCGCGGCATGATGAATCAGGGAAACCCATGATGCGCAGAATCACCTCACGCCTCGACACGAACTCGGTCACTTACAAGCGTTACCGCGAACACAACCTCGGGTTATTGCGCGAGTTCCGTGACAAGAGTCATGCCGCACGTCACGAACGGCCGGCCCGCGACATCGAACGCCTGGAAAAGCAGGACAAGCTGCGCGTGCACGAACGCATCGAGTACCTGCTGGACCCCGGCACACCGTTCCTCGAGTTGTCGACGCTCGCGGCGAACATGGCCTATGACGGTGAAGCACCACAGGCCTCGATCGTGACCGGCCTCGGCATGATTGCCGGACGCGAGGTGCTGCTGCACGCCGACGACAGCTCGGTCAAGGGTGGCGCCTGGTATCCGCTGTCGGTAAAAAAAATCGTTCGCGTGCTCGACATCGCGCTCGAGAACCGCTTACCCGTGATCCACCTGTGTGACAGCGCCGGTGGCTTTCTGCATCTACAGTCCGCGCTGTTCGCCGACCGCTATTACGCTGGCCGGATTTTCCGTAATCAGTGCCGGTTGTCGAAACTTGGGGTGCCGCAACTGTCGATCGTGTTCGGTCATTGCACGGCCGGCGGCGCCTATATTCCCGCGCTGAGCGAGTATTCCGTTATGGTGCGGGGTAACGGCGCGATTTTTCTCGGTGGACCACCGCTCGTGAAAGCCGCGACGGGCGAAGAGGTTTCGGCCGAGGAACTCGGGGGTGCGAGCGTACACACGGTCGTCAACGGGGTCGCGGATTACGCGGCCGACGGTGAACACGAGGCGATCGCACTCGCGCGCGAGATCGTCGGCACGTGGCAGCCGGCGACGAAAACCGTGATCGCGACCCAGGCCGTCGAGGAACCGTACTACGACCCGGCGGAGCTCTACGGCATCATACCCGACGACATCAAGATCCAGTTCGATATGCGCGAAGTGATTGCGCGTCTCGTCGACGGCAGCCGTTTTCACGAGTACCAACCCGATTACGGCACGACGCTCGTGTGCGGTTTTGCGCACCTGTGGGGTTACAAAATCGGCATCCTCGCGAACAATGGCGTATTGTTCAACGACAGTTCGCTCAAGGGTGCGCATTTCGTTGAACTGTGCAATCAGAGTCGTGTACCACTCGTCTATCTGCAGAACATCACCGGTTTCATGGTCGGGCGTGATTACGAACGCCAGGGGATCACGAAGGACGGAGCAAAAATGATCATGGCCCAGGCGTGCAGCGAAGTGCCGAAATTCACGGTGATCGTGAATGGCTCGTTCGGCGCCGGCAACTATGGCATGTGCGGACGTGCATTCGATCCGCGCTTTCTGTTCATCTGGCCGCAGGGACAGATATCGGTCATGGGCGGTGAGCAGGCCGCGAAGACGCTGACCGAAGTGAAGATCCGGCAGCTCGAACGCAGCGGCGAAACGCCGAGCGAAGAGCAAGTGGCGGCGATACGCGCGCCGATTGCGGCCGAGTACGAGCGTAACGCGAGCGCGTATTACTCGACTTCGGAACTCTGGGACGACGGTATTCTCGATCCCGTCGATACGCGCAACGCACTCGGCATGGCGATCTCCGCGTCACTGAACGCGCCGTTTGACGAACCGGGTTACGGCGTGTTCCGGTTTTGATCATGGCCGAACCCCCGGCATTGCCGCCCGATGTCGTCGACGCGGTCGATAAGCTGCGTACCGCCTGTCGTCGCCGCTATGGCGCCAGCGCGGAGATCGAGAACGTCTCGGTCGCGACGCTCGGTGGTTCGAGCCGCACGATCCTGTTCGATCTCGTGACCGATTCGGGGCGTGAGGCGCTCGTCTCGCGCCAGGAGACCTATACGCTCGATCAGTCGCCTTTCCTGCCGCCGGCGCTGCAGTATCGCCTGCTCGAACTCGCCTACCGCGAACGCGTGCCGGTGCCGGAGCCATGGTTCGAATTCGCACCGGACGAAGGGCTCGGGCGTGGACACGTCATGCGGCGGGTGGATGGCGAAACGCTGCCGAAACGCCTGCTCACCGATCCCGCGTTTGCGCCTGCCCGCGCGGGCTTTGTGCGTGAGGCCGCGGGTGTACTCGCGCGCCTGCACGCGATTGATCCGGCGCACGCGGCGTTTCTCGAACCGTCCCCGGACAGCCGTGACCCGCTGGCGGCGCAACTCGAACGTTATGATTATTACGCCGAACCACACCCCGCGCTCGATTTCGCGTTTCGCTGGCTGGCGCAACGACGGCCAGCGGTGTCGCGGCGTTGCCTCGTGCACGGGGACTTCCGGGTCGGCAATATGATCATGGACAACGACGGCATCCGCGCCGTGCTCGACTGGGAATGCGCGCACCTCGGTGACCCGATGGCCGATCTCGGCTGGCTGTGTACCCGTTCATGGCGGTTCGGGTTCAACGACAAACCGGTCGGCGGCATCGGTCAGCGCGCGGAACTGTTCGCCGCCTACGAGGCGGCCGGCGGCGCGAACGTGGATCCGGCCGCGGTCCGCTGGTGGGAGATCTTCGGCTTGCTCAGGTGGGCACTGCTGAATGTCATGCAGGTGCATGGTCACCTCAGCGGTCGTCGTTCGCCGGTGTTTGCCGCGTGCGGGCGCAATACCGCCCTGATCGAATATGATCTGCTCATGACGATCGACGGACGCTTCGACTGAGAACCTGCCATGGCCCACGACCTCCCGGATTTGCCTGAACTCGTGCGTACATCGCGTGACTTCATCGAGCGCATCACCCCGAAACTCGAGGGCGAGGACCGCTACCACGCGTTGTGCTCGACGTTTTTGCTCGAAATCGTCCTGCGCGAACTCAGCGAGTGGGCGCCGCAGGCCAGCGCGGACGATGACCGCCTGCGTGCCTTGCTCGACGACCCGCAACATCCGCTCGAGCGTCTCACCGCCGATCTGTCCACCGCGATCCGCAGCGGGGCGTTCGACGATCGCATGCCGGAACTGCTCGCGGCCCTGATTACGCATGTGGAAAGCAAGGTCCGGGTCACGAAACCGGCATTTCTCGACGCTATCGCGAGCGACTGAACCGGGTTACGCCGTCGTCGACCGTCAGCCCGGTATGACGGCGTCCGGGTCCTCACAATCTCTGACAATCGTCGGATTGACTTCCCCCGCGCATCCGCTCATGGTCCGGATCCGCCCCGATGGTAACGGTTTGATGAACTTTGACACGGTAAACACGACGACGACCGTCGCGCTCGTACGCGCGCCGTTGCTGTCGCGGGTTGGCGCACTGAACAACGAAGCCGTGCCGCATATCGGCCTTGCCTACCTCGCCGGCGCGGTCCGTGCGGTGGGCCATTCGGTCGCCATCATCGATGGCACGGCCGAAGGACTCAACGGCGTGCACCCGTGGCCGGGGCACCCGGGATTCCAGTTGCAGGGCATTACGCTCGACGATCTCGTTGCCAGGATCCCGGCGGCGGCCGAGGTTATCGGATTCACGTCGATGTTCTCCGCCGAATGGGTACTGATGCGTGAGCTGATCGGCAAGGTCCGCGAGCGCTTCGCGGATGCCCTGCTCGTTGCCGGCGGCGAACATTTCACGGCGCTGCCGGCGTACTCGCTCGACGACTGTCCCGCACTCGACGTCATCGTCAAGGGTGAAGGTGAAGCGACCCTGTTGCGCCTGATCGAAGCGTGGCAAACCGGAGACATCAGCGAAGTCGAAGGAATTTGCCTGCGTAACCCTGATGGCACGTTCCGCGACAACGGAGCGCTGCCGCGGATCCGCGAACCCGATACGATTCCGTGGCCATACTGGCCGGAGAATTATCTCGAGCAGTTCTGGGCCGCCGGGAAGTCGTACGGGATCCGCAGTTCGCGTGACATCCCGCTGCTGGCGACGCGCGGTTGCCCTTACCGATGTTCGTTCTGTTCGAGTCCGCAGATGTGGTCGACGCGTTACGTCATGCGTGACGTCGAAGACGTCATCGCGGAAATCAGACACTACATCGAACACTACGGCGCCACCTCGTTTCAGCTCTACGACCTGACGGCGTTCACGCGCAAGCGCTGGACCGTTGAGTTCTGCCGCCGCCTGCTCGAGGAAAAACTCGACATCCGCTGGTCGTTGCCGAGTGGCACGCGCAGCGAAGTGCTCGATGCGGAAGTGCTCGCACTGCTGAAGCAAACGGGTTGCGACTACATCGCCTATGCGCCGGAGAGCGGCGCGCCGACAACGCTGCAGCGGATCAGGAAGCGGGTGCGCCTCGATCGCATGATCGCGTCGATACGCGAAGCGAAACGCGCGGGACTGACGGTGCGCACGAATCTGATCATTGGCTTTCCCGATGAAACGCGCGGCGAAATCTTTCGCACGCTGCGCTTCGGGATGAAAATGGCCGTGATCGGCGTCGACGAGGTGCCGTTGTTTATTTTTTCCAGTTATCCCGGCACGGAAATTTTTCGCGAGCTGCTTGAACGCGGCGAAGTGGTACTCGACGACCGGTATTTTCTGTCCCTGATCTCGCTGAACGGCAAGTTCTCGAACCTGTTGCCGGAAGGCGTCACGTCACGACACGTATCGCGGTTTGAACTCGCGAGCCTCAGGCTCCTGTTCATGCTGATCAATTACACGCTCGGCTACGTGTTGTACCCGCGCCGGATCCTGCGCACGATGCGCAATCTCGTCACCGGGCAGGCTTCTGCCACGGTACTGGAAAACCGGCTGCAGAATGCGCTGAAGCGGACCCGGGTCGCGGCCTCCGATTGATGCCGTCGCCGGTGGCGGGGCGCGGGACGCCGGCGACCACCGGGCCGCGCGACCCGTCGCTGACGGGCGCACCCGCTACAGTGGATAACCCACGGGTTCGCCGTCTTCGAGGAACTCGATGTATTCCGTCACTCCGATCCCGTACTGCCCGTCCCAATCCCATTCCGTGAGACCTTCGGCGATCCGGCACTGCAGCGTTTCGTCACCGACCTTGCGCCGGTTGCGCAGCGGCGCGAGGGTCTTCACGCGTCCGTCCATTCGCACGGCACGTTCGGCGGTGCGCACGCTGAGCTGCAGGGAGACCGGATCCTTGTTCGCATCCCACTCGGTGATCAGGTCCATGTCCGTGATGTCTTCGTAACGGTCGTCGATCTGCAGCACGCCGTGGCGCCGGGTGATCCCGTCGCGCGTCGTGATCTTCAGCAACATCATCGCGCGGTCGGGACCGAAATTCGCAATCAGCAGGCGGTAGTAGTAAATGTTCGTCCAGTAACGCGGACCCCAGGAGTGGTCGCGCCAGCCGCCGCCGTTGAACGACCACTGTTCGTCACCCACCCGCAGCGTCACGTCCGAGCGCGTGTGCTGGAAGAAGTGACCGTAGGAGAAATTGCGGCCGTAAAGCGTTTCCTGCGTGTCCGTCGCCGGAGCGCCGCCATGCACCGGAGAGACGCCAACGAGGTCGAAGCTCGCGCTGCCGGACACGCGCGGGGCTTCCGTAAACAGCCGGCGGGGTTCGCGCAGCAGGTTCGGATCGTCGAGCAGCATGAACTCGCCATCGAATTTCATCGACACCGCGCGCAGCGGTTCGTGTACGGCATACGACAGCGGGCCGGCGGAAAACCCCGTGTTTGCCTCGATGTCCGGCCGCTGGAACTGGCACGCGATCCGCCCGTCGGGCAGGTACAGACACGCCTGCACTTCCGCATGGCCTTCGTTCACCCGGTTGCCGAGCCGCATCCAGCCGCCGAAGCCGCGTTCGGGATCGAAGCCGTTCACGTACACGGATTCATTGAAGTTCGGCGAGTCGTCGGGGACGTGCGGGAACTCGTCGTCGGCGGATAAAACGTAATCACTCATGGTCAAAAGGTCCTGTAGGATTGTTCAAGTACCGCGGATAACACGTCCCGGTCGTGCGCCCGTCAGCTCGCCATTCGCCTGCACGAGTTCACCGGCGACATAGCTCGCGACGTAGCCGGTCGCGCGGCACAGCAGGCGCGGCTGGTTGGCCGGCAGGTCGTAGGCCATTTCCGGCATCAGCGAACCGAGGCGGGGCAGGTCAATCAGGTTGATATCCGCGCGGCGACCCGGTTCGAGCACGCCGCGATCATGCAGGCCATAAAGCTTCGCATTATCGCCCGTGAGTTTCCTGACGACGAATTCGAGCGGCAGGTGTTGCGGGTGATCCGGCGCGAGGTCGCGTACCCAGTGCGACAACATATAGGTGTGCACACCGCCGTCGCAAATAAACCGGCAGTGGGCGCCGGCGTCACTCAGGCCAAACGCCGCGAGCGGATGCACGAGCATTTCGTGCACCGCGTCGATCGTGCCTTCGGCATAGCCGGTGACGGTGTGCATGAGCATCGCGTAACCGTCGTCTTCGAGCATCAGGTCGTAGGCGACTTCCCGCGGTGAACGGCCTTCGCGCGCGGCAATTTTCGCGATGCTGTTGTCCGGATCGGGCGTGTAGTTGATCGGGTTTCCGCCCGGATACGTCATGTCCCAGAGCGTCGGGTTTTTGTACAACAGCGAGAAGCCCGTATCGTTCGGATCGGTTTCGGCGAGCAGGCGCGCGCGCATTTCGGGTTCGGCCATTTTCGCGATCCGCGCGGCCGGTGGCAGGTCGGCAATGGCCTGGTAACTTGGCATGAACTTCCACGGATGCTCGCCGGCCATGCTGAACAGGATCGAAATCGGGCGCCCCGATACCTGCGGGATCAGACGTGCGCCCTCGCGGGCGGCCTGTTCGCAGGCCGCGAGTTGACTGCGCCACTGCTGACTGTCCGAATTATGCTGCACCTGCAGGTACATGACCGGGCATCCGGACTCGCGTGCGACACCGGCCGCAAGCGCCATCTCGCGATCGAGTCGTCCCAGATCCGGATCTTCTCCGGCCACCCCCGCCATGACCATTTCGAGCAGGCCGTGCCCGCTGTCCCGGACCGCGCGACCGAGCGCGACGAGTTCGTCGGCCGGCGCGAACGTGCCGGGGACCGGAACGCCGTCGACATCGATGTGAACTTCCGTGCGCGAACTCGTGAAGCCGAGGGCGCCGGCCGCCATGCCCTCGCGCACGAGCGTGGCCATGTGCGCGAGATCATCATCCGTCGCCGCTTCATTGTTCGCCCCGCGTTGTCCCATGACGTAGGCCCGCAACGCGCCATGCGTCATCTGGGTTCCGACGTCGACCGTGCGTGGCAGCCGGTCGAGCGCTTCGATGTATTCGGGGAAGCTTTCCCATTGCCACTCGAGGCCGGCTTCGAGCGAGACGCCGGGAATGTCCTCGACGCCTTCCATCAGATTGATCAGCCACGAGTGGCGATCGGGCTTCGCCGGGGCGAAGCCGACCCCGCAGTTACCGAGCACGACGGAGCTGACCCCGTGCCATGCCGATTGCAGTAGTTCCGGATCCCAGGTTACCTGGGCGTCGTAGTGCGTGTGGATGTCGACCCAGCCCGGGGTTACGGTACAGCCGTCGGCGTTGATGATTTCCCTGGCGCTGCCGAGATCGCGGCCGATCGCGGAAATCGTGCTGCCGTTCATGCCGATGTCGGCGGTGTACGGCGCGTGGCCCTTGCCATCTACGATAGTGCCGCCCTGGATAATTCGATCGAATGTTGCCATCTGTTGAACTCCTCAGCTGTCGGACATCGCGCGAGCGCGCGGGGTGCGCACGATTGTAGCCGAATCGTTCGCGCGGCGGGTTTGCTCCGCTCGCGGCTATCCGCTAACGTCGGCAGTCCTGCGGCCGGGCGGGTCGCGAACGGGGGATCAGCGACACATGAACCGTATGACATTGTTCGCGGCGATCGGCGCGCTGCTGTTGCCGGTGCTGGCCACTGCCGCCAGTGACACGATCACGGGAACGGTAACGAACGGGGCCGGGGTTGCGGAAGCCGGGGTCTGGGTGATCGCCGAAACCGACGCCTTGCCCACACCGTACCGCAAGATAGTCGTCACCGATGATGCCGGTCGTTTCGTACTGCCGCAGATGCCGGCGGCGGAATACACCGTGTGGGTACGCGGGTATGGCCTCGTGGATTCGGAGCGCACCGCGGCGGCGCCCGGCGCAACGCTGTCGTTACGCGTCGCCGTCGCCGAAGATCCGTTCGAAGCCGCGCTCGTGTACCCGGCGAATTACTGGCTGACCCTGTTCGAGCCGCCGCCGCTTGCCGCGTTTACGGAGTCGCCCACGGGCGGCGAGGGGCGGTTGTTCGACAGCGCCGCCGGTGATGCCGAACTCGATCCGTTTCCGTCCCGGCGCGCGTGGATCAACCAGTTCAAACTCGACTGCGTGCTGTGTCATCAACTCGGCGCGGCGGTGACGCGACTGCCGAACGGCGCGGCATTCGAGCACGGGTTTGTGAAAGCCGCGGCGATGAAATACTTCGCCGACCGTCTCGGTGCCGACCGCCTCGTCCCGGCGCTGTCGCAGTGGGGCGCCCGTATCGCGGCCGGTGAGACGCCCGCCGCACCGCCACGCCCGCAGGGTCTCGAACGCAATATCGTGATCACGCAATGGGCGTGGGGCGATGCGTACACCTACGCGCATGACGAGGTCGCAACGGACAAACGCGATCCGACCGTGAACGCCGGCGGACCGGTATACGGTGTCGATCTCGCGAACGACTACCTGCTCATCGTTAACCCCGACACGCACACGGCGAGTCGGATCAAGGTGCCGACGCGCGATGGTTTCGACACCCCGTGGTGCGAACAAACGTACCAGGGCTTCGGTGATGAACAAGTGAAACCGTTTGGCTTCGGCTCGCTCGGTTGTCCGTGGCCGGGCGGCACCACGGCGCACGCCGGTCGCTACGACAATCCCGCGAACCCGCACAACCCGATGATGGACGCCGACGGCCGGGTGTGGATGACGACGCAGATCCGGCGTCAGTGGGCCGGCGATGCACCGGCATTCTGCCGCGATGATCCGGTCATTGCGAACAATCGGCATCATCGTCAGCTCGGTTACTACGATCCGGCGGCGGAGCGGTTCGAACTCATCGACACGTGTTACGGCACGCATCACCTGCAGTTCGATCGTGACGGCGTTGTGTGGACGAGTGGCGACGATTACGTCGTCGGCTGGTTCGACCCGGCGCGGTACGATCCCGCGCGGCCGGCAAGCCTCGCGGCGGCGAACGGCCATTCGGAAGTCCGCCTCGACACGGACGGCGATGGTGAGGCCGATCGCGCGCTCGTTGGATTCCATTACGGCGTTGCCCCGAATCTCGTTGACGGCTCGATCTGGAGCGCGGTGACCCCGGGTATTACGAGTCCGGCCGGCGAAGCGGGATACCTGCTGCGCTACGATCCGCCGCACGACCGTCACGAAGCGTTCGCGCCGCCCGTGCCCGGGATGGGCCCGCGCGGGGTCGACGTCGATTCACAGGGGCGGGTGTGGACGGCGCTCGCCGGCAGCGGGCACCTCGCACGATTCGATCGCAGTCGCTGCGAGCAGACGTTTGGCGACGGACGGCAATGCGCCGGGGGCTGGACGCTGTGGCCTACACCGGGCCCGGCGTTTCAGGGGCTGGCGGGCGGCGAATCGGCCGGCTCGACGGATATGCACTACTACCTGTGGGTCGATCAGTTCGACACGCTCGGTCTCGGCAAGGACGTCGTGATCGTGAACGGGACGAATTCCGATTCGCTGATTGCGTTCGACCCGCGCACGGAAACGTTTACGACGATCCGGATCCCGTATCCACTGAACACGTATACCCGTGGACTCGACGGGCGCATCGACGACCCGCAGGCCGGATGGAAGGGGCGCGGCCTGTGGTTCACGAACGGGCTCGATCCGATCCTGCATTCCGAGATTCCGCGTTCCTACGCGGGCAAGGTACAGTTGCGGCCGGATCCGCTCGCGCACTGAGTACGTGTCGGAGATGATATAGCACCCATCGCGGTGGAGCGGTGAGCGTTCCGCTCGATGCAAGCGAGAGCGGCGGCGACAGGGTGCACAGGGCGATTCCGTTCCCGACCCCGCGGGGGGGCCCGGATTGACGTGCACCCGGCTCGTGCCGTTCGCACAGCAGCGGGGGCGGGGTGATAAAGGAGGACGCGGATGAAATACAGCGTACGTGAAGACTGGCTCGCACAAGTCGTCGAACCCGCGTTCGAGCCGGCCTGGGAAGTCGTCGACCCGCATCATCACTTTTTTTCCTCCGGCGATTTTTTTCAGCGCTACGATCTCGACAGTCTGCAGGCGGACACCGCGGCGCACCGGGTCGCGCAGACGGTGTTCGTGCAATGCGGGGAACATCATTTCACCACCGGACCGGAAGCCCTGCGCCCGGTCGGCGAGACGATGTGGGTGGATGGTCTCGCGACCGCCGCGCGCTCACGGCCGGATATGGCGCACATCGGTGCCATCGTCGGCACCGCGGAACTCAGGCTTGGCGCCGAAGTCGGCAAGGTGCTCGATGCGCATGCGCGGGCGAGTCGACTGTTTCGCGGGATCCGCCTGGCCGCCGCGTATGACGAGGCCGAGGCGGTGCCCGTCATGACCCCGGTGACGGATGCAGCGTTGTATCGCGACCCCGATTTTCGCGCCGGCTTCGCGCTGCTCGAACAGCGCGGCCTGAGCTTCGATGCATGGCACTACTACCACCAGACGCCGCTGCTCGGTGAACTTGCGAGCGCGTTTCCGCGCACGGTGATCGTGCTCGATCACCTCGGTACGCCGCTCGGGGTCGGGCCGTATGCCGGCCGCCATGACGAGATTTTCACAATCTGGGCGCGCGATCTCGACGCGCTCGCGCGCTTGCCGAACGTGTACCTGAAACTGGGGGGACTCGCGATGCCGTGGAACGGTTTCGACCTCGAACAGCGCGATTTGCCGCCGACATCCGACGAAATCGTTGCGCTGCACGGCCGCTATTATCGCCACGCAATCGACACGTTTGGCGCCTCGCGGTGCATGTTCGAGAGCAACTTTCCGGTCGACAAGTTTTCCGTTTCCTACACCGTACTGTGGAATGCGTTCAAGAAAATCGCGTCCGCTTATCCGGCTGCCGAACGCAAGGCACTGCTCGCGGGAACCGCGAAGCAGGTCTACCGGCTCGACGCATAGGGCTCAGCGCCGCGCATTCTCGTAGAACGGCATCATCTTCGGCACAAGCGCCTTCAGTTGCTGCTGTCGCGTGGCGGGGGCCGGGTGGGTCGAGAGAAATTCGAGCTGTCCGCTGCCACCGAGCTGGGCCATTTTCGCCCACAGCGATACGGCGGCGTTCGGGTCGTAACCGGCTTTCGCCGCGAGTTCGATACCGATCTGATCGGCCTCCGATTCCATCGTCCGGCTGTTCGGGAGCGACAGCGCGAGCGCCGCAAGCAGCGACGTGCCCTGCATCGCAACGGGCGATCCCGTGGCCACACCGACGGTCTGTACGCCGACATTCGTCGCCGCGGCGACCGACATTTTCTCCGCTGAATGCTTCGCGAGCGCATGCGCGATCTCGTGCGCGAGTACCTGCGCGAGTTCCGCATCCGTTGGTTTCAGTTTCCGTACCAGGCCGGTGTACAGCGCCATTTTGCCACCGGCCATAGCCCAGGCGTTCACCGTTTCGGGATCGTCGATCACCATGAGATTCCAGTCCCAGTTGCGCGTTTCCGGACGCATCACGATCGCCTGGGCGATGATCCGATCGGTAATCGGGCCGACCCGTTTGTTCAGCGCGGGGTCGGTATTCAGGCGGTTTTCCGCCGCGAGCGGATTGAGCATTTCCGTGTATGCCTGGCGCGATGCGGCGATCGCGCTTTGCTCGGATACGACGAGGAATTGCGAGCGACCGGTGGGGCTCGTGGCGCAGGCAGTGAGGACGACGGCGATGAAAACGGCGATTAACGGATGACGGGCTGGCATGGTGTTCGGGACTCTTCGATAGCGGTACGCGATCATAAACGCTGGCCGCGGTCGCGGGTAGGAAATGCGCCGCGGATTACGCGTGAGCGTTAACGGCGACGGCGATTACCCCTATACTCTTGGGCTGTACGGCAGCGTATTGCAACCGGCCTGATCAATCTTCGGGGACATTATGGGAACGAACGACACGACGATTTACTACACACTAACCGACGAAGCACCGGCGCTCGCTACCTGCTCGCTGCTGCCGATAATCCGCACGTTTACGCAGGCTGCCGGGATCGAGGTGGAACTGACCGATATTTCTCTTGCCAGCCGCGTGCTCGCGGCGTTCCCGGATTACCTCGATGAATCACAGCGGGTCGACGATGGTCTCGCGTTTCTCGGCGCGCTGACCCAGGATCCGGGCGCGAACATCATCAAACTGCCGAATATCAGTGCTTCGGTGCCACAGCTCAAGGAATGCATCGAAGAGTTGCAGCAACAGGGCTACGCGGTACCCGATTATCCCGAAGACCCGCACACCGACGCCGACAAGGCGATCCAGCAACGCTACGGCAAGGTGCTTGGCAGCGCCGTCAATCCCGTATTGCGTGAGGGCAATTCCGATCGCCGCGCACCGGCCGCGGTGAAAGCCTACGTACGTAAATACCCGCATTCGATGGGCGCCTGGAGCAAGGCCTCGAGTACACACGCGGACTTTATGCGCGGGGGCGATTTTTTCTCGAGCGAGCAATCGGCAACGGTCGACGAACCGACGCGCGTGCGCATCGAGTTCGTGTCGAAGGCCGGCGCCGTCGAAGTCAAAAAAGAACTCCAGCTCGAGCGCGGCGAAATCATCGACGGCATGTTCATGAGTTGCCGTGCGCTGCGCGAGTTTTTCGAAGGCACGCTGGAGGACGCGAAGGCAACCGGCGTGATGTGGTCGCTGCACGTAAAGGCAACGATGATGAAGGTGTCGCACCCGATCGTTTTCGGTCATGCGGTCACCGTGTTCTACCGGGAATTGTTCGACAAGCACCATCAGCTGTTCGAGGAACTCGGGGTGAATCCGAACGACGGCCTCGGCAGCGTATACGACAAGATCGCGAATCTGCCGGGCTCGAAGCGCGAGGAAATCGAGGAAGATATCCAGGCCTGTTACGCCGCGCGTCCGGAGCTCGCGATGGTCGATTCCGTCAAGGGGATTTCGAATCTGCACGTACCGAGCGATATTATCGTCGACGCGTCGATGCCGGCGATGATTCGCAATTCCGGGCAGATGTGGGGGCCGGACGGCAAACAGAAGGATACGAAGGCGGTAATGCCGGAGAGCACGTACGCGCGGATCTACCAGGAAGTCATCGACTTCTGCAAGACCCACGGAGCGTTCGATCCGACCACGATGGGTTCGGTGGCGAACGTCGGCCTGATGGCGCAAAAAGCCGAAGAATACGGTTCCCACGACAAAACGTTCGAGATGAAGACGTCCGGCACGATGCGCATTGTCACCGAGGACGGCCGCGTGCTGACGCAGCACGAAGTCGAAAAAGGTGACATCTGGCGTGCGTGCCAGACAAAGGACACCGCTGTGCGCGACTGGGTCAAACTCGCGGTCACGCGCGCGCGGCAATCGAATACGCCCGCGGTGTTCTGGCTCGACCCCGAGCGCGCGCATGATCGGCAGCTCATGCGCAAGGTCCATCATTACCTGGGCGAACACGACACGGAAAACCTCGACATCCGGGTCATGTCGTACAACGAAGCGATCCGCTGGTCGATGGAACGTCAGATCCGCGGGCTCGATACGATTTCCGTTACCGGCAACGTGCTGCGCGACTATCTGACGGATCTGTTTCCGATCATGGAGCTCGGAACATCGGCGAAAATGCTCTCGATCGTGCCCATGCTCACCGGCGGGGGTATGTACGAAACCGGCGCCGGTGGCTCGGCGCCGAAACACGTCGAACAACTCGTCGAGGAGAACCACCTGCGCTGGGATTCACTCGGTGAGTTCATGGCGCTCGCGGTATCGCTCGAAGATCTCGGTACCAAGCAACACAACGCGCGCGCGAGCATCCTCGCGAAGACGCTCGACGAGGCGACGGGGAAATTGCTCGAGCTGAACAAGTCACCGTCGCGCAAGACGGGTGAGCTCGACAATCGCGGCAGTCACTTCTACCTCGGGCTGTACTGGGCGCAGGCGCTGGCGGCGCAAAC
>CAXBJY010000040.1:0-48245 GCA_963976285.1 uncultured Gammaproteobacteria bacterium
TTGCGCACTCCGGCGTTACTCATCGCTCATTCAGCCCGGCTAAACTACGCTCTTCGTGTCCTGGATTGCGCAACAATGACTCCCGGCGAAACATCCTCTATTTTTGAGGCCGCTTCGATTATCGTCCCCGGATGAACGGACGCGCGCGTGCATGGCTGGAGATTTTTCAACAATTAACGTCGTCGCAACACTTCGTTACAAACGACCGCGTCGGTGCGCGGGGCGCGCCCGCGACCGATGAGTCTCCGCCTGCGCCTGAGCGTCGTGTTGACGATTGTCCTGGTCGGGACGGTCGTCATCGGGATGACGTTCCTGATCCTCGATGTACGCCGGTCCGTGCATGACGAACTCAACGCGTCCGTCGAACTCGCGTCGAAACTGATCGCGCTCGCGCTCGAACAGGTCGCACCCGGTGAGCGTGGCCGGGTTACGCGGGAGTTCGGCGAACAACTCGCACGCGTCGGTGATACCCGGCACCTGAGCATCACCGTCGCGCGCGCGACATCGCTCACGCCGCTGCAGTTCGCGGCACCGGAGCCGGCGGGCGTACCCACGTGGTTTGCTTCTCTCGTGCATCCCGACCCGTTGCAGCTCATGCGTATCCTCGAGCCGGGGGTCGGTCCCGAACTGATCATCGTACGCGCCGACGCGTCGGATGAAATTCGCGAATCCTGGGGCGAGGTGAAACCCGTGATCCTCATGTTGCTCGCTTTCGCGGTGATCGCGAACGTCCTCATTTTCTTTGTCATCGGGCGTGCGCTTGCGTCGCTGCAGCGTATGGCCGGCGCGTTCGCGGCGATCGAGGGCGGTGAGTACGACGTGCAGTTGTCGCGGGTCGGGGTGCCTGATATCGATGCGATTATCGAGCGCTTCAACCACATGTCGAATGTCCTTCAGCGCAGCGACTCGGAAACCCAGCTCATCGCGCGCCGGACGCTGGCGATTCAGGAGGACGAACGGCGTCGGCTTGCGCAGGAACTGCACGACGAACTCGGGCAGTCGATCAGTGCCATCAAGGCACTCGCGGTGTCGATACGCGAGCGCGCGGGAGCACAGGATCCGGCAACCGCCACGAGTGCCGGTACGATCGCGGACGTATCGACGGAAATCTATGCCCAGGTGCGCCGCATGATGGCGGATCTGCGGCCGGTGGTGCTCGATGAGTTCGGCCTCGTCGCGGCGATGCAGACGATGACCGACGACTGGAACGCACGCCACGAAGAAACGTTCTGCCGTTTCCGGGTGGACGGCGAGGTGCCGGTGTTGCCGGGCAACATCGCGATCAATTGCTACCGGATCGTGCAGGAGGCGCTGACGAATATCGCGAAACATGCGCGCGCCGACGAAGCATCCGTATTACTGGTAAACCATCCGCCTTCGACTGACAATGCAGCGAGGCTCGAAATATGTATCGACGACAACGGCGTTGGCTTCGACCGTAATACGACGGCACGCGGACTCGGGCTCGTAGGGATACACGAAAGGGTGGAGGCGATGAACGGAAAAATGGAACTTGTTACGGCGCGACACGCGGGGACGCACTACACGATTACGGTACCTTACGGTACCGGGGAGGGCGGGGATGAATGAAGTCGCGACGGGTATTCGCGTGCTCATGGTCGACGATCATGCCGTCGTCCGCGCCGGCTACCGGACTTTGCTCGACAGCGCCACAGGGATCGAGATCGTCGCCGAGGCGGACAGCGGCGAAGCCGGTTTTCGCCTGTTCACGGCCCATTGCCCGGATGTCGTGATCATGGACCTGAGCCTGCCGGGAATCAGCGGCCTGGAGGCGATCCGGCGGATCATTGCGCGCGATTCCGGGGCCAAACTGCTGGCGTTCAGCATGCACGAGGACACCGCGTTCGTGGAACAGGCACTGCAGGCGGGCGCACGCGGCTATATCAGCAAGAGCAGCGCGCCGAACGTGCTCATCGAGGCGGTACGGCAAATCGCGGCAGGCAATATCTATCTCGAACCGGAGATCGCGCAGCGGCTCGCGTTTCAGAAAACGCGCGGCCCGAGTTCGCCGTTCGCGGTCCTGTCGACGCGTGAATTCGAGATCTTTTGTCTGCTCGCGGAAGGGATGAATGCCGGAGAAATCGGCGATCGCCTGTCCTTGAGTGCGAAGACGGTGGCGAACTATTCGACGCAGATCAAGAGCAAGCTCGAAGTTACGTCCATCGCCGAAATCGCGCGCCTGGCGATTCGGCACGGGATCGTCAGCGCCTGAGCCGGGTTCGAGACGGGAATTTTTCCCGCCATAACGCGCCGTAATTCCCAAGGCTCGCGACCATCCGCGCGCTACAATCCGGCGCTCCCCATTGAGCGTCGGATGAAGAAGCAATGCGTAATGCCGGAATGCTGTTGACCCTGAAAACCTGCGGATGGACGCTCGCCTCTGTCTCGCTGTTGTCCGTGCCGCTTGTCGTGCACGCCGAAGGCGCCGGGTTCGACGAAGAAGTGGTCGTCGTGGCGGCGACCCCGGCCGGTGGCACCGGCATCGCGCTGGACAAGCTGCCGTTCAACGTCCAGGCGGCCGATAGCGACGCGCTCGCGCGCTCACAGAGTCTCGACCTGACGGACTTCCTCAGCACGAACCTCGCCAGCGTCAACATCAATTCGGCGCAGAATAATCCGCTGCAACCCGACGTCCAGTACCGCGGGTATACGGCCTCGCCGTTGCTGGGCCTGCCGATGGGGATGGCGGTATTTCAAAACGGCGTGCGGATCAACGAACCGCTCGGCGACGCCGTGAACTGGGATCTCGTTCCGGAATCCGCAATCCACACGATGTCGCTGATTGGCGGCGCGAACCCGTTGTTCGGCCTGAACACGCTCGGCGGTGCGCTGTCGATAGACATGAAGACGGGGTTCAATTTTGAAGGCCATGCCGCGGAGTTCAGTGCCGGTTCGTGGGACCGCAGGAATTTCACCGTCGAAAGCGGCGGTAACAACGGCACGTTCGGCTATTACGTAAACGCGAGCTATTTTGAGGAAGACGGGTGGCGCGATTTATCCGATTCCGACTCACTGAATTTGTACGGTGCCCTTGGCTGGCGCGGCGCGGCGACGTCGATCGATTTCAGCGCGGCCTACGGTGACAGTGAATTGCGCGGCAACGGCGCCTCGCCGGTAGGCTTGCTCGCGCTCGACCGCGCGGCGATCTTCACCGCGCCGGATATCACCGAAAACGATATGCACATGTTCACCCTGGAGGCAGTGCACGATTTCAGCGACGAGGTGCAGTTTGCCGGCAACGCGTTCTACCGCAAGAACAAGACGGATTCGTTCAATGGCGACGGCTCGGAGTTCGTCGAATGCGAACTCGACGGTGGCACGTTCCTGATCGAAGGTATCGAAGAGGATGATCTCGAAGCGCTCGGCTTCGATGACGACGACATATGCGAGGACAACGTGCTGGGCGGCGGGGTGCCGATCGGACCCGGCGCGGGCACGATCGTGACCGATCCGGACTCGCTCGAAACCGCATTGAACGCACTGGCCGGGGATGACGAATTCGAGATCGACGATCTGACCGACGAGATTTCCGGCACGGGCCTGCTCAGTGACGAGGCGATCAACAACATGAGCGAACGCCGGCAGAAAACCTACGGCACGGACATGCAGCTTGCGTTCAACCAGGATCTGTTCGGGCACGGCAATTATTTCGTCGGCGGGTTCGCTTATTTCAGGGGCGAGGCGGATTTTCTGTCGGTGACCGAACTGTCCGGGCTCGACCCCGTGACGCGCAGCACCGCCGGTCTCGGGCTCGGCAGTTTCGTCGACGACGAAGCGACGAACGTAGAGACGGAAACCGAGACCTGGAGCGTGTATTTCCTCAATGCATTCGATTTGACCGAGGCGGTGACGCTGACCGTCGGCGGACGCTTCAACAGCACGGATGTCACGTTACGCGATCGCAGCGGCGCACGTCCTGAACTGAACGGCGATCACGACTTCAATCGCTTCAATCCGTCCGTTGGCATAACCTATACCGTGATGCCGGGCCTGAACCTGTTCGGTGGTTACAGCGAATCCTCGCGTGCCCCGACACCGATCGAACTCGCGTGCAACGAGGGCGTATTCCAGATCGCGCGCGACGCGGCCGTGGCACGCGGCGACGATCCGGACGACGTCGATTTCGAATGCCGGCTGCCGAACGCATTTCTCGCCGACCCGCCGCTCGATCAGGTCGTCGCGAAGAGCTATGAAGCCGGGTTGCGGGGCGAATTCGCCGGCATCAGACACCGCGTCGGGTATTTCCACACGACGAACCACGACGACATCATTTTCCAGACGACCGGGCGTGCGACGGGCTTGTTCGCGAACGTCGACGAGACCCGGCGCCAGGGCGTCGAACTCGCGTTCGCGGGCGGCTGGCAGGCGCTCGACTGGTCGCTGTCGTATACCTATCTCGAAGCGGAGTTCGGTTCCGACTTCCTCGCGCTGAGTCCGGCGCACACATTTGCGAACGACGACGGCGAGATCCAGGTCCGCGAGGGCGACCGGATCCCGGGCATTCCGGAGCATCAGTTCAAACTCGGTGGCGATTACAATTTCGCCGTTGGTCTGCGCCTCGGTTTCGACCTGCTCGTGAACTCGGACCAGGTGTTGCGCGGCGATGAATCGAACCAGCTCGATACCGTTGACGGCTACGCGCTCGTGAATCTGCGGGCGAACTACCGACTCGACGAGCGGGTGAACCTGTTCGTGCGGGTGACAAATCTGTTCGACACGGATTACGAGAATTTCGGTTTGCTCGGTGAAGATCCGAGCGAGGTCATCGACGGGCTCAATGATACGCGGCCGCGATTCCTCGGGGCGGGCGCCGAACGCGGTGTGTGGGCGGGGATCCGCATCGCCCTGTAAACGCCCGCGTCTCCGGCGTGTCTATAATGACCCGAGGCGGGCGCGCGAATCCGCGAGACGATTCGCTACCGCCGGCCATTCACGCGAGGACACAACACAGACCATGAATACCCCACAGCGCCATCTCCTGACTTTGTGCAGCGCGTTGCTGTTGACGCTCCCCGCGGCCGTCGTCGCCCGCACCGTCGATATCCTGTTCGTCGGCGGGGCGGACACGCCGGCGCATTACGGCGCACGGCAGGGGCTCAGCGAGGCGAATGCACAGGGCGAATTCCTCGGCGTGACATACCGGCTCGTGGCGGCCGACGCCACGGATGCGAATCCACGCGCCGTCGTTGCCGCCGTCAACCCGACCCGGCTCCTGCGTTTACGCGCACAATATCGCGAGTTACCGGTGCTCAACGTGACGGCGGCCGACACGACCTTGCGCGAAGCCTGCGAACCGAATCTGTTCCACGTCACACCGAGTCGCGCGATGTTCGAGGACGCCGAGCGCCAGTGGCAACGCAAGCACCCCGGTTCCACCGCGCGCGCACAGGCGTGGCACCGGACATTTCGCAAATATGCGGCAGCGCAACTCAACAGCCGTTACCACGAACAGTTCGGGCAGCACATGGGTGACGAGGCCTGGAGCGGGTGGGCCGCGGTGAAGCTGCTGTCGGACACGATCGTGCGACAACCGGCGATGACGGGGGCGCAGTTGATCGAGCAATTGCAAACCAATCTCGCTTTCGATGGTCAGAAGGGCAGTGACATGAGTTTTCGTGAAACCGGACAGCTGCGTCAGCCGTTGTTGCTCGTCGACAACGACAAGATCGTTGGCGAGGCGCCGGTTCGCGGGGTGGTGAATACGAACAATCTGGACAGTCTCGGGCTGTCGTTTTGTCCCAAGTAAGGTGAGTCGAATGAGTAAAGGAATCGCGAATACGGCGGCCGTGGCGCTGCTGTTGGCCATGGTCGGGGTCGCCCACGCGGCGCCGCCGAAGCGGATCTTCGTCACGAACGAGAAGGATGACACCGTGTCGGTGATCGACGGCGCGACGAATACCGTGGTCGCGACGATCGCGATCGGCGCACGTCCGCGCGGCATTGGCGTCGCGCCCGATGGCAGCGAGGTGTATGTCGCGATCAGCGAGGCGAACGCGATTGCGGTATTCGACCCCGAGTCGTTCGCGGTACTGCGACAATTCAATAGCGGCGACGATCCGGAAACGTTCGCGGTGCACCCGAACGGCAATATCTACATCTCGAACGAGGATGATGCGAAGGCTTCGGTCTATAACCCCCGCACGGGCGAACTCGTGGCCGAGATCAAGGTGGGGATCGAACCGGAAGGCGTCGCGATTTCCCCTGACGGGTCGAAGGTCATTGTGACGAGCGAGTCGACGAATATGCTCCACGTCATCGGCGTCCCGGAGCACACGATCATCAACAACATCCTCGTTGGCGCGCGCCCGCGCGCGGCAACGTTCAACCGCGCCGGCACGCTGGCCTATGCGACGTCGGAAATCAGCGGCGAGGTGAAGAAAGTCGACGTGGCCAGCGGCAAGATTATCGGGCGGATGCCACTCGCGGACGACAAGGCAAAGCCGAAGGATGTGCTTCTGAATAAGGACGAAACGAAATTATTCGTCGCCGGCGGGCGCGCGAATGCGATTTTCGTGCTCGACCCGAATACGCTAGAGATCCACGCGACGATTCCGGTCGGCAAGCGCGTTTGGGGGTTGGCGATGTCGTCGGACGGCTCACGGCTCTACACGACCGACGGGGTGAGCAATCAGGTCAGCGTGATCGATACCGCGAACGATAAGGTCGTCGCCACGGTGCCGGTCGGCAAGTTCCCGTGGGGCGTTGCCGTCTACGACTGAGCTGCGCACGGGCCGCGGCGTTCCGGCGGCTCGCCCAATGAGAATTAATCTCAACACTGCGGTTCGGCCGTGGCTAGCGTTTTCGTCCGTTTCTAGGTAGGCTCAGCGGCGTCAGATAAAGACGTCGCGCGGGCGCCTGCAGCCCCGCGCAACGGCAACAAAACGAGACGACTCCAGGCCGGATCCGGGCATTACCCATCGTTCTCACGATCGATGCTCGATCAGTCCGGCATTGCGCATTCGCGAATGCCGGTGTCCGTGCCGCCGTGGTCCGTTAAATCCGAATGGTGGGAGAGCATGAATGTTAAAAGCCCTGCAGCTTGAGCCGGAAAAGTGTACCGGTTGCTTGCAATGTGAAATGGCGTGTTCCTTCGAAAACGAAGGCATCTTCAATCCGAGCAAGTCGCGCATCAAGGTCTTCACGTTCCATGAAGAGGGGCGGTTCGCACCCTATACCTGTTCGCAGTGTGCCGAAGCCTGGTGCATGCATGCCTGCCCGGTCGAAGCGATCGTCCTCAACCCGGTGACGGGTTCGAAAGATGTGCTCGAAGATGTCTGCGTCGGTTGCAAGGTGTGCACGATTGCCTGCCCGTTCGGCACGGTCAACTACAACGCCGACAGCGGCAAAGTCATCAAGTGCGACCTGTGCGGCGGTGAGCCGGCATGTGCCGAAGCTTGCCCGACCGACGCCATCACGTACGTCGACGCCGATCACACGGGACTGGAACGCATGCGCGCGCATGCGGCACAGAGCATCCCACGCGACTAGAGTCTGGAGGCACTTATGGCTTGGACGAAAAAAGTTCTGCGCGTAAACCTGACCGCAGGGACGTGCGCTGAAGAACCGCTCAACATGGAATGGGCCGCGAAATATCTCGGGCAGCGCGGCCTGGCGTCGAAATACCTCGCTGAGGAAATCGACCCGGCGTGTGACGCGCTGTCCCCCGACAACAAGCTGATCATGGCCACCGGCCCGTTAACCGGGACCATGGCCTCGACCGGGGGCCGCTACTCGGTGATCACGAAAAGCCCGCTTACCGGTGCCATCGCCTGTTCGAACTCGGGGGGCTTCATCGGCAACGAAATCAAGAATGCGGGTTTCGACATGATTATTTTCGAGGGCAAGTCGCCGCAACCGGTGTACCTGTACCTCGAAAACGACAAGCCGACGCTGTGTCCGGCGGATGAAATCTGGGGCAAGTCCGTGTGGGCTGCCGACGAATTCCTGCATACGAAATACCAGGATCCGCTGTTGCGGATTGCCTGCGTTGGACGAGCGGCAGAGCAGGGCTGCCTGTACGCGGGGATCATCAACGATCTGCATCGTGCCGCGGGCCGTTCCGGCGTCGGTACGGTCATGGCGTCGAAGAACCTGAAAGCCGTCGCCGTGCGCGGGACGCTCGGCGTGGGCAATATCCGCGATCCGAAAGCCTTTGTGAAGGCAACGAACGAAGGCAAGCGCGTGCTCGCGGAAAACGCGATGACCGGTGAGGGACTCGCCGCGCTCGGTACCCAGGCGCTCATGAACGTGATCAACGAAGTCGGGGCAATGCCGACGCGCAATATGCGCGAAGTCCAGTTCGAGGGCGCGAGCAAAATCTCGGGCGAGGCGATGCTCGAACCGCGCGAAAGTGACGGCAAGGCGAACCTGACGACGAACGCGGCCTGCTTTGGCTGCACGATTGCGTGCGGCCGGATCTCCACGATCGATCCGCAGCACTACACGATCGTGAACAACCCGCAATATATGGGTAACTCGGGTGGCCTCGAATACGAAGCCGCCTGGGCACTCGGATCAGACACCGGGATCGACGATCTCGACGCGCTCACATACGCGCAGTTTCTGTGCAATGAAGACGGTTACGACCCGATCTCATTCGGTGCGACCGTTGCCGCGGCAATGGAACTGTTTGAAATGGGCGCCATCACGACGAAGGATACCGACGGGCTCGAACTGAAATTCGGCTCGGCGGAAGCGCTGACGAAAGCAGCCGAACTCGTCTCCAGGGGCGAGGGCTTTGGACGTGATCTCGGGCTGGGTTCCAAGCGCCTGTGCGAAAAGTACGGCCATCCGGAATTGTCCATGACGGTCAAGGGGCAGGAGTTTCCCGCCTACGATCCGCGCGGGATCCAGGGTATGGGGCTCGCGTACGCGACGTCGAACCGCGGCGCGTGTCACTTGCGCGGCTACACCGTCTCCTCGGAACTGCTCGGCGTACCGGTCAAAACCGATCCCTTGTCGACCGAGGGCAAGCCGGAACTCGTCAAGGCGTTCCAGGACGCGACGGCGGCGGTGGATTCGTCCGGTTTGTGCGTATTTACGACGTTCGGCTGGACGCTCGAAGACATTGCGCCGCAGGTGGCTGCCGCGTGTGAAGGCGACTGGAGCCCGGAATCGATGGTCGAAGCGGGCGAGCGGATCTGGAATCTCGAACGCAAGTTCAACCTCGATGCGGGGCTGACGGCGGCCGACGATACCCTGCCCGAACGCCTGCTGAAAGATGCGGCGAAAACGGGGCCGGCGAAAGGCAAGGTCAACGAACTCGATAAAATGCTGCCACAGTATTACGAAGTTCGGGGATGGTCCGTTGACGGCGTGCCAACGAGCGAGACGCTGAGCCGGCTCGCGATTTGATCCGCTGAACCAGCAGGCGTTCGATACGCGCGGGCGGCAGACGCCGCCCGCGGCTGTCACCCCGGCTCCGCGCAGGCGGAACCGGTGACCAGGAGAACCATCATGAATCACGTAATCATAGGCGCGGGTCCGGCCGGAGTTGTTGCCGCGGAAGCGCTGCGGCGCTTACAGGCCGATGCGACGATCACCCTGATCGGCGATGAGCCCGAACCGCCTTACTCGCGCATGGCGCTGCCGTATTTCCTCATAAAACAGGTCCCGGAAGCGGGCACCTACCTGCGCAAGGACGCGGGTCACTTCGCCGCGGCAAATATCGACGTCCGCCAGGATCGCGTCTCGGCGATCGACCGCGCGGCCGCCAAGCTCACGCTGGCAAGCGGTGGCAGTGTCGCTTACGACAAGCTGCTGATCGCGACCGGTTCATCGCCGGTGTCGCCGCCGATACCGGGTATCGATCTGCCGGGGGTGTTTTCGTGCTGGACGCTCGATGACGCACGCAATATCGCGTCGCGCGCGAAACCCGGGGCGAAGGTTCTGCTCATGGGCGCCGGCTTTATCGGCTGCATCATCCTCGAGGCGCTGGCGAAAAGCGGTGCCGATCTGACGGTCGTGGAAATGGAAGATCGCATGGTGCCGCGAATGATGAATGACATCGCCGGAGGCATGATCAAGTCCTGGTGCGAGGATCAGGGCGTTAATGTGCATACGTCGACGAAGGTCACGGAAATCGCGCAGTCAGGCAAGGGCTTTGCCGTCAGCCTCAGCACCGGCGATACGATCGAAGCCGATCTGATTGTTTCAGCGACCGGGGTGCGCCCGAACATCGACCTCGTCGCGGACACCGGCATCGAAACCGACCACGGGATCCTCGTGAACCGCAACATGCAGACGAACGACCCGAGCATTTTTGCCGCCGGCGATGTCGCCCAGGGGCGCGACTTCTCGACCGGCGAATATTCCGTACAGGCGATCCAGCCCACGGCGACGGAACACGGGCAACTGTGCGCGCGGAACATGGCAGGACACGCCGGTGCGATTCATCGTGGCAGCGTCAACATGAATGTACTCGATACGCTCGGGCTGATTTCGAGCTCGTTCGGTTTGTGGATGGGCGCCGACGGTGGCGAGTCCGGTGAACTGTTGAATCGCGAACGCTATCGTTACCTGAACCTGCAATTCGACGAGGATGTACTCGTAGGCGCCACGAGTCTCGGCCTCACCGAGCACGTCGGCGTGTTGCGCGGACTCATCCAGACGAAAACGCGGCTCGGTGCATGGAAGGATCGCCTGATCGAGGATCCGACCCGCATCATGGAAGCCTACCTCGGCAGCACCCAGGCTGTCGGATTCAACGCTGCGATCCTGTAGGGGGTTCAGCGACATCCTTGTGCCTTTGCAGGCGAACGCAACGCCCGGTTTTCGCCGGGCGTTTATTTTTGAGTCGAAGCAGTGAAACTGACGTTCAAACTTTACGCTACGTTGACGGAATTGCTGCCGCCGGAAGCATCGGATCACAGCATCGTGATCGACATCGAGCCGGGCACAAGCGCTTACGATGTCATCGATCGGTTCCGAGTGCCGAGGGCGAGCGCCCATCTCGTGCTTGTGAACGGCGTGTACCTCGAACCGGACGAGCGCGGGCGCGGGACGCTGCGCGATGGCGACACGCTGGCGATCTGGCCGCCGGTCGCTGGCGGCTAGCGGATTCCGCGATACACGGCCGGCGACGATGGAAGATGCCCTGCCCGAGTTCGAGTTCACGCGTGAATACGGCCTGTCCCACAGTGATTTCTTTCGCATCCTGCCTCGCATTGAACCGTCGTGGCGGCAACTGGACCCCCATCGGGTTGGCGTCAGTCGCGACGACGGGCGCACACTCGAGATAGCGATCTCGCCGGAGCAAATCCGCAAACTCGCGAGTCTGCGGATCCCCTACATCGACATCACGTTCCGGTTTACCGGCTGGACCGTGGAACAACGTGCTGAATTCTTTGAGTATTTTGACCGCGCCTTTCAGAAAGGCGGCGGTTGAACGTGATCACGAATGGTGCACACGGCGCGTTGGCGAGCGGCTTCCCATACGCAGGCGAATTGAATCGTGGTTAAAAAGAGACAGATTTTTGCCCGTAAGCCGCTGTGTTTCCGTGTTTTTGTTGCAAATGTGCTTGCACGCAACACTCCCATGGTTTACATTTCGCAACTGAAATCTTCGCACCGCATTTCTTGTTCATGGGGTTGAACCGGCCGGGACGCTAGGGGGATGCAGGGTAAGCGGGGGAGTTTGAGGACTTAAGCAAAATTTAAGATTCCTTATCTAGGAGGAAGTGATGGCGAAACAATTCAAAAAGACCAAACTGGCAACGGCGATGAGCATCGCTGCGGTCAGCTTAGGCCTCAGCGCAACGGCCGACGCCGTGGTCGTCGTAGGTGGTGACAACGGATGGGAAGTCAGCTTTGACGGCAACATCAACGCGTTCTACACGATCACCGATGGCGACGCGGGTTACACGGCTTTGGGTTATGAACCGGCCACGGTCGGCGGAGCCCCCGTGCTTGCCCCGGACATCGATCAGCAGCGCGTACAGACGGGCTTCCTGCCGGCGTTCTTCAGCTTCAACGTGAAGAGCCCCACTGTGAACGGACTTACCGCCACGGGTCGCTTCAGCTTCGCGCCGGAAATTCAGAACGGCAACGTGAAGAACCAGGTCTACGCCGTTGGCGGCCTGCGTTCGGCGCCGGGGATTCAGGGTTCGAGCATCGACATGCGTGAAGTCGTCGTGAACGTTGACGGCGACTTCGGTACGTTCAGCTTCGGCCGCACGCTGTCCATCTTCGGACGCCAGGCGATCCTGAAAGACCAGACGCTGTTCGGCGTCGGCGCACCGACAGGTTCCAGCGGTGGCACCACTGCCGGCCGTATCGGACGCGGTTACACGTACCCGAACTTCAACGCGCGCTTCTCGTACAAGACCCCGAACATCAACGGGCTGCAGATCGAAGTCGGCCTGTATGATCCGAGCCGCGAACAAATGGCCTTGGGTAACATCCTCGACGAGACGGATACCCCGCGTTTCGAAGGTGAGATCAGCTACACGACGACGTTTGACAACGGCAGCTTCCAGATCTGGATGGACGGTTTGTGGCAGGACATCGAGTCCTCGCTCACGGGCGCATCGTCGGACGTTACGGTCAGCGGCTTCGGCGCTGGTGGCGACCTGAAACTCGGACCGTGGAACGTACTCGGTTACTACTACACGGGTGACGGTCTCGGCCGCTCGCTGCAGTTCGTCGGCGGTACGCGCTGCGACGTGACGGGCAACACCTGCCAGGAAGCCGACAACGACGGCTTCATGGTTCAGGGTAGCTACACGTTCAACGGCAAAACGAAAGTCGCCGGCAGCTACGGTGAATCCACCGAAGACGGTTACGACGCTGATGTCGCCTCCGGCCTGGCCGCGACCCGCGACGCAGACCTGAGCATGTGGACTGTGGGTGTCTACCACGATGTCAACTCGTGGCTGAAACTCATCGCCGAGTACAGCAACGTCGAGAACGAGTTCGGTTCGCTGGGTGCATCCGGCGGTTTCAACACGGAAGCCGACGTCTTCAGCCTCGGAACGTTCCTGTTCTGGTAACACACCGCGCGCTTCGCGCGGCTTAAAAAGGGCGCATCGATTGATGCGCCTTTTTTTTTGGCCGGTCCGCGAGCCCGCGACCCGGGTACGATCCGCGAGCGACCGACGGCGACGGTCATCGACGGATGTCTGGAATAATCCACGCATGGGAAGAAAACGCAAAAGCGCAGCGCGTTCAGCGCCATCGAACCGCAAAGCTTCGGTCGCCGCTGCAATCGAACGCTGGCTGGCGCTGGCGGCGGCAGCGCAGGCGCGCGGGGCATTCGGTGAGGCGCGCACGTACTTTCGCAAGGTCACGCACAAGGAGCCCTCGCTGGCGCCGGTATGGCACGCGCTCGCCGGCGCGTCGTTCCAGCTTGGCGATCTCGTCGAGGCATCCGCAGCGCTCGAACGCGCGTGCGCTATCGAGCCCGACAACATCGAATACCTGAGCGACCTCGGCGGTATCTATCTGAGCCAGGGCGACCTCGCGGCGGCGGAGCGAACGCTGAGGTCGGTCACGGCCTTGCAGCCCGATTACGGACAGGCGCACTACAACCTGTGCAGTGTGCTGTATCAGCGTGGCAAGCTCGCCGAGGCCATTGCCGAACTCGGCCGACTCGTGCTGCGTGAGCCGGGCTTCGCGGAAGCGCAGTTCAATCTCGGCGTTGCGTTGCGCGACATCGGCAACTGGGCCGCGGCCCGCCGCGCATTCGAGGCCGCACGCAGCTTGCAGCCGGAGACGGCGCGGACATACCTGGAACTCGCGCGTATCGAGTCGGGTGTCGGTCTTGCGGGCGATGCGATCCGGCACTACCGTGAATACCGCAAGCGGGGTCACGACGAACCCGAAGTTGCGGTCGAACTCGCCGAGGTGTTGCACCGTGACGGTCAGTCGGACGCCGCCGCGGAACTGCTGGAACAGGCCGAACGCGACCATCCGCAATTTGCGCCGGCGGTAGTGACGCGTGCGAGGATCCTGCACGATGCGGGCAAGTTGACCGACGCCGAAGCGCTTTATCACGTCGCGCTCGAGCGTTTTCCGCAGACGACCGCGGCGGCGCTCGGCTTGTCACGCTTGCGCCGCTTTACCGATGCGAATGATCCGCTCGTGGCAAAATTACGGCACGCGCTGGAAGAATTGTCCGACACCGACGCGCGGGCGGAACCGGTGCATTTTGCACTCGGCAAGATTTACGACGATGTCGGTGAGTATGAACACGCGTTCACGCATTACGCGACCGGGAATCGCCTGCACGCGCGCGCATTGCACTACGACCGTGACGCCGCGGAAGCGGAAACGGACGCGCTGATCGAGACATTTTCCGCGCCGGCGCTGCAACGAACCGACATCGTGGCGTCTGACAGTGACAAGCCCGTACTCGTCGTGGGTATGCCACGATCGGGTACCACGCTGACCGAGCAGATCATTGCTGCCCACGGCCGTGCCGCCGGTGCCGGAGAACTCGCGTTTTTTCCGATGCTGGTCCGGCACCTGCCCGTGCTGACTGCCTCGGATGATACCTATCCCGCGTGCTGGCGGCACATGAACGGTGATCTCGCGGCGCAGATTGTCGGACAGTATCTCGAACTGCTCGATCGCCATGGTGCGGGCGCGCTTCGTGTGACCGACAAAATGCCGGTCAACTACAAGCACGTCGGTCTGTTTCGCAGTCTCTTCCGGCGTGCGCACGTGGTCATTTGTCGCCGTGATCCCCGCGACGTCGCGCTGTCGATATATTTTCAGTATTTCCGCGATCGTCATGAATACGCGTGGCGATTACCGGACATCGCGCATTGTTATGTCCAGCATGAACGCCTGGTCGATCACTGGCTCGGCGCCGAACCGGCATTCACCCACATCATCGACTACGCCGATCTCGTGCAGGATCACGAGCGCACGGCGCGGCACTTGATCGCCGCGCTCGACCTCGAGTGGGATCCGCGGTGTCTCGAATTCCACAAAGTGGAGCGGGGCGTGAAAACCGCAAGCAACTGGCAGGTGCGCCAGCCGGTCTATGCGACGTCCGTTGCGCGCTGGCGTGCTTACGCGGACCATCTGCGCGAATTCACCGCCACGGTGCAGCAGGAGCGGGCCCGTTACGGCATTGGCGGTGGCGATCTGATGTAGGCGCGCGCCGCGCGATTGGCCGCGCTCCATGCGCGCGGCGGCAGCGGCACTCTTTTGCGCCGCGGTGGTCTATAGAGCGTTCAAACTACATCCGCCGCGCTATTTTTCATATAATCCCGGGCACCCCCGGACAGGCCCTGCAGTATGGTTTCATCTCGCAACGCTCTCGCCAAACAACTCGTTCGTCTGCTCATCGTGTGTGTCGTGCTCGGCGGCAGTACGTCGGTGGCGGCGCTTGATTTGATCCCGGATTTCTTCAAGAGTACAAAAATCAATCGCTACGTCTGGCGCCTGCAGGAACAACACGTCGCGCTGTCGCCACAGAGCGAAGATATGGCCGGCCTGCCGAAAAACCAGCACCCGGTCATTCTCGACGTCGCGGAGGTTCGGGACGCGCTGAAATCACTCGAATTGTGGGTCGACGGCGGTTTTTTTCGCAACGAAGAAGCCGTACCGGTGTTCAGTGCCGATGAAGTCTCGACAATCTTTCGCTATATCGCCGAAGCGCTCGCGCAGGCCGAGCCCGACGAAGACGTTGTATTCAATGTAAAAGGCTACGGCGCCGTGGCGTTCGACATCGCGCGGGAAAAATACTGGACCTCGGGACGCGTGTTTTACGCGAACGACAAGCTGAACCTGATCATCGGCAGCTACCAGGTACGCAAGGACCGCGGCAAACGTCAGGCGGAGGGTGCTTACGGGGTGCTCGACGACTATTCGGACTTGAACTTCGATCACGGCGGCCGTGACGACAAGGCGAAAATGCCCGGGAGAATCGTCACGACCCCGGGCGTGCAGCTCAGCGCCGACCGTGGCGCCGACCGCCCGGACTGGGTTCAAATCGATGTTACGACCGCAAGCGCTGCGTACCAGGACTCATTGATCCCCGACGAAGAGCGTAAACGCGAGGCAAAAGTAAAATCCGAAGCGGCGAAGCTGACGGTAGAGCGGCGGCAAATGCGCGAGGAAATGGCGCGCCTGCGCAAGGAGCTCGAAGATATGAAATCGGGTGGAGGTGCCCAGGTTCGGGATCTGGAATCACGGCTCGCGACGCTGCAGGAACTGAAAGAGAAAAACGTGATTTCAGACGCGGAATTCAACAGCAGACGCCAGGCGATACTCGAAGAGATCTGAAACGCAGCACCTGCTACCGCGTCCGCTATGCCGACGGCCTGCCGTCCGGCTCACAGCCGCGGCACCGCCTGACTCCACCACAGCGAACGCTGTGACAACTGCCGGCAACCGCCCCCGTGGCACACGGAATAAATACCCACTATGCGTGCACTGTATCCCGCCATGAGTCCGACGCGCAGCGAAATGCTCGACGTCGGCGACGGCCACGAAATTTATCTCGAAACGGGTGGCAAGCCCGACGGCGTGCCGGTCGTGTTTTTACACGGCGGCCCCGGGTCGGGCTGTAAACCGGGTCACCGCCAGTTTTTCGATCCGGACAAGTATTGCAGCGTCCTCGTCGACCAGCGCGGTTCCGGCAAATCAACGCCGTTTGGCGGGGTGAACGGCAACACGACGCAGGCGCTGGCGAGCGATCTGGAACGCGTACGTGAACACCTGGGGATCGAACGCTGGGTCGTTTTCGGTGGCTCGTGGGGCGCGGCGTTGGCGCTGTACTACGCGCAGACGTTCCCGGACCGCGTGCTCGGAATGGTTCTGCGCGGTACTTTTCTTGCGCGCCGCCGCGATGTGGAGTGGTTTTTCTCCGCCGGTGCGAATCGCCTGTTGCCACGGGGCTGGCACGAATTCGAGGAAGTCGTCGGCAAACCGGCGAACATGATCGAACATCTCTACAACGCGGTATTCGGTGAGGACCGAACGTTGGCCGAAGCAGTCGCCCGCGCCTGGGCACGCTGGTCGGGCGAGGTGGTGTGCTATGCCATCGATAACGTCGGCGGCGAGGGCGAAGAATCCATGACGACGACGATGGCGAAAACGCGCATCGAGTTCCACTACGCGTATCACGGCTATTTCATTGCCGAAAACCAGTTGCTCGATAACGTGCACCTGCTGCCGGACGTACCCGTGTCCATCATTCATGGCCAGCGCGATCTGACGTGCACGCCGGACGCGGCCTGGGCGCTGCATCGTGCGCTCCCGCAGTCGACGCTGAAGATCCTGCGTACCGCCGGACATTTATCCGGTGAGTCGCTGATGACCGAAGCGCTTCTCGATGCCGCCGATGACATGCTGACCCGGGTGAGCCGGTAATGGACCGAACCGGGTGCCCGGCATTATTCATGGGCCGTGGAGTGAATTCGTGAGCATCGGGTCACAGCCCGCGATGCCGGTGATCATGGGTATCCTGAACATTACACCGGACAGCTTCTCTGATGGCGGTGAGTTTTTCGACGCCAGTCGCGCCGTTGCGCATGCACGACGTATGGTCACGGAGGGCGCGGCGATTATCGACATCGGCGGTGAATCGACCCGGCCGGGCGCGCAGCCGGTGGACGCCGCCGATCAGCTGGCGCGGGTTCTGCCGGTCATCGAAAGTCTGAAAAGTGAATTGCGCGAGGCGTGCGCCCTGAGCATCGATGCGCGGGTGGCGGATGTCGCCGACCGGGCGGTCGCTGCCGGCGCCACGATGATCAACGATATTTCCGGCGGCACGGACCCTGACATGCTGCGCGTTGCCGCGTCGCGAGACGTGCCGATCGTGTTGATGCACATGCGCGGTACGCCGGCGACGATGCAAAACGATCCAGCCTATACGGACGTTGTCGGGGAAGTTTGCGAGTTTCTCGCCGAGCGTGCCGAGCGCGCCATGCGGGCCGGTGTTGCGCGCGGGAATATCATCGTCGATCCGGGAATTGGCTTCGGTAAATCGAAGCGCCACAACCTCGAGATTCTGCACCAGCTGCAGCGTTTCAAGGCACTCGGTTTCAGGCTTATGCTCGGCACGAGCCGCAAACGTTTCATGGGTGCAATCTGTCGCGAGACCGCGTTCAAGGACCTCGTCGGCGCGACGTGCGCGACGACAACCCTGGGGACGCTTGCCGGGGTCGACATTTTTCGCGTGCACGATGTACGCGAGAATCGGCAGGCGATGGAAGTTGCCTGGGCGGTGCGTTACGGCGCCTGAACGGAAGGCATGATCGCGCGGCAATTCGAGCGCAAGCGAAACTCAGCTTTTTTCTTCGAGCGCCCGCGAATTTTTCATGTTGCGAAACATGAGCGGCGCGGTCTTCACCGCGTCCGGATCGCCGCTGGTGATGAGCGCATCGACCTCGGCGACGAGTGCTGCATGGTGCGGTGACTTCGCGCACACGGGGTCCGCGTTACGGGCATCGCCGGTCATCATATAGGCCTGGCAACGACAGCCGCCGAAATCCTTCGTCTTCTCCGGACAACTCCGGCAGGGCTCGCGCATCCAGTCGAAACCGCGAAACCGGTTGAACGCATCGGAGTCGTTCCAGATTGCTTCGATGCTGGAATCCCGAACGTTTGGAAACGTGATCCCGGGTAATTGTCCCGCGGCGTGACAGGGCAGGGCGGAACCGTCCGGCGCGATGGTGAGGAAAATCGATCCCCAGCCGTTCATGCAGGCTTTCGGCCGGTCCTCGTAGTAGTCGGGAACGACGTAGATAATCCGCATGCGATCGCGAAACCGCTCCTGGTAATCGTGCGCGATTGCTTCCGCGCGTTTCAGCTGTTCGCGTGTTGGCAGCAGGTGTGCGGCGTTCAGCTTCGACCAGCCGTAATATTGCGTGCTCGCGAGCTCGACGTAGTCGGCGTTCAGCTCGTCGGTCATCAGGATGATATTTTCGATTTCGTCGATATTCTGCCGGTGGATTACGATGTTCAGCACCATCGGATACTCGTATTGCTTTACGAGCCGGGCCATTTCCCGTTTGTGCCGGAACGAATCCGTCCCGCCGAGGTAATTGTTCAGCTCTTCGTCACTGGCCTGAAAGCTGATCTGGATGTGGTCGAGCCCGGCGCGTTTGAAGCCGGCGATGCGTGCTTCATCCATGCCAACCCCGGACGTGATCAGGTTGCTGTAATAGCCGAGTCGCCGGGCTTCGGCGATGATTTCCTCCAGATCGGTGCGCACAAGCGGTTCGCCGCCGGACAGGCCGAGCTGGGTGGCGCCCATTTTCCGCGCTTCGCGGAGCACCCGAAACCAGTCATCGGTCGTCAGTTCGTCGCGGTACTTCGCGATCTCAACCGGGTTCGAGCAATACGGGCACTGTAACGGACAGCGGTAGGTCAGCTCCGCGAGGAGCCACAGTGGTTTACCGATCGGGCTTGTCTTTGAGCCAGCCATTGCCGTAGGCGACCTCCAGGAATTTTGTCACGTCGCCAGCCAGGTCCGCGCCCGGAAATGCCTGCCCGAGTGATTCGATGATTGCCGCGACGGTTTGCGTGCCGTCACAACGGCGCATGATCTCGCCGGCGCTCGTGCTCAGTTTTACCATGCCTTCGGGATACAGAATGACATAGCACTCCTGTGCCTCTTCCCACTGGAAGCGAAACGTCGGGGCGAGCGATGGAATGCTCGTCATAGATAACGTGGTCTTCATGACTGGCAACAGTAAAACGGTGGTTTGTGCTCGATATAGGCCATCCACATCGCATCGAGCATGGTCCACAGAATATCGAGCTTGAACTGGAGGATGTTGAGCGCGTACTCCTGCTCCGTGCGTGAACGAAAATGATCGAGCGTGACGGCGAGGCCGTGTTCGACGTCGCGGCGCGCCTCGCTGAGACGTTTGCGAAAATACGTATAACCGCGCGCATCGATCCACGGGTAGATCGCCGGCCAGTTGTCGAGCCGGCGCTGATGGATCGTCGGCGCGAACAGTTCAGTCAGCGATGAACACGCGGCCTCTTCGAATGTCGCCGCGCGGGCGAAATTCACATACGCGTCAACGGCGAAACGCACACCCGGCAGCACGTGTCGTTCATCGAGCAGTTCCTCGCGACTCAGGCCGACCGCATCGCCGAGTTGCAGCCACGCTTCGATGCCGCCTTCGTCGCCGTCAATCCCGTCGTGGTCGAGGATGCGTTGCGCCCACAGGCGCCGCGTATCGCGATCGCGGCAGTTTGCCATGACCGCGGCATCCTTGATCGGAATACTCGTCTGGTAATAGAAGCGGTTCGCGACCCAGCCGAGAACGGCTTCGCGCGGCAGGCCGCCGGTATTCATGCGGACATGGAACGGGTGCTGGATATGATAGAAGCGTTCCTTGTCGCGCAGGCGCTGTTCGAAAGTGGCGCGATCCCACGCGGGTTCGGTTGACTGGACGGGTTTGCGGACGGCGAATTGCACGATACTGGTGGGCCTGTTGTGGTGTCTGGGCGAAGCTCGAATCACCCGGGGCCGGCGAACCGACCCCGGGTACGGTCATCAACGATTGTTGATGTACATCGTCACTTCGAAACCAAAGCGGATATCGTCAAAAGAAGGGGCTTCCCACTGCATTGTGCTAACTCCTGTTTTGCGGTCAAATGACCGGGTTGTGGTTGATCGGCGACGCGGCCCTGGCCAGCGGCGCTCACCTTGTCCATGCAGTTCACGTGCCACACCCGGCCGATTATGAAGTCGATAATTATTTTAAGTTTCAAATACTTAACGATGCCTTCGCAACGGCCTGCGCGGCACCGCGCGAAATCGCACGGGAACTGGTTTCACGCAGCCGTTGCCGATGGTTGAAATAGACCAGCGCCTTGCTGTCCGCTGGCGTCGACCGGGCACGGTGAGCGCACTGCAGCAATGATTTACGAAGCCGTTGTGTCGACCCGCGACCGCTCCGGTGGCGCGCACCTCACTCCGATGGGGTATCGCATCGACGGTGACGTCGTAACGCTGGCGCCGTTCGTGCCGTCGACGACGCTCGAAAACCTCCGCCGCGAACCGTTCGCCGTGATCAACATCACCGATAATGTGACGGTGATTGCCGGGTGTCTGACCGGACGCAGGACGTGGCCGATCGTCGCCACCGAACACGTGCCGGGGTTCCGCCTGGCGGACGTTCTCGTCCATCGCGAACTCTCCGTCACACACTGCGAGGACGATGCCGTGCGCCCGACGTTTCGGCTCGCAACGGTTGCCGAACAATGTCATCGCGCCCCCCTCGGGTACAACCGCGCGCAGTCCGCCGTACTTGAGGCGGCGATCCTTTACACCCGCCTCGACTGGCTCGATCCGGCGAAAGTCACGCAGGAAATCGCCTATCTTCAAATTGCCGTCGAGAAAACCGCCGGCCCGCGTGAGCTGACTGCCTGGCAGTGGATCACCGCGGCGATTCAGGCCCACGAACGCCACGATATTTCCCGGGCATTACAGCCGTGACGGCGTTTCTGGCCAGTACACGCGACCTTGCCGAAGCGAAGATCGCGCTCGCAGCCGGTGCAAACTGGATCGACATGAAGGAACCACGCACGGGCGCACTGGGGGCGGTTGCGCCCGCCGAGGTCGCACGGGTCGTGAATTGGCTTCGCGACGTCGAGGGCAATGTTCCCGTCAGCGCGACAATCGGGGATTGCTGGGACGATCCGGGCTGCATGCCTGCGCGGGTTGCGGCGCTTGCCGAAACCACGGTGCCGTACGTCAAAATCGGGATTTACGCGGCGCAAGTGAAGCGCGAACTGTTGCACGCGATCTCGGCGTGTTGCGCGTGCGGGCCGCGGATCATACTCGTGTGTTTTGCCGAGGCGCCGCCGGACACGAACGCGATTGCGGCCTGGGCGGCGACGGGGATCCACGGCATGATGCTCGATACTGCGGACAAGCACAGCGGTTCGCTGCGGGCTATCCGCACGCGGACGGAACTCGCGGATTTCGTCGACAACGTGCAAACCCGCGGGTTGCTCTGCGGCCTGGCCGGCAGCCTGACGGTCGAGGACATCACGCCCTTGCTTGCGCTCGGCGCCGATTATCTCGGTTTTCGCGGCGCGTTGTGTGACGCCGGTGGTCGCGCCGGGGTCGTCTCAGCGAGCGCGGTAACAACGATTCGGATGTGCATCGACAGCGCGCACGCTGCGATCGCGAACGATCTGACAATGGAGGGAAGTACTCGTGGGATGGCGTAAAAAACAACACGATGAAGTGTACGAAGACGACGAAATTGCGGCTCGCCTCAGCGAGGAATTGCCGCACTGGACTTACAGTGACGGCTGGATCAGGCGCAAGTACAAAACGTCGGGCTGGAAGTCGACGCTGATGGTGGTCAATACGGTCGGGCACCTGGCCGAAGCCGGCTGGCATCACCCGGACATGACGGTTTCCTATGCGTTCGTCAATGTGAAACTGCAGAACCACGCGGCGAAAGGGATCACCGACAAGGATTTCGAACTCGCAAGAAAAATAGAGGACGTCGTCATGTGGCAGCCCGGTGCGGAGGAGGGGGCGGCACTCGAAGGTACGCCCGACGATCCGCGCTTCAAATACATCAAATACGACTGAGCCGTTGCCGTCCGCTCAGGCCGAGGTATCGTCCGCGCGCTGCCAGGTACCCGACTTGCCGCCGGATTTTTCGATGAGCCGGACCCCGGACAGGGTCATGCCGCGATCGACGGCCTTGCACATGTCGTAGATTGTCAGCAGGGTGACGCTGACGGCTGTCAACGCCTCCATTTCCACCCCGGTCTGGCCCTGCGTCTCGGCTGTTGCGCGGCACATTACCCGGTCGTGTTCGGGATCGGGTTCGCACTCGATCGCCACTCGGGTCAGTCCGAGCGGATGACACAACGGGATCAGATCCGCCGTTTTCTTCGCCGCCATGATGCCCGCCACACGTGCGATGCCGATGACATCACCTTTCTTGTGATTGCCGGCAATGATCAACTCCAGCGTTGCCGGCGCCATCGTAATATGGCCCTCGGCTATCGCGCGGCGCGACGTGACGGCCTTGCCGCCGACGTCAACCATATGCGCCCGGCCGCGCTCATCGAAATGGGTCAGTTCCGTCATAATGATCCGGTTGGCTTCGTTGCGCTAAACTGTTCCGGTCGGGTGTTCGCCCGGTAATCGCAATCACGGCGCAAGGGTGCAGATGAGTATCAGAGTCAAGTTGTTCGCAAGTTTAGCCGAGTCCCTGGGCCGGCGCGAGGCAAGCCTGCCGTATCGCGACGGTCTGACCGTCGCGACCGCGTGGACCGAACTCAGTGGTGAGGCGACGCTGCCGTCCGGCGTACTCGTGGCGCGGAACATGACGTACTGCGACGCCGATACGGCGCTCGCGGACGGCGACGAAGTGGCCTATTTCCCGCCGGTCACGGGGGGCGCCGGGTGACCGTCAGAGTCGCCGAGGGGCCGTTTGAGCCGTGGCAGGAGCTCGCGGCGTTTGAACGGGAAAACCCGTCGCTGCGTGGCAAGTGCGGGGCGAGTGCCGTGTTCGTCGGCACGATGCGCGATTTCAACGAGGGCGATCCGGTGCGTGCGATGACACTCGAGCATTACCCCGGTATGACCGAGCAGCATCTCGACGCGATCTGTAACAATGCCCGTGAGCGCTGGGATTTGCTCGAGACACTCGTGATTCACCGGGTCGGAGAACTGCTACCGGGGGATCCGATCGTGCTCGTGGCCGTGTGGTCCGCGCATCGCGCGGCCGCGTTCGAGGCGAGCCGGTTCATCATGGAAGATCTGAAATCGCGTGCACCGTTCTGGAAAAAGGAAGTGCTGAACGAAGGCCATCGCTGGGTGGCGGAAAACACGCCGGGCACGACCGGCGGCTGACACTAACACGACGCGCCGCGCCCGTATTCCGGCACCGGTCATCGCGCGCGACAACAACCGACAACGGGTAAGACAATGCATATTCGAGTTCTTGGTTCCGCCGCGGGTGGCGGATATCCGCAGTGGAACTGCAACCACCCGAACAGCCGGCGCGCACGTACCGGCGACCCCGCCGCGCCACCGCGTACGCAATCGTCGATTGCGCTCAGCGCTAACGGGGAAGACTGGGTGTTGTTCAATGCCTCCCCCGATTTGCGCCAGCAGATCTTTGACAACGATATCCTGCACCCCTCCGGCGCATTGCGCGCGAGCCCGATCCGGGCCGTCGTGCTCACGAATGCAGACGTCGACCACGTCGCCGGCCTGCTGAATCTGCGCGAGTCCCAGGCGTTCAATCTTTACGCGACACCGCGCGTGCTGTCGGTACTGGCGGCGAATTCCATATTCAACGTCCTGAATCCGGCGTTCGTCGACCGTCGCGCGATGGTACTCGACGAGCCGCTCGCACTCGTCGGTGCGGACGACACGCCACTCGGCATTACGATCATCCCGTTCGCCGTACCGGGGAAGGTTGCCCTGTGGCTCGAAGACGAATCACAGGGAGAGAATTTTGGTACCGTCGATGAGGACACGATCGCGCTCGAGGTCCAGGACGACAACGGGCAGACGAAGTTTTTCTACATGCCGGCGTGCGCGCGCATGACCGACGAACTCGCCGGGCGCCTGCGCGGCGCGCCGCTCGTCTTCTTTGATGGCACGCTATGGGTTGATGACGAAATGGTTCGCGAGCGGGTCGGAACGAAAACCGGCAAACGGATGGGACATATGAGTGTTTCCGGCGACACGGGTACGATGGCGGCGCTCGCGGATCTGGATATCGCACGGAAGGTGTTCATCCACATCAACACGACGAACCCGATCCTTATCGACGGCACGCCCGAGCGCCGTGAGGCGGAAGCGCGCGGATGGGAAGTGTCCTACGACGGCATGGCAATCGAGGTCTGAGCCGCGCGTCATTTTCTCGCAGCGGCGTTTCGGCACCCGGCGCGTTTGCCGTGCTACATGAGTCCGTGGAAGAGCTGGACGTCAACGGGTTCTCCGGGTTCGACCCGACCGCTGTCCATGGGCAACACGACGAAGCAGTTTGCATTCGACATCGAACTTAGGATCCCGGAACCCTGATCCGATTCCGTATGGACGATGGCCTGGCCGTCGCTCCCCATCGTGAGAATGCCGCGCTGGTACTCGACCCGGCCCGGGCGCTTCTTCAGCACGTTGCCCGCGGTCGCCTTGATCAGCACAGCGGGCTGAGGTTCCGCGCCCATGATCTTCCGCAGCGCCGGCTGAACGAACTGGTAGAACGTGACCATGACGGATACCGGGTTTCCCGGCAGGCCAAAGAACACGGCGTCATTGATGTGACCGAATGCGAGCGGCCGACCCGGTTTCATCGCGACTTTCCAGAATCCGACCTGGCCGATTTCGCGCAGGATTTCCTTGATGTAGTCCGCTTCACCGACGGAAACTCCGCCCGAGCTGATCACGACATCGGCGCGATTCGCCGCTTCGTGAAGCGCCGCGCGCACCGCGTCCCGTTCGTCGACGACGACCCCGAGGTCGATGATTTCAATTCCGAGTCGGGTCAGCATCCCGTGCAGCGTGTAACGATTGCTGTCGTAAATTTCGCCGGCCGCCAGTGGCTCGCCGACGCCGCGTAATTCATCTCCCGTGGAGAGAAATGCGACGCGTACGCGGCGGTATACCTCGGCGTCACCGATACCGAGTGATGCAATCAGGCCGAGGTCGGCGGGTGAAATAATTCGGCCGGATTCGAGCACCGTCGTCCCTTCGCGGATGTCTTCGCCGGCCGCACGTACGTTCTGACCGTCGGCGTGGCGGTTGTCGATGACGATGCAGTCGCCGTCCGTTTCCACCTGTTCCTGCATCACCACGACGTTCGTCTCGGGCGGGACGACGGCGCCGGTCATTATGCGGACGGCCTCATTCGAGCCGACGGCGCCGGCGTAAGGCCTGCCGGCGAATGAGTGACCCACGACCCGCAATCGCCTGACACCCGTGGCCGGGAGGTCTTCGGTTCGAACCGCGTAACCGTCCATCGCGGAATTCCGGTGCGAGGGCACGTCGATGGGGGAAACGATGGCGCGCGCGAGAACCCGGCCGAGAGTTTCGCGTAACGGTAACGTTGCCGTTTCGCCGACCGACTGTATCCGTTCGAGGATTTGCCGCAACGCTTCGTCGCAGCTCAGCGACGCCGCATCGTAGTCGTCGTCACAATTCGGGGCGGCGGTGATCGTTTGTTTTGTCATCGGATTACTCTTCACGGCACGGGTAGGGAAGCGCAGCGTGTATTGTCCGAAAATTCCCGGAGCTTGACCACGCCTGCCGGGATCTAGTCGCTTGCGACTGCGCGCTGACAATAGCCGGCGATAAACCCGGCAAGGCCGTCCGTGTCGTGGAGGGAAAACGACGGGATCGTCGTGCTCTCCGGGAGCGGCGCGTCGCTGGCGACGGCAATCACGTAGTCGTCATTGAGATAGAACGCAGCGCGTGCCTCGGCGGCGCGAATCAGTTCGATTTTGGGGAACGCGATGTCGCGAAACCCTTCGACGAGAATAATGTCCGTCCCGGACAGATTCAGTTGCGCGAGAAACGTCAACAGATCGGCTTCCGCGGTATTGTCGGTTTCCGTGATGAGGGCCCAGCGATGCGCGGAGCCGACGATAATCTGCGTTGCGCCGGCCTTGCGGATCTCGTAACTGTCCTTGCCGGGCGTATCGATATCAAACTCGTGGTGGGCGTGCTTGACGACCGCCGGGCGTAAACCCCGCTGCTGAAGCTCCGGGATGAGCCGGCTGATCAGCGTCGTCTTGCCGCTGCCGCTGTAGCCCGCGAAACCGATCACGGGAACGCCCCGATAACGCAGGGTCTTCATGCGCCGAGAAGCCGCTGTTCTGCCTCGGCGAGCTCGGCATTCGTGTTGATATTCGCGAACGCGCCCGGGTCGTCGCCGAAGTCCACGGCGACCGCATCGAGCGCACGATACCAGTTCATGATTTTGCGACCACCCTCGTTGACGTAAGTTGTCAGTGACTCGAGCAAGGAACAGTCGAGCACGGCGAATACGGGCTGAGGTCGCCCGCTATTGACGGCATAAGCGACTTCGGCACTGGCCGTGTCCATCGCGGATACGAGCCGCGCCACGAAATCCGTTGGCAGGAACGGGCAGTCGCACGGTGCGCACGCAATGCGTCCCGAACCGGTATGTGCGAGCGCGGCACCGATCCCCGCGAGCGGGCCGGGGTAATCCCCGATGGCATCGGGAATTACCGGAAAGCCGAAATCGCGGTACCGCCCGAGGTTACGGTTCGCGTTGATGATCAGCGTACTCACTTGCGGTGCGAAACGTTCAATCACGTGGGATACCATCGGACGCGTACCGATCGCGACGAGCCCCTTGTCGTCGCCGCTGAGGCGAGTACCGAGCCCGCCGGCCAGGATGACGCCGGTGATGGGAGTTTCGTTCATACGTCGCGAATGCTCAGGATTGTTGCCGGCGACCGATGGGAATGATCTCGGCGCCGGCGTGTCCGGATACGAGGCGACCGTCTTCGAGCACGAGATGCGCGTCGGCGATGTCGTCGAACTGGCCCGTTTCATGACTCGCGATCACGATCGTAACCCCGGCACGGCTCAGTTCGAGCAACAGCTCGCGGCTACGGGCGCGCGATGCGGCATCCATGTTCGCGATGATCTCGTCGACGAGCAGGGCGTTCGGATTCAGCAATTTTGCCCGGGTCAGGGCGATCCTCTGGCGCTCGCCGGTCGAGAGCATGTGGGTCGGTCGATCGGCGAGATGGTCGAGTTCCGCCCATTCGAGCGCGGCCTGGATCTGCAGTTCGCGCTGAACCCGGCCCTGGCCACGGAGTTTCAGGCCGTAGCCGATGTTTGCCGCGACGGTCGTGTCGAACAGGTAAGGCTGCTGGTGCAAGTAAATATGCCGGCCCCGCCAGAACGCCATTGCCGCACGGATCGACATCGCGGATCCGTCGCACGCAATCGTCGCGTGTTGCGGCTTGACAAGTCCGGCGAGGATTTTCAGCAGCGAGGTCTTGCCCGAACCGTTCGGGCCGCTCAATAACACGATCGTACCGGCGTCGAGATCCAGCGCATCGAACGCGAGGACACGCCGGTTACCAAATGATAATTCGAGGCCGCGGATGCTGACGGTGGGACGTGACTCGTTTCGATTCATTGGTTGTGAGTTTCGCCGCTTCCTTGGAGCACATTCAGGGTCAGGTTCAGGCTCAGCGCAAATACGAGCAGTACGGCACCGAGTGCGATACCCTGGGCGAAAGCGCCTTTGCTCGTTTCCAGCGCGATCGCGGTCGGAATGTTGCGCGTGTGATGCAGGATGTTACCACCGACCATCATCGAGCACCCGACCTCCGCGACGATGCGGCCGAACGCGGCGACGATAGCGGCGATCAGACCGAAACGCACTTCGTAAATGACCGTTCGCAAGGCACGCCACGGACTCGCGCCAAGCGTCAGCGCGGTTTCCCACGCACGCTGGTCACGCGACTGAAACGCCGCATGGCTCATCGCAACGAGCAGCGGGAAACACAGGATCACCTGGCCGATGATCATCGCTTGCTGGGTAAACAATAAGCGCAGATCGCCCAGCGGACCGTTGCGCGACAGGCACAGGTACACCGTGAGCCCGACGACGACCGCCGGCACCGCCATGAGCGTATTGAACAACACGATCCACAGCCGGCGTCCGGGAAAGCGACAGTACGCGAGCACGAACGCGAGACCGACAGCCGGTGGCGTCGCGTAAAGGATCGCGCGCAGTGACACCGACAGCGATACCGCGATTATCGACCACAACTCGGCGTCGCCGGCGAGCAACATCGCCAGGGCTTGCGAACTCGCGGTGAATATATCGTCCATCGTTCCGGGCAGCGGGACGTTACCGCGTGCGCTCCACAGGTATGAACAACGGTTCGCCGTCGATACGGAAGCCGTCGATGAGCGCCGCCGCCTCGGCCGAGCGCAACCACGTCGCGAGTTCCTTCGCGCCGCGTTCGTTGATATTCGGATTGTGCTTCGGATTTCCCCGCATCACACTGTAGATGTTCTGCAGCTTCGGCGGATCGGTGAACAATAACTGAAGTCCTGTCGCGGCGCCGAAACGCAGCCAGGTGCCGCGGTCGCTCAGCGTATAGGCGCTGAACTCGCCGGCGATTTGCAGTGTCTTGCCCATACCCTGACCGGTTTCCATGTACCACTTGCCGTCGGGCTCAACGTCGGCCAATTGCCACAGGTGCCGTTCCCGGAGATGTGTTCCGGACTCGTCTCCGCGTGATACGAAATGCCGCTGTGCGTGGGCGATCGCCGCGAGCGCCGCAGCGGCAGATTCCGCCGTGCGGGCGCGGGCAGGGTCGTCCGCGGGACCGACGAGAACAAAATCATTCGCCATGATCACCTGACGGTCGAGCACGAGACCCTGATCGACGAGGGGCTGTTCGAGTGCCGGGGCATGCGTCAGCGCGACGTCGGCGTCGCCGTTCACGAGCAGGCGCAGCGCTTTGCCGGTGCCGCCGGCCATCACGCGGACCGTGAAGCCGTGACGGTTTTCAAAGTAGGGTACAAGGTGGCTGATGAGCCCCGTATTGTCCGTCGTGGTCGTCACCGCGAAGCGCAGGATCCGGTCGTCACGCGCCGCAACGTTGACGCTCGCGACAACGCCGAGCAGCACGACGCAGCAGCGCGCGAGGAGCTTGCGCGAGATCGATCGGCGCAGGTATGACCCGCGATACTTGCGTGCGCTGTTAGCCGCCAGTCGCATTCATATGACGGAAAATCAGCGGTTTTTCGTGCAGATTGAATTCGTGGCCCTGCGGCTTGATCGCCATCGAACCCCGGATCGCGTCTTTCAGCCTTTCCATGTCGCCGGGATGCGCGCGCACGACCTGGCGCAGGTCGACGGAATGTTCCTGTCCCAGGCACAGCAACAGACGTCCTTCGGCCGTCAGCCGCACCCGGTTGCAGGTATCGCAAAAATTATGGCTGTGCGGTGAAATAAACCCGACCTTCGTGCCGGTTTCGGACAGGCGGTAATAACGCGACGGACCGCCGGTGACTTCGGTCGTGGCGACGAGCGTGTAACGGCTTGCGAGGTCCGCGCGAATTTCATCACTGCTGTAGAACGCTTCGGCGCGATCATGGTCGCTGATCTCGCCGAGTGGCATCTCTTCGATGAACGAGATGTCCATGCCGCGACTGCTCGCGTAATCAACGAGCGGGATGACCTCGTGATGATTGCGGTTTTTCAGGATTACGGCGTTGATCTTGATATTCTCGAACCCGGCCGCGCGGGCGGCATCGATCCCGGCCAACACCTGACTCAGCTCGCCGGTGCGGGTAATTTCCCGGAACAGCCGCGGGTCGAGCGAGTCGAGGCTGATATTCAGGCGCGCGACGCCGGCTTCGCGCAGCGGCACGGCGAGACGCGGCAGTTGCGAGCCGTTTGTCGTCATCGTCAGTTCGCGCAGCCCGTCGAGCGCAGCGATATCCGCCATCAGTTTCACGACGTTGCGGCGTACGAGCGGCTCGCCGCCCGTGATCCGGATCCGTTCGACCCCCAGTTCGACGAACGCGGTGGCAATCTGCGCTAATTCTTCGAGCGTCAGAATGCGCGCGCGCGGAACAAACTGCATATCTTCGGACATACAGTACACGCAACGGAAATCGCACCGGTCCGTGACCGAGATGCGGACGTAGTTGACGTGGCGGCCGAAGTTGTCGATGAGTGATTCGCGCGGTGTTGTGATCATGTTCATGGCGCTCGGATCGCTGAATTGCGGGTCGTCGTTGTCCAGATCGGGAATAATAGCACGCGCCGGCCCGGCGCAATGGGCCCCGGCAAGGCCGGTTTCGTGGCCGCCGGATGGCACCTGGATTACAGGAGAAATCAACGAGTGTTAGCCACGCCCGACCTTGACCGCGACACCGGCGAAGCGCACCGGCGAGCCGGTGCGCGATGAGCGGGCGCGCAGGCGAAGCGTTCGGCGACGGCGCACACGGACGTTGGCGGCGGCTCAGCGTGATCTCGGCGCTCGGTTTCGCCTCGGGGCTGCCGTTTGCATTGACCGACACGACCTTGCAGGCCTGGCTCGCCGTATCGGCGGTGGATATCGAGACGATCGGCCTGTTTTCCCTGCTCACCGTGCCCTACGTATTCAAATTTCTGTGGGCGCCATTGCTCGATCGTTACGTACCGCCGGTCTTCGGACGCCGTCGCGGCTGGATCCTCGCAAGCCAGCTCGCCACGATCGTCGTCCTCGCGGGTCTCGCCACGTGCGATCCGGGCAGCGACGTAACCGTCGTTGCGTGGCTCGCCCTGTTTCTCGCGTTCGCATCGGCGACGCAGGATGTGGCGATCGATGCGTATCGCGCCGAGATCCTACCCGTGCCCGAGCGCGGTATCGGCGCCGGTGTCTCCGTCGCCGGGTACCGGATTGCAACGGTCGTATCCGGTGCGGGGGCCTTCGTGTTCGCCGACCGTTACGGCTTCAACGCAGCCTATGCTGCCGCGGCGGTGATCCTGTCTTGCGGTGCCGTTGCCGCCCTGATCGCGCGCGAACCGCCAGTGGCCGACGGCGCACCGCGCGATCTTCAAAGCGCGGCGATTGAACCGTTCCGGGCGTTTCTCAGGCGCGAAGATGCGCTTGCGTTCGTCGCGCTCATCATCCTGTACAAGCTCGGCGACGCGGCGGCGGGGCGACTCGGCGTGACGTTCCTCGTGCGCGCGCTCGGCTTCGGTCTGAGCGAAATCGGCGCGCTGTACAAGGGCGTCGGGTTCGTCGCCTCGCTGGCTGGCGGAATCGTCGGTGGACTGTGCGTAATCCGCTGGGGTCTGTATCGCTCGCTGCTGGCTTTTGCCGTATTGCAGGCGGTAACGAATTTCGGGTTCGTCGCGCTGGCAATGGCCGGACCGTCCGTCGGTTTGCTGATTGCGGTCGTGGCGCTGGAAAACCTGTCGGGCGGCATGGGCACGGCGGCCTTCGTCGCGCTGCTGATGGCGTTGTGCGACAGCCGCTACACGGCGACGCAGTTTGCGCTGCTGACCGGGCTTGCGAGTCTCGGGCGCGTCGTGAGCGGCCCGGTCGCGGGCACGACCGTCGAGTTGTTCGGGTGGGTGCCTTTCTACATCGCCACGGCCATCATTGCGGTGCCGGCGATACTGCTATTGCAACGGCTGCGCGCACCGATACGGCGGCTCGATGCGCGATCGTCGTCAACGCGCGATGGCTGAACGAACCGACAGCATCGATGCGCGCGATGCGCGCCGAATCGGGCTCGTGTCCGATAGTCACGGCCCAATCGATCCGCGCATCGTGCAGGCACTCGGCGATTGCGATGTTGTCGTGCATGCCGGAGACATTGGCGGTCCCGATGTTCTCGCTGCATTTGACACCACAGTGACAGTCGCGGTCTACGGCAACAACGACACCCGGCAGCGGTGGGGCGGGGTCGACGTTGCGCTGCCGGAATCGGTCCGTATCGATGTGCGGGGCGGTTCGCTCGCGGTCATCCACGGTCATCAGTTCCCGCGGGCGAAACAACGCCATGCAAAGTTGCGCGAGCGCTACTCCGATGTCGCAATCGTCGTCTACGGGCACAGCCACCGCCGTTGTATCGATGATGCGACGCTGCCGTGGGTGATCAATCCGGGTGCCTGTGGCAGGGCGCGCACATTCGGCGGGGCGTCGGCGGTATTACTCGACTGGCGGGGCGGACAATGGGGTGTTGCGGAACTGACGGTCGGCTAGCACGCCGGCATCCGGTCGTATGCGACGCCCCCCGGCCGCGCGGCGCCGCTGCGGCGGGTTGGCGCGGTGGCAGTGAGCGTCACGGTTCGCGGACGATCCGGATGCCGATGCTGTCGTTGGCGGAGTCGTACTGGAACTTGTTGCGCGCCGAAGAGCGCAGCGCTTTCGGGCCGCTGGAAAAAGCGCCGCCGCGAACGACGCGCACCGAACAATCGCCGCCTTCGAACACCGAGCCGTCGTCCGGCGCACCCTGGTAGTTCTTGTTGTAGCAATCGTAAACCCATTCCTCGACGTTGCCGGCGAGGTCGTGAATCCCGAATGCGTTCGCCTCGAAACGTCCGACCTTTGTGGGTCGACGCGGGTCGAGGCCGGTGTCACAGGCGAAACAGTGAGCCTTGTCGCGACCGAGCTTGCGGCCCCACGGGTAGGCGGTCGTCGTGCCGGCGCGCATCGCATATTCCCATTCCGCCTCGGTGGGCAGGCGGTAATTCTTACCGGTTTGCGCGGACAGCCACTTCGCATATTCGACCGCGTCGTTCCAGGAGACGAAAAAGACCGGGTAAGTTTCCGGATCGAGATCGCCGGTCTTGGGCAATTTCCGTCCGGTTGCGCGCGCAAACTTTGCGTACTCGCTGATGGTCACCTCGTTCACGCTCATCGCAAACGCGGGTACCGACACCGTGTGCTGCGGCCGCTCGTCGAACTGGGCGGCGGAGTCGCGCGCGCCCATGCGGAATTCTCCGGCCGGGATCCAGATCATCGTCGGCGCTTTGCCGCCAACATTCAGCGTGTCGGCAAAGGATTCACCTTTCGGCACCCCCGGGGTCGTCGCCACGGTGGTCGGCGCGGTCTCGGTCTCCTCCGGCAGTGATTCGTCAGGCTCAACAGGCGCGTGTTCTTCCGGCAATTCCTCGTCATCAGGCAGGACGTCGTCGATGACGATATCGACCGGTGGTGCCGGCGCCGGTTCGCGCGTTACGAACCAGTAGCCGCCGCCGGCGCCGCCCAGTACGAGCAGTGCGATCAGCGCGATGATGAGTCCATTGCCGGATTTTTCCGGTTCGTCATCTTCGACAATGAACGGGGGCCGCTCCGGCGGCGGTGCCGGCTCGGCATCGGCTTCTCCGGGCGCGGAAATCGTGACCACCGGCTTTTCCTTGCGGTCGGCCTTTTCGCCGATATCGATAACGACGACCGTCGTGTTGTCCTGGCGCGGCATTCTCGCGGCGTCCACGCCCTTCAGCAGGACGTCGACACATTCTTTCGCGGTTTGCGCTTCGGCGGCAAACGACAGAACCTTGCCATGGCTCAGTGTGTCGAGCCCGTCGCTCGCAACGATGACGCGGTCGCCCGGTACGAGTTCGAGCGGATCTTCGGGACAGTCGACTTCGGCGATATCTTCGCCGGTCAGCGCGCTCATCAGCATGTTGCGCGAAAATCCGGCCTCGGCCTCTACCGGGGTGCCTTCGGCCGCCATGCGGTCGAGGAAACCGCCGTAGCTGTGATCGGCATTTTTCTTCGACAGTTCGCCGTTGCGGATCAGGTAAAGATGACTGTCGCCAACACTCACCCACCGGATGAATCGATCTTCGAGCACGGCCGCGACCAGCGTGCACCCCATGCCTTTCAAGGCGGCCGTTTCGCGGACCGTTTCCGAAATGGAGTTATTCGCCTGCTGCACGGACTCGCGCAGGATCTCGCCCAGGTTTTCGTTGGGAAAATTACTCGTGACGTGTTTGTTGAACGTCTGCACCGCCATGTTACTGGCAACATTGCCGGCGGCATGACCACCCATGCCGTCGGCCACGATCACGAGCGAACCGCTTTCGCTTTCGGAGTCACCAAGGTGGGTGATCAGGAAGGCGTCTTCCTGATAGTCTCTGGCACCGTCTATTTGCGCGCCGGCTATGTCAAAAGTTAACATCGTCGATTACTTTTGAGGCAATAAATTTGTAGACAGTACAGAGGGTTATAATGTAATTCTACCATCGTACATGAGAATAGCAAAGCCGCGACGATCCGTACGATAGTGTGTTCCCTTCGCGCCCGGTCTGGTTTTCTTGGAGTTCATCGCGCGGGACGCGTAATTTAGCTGACAGCACTGTGCGACGATCCTGCGGATTCCCACGAACTCGACGCCGCCTGCCGCGGTCGTGTTGTGTATCGGGCCCCATGATGAAACGGCACGGGGTGAAAGCCAAGCTAAATTTTGCGTCCATGATCCATTAGTCGGCCGTTTACCATGAAGCTCAAATTACGTGTTATCACTATTGTCGCGGGTCCCGTTGCGGGTGCGGCAGTGTATGCGTGCTTGCCAAGCGGCTTTACGTCCGCGAACGGCGACGCGGTGCTGCTCGATGCCGGCGTGCGCGGCGTGATCGCGTTGGCCGCGTGGATGGCGCTATGGTGGATTGCCGAAGTAATACCGATGGCGGTGACCGCGTTGTTACCGGTTACCCTGTTACCGCTGTTCGGCATCACGACGTTCAAGGAAGCCGCCGGGTCGTATGCACATCCGCTGATTTTTCTGTTCCTGGGCGGATTCCTGATTTCGATTGCGCTGCAAAAATGGGGTTTGCACCGACGCTTTGCGGTGTCGTTACTGCGGCGTGTCGGCACGCGACCCGATCGCCTCGTTGCCGGTTTCATGGTGGCCACCGCGTTCCTGAGTATGTGGCTGTCGAACACGGCGACAACGATCATGATGCTGCCGATAGCGCTCAGCGTAATCAGCGACCGCGACGACAGTGCCGGGTTCGCCACCTGCCTGTTGCTCGCGATCGCCTACAGCGCATCTATCGGGGGCATGGCGACGTTGATTGGTACGCCACCGAACCTTTTCGTCGCGTCCTATTTCAGTGATGCGCTCGGAAAGGAAATCGGCTTTATGACGTGGATGATGATCGGCGTTCCGTGCGCGGCGCTGCTGTTACCGGCGACCTGGTTCTATCTGACCCGGCTGCACTTCCCCGAAGTTTCACGCATCACGGCGGCGGGGGTACTGCCGGGCGGTACGGGGCTTGCCTGGCGTGACCTCGATGCCGGTGCCCGCATTGCGCTCGTCGTATTTGCGCTGGTCGCCGGCGGCTGGATGCTGCGTCCGTTGGTGGCGGAAATCACCTGGTTCGGTCACACCCCGTTTGCGAATCTGTCCGATGCCGGCATTGCGCTCGTCGGAGCGTTAGCGCTGTTTTGCCTGCCGGTGAACTTCGCGGATCGGAAATTCGTCCTCGAATGGCCCGACACGGTTGAGGTTCCCTGGGGCACGCTGTTGCTGTTTGGCGGCGGTCTCAGCCTTGCGGCAAGTATCAATGCAACCGGTGCCGATCAGATCATCGGCCAGTGGTTTTCCCGTCTGCCGGTCGTCAACGCGCTGTTGCTCGCGCTCGCGATTGTCGCGCTCGTGATTTTCCTGACGGAACTCACGAGCAACATCGCGACAACGGCGACACTCGTGCCGGTTCTCGCCGCGGCGGCACCGTTGCTGGGCCTCGATGTCGAGATGACGATCATCCTCGTTGCGCTCGCCGCGAGCTGCGCTTTCATGTTGCCGGTGGCGACGCCACCGAATGCAATCGTGTTTGGCAGTGGCCGGGTGAGGGCGCAGGACATGGCCGCCGCCGGGGTCACCATGAACCTGATGGCGCTCGTCGTGATCAGTGCAGCCGGCCGATTTCTCATCCCGCTGGTGTTGCGGTGAGCCCCTGTCAGCGCAAGCCTGCCGACGGACCCGGCGCCGATGCATAGCGGCTCCGTCATTTTTTCGATCTTTGTGATCTTCGTCGGCGCAGCGACACTGGCAACGGTTGCGCTGTACGCGCGCCAGGCAATGATTGTCGCCTACATCCTGCTCGGACTGATCCTCGGTCCGTTCGGCGTCGGGCTGATCAGCGATGCCGGCTGGGTGGACGATGTTTCCGAGATCGGCATTATGTTTTTGCTGTATCTGCTCGGCTTGAATATGTTGCCGCAGCAGCTCTGGCGCATGCTCGGTGAGGCACTTACGGTAACGTTGGTGAGTTGCGCGGCGTTTACCGTGATCGGCATCGGAATTGCGTTTGCGTTCGGTTTTGCCTGGCATGAAGCGCTGCTGATCGGTGGCGCGATGATGTTTTCCAGCACGATCATCGGCCTGAAGCTGTTACCAACGACGGCCCTGCATCATCAGCACACGGGCCAGGTGATCATCAGCATTCTGCTGCTGCAGGATCTCGTCGCGATCCTGATTCTGCTCATCATCCAGGGCTATTCGCTCGGCGAAAGCCCGCTCTACGGCGTAGCCCGCGAAATACTTGCGCTGCCCATACTCGTGCTCATCGCGCTCGGTCTCGAGCGTTGGCTGATCGAGCCGCTGTTACGGCGCTTCGACCAGATCCAGGAGTATATTTTTCTCGTCGTGATTGCCTGGTGTCTCGGGATTGCGCAACTCGCCGCGACGATGGGTCTGTCGCACGAAATCGGCGCGTTCGTTGCCGGAGTGACGCTCGCGTCGTGCCCGGTTTCGATGTTTATCGCGGACAGTTTGCGGCCGTTGCGCGACTTTTTCCTGATCCTGTTTTTCTTCTCGCTCGGCGCCGGTTTCGACCCGGCAATGGTCGTGCACGTCCTCATGCCCGGCGTCGTGCTCGCGCTCACCCTGTTGCTCGTGAAGCCGCTCGTGTTCCGCTACCTGCTCGTCCGCGCCGGTGAGCGTCAGCCACTGTCCACGGAGATCGGCGTGCGTCTCGGCCAGGTCAGTGAATTCAGTCTGCTCATAGCGGTGCTCGCGTTTGAATCGGGTTTCATCGGCGAGCGGGCGTCGTATGTAATTCAGTTCGCGACCCTGCTCACGTTCATCGTCTCGAGTTACTGGATCGTGCTGCGCTATCCGACCCCGATTGCGGTGAGTGACAGCCTCCGGCGCGATTGACCGATCAGCGCGATCGAGTACCATTGAGCCTCATCGTGGAGACCCCGCATACGTGAGTAAGGCGCTGAATTACCTGAGCAAGGCGCGGCCCGACGCAATGGAGGCCTATTTCAGTTTCCTGCGCGCGAATGGCACTTCGCTCGACCCGAAAACCCGGGCGCTGATTTCGATCATCACGAAGGTAGCTAACCAGACCGAAGCGGGCTTGCGCCAGTACGCACGTAAGGCAGTGCGTGAAGGGACGACGCCGGACGAAATTCTCGATGCCATCATGATGGCGTTTCCGGCGCTGGGTTTGAGTAAAACCGTGTGGGCTGTCGATATCCTGCTCGATTGCGGGGTGTTGGCCGAGTTGCCCGATGCCGCGGCGGAGCCTGAGGCGTGGCACGATGTCTGTCCCGCGGATCAGCCGGCGCCCGTACGGGTGTTCGAATGCGACGAACGTTCCTTGTTCGTGTCACACCGCGACGGGACGTGGCGCGCGTTCGAGGCGAGTTGTCCGCACCACGGAACGAATCTTGCGGGTTGTCGCATTCAGGGTGGAACGGTTGAATGTCCGTTGCACGGCTGGCGTTTCGATCTGCACACCGGCGCCTGTGTTCGTTTCGGTACGACGGATCTGCGCGAATTTCCCGTGCGCGTCGAAGCCGGGCGCGTACTTGTGCAATGGTAGGTGTCGTGCATTCAATAGAAAGTTTGTTGACGGCGAGCCGTGAAGATATCGGGCAGATGCTCGCCTCGACCCGGGTCGCACCGCAGGGCGACCAGAATGCGCGGCGCACGCGCATCGCCCAGGCGCTGGGCCTGAATTCGGCGCAACTCGTCTGTGGGTTCGGTTTCAATCGCGCGATCGAGGGCTATACCACCGCGATTCATTTCCTCGGTTTTTCGTCATTCGATGCGCTCGCGAGCGAACGTAACTACGTCCTGATTCACGATCGCTACAGCAATCTGAGCGTCAACGATATTCTCGAGATCTACCGCGTGCTCGGCAGTGAAGTGGAACAGCATGCATTGTGGTCAGACCTCGTGAGTAGCCGCCTGATAACGATCGAGTCGCAACTCGAAGAAACGATCAACCCAATCCTGATCGGCGGGTATAAGCTCGAGGTGCGCGGCGTCTACGAGCACCACCTCGCATCGCCGGCGTTCGTACAACTCCGGCTCAACCCGAATTACGCGGTCTTGCGCGACATCGCGAACGAGTGCGCGAACATGCTCACATCCGGGTCGATTTCGCCGGAAGCGTTCATCCGCAGCAACGGTCTGACGGCGCGTGAGAAAGCCCGAATGGTAACGGAAGGCCTGCTGGATCCGGCGGTCGTCGAAGCCTATCTCAGCGATTCCCCGCGCGACGACGATGTGCCCGCACTCACGTTCGCGCTCGAGAACCGGGTTAGCTGAGTCGCGGGGACGCTACGGCCGATCCGACCAGGCGTTCGCAACCGCGGCTGAGTTCCTCGCGTTCCTCCTCGCTCAGGCCCGCGCTCGAAAACCGGTAACGCTCGTGCAGCGCGAGCACGCGCTGCACGAGGCGTGGTTCTGCGTGGCCGTCGAGATGGCGTGTGAAGTACGTACGCAAGGTTTCCCCCGCAGCGATCGCGTAACCGCGGCGTTCAAGTTCGCCGAGCAGTTCATAGAGCGCCGAATCGACCGCCGGGACGTGCCGGCGCGACCTCCGGTCCGGGGCGGGGGTGCTGCTGCGCGCGCGTGCGCGCAGGCGCCACAGCAGATAGACGAGTAACGGCGGGACGAGCCATACCGCCGTGTCCGCGAGCGCCCGGTGTTCGCTGCGCTGATAGCGCGAGTAGCGATTCGCGAGCCACGACCAGGCATCCTGCACGGCCTGCCAGCGGGAAACGGCGGCACTTTCGAGCTCGTGCCATTCCCCGGGCGTTGTATCCACAAGCGTCCAGCGCCCGTCGACATACGCTTCAACCCAGCTGTGCGCGTGGCGCGCGCGGGCGACGAACGCGTTCTCGAGCGCCGAATACTCGTACACCATGTAACCGACGGCATAGCGGCTCGGAATACCCGCATGACGCAGCAACAGCGCCGTCGCCGTCGCAAAATACTCGCAATGTCCCTTGCGTTCATTCAGCAGGAAATGCGCCAGCGGTGTGCGCCCGGGATAGAAGCCTTTCTGAATCAGCGAATAACGGAAATGCTCGTTGAAGAAACCGCGCACCTGCCGCAGCGCGGCCGCGGGGTCGTCGCGCGCGAGGTCGATTTCCCCGGCCACCTGCGCGATGACGCTGTGATAGTTTGCCGGGATCGCGAGGTCGTCGTCCGTTGGTGGCGCGATATCCGTCGGCTCGTCGTGCCAGGCAACGTGATACTCGAGCTGACCCGGCAGCGCTTCGACAAGTGTCGTGCGGTAACGGTTCTGCTGGATTTCGATCAGCTCACTGCCGTGCAGACCGTAGCTGCCGTAGGGTAGCGGCGCGACCCCGACATCTTCGCGGTGATCGACGATGATCGCTGCCTGTCGACCGTCGCCGATCCGGGGATCCGGGCCCAGCTGCCATGTCGTCGTTTCAGGGAGCGGATCGAGCGCCGCGAATGCCTTCGCGCCGGCGGTCGACCACGTGCCGAGATTGAATGTTGAATAACTCGCTTCACGTAACGCGAGCGGCAGCGGTATCGACCGGGGAGCCGCGACGCGTACGTGTATACGATCGGAAAGTTTCAGGCGTCCGATCGAGCCGATCGACGTCAACTCGCGTTGCGGATCCGTTTGCAACCAGGTGAACTGGTTCACCCAGTAGGAGAACGAATCTTCGAGTCGCGATTGCGTCGCCCGCACGCCGCCGTGCAGGGCCAGCGCGGTGATGCCAACCGCGACAATGCTCGCACACCAGACCCGGGTGCCGTAGCGGCGCGAGCGCTGTGCGTACAGGAAGCCCGAAATCAAAACGAGGACGCCGGCGAAGTAGGTGGCACCGGGGCGTTGCGTCGCACTCGCGGCAAGCGCGACGACAACAACGTAAGGGGCAGCAATGCCGACGAACCGTTCCGCCTCGAAACCGCCGCGAACGCGGCGCCGCAGTGACAGGAACAGCGCACTCAGCGGCAGCGCGCCATCGGTACTGTAGCGCTCCGCGATGAGCAGCGGAAAGACGCACACGGGCAACAGCGCAAGGATCCGGTAGATCGCGTAGATCGAATACTCATTGAATTGATAGACCGCGACGACGGCGAACAGGGCACTCGTCGCATCTGCGATGCGGTAGAAATGAGCGCTCGAGAGTTCCCATTTTACCGGCGAGACGGCCGCGAATTCCGCGATGACCGCCATCAGGAGCGCGAGCACGATTTGGTCCGTCATCACACCCCAGAAGACGAGCGCGAGACCGACCATAAGCGGCGGTACGAACAAGGTACGCTGGCTCACAGCGGCGCCAGCGGCCGCGCGAGGGCGGCGAGGTCCAGGGCCGGTGCGCTCGGACGGATCCGGCACGTGCCCGGCCGCGACGCCGGATTCGCGCCGGCAGTATCGGCCGATCCGTCGTTCGCTTCGGCGATCTGGATGACGAGACAATTCACCTGCTTGTGGCGCAATTCGGCAACAAACGCCGCGCGCGCCGGGTCCCACGCCGTGCACACGAGCATAACGCTCGCGAGCCGATCGACGTAACGCCGTGCGTAGTTCGCGAGGCGGGCGAATTCGTCGACGGGATTCGGGTTCAGCTCGGCGAGCTGGATTAGAAGCTGGCGGTTGTTCGACAGCCCGCGGCCCGTCGTCATACGCCAGACCTCGTGGTCGATGAACACGAGATCGAGGATCGAATCACTGGGCCGTTCACAATGGATCAGGGACGCGGCAACGGCGACGGCGGTTTCGAATTCCGCGCTCGTGGCGGTGCCCGCAAACGTATCGATCAGCAAGGCATGACGGTCGAAATATTCGTCCTGGAACTCCTTGACGACGGGTTCACCGAGACGCGCAAAGCTGCGCCAGTGGATGTGACGCAGGGGATCGCCGGGCCGGTACTCGCGCAGACCCATGAATTCCTCCGAATCACCGACCGTCGCGGCGAGGGTCAGGCCACCGGGATGAAAATGTCGCTCGGATCGCCATTGCAGACGCGGCACCGGGAAACGTTGCGGCAGGGCAATGAGTTCGCCATACAGCGTGAATCGCGCGAGCGCGAAGAACACATGCAGCGGATCCGCGCGTCTGATCAGGACGCTGTCGAACACGAGTTTCCCGCGTCGCAGTGGTACCAATGGCACATCGATCCGGACCGTCTCTCCAGGCCTGATGGGCGGCAACGACTGTGCGGCGAGGCGGGCGCCGCGACCACGGCGAAGCAATTCGAGCCAGCGCGGAAAACCGACCCGCCGGTCGAACCAGTTCAGGCCGGCCTCGCGCTCGCCGGCGACGGGCTCGTTGAATTCCCTGACTCCGGGATAACGCGTGCGCAATTCATCGAGGATGACGAGGCTGGTCTCGCTGCGTCGCCCGTGGTTCGTCACCGCGAGCCGGTAATACGCGGGCACGCCGAGCGTCACCGTATCCGGCAGCAGGCGCGCGACTTCGAGGCGCGGGCGCCAGCGTACCGCGTACACCGCGGCGACCGCGAGTATCGCAACGAGCAGTGCGGCGAGCTGTATGGCTTCGGTGCGGCGTGGATCGAGGCCGAAAATAGTCGCCCCGATGGCGCCGCCGAGGACGACCCGGCCGGTGTCGGTAAAACGGGTTTCGAACCACCGGGATATCCGTGACAGGCGCCTGAACAGGCGCAGAACGCGCTGCTGTATCCAGCCCGCCATCATCGTTACCGCGGCACGGCCACCTCGCCGAGCACGCGCTCGAGCACGAGTTCCGCGGTCGTTCCGCTGAAGCGGGCGTTCGCGTCGAGCACGAGTCGGTGCGCGACGATGGCGAAGACGAGTTCCTGGATGTGGTCCGGCGTGACATACCCGACGCCATCGAACAGCGCGAGTGCCTGGGCGCATTTGATCAGGCTGATCGAAGCACGCGGGCTCGCGCCGAGGCTGAGTTCCGGCTGCAGTCGGGTGGCGGCGACGACATCGACGGCATAGCGGCGTAACTCGGCGGTTGTTTCGACGAGTCGCGCGGCGCGCTCGAACGCGATCACATCATCGCGCGAAACACAGGCCGTGACCGTCTCGATCGGCGGCCGGTCGATTTCGGCCGAGACAATCGCGACTTCCTCTTCGGCGGAGACATACCCGAGTGACAGGCGCATCGCGAAGCGGTCCATTTGCGCCTCCGGCAACGGGTAAGTGCCGTGGAATTCAACCGGGTTCTGGGTTGCGATGACGAAAAACGTCTCGGGTAACGGAAACAGCGTGCCGTCGAGACTCACCTGGCGTTCGGCCATGGCCTGCAGCAGCGCGGACTGGGTGCGCGGCGACGCGCGGTTGATTTCGTCGGCGAGCAGGATCTCGGCGAAGATGGGCCCGCGATGGATCACGAATTCACTGCTTTGCGGGTTGAACACGGAGACACCGAGAATATCCGTCGGCAGCAGATCGGGGGTGAACTGAACGCGCTGGAACGCCGCCCCGACGGACATCGCGAGCGCCTTCGCGAGGGTTGTCTTGCCGGTGCCCGGATAATCCTCGAGCAACACATGCCCGCCGGTCAGAAAAGCCGCGAGCAGGTGGCGAACGACGTTATGCTGACCTTTGATCACCCGGCCAAGATTCGCTTCCAGGCGTTCGAAGGTGGCGTGCTGTCGCGTGATGTCGAGGTTGCTGCTCATGGTGCTGTGCTATCGTGCGCTGCCCAAGCATAGCGCAACTGTCCCGACCCGAAACCCTGCCGCCCGTTTTTTGCCGCTCCGGCCCATAATCGCAGCAAACTGCCTGACCCAGTCATGTCCGCAACCGAATCGAACCGCACGAGATTGAGCGACCCCGGCGCGCATCGGCGGCTGTGGCGGATCGCCGCGCCGATGATGTTGTCGAACGTATCGATTGCCGTGCTCGGTCTCGTCGATACCGCGGTGATCGGACATCTGTCCGATCCGAGCTACCTCGCGGGTATCGCACTGGCGACGGTGTTGTTCGACTTTCTTTACTGGGGCGTGACGTTCCTGCGGATGGGAACGACCGGGGTCACCGCCCAGGTTCACGGCGGCGGCGACAAGGTCGGATTACGGACGACCCTGCGTGATGCGCTGAGCGTGGCGCTCGCGCTCGCGCTCGCAATGCTCGTGTGGCGTGATGAGATCAGTGCGTTCGGGCTGTCGCTGTTGGGTGGTGGTGACGAGTCCTCGGCGCACGCGGCGCGGTACTACGCCATCAAGATCTGGGGTGCTCCCGGCGTGCTGGCGACGATGGTATTCATCGGGTGGTTGATCGGGGTGCAGAACGCACGCGCCGCGATGACGCTTGCCGCCGTGCCCTGTCTGCTCCATGCGGGACTCGACATCGTGCTCGTCGTTGGTCTCGAGCTCGGTATCGAAGGAGCCGCCTGGGCGGCGCTGACCACGGCGTATTGTTCGGCGCTGCTCGGCGGTGTGCTCGTGTGGCGCGAACTCCGTCGTCGCGGCGCGCTGCACGGGCAGTTGCCGTGGCGGTTCAGGGACCTGCGCAAACTGCTCCGGCTGAACGGGAACATCGCGTTGCGAACGCTGTGCCTGATCGCGACATTCGCCTACTTCACGAAGCAGGGCGCGAGCCAGGGCGATACGGTGCTCGCGGCGAACGCAATCCTGCTGAACTTCCAGATGTTGACCGCGCTCGCGCTCGACGGTTTCGCGAACGCGCTCGAGGCGCTCGTCGGCGACGCGATCGGCGCGCGCGATCGACGCGCGTTTATCGAATCGATCGTCGTTGGCAGCGCCTGGTCCGGCGTGTTCGCGATCATGTTCACGCTGGCCTATGCCGTCACGGGACATGGGTTGATCCACGCCCTGACCGATCTCGCCGGGGTGCGCGCCGCGGCCGGCAACTACCTCGTGTGGGCCGCCGTCTCGCCGCTGATATCCGTATGGTGTTTCGTCTTCGATGGCATCTTCATCGGCGCGACACGCGGCGCGGAAATGCGCAATTCGATGCTCGTTGCGAGCGTCGGTGTGTTCGTACCGTCCTGGCACGTGCTGCAGTCGTTCGGTAACCACGGCTTGTGGGGCGCGTTCATGCTGTTCTTTGCCGCCCGCGGAGTTTCCATGGGATGGTACTTCTTCCGCATCGACCGGCGCGGCGGGTTCGTGCCCGTACCGCGGCGCTAGAACTGACGTTTCAGACGATCGCGGGCCTGGCGCTCCCGGCGCGTCGGTTTGCGCGCGGGGCCGTTGCCCTGGCCTGCGGCGGCGGACAGCGTGGCAGCCAGGGCGGTGCGTTTCGCGATGCTGGCTTCGTCCTCGACATAGAGTTCGCCCACGAGTGCCGCACCGACACGTTGCTGACGCAACCCAGCCACGATGAGATCGTATTCGAAAGGCGGTTTGCGCACGACGACCGCATCACCAGGACGCACCGTGCGTGCCGGTTTCGCGCGCACGCCGTTCACCGTCACGCGACCCGTTTTGACCGCGTCGCTTGCCAGCCCGCGCGTCTTGAACAGGCGCGCGCACCACAACCACTTGTCGATCCGTTGTTCTTCCATCCCGCCCATACAGCGCTCGAATACGACGCCGGCACGCGTTCGTGCTATTGGCCGTCATCGAGTTAAGTTAAAATGATCTTCCCGGGTCGCGAGCGACCCGACCATGGCGTGAGCGCATCTTATGACGAAAGAACGGGATTTTCTCCCTCTGGGTATTGCCGTGCTGACGGCAACGGATACCCGTACCGAGGCCGAGGACAAATCCGGCAAACTGCTGGTCGACAGACTCGAAGCCGCGGGGCACCACTGCATCGAAAAGCGCCTCGTGCCGGACGACATCTACCAGATACGCGCGGTCGTGTCCGGGTGGATCGCCAACGAGGCGATCTCGGTCGTGCTAACGACCGGTGGCACCGGGGTGACGGGGCGGGACGGGACACCGGAAGCCGTAGCACCACTGCTCGACAAGCACATCGACGGATTCGGTGAGATGTTTCGGGTGTTGTCCTACGAGGACATCAAGACGTCGACGCTGCAGTCGCGTGCGATTGCCGGGGTTGCGAACGGCACGTACATTTTTTGCCTGCCGGGTTCTTCCGGGGCCTGCGCGCTCGCCTGGGATGCCTTGATCTCCCATCAACTCGACTTCCGTACGCGGCCGTGCAACCTCGTCGAACTGATGCCACGGCTGCGCGAGGTTTGACCCGCGGCGCCTGCGGCCAACGACACCGCGTGTTCAGGTTCCTCAGGCAGACGCCGCCATAGGCAGCGGGCGGGGTAAACGCGCCCGGACGACGCCGCAACCGAGAATCCGCAATGGAATGTGCGACGACAAACACAAGCTGGTGCTACGGCAAAGTACTCCCGATATTTTTCGCGACCGCAAACGTCGCGAGGTGCCCTGATGCGACTCAGTGACTTATTAACCGCTTTCGCGGGTTTGTTCGGCGCGTGCGCCGTCGCGCTGGGCGCGGTCGGGTCGCACGCGCTGCGCGGGCGCCTGTCGGCGCTCGACTATGAGATGTTCGCGCTGGCAACTGTGTACATGCTCGTGCATGCGAGTGTCCTGTTCGGCTGCGGGATTGCGTCACGACGTGCGGAGCGACCGTGGCCGTTCATCGTCGCCGGGATCCTGATTATCGTCGGAATTCTTTTGTTTTGCGGCGGTCTCATGGGACGCGCCGCGTTTGGTATGCCGGCGCTTGGGCGTTTCGCGCCGGTTGGCGGCTCGGCATTCATCCTGGCATGGCTCGCAGTCGCCGTTGCCGGGTTCCTGAACTATTGGCGATCACGATGACGACAAACGATGTAAAAAACTCCCGTGCCCCGCTTGGCTCGATCGCCGCGTTGTTGTTTTGCCTGGCAACAACGGACAGCAGCGCGCGCTCGTATGACGTGAACGGTGATCTGATCGGCGAACTCGAGATCGCCTCGACCCAGCGCGCCGACACGTTGTCTGATCTCGCCCGCGCGTATGACCAGGGTTATCTCGAAATGCGTCATGCAAACCCCGGTGTCGATCCCTGGTTACCGGGTGAAGAGACGGAAATAATCATCCCGAGCTTGTATGTGCTACCCGACGCGCCGCGGGAGGATATTGTCGTTAACGTCCCCGAAATGCGCCTCTACTACTACCCGAAAGTACGCTCGGGAGCGCACCGCGGCGTCACGACGCACCCGGTCAGTATCGGGCGACAGCAATGGACAACGCCGCACGGGGTTACGTCGATAGTTCAGAAGATCAAGGATCCGGCCTGGTACCCGCCGGAATCCATCCGTGAAGAGCATGCGGCGGAGGGCAATCCGCTGCCAAAAGTTGTGCCTGCGGGTCCGGATAATCCGCTCGGCGCGTACAAGATGCGGCTTGGCTTGCCCGGGTATCTGATCCACGGCACGAATCGGCCGTACGGAATCGGGATGCGCGTAACCCATGGCTGCATGCGCATGTATCCGAAGGACGTCGAGCAAATGTTCGAATCCGTCGCCGTCGGGACCCAGGTCCGGATCGTGAATCAGCCGTACAAGATCGGGGTCGCCCACGAAAAGGTGTACCTCGAAGTTCATCCGCACCTGGCCGAAGACGAGGACAAGTTTCGCGACCAGTTCTCGCACGTGGTTGAACTGATCGCGGCCCGCACCGAGGGGCTCGAGGTGCAGCTGAATTGGCGGCAGTTGCAAACTGCGATCGAGACGAAAAGCGGGATCCCGAGCGTCGTGGGCACTGTCCGTGCGGTGCCGGTCGACGTGCCGACGGCGCGCGTCAGCCTGTCCGCTAGCGGCACACCGCGCGCAAACTGAGTGCGGGGCCGCTACGGCCGGCTCGCTCGCGGTGTGCTGAAACCGCGGGTAAAAAAAAACCCCGCGTTGCCGCGGGGTTTCCGTTCTCAGAATCGGTCGAGAACTACTTCTTCATGGTCTGCTCGAACATCCGCTCGATGCGGTCCTTGTTCTCGCTGCAGCACGACATCGCTGCATCAGCCGCGCTCTGTGCGCTCGCGGCAGCTGCTGAGGCCTTCGTCGCCGCATCCATCGCAGCCTTCGCTGCGCTCGACGCCGAACGCGCTTCTGACATGGCGCTGCTGGCTTTTGCTTCGACCGCTGCCAGTTGTTCCGGCTTGACGGTGGCGCAGGCTGTCAGTGCGCCGAAAGCAACCGCGACGACCGCGGTTTTCAGCGTCACGGTAAGTGTGTTGTGCATATCCAAATCTCCTATCGAATTTATTGTCTATCCCTGTTCAGGGAATCCCTTACAGCAATCAAAATGATGACGGATTTTTTTAAAATTAGCAATTTACTTTTTGGGTTTTGAGAGCTGGTCGAGCAGGTTTTTCGCGCCGTTTTCGCGCGCCTCAGGGCGATTCGGGATCCGCCGATGGCGCAGGCTGTCCGGTGCGCCCCCAGCCGCGTTCGTGCCCCGGTGGTACCCGCTGGCGGGCCTCGAAACCGGCATCGACCAATTGCTGAACAGCGCGATCGAAGCTGTCCATCTGATGCTTGCCGCAGTAGTCGGTCAGCCAGCCGAGGGCCTCGTCGAGTGGCCGGCTGCCGGTGACGTTGTAGGTGTCGTCGCTGAGTGTGTTCACCGCGGTGAGATAGCCCATGAGGAATACCTTGTAGCGATCGTCGGTCGTTGCA
>CAXBJY010000041.1:0-48242 GCA_963976285.1 uncultured Gammaproteobacteria bacterium
GACACTGTGGCTTCGGGACCGGAACCATTGTCTACACCCCATCCTAAGTCCCTTCCCCTCGATTTGAGGGGAAGGGTACCTGGTCCATTAAGGTCGGTGTTGCATAATCTGGATCACGTATTTAGCCGTCGGTGTCTTTACGGTCATTGAGATAGCGCCGCTCGCAAAACGATACGAGCCATTCCGGACGGTAGATGGCCGCGAGCGTGACGAGCGCACCGGTCGTGAACGCCTCCGGAAACAACAACAGCAATGCCGTCGGTCGATAATTGCCGGACAAGGCATGGTCGCTCATGATCCCCGCGAACCCGGCAATGCCGAGCGTCGCGAATGAAACAACGGCGATCGTGATTGCCGCGCCGAAAAACGCGCTGATAAACAGATACACGAACAGGTGACGCGGCAGCACGTGTTCCGTCGCCCGCGCGACGGCATAACTCACGGCGACCGCGAGCAGGATGAGCGAAGCGCCGTTCACACCGAGCGAACCCCAGTCGCCGGTCGTCATGGCGGTCGTGATCAGCAGCACGATCGACAACGAGACAATCGCAAGTCGCCAACCGAACGCGAGCGTCAATAACGTTGCACCGAGCAGATGTACGGCCGGTCCGCCGTCGAGCTCCGCGCGCACCTGCCACACCATCAATACGGCGAGCGTCGCCGCGGCAAAGCGATTCGCGGCGCCGGTGCGCACAAACCAGGACCACGGCGCGGACACCGCTGCCCACAACAGCCCGGCGGCAAAGATCGCCGCCCCGCTCACGAGCAGCGCGGGGGTCAGGATAGTCGTGGACAACTCCATGTTCGAGTCGCGCCGGTCGTGTGTCAGTGCAGCGGGGGCTGCAATCCGGCGAGAACAACCGACGGTGGCGGATCCGACGCGGGATCTGTCGTCGGCGCCGTTCCCGCGACCGCGGCGGTCGCGCAGGCGGGATCGAGGTCGGCGATGGCTTCGAACTGATTGAAATACACCTTGCCGCCGAGGTTCGCGAGGAAATGCGTGTGTTTGAGCCGGTCCATGACCGGGCCTTTCACCTCCGACAGGTGCAGGCGCACGCCCGCATCACCGAGCCGGAGATTGATCGCTTCGAGACTTTCGAGGCCGCTCGCATCGATCCGGTTAACCGCCGGACACTGCAGGATCAGATCGGTCAGATCCGGTCGCTGGCCGAGCAAGGCGTAAACCGTGTCTTCGAGGAATCGCGCGTTCGCGAAATACAGGCTTTCGTCGACCCGGAGCGTGAGCACGTGATCCGGCACCGCGACGGCGTGGCGATTGACATTGCGAAAGTACTGCGTGCCGGGCACCTGGCCGACAATCGCGAAATGCGGACGACTCGTGTTGTACAAATGCAGGAACAATGACAATGCGACCCCGGTCGTAACCCCAAGCTCGATCCCGGAGCCAAGCGTCACGAGGATCGTTGCGGCCATCGCCGCGAAATCGGATTTCGAATACGCCCACACGGTTCGGATCGCGCGCACATCGACGAGTGACAGAACCGCAACGATGATCGTCGCCGCGAGCACCGCCTGCGGCAGGTAATACAGATACGGCGTAAGAAACAGCGATGCGAGCGCGATACCAACCGCGGTGAATGCGCCGGCAGCCGGGCTGGCCGCGCCGGCATCGAAGTTCACCGCCGAACGCGACAGCCCGCCGGTAACCGGAAAACCGCTCGATGCGCCGGCGGACAGGTTCGCGAGGCCCATTGCGATCAATTCCTGGTTCGGATCGACACGTTGCCGTTTCTTCGCCGCGAGCGTCTGGGCGACGGACACGGATTCGACGAATCCGATCAGGGCGATCAGCGCGGCGGAGCCGAGCAGCTGCCGCCAGACGGCGAAATCAAAATGCGGTATGCCGAACGCGGGCAGTGCCCGCGGCACCTCGGCGAGGATCCGGACGCCGGCTTTATCGAGATCGAAGGCGGCGACGATGACGATACTCGCAATGACGGCGACGACCGGACCGGTCCGGTTGACGATCGTGGCGGTGCTCTCGCCGACCCCGAACCGCACGAGCAAGGCCTGCCCGCGCGCACGCATGAGGAACAACAGCGCGAGCGTGCCGAAACCGATCAGCGCGGTCGGCACGTTAGCGCGCTGCAAGCCGTGCGCGAGCGATGAAAAGATTTCGACGAGGTTGTGTCCGTGCGCATCGATCCCGAGTACGTGCTTCAGTTGCGATACGGCGATCAACACACCCGACGCGGTGATGAACGCTGAAATCACCGGGTGGCTGAGAAAATTCGCGAGAAAGCCCATGCGCAACAGTCCACACACGAACAACAGCGCACCCGACAACAGCGCGAGCACGATCGCGGCTTCGATGTAGGCGCCGCTGCCCGGACTCGCGACATTCGCGGCCGCCGCGGCCGTCATCAACGACAGGATCGCGACCGGCCCCACGGCGAGCGTACGGCTCGTGCCAAAAACCGCGTAGACGATCAATGGCAGGATCGAGGCGTACAGCCCGAACTGCGCCGGCAATCCCGCGAGCATGGCGTAAGCCAGCGATTGCGGGATCAGCATCGTCGTGACGATCACCGCGGCGACGACGTCACTCGTCAGTTCGGTGCGGGTATAGGTGCGACCCCACGCGAGGATCGGCAGGTAGGTTTTCAGTGGCATTACCGTATTTATTATATTAGTATTTTCTAATTAATAAAAACCCGCGATGTCGTTACCAAAACGTTCGTGTTGCCCGCGGATTCCGCGTCCCATTGATCGCAACACCGGTGCTTGATCCCGATCCGGTGCGGCAACCGGTGGCGATCCGATCCAGCGCACACATCGGCTTGCACGTGTCCGCAAGTCACTCGACAATGCCGCACCGCCGCGCCCCCAACCCAGTCCGAGGAACCGCAATGATCAATCACCGCCCCGCCATTGTCCTGACACTGGCGCTACTCATCGCCGCGCCGGCCGTATTCGCCGCCGACGAAGACGGCGGCCTGTGGGCGTCATCGGCGGTCGCGAAGCGCTTCAACGACGATTTTTCCGGCGATGTCACGGTGCAGCTGCGTTTCGACGACGATATCGGACGTCTCGAGCGCACACTGCTCAGGCCTTCGGTGTCCTATCATCTCGCACCACGTCAATCCGTGACGCTCGGTTACGACGCGCACTTTATCGATGCCCCGAGCGATTTCGTCGAACAGCGCCTGTGGCAGCAATATCAGGTGTCGCAGGAATTCGCGCCCGTTGTCGCGAGCCTGAGGATCCGGCTCGAGGAGCGGTTTTTCGATCATGTCGACGGTGTCCCGGTGCGGGTGCGTCTGAAAGCGGGTGTGGACGTGCCGGTCGCAAACTCGCCGTGGCGCCTCATGCTCGCGAACGAGGCCTTTATCGGTCTGAACGACACCGCGCGCAGCCAGCCCGACGGTTTCCATGAAAACCGCGCATTCATCGGCTTCGGCCGTTCCCTGTCCGCGCAACTGAACGGCCAGATCGGTTACCAGAACCAGTTCCTCGACGGGCGCGCGCGTGACCGCATGATCCACCAGTTGTTTATCGGGGTGGCGCTGAAGCTGCCGTAACGACAGCGATGCAGCTCACCGATCCCCGAACGTTACAGTGCAGTGAGCGCCGGCATGACTTCCTCGCGCATCAGCGCGACGGAGTGCAGCGACTGCTCTACGCTCAGGTTACCGAACGCGAGGCGACACAGCAGGTAGTTGATGCCCGCGGTCTCGATCTCCTCGGCTAGCTCGTCACGCACCTGCGCGGCGGTACCGACGATGCAGTGCCGCTCGGCCCTCGCGTCGGCGAATTTCTCCGGAAAGCTGATCGGGATCGGAATGTCATGCACCCGCCACAGGTGCAGCAGGCTGTTGAACCACTGCTCGTAGGCCGGCGCCGCGCTCGCGATTGCCGCGGCTTCGGAATCCGCAATCACGATATGCCGGCTCATGCCGATCTTCGGCAACGGCTCGCTGCCGTGCGGGCACTTCGCCCACTCGTCGCGAAACTGATCCGTGACCTTGCGCACGGTCGACGCAAGTCCGTTCGTAACGATATTCATCCTGCGCTCCGCGGCCCACGGCGTACGTTCCGGCGGTCCGATGCCGTACCACAACGGCGGATGCGGTTGCTGTACCGGTGCCACTTCGAGCGGCACATTGTCGAACGAGAAATGCGCACCCCGGAAGTTGATCCGATCCTGCGACAGGCTCGTCAGGATGATCTCGCTGACTTCCGCGTAAATCGCGCGGGATTCCTCGCCGACCCCGTAGAAGCCCATTTCAATCGGTGATACGCCGCGGCCGATGCCGAGCTCGAGACGCCCGCCGCTCAATTGGTCGAGCATGCAGATCTCCTCGATCGCGCGAAGCGGATGGTAGATGCTGAGCGTATACACCATCGGACCGAAACGCAGCGTCTTGCTGTGCTCGCACACGGCGGCGAGGAACACGCTCGGGCTCGAGGCAAGGCCGAGCGGCGTGCCGTGATGTTCCGCGAGGTGGTAGGCGTAGAACCCGGCCTCGTCATAGGCCTCGATCAGTTTCAGCCGGTCGCGATACTGGCGCCCCATCGGCACGCCGCTTTTGTCCATGTGATCGAAAATGCCGAATAACATGCGTCCGTCTCCGTTTACGCGCCGAGCGCGCCGTTGCCGTAGGTATCCGTGAACGCGAATTCCGCGAGTGGCCGCCGGTTCAGCCGGCGCACAAACGCGCGCGCGGGCCAGCCGATGGTAACCATCGCCGCGGTCGCGATGTCGTCGGGGATCCCGAGCAGGGTTTTGACTTCGGGTTCGGCCGCGCACAGCAGCGTCGTGAGTGCGCTGCCGAGCCCTTCGGCACGCGCCGCGAGCAACACGTTCTGCACGGCGGGATAAATCGAGGCGCCACCGACGACACTGAGGCGATCGAGGGCGACGTCGGTTGGCTGCACGTCGGCGAGCCGTGCGCACACGACGAGCATGACGGGAACCTGGTCGAGGTGATGCGCGAAGTGGTCGGCGTCGACGAGCAGTTTCGGTCGCGCCGCGTAATGCTTCGCGCCGGCATTGATCGCGGCGAGGAAGTCATTCCACAGCGGCAGGTACAGGTCCTTGAGGCGGCGTTTCTTCTCCGGGTCGCGCACCGCGATGAAACGCAGCGGCTGGCGATTGCCGCCGCTCGGCGCCCAGCGCGCGCAATCGAGGACCCGCGCCAGTACGGCATCGTCTACCGGCGCCGTTGTGTAATAGCGGCACGTACCATTCGTCCGCATGATTTCCGCGAGTTGCATCGATGTCCACCCCAGACGGTCGAGCGGACAGTTTACGGTACGCGCGGGCAGCGCGGGAGTTCATGTCCCGCGCCGGCCCGGCCGTCGCGACGCACGCACGGGCCGGCAGCGGGCGGCCGGACCCGCGAGTCACTGTTCGTCTCCCGGCAGGAATCCGCGGTCGCGGACAGGCGGCGCGCCGACGTTTTACCGTCGTGCCGCGAACACGCAGTTACTCTTTCGGTTCGGGTTGCTGAATGTGTACGAGATACGCCATCAATTCGAGGATTCTGCCGCGCGCGATGGTCGCCGCGTCGAGTCCCGTGGTGGCTGCTTCGGCCGCGAACGCCTGTCCCCAAATCGGCATATCGCGGGTTCCGTGTGCCAGCATCAGTTCGTTGCCACTGATCGTTTCGAGCACGTGCTCGAACGGAAATTGTCCGCCATGAGCCCTGGCCAGCCCGTTCAGTGCCGGCGGCGGGGTGACGAGCAGATTCGCGAACGGCCCGTTTCCATCCGCCTGCGGGCCGTGACAAACGGCACACGAGCGCATGTAGATGTGATGTCCGGTGTTAACGATCGCGTGGTCGGAGATCACGAGTTCCTCGGCCGCGAGGCCGGCGTGTCCGAGCAGTAACGCGCACATGACCGCGAGGCGGCCAATTCGTTGCAGCGAGGTCTGATGTTTCATCTTGCGCTCCCTTGAATACGAATGGTGATGACACGGCCGCCGAACGGGTCGACGGGTGCACGACCGTACCTGGTCAACATACCGGAACCGCGCGAACGGGAATTTGACCCGGATCATCGATGCGCCCCCGCTGCGGGGTCGAAATCCGCGCCACGCCTTACGCGCCGACGTTGCGCGCCGCCACCGCACGCGCGCCGAGCAATGCGACCGCGTCATCGAGCACGACCGTCAGCGCAATGCGCGCGAGGTAGTCGGCCATCACCGGATGGTCGAGAAATGCCCGCACGAATCCGCCCGCGCGCAGCATCGGTGCGAGTTTCGGTGCAATCCCGCCGACCACGCAGACACCGCCACGGGCACCGACGGTCAAGGCGAGGTTCGCGCACTGGGCGCCATAGATCGCGACATAGCGCTCGACGGTCTGGCGGGCGACCGGATCGCTTGCAACGTGGCCCGTGATCGCGGCGGCCGGGTCGCCGTGTTCGATGTCGTGCAGCAACTGCCGCGTGACCGGCGGACCACCGCGCGCGCGGAGAAAATCGAATATCCGGCGCAGCCCCGCGCCGGACAGCAAGTGCTCATAACTCACGCGGCCGAGCTGCTCGGCAAGCGCGCTTGCGAGTTCCCGTTCGAGTGCATCACGCGGTGCGAAATCGACGTGTCCGCCTTCGCCGGGAAACACCTCGCACTGCTCGTCGCGGCCGATCATCCAGGCTTCGCCGAGACCGGTACCGGCACCAATCAATGCGCGCACGCCATTATCACAAGGCACACCGGGATGCAGCACGAGCAGGCTGGCGGCGGGTACGCTCGCGAGGCCGTAACCGGCCGCCTCGAGATCATTGATTACCGCCACACCCGGCAACCGGAAGCGCTCGCGCAGGCGCGCCGCATCGATCGTCCACGCCCGGTTCGTCATCGCCACGGTCCCGGCGCGCACGGGACCCGCGACGGCGAAGCACGCGCCGTCGATGTCCTCCGGCGCGATGGCTGCCAGGCGCAGGAACGCCGCGACGAGTTCGTCGAAATCCTCGTACGCAGCGTTCTCGCAGCGGCGCTGCGCGCGCACGTGCCAACTCCCGTGCGCGTGCTCGGCAAATTGCAGCAAGGTCTTCGTGGCGCCAAGATCGGCGGCCAGTATGCGCATGCGCGGATCTCCGTAAGTGCGTCGGCTCGCGCGCGGACCGCCCGCTTCCCGGGCCTCCCAGGTAAACCGCGCGGGTGCAACAAGCAGTCCCGGCGTGAGTCCGGGCGGGTCCATGGCGCGCGCCGCATTATCCCACGTCCCGGCAGCCGCGTTGTCGGAACGGGCCGGCACACGTAGGGTTGACGCAGATCATCGCCGGCCGCCGCGAAAACCGGGAAGGTGCACGCGTGATCGCGGATTCGCAGGGCGCGTCAGCACAACGCACGAAGGAGCTTGTCGATGGGGAAAAACGCAACGTCAAGGCCGGACAACCGTTACGTCGCGACTAAGTTGCTCGAAATGGCCGATTTGCTCGCGTTACAGCAAGCAAACCCCTACCGCGTGTCCGCGTATCGGCGCGCGGCGGAGACGATCGGCGAATTGTCGGCCGATCTCGGGGAATTGCACGCGCGGGAGGGCCTGGAGGGCCTGTGCCGTCTCCCGCATATCGGCCGCGGAATCGCCGGCGCGATTGCCGAAATCCTCGATCGGGGCCACTGGTCACAACTCGATCGACTGCGCGGTGCTCTCGATCCGGAGCAGCTGTTCCAGCAGATCCCCGGTATCGGGCCGGTGCTGGCGCGGCGGATTCACGACGAGTTGCATATCGACACGCTGGAGGCGCTCGAACTCGCGCTGTCAGACGGGCGCCTGGCCCGCATCGACGGCGTCGGTCCGCGACGGCTCGCCGCGCTCGCGCCCGCGGTCGCCGCAGCGCTCGGGCGGCGGAGACCACCCGGCATCCGATCGGCGGACCCGATACCGGTTGCCGTGCTGCTCGATGTCGATGCCGAATACCGGCGCAAAGCCGCGGCCGGCGAGCTGAGCCTGATCGCGCCGAAGCGCTTCAACCCGGCCGGCAAGGCCTGGTTGCCGGTCATGCATACGACGCGCGAACCCTGGCATCTGACGGTATTGTTTTCGAATACGGCGCGCGCGCACAAACTCGCGCGCAATTTCGACTGGGTCGTCATTTTCTACGAGCGTGATCATCACGAAGACCAGTGCACCGTGGTGACCGAGACGCGCGGCGAGTTGAGCGGGCGCCGGGTCGTGCGCGGGCGCGAAGCCGAATGCCGCGATTACTACGCGGCCCGGAACGACGGCAATCCGCCGCGGCAAAAATAATGATCGATGTCAGTGCACCGGCAACGCCGGAGGGTTCTCATTGCGGGTGAAACAGCAGGAGGCTCATCATGTCCTTTCCGACGCGTTGTAAGGCGGGATCCGTTTCGTGCATGCGCGAGCGGCACGAATTCGCGCTGCCGCTGCTTGGCGCGCCGGCATGCGTGATCTTCACCGAACGGGTAGCCACCTGATGGACTGGTCCACGCAGACGTTCGCAGAATTGCGCGACATCATGGTCGACCAGCACGTGGCCGCGCGCGGGATCCGCGATGAGCGCGTGCTGAACGCCCTGCGGGCGGTGCCGCGCGAAGAATTCGTGCCCGACATGCTGCGCGAGTTCGCCTACGAGGACTCACCGCTGCCGATCGCCGAAGGCCAGACGATTTCCCAGCCCTACATCGTCGCTCTGATGATCGACGCACTCGATTTGCACGGCGGCGAAAACGTTCTCGAGATTGGCGCCGGCTCCGGTTACGCCGCCGCCGTGATCGCGCAAATCGCCGCACACGTCACCGCCGTCGAGCGGCTCGAAACGCTCGCGGCGCAAGCCGCTGCGCGCCTGGCCGACCTCGGGATCGGTAATGCAACTATCGTCCACGGCGACGGTACGAAGGGCTGGCCGGAGCATGCGCCGTATGACGCGATAGTCGTCGCCGCCGGCGGACCCGCAGTGCCCGATGCATTGAAGGCACAACTGAAAATCGGCGGACGCCTCGTGATTCCCGTCGGTACGGATCCGCGCGTGCAGGAACTCGTGCGCATCGTGCGCCGCACCCGCGATCACTATGTCACGGAGGACATCGCTGACGTCCGCTTCGTGCCGCTCATCGGCGCGCAGGGCTGGGCCGAACCCACGCCCCGGGATGTCGCACCCGGCGCGGGCGCGCCGCGTCCCGCGTTGAGCGTGGCGGACGCGATCGAACGCTACGCCGAACCGTTCGCCGCGCTGGAAACGTGCAATCTCGCGCCGCTTGTCGGGCGCATCAGCGACCGCCGCGTCGTGTTGATCGGTGAAGCCTCCCACGGTACCTCGGAGTTCTACCGCTTGCGTGCCCGCCTGACGCAGCACCTGATCGAAGAACGCGGGTTTTCATTCGTCGCCATCGAGGGAGACTGGCCGGACGCCGCGCGGATCGATCATTACGTCCGCCATTTCGACACGCCGCCGACAGAATGGGTCGCGTTCGCGAGATTCCCGACGTGGATGTGGCGGAACCGCGAAGTGCGTGAATTCGTCGACTGGCTGCGGCTGCACAACACGGAACGACACGCGGAGCTGCGAACCGCGTTCTATGGGCTCGATTTGTACAGCCTGTACAGCTCGATTCGCGCGATCCTGGCCTATCTCGATTCCGTCGATCCGAAAACCGCGGCGGTCGCACGGCACCGCTATGGCTGCCTCACGCCGTGGCAATCGGATCCTGCCGCCTATGGCCGGGCCACCCTGACGGGCCATTATCGAAAATGCGAAAAGGACGTCCTCGCGATCCTCTCCGACATCATCGAGCGGCGCGGGAACTACATGACACACGATGGTGAGCGCTACCTCGATGCGGTGCAGAATGCGCGACTCATTGCAAATGCCGAACGCTATTACCGCACGATGTATTACGGTTCGCGCGCCTCATGGAACCTGCGCGACCAGCACATGTTCGAAACACTGGACACGTTACTGAAATTTCACGGCCCCCACAGCAAGGCCGTCGTGTGGGCACACAATTCCCACGTCGGCGATGCGGCGGCAACGGAAATGTCGGCGCGCGGCGAACACAATCTCGGCCGCCTGGCGCGCGAGGCATATGGCAGCGACGCTGTCTACAGCATCGGTTTCGGCGCGAACACCGGCACCGTCGCGGCCGCATCCGAATGGGATGGTCCGCGGGAATTCAAATCGCTGCGGCCGGCGCTCGACGGCAGTATCGAACAGGACTGCCACCACTTCGGCAGCGCAAATTTCCTGCTGCCGCTCGAGGATTTACGCGCGTTGGGGACACACTGTACATTGAACCTGCCGCGCCTCGAACGCGCCATCGGCGTCATCTACCAGCCGCAGACGGAGCTCCAGAGTCATTACTTCGAGGCCGTCGTGCCGCATCAATTCGACGAATATGTCTGGTTCGACCATAGCACTGCGGTCGAACCTATTGAGACGCACGAACTCGAGGGCCTGCCCGACACCTACCCGTTTGGCCTGTGAGCGATGGGGGCCGTGGCGGAATCAATCCGCGACACCGCCACGCCGGATCCGCGCCGCAACGGCACGCGCGCTATACAGCCGGGTGTTGTCGGGCACGGCGAGTGCAGGGTCGCCGGGTCGGGAGCCAGGCAAGCGAAAAACGCGGCCACAGTCACTGCCCGACAACGCAAACACAGCGTCCGTTCCGCGCATCACACGTGAACGCGATGCGCGCCGGTATTCGCGGTAGGATTGACTGCCGGCTGACCCAACGGTGCGAGACACGACAATGGCAGAGAAGCACCCAAAGAAAAAGCAAGCGACCGCTCACGCGGAGCCGGCCACCGCGAAGGACACCGTTTTCCCGATCGTCGGAATCGGTTCGTCCGCAGGCGGTCTGAAGGCACTGAAAGCATTCATTCGCGAATTGCCGGCCGATCCCGGCGCCGCATTCGTCATCGTCCAGCACCTCGCACCGGATCGCGAAAGCATGCTCGGCGAGATCCTCGCCGGCCAGACCTCACTCACCGTGCGCGAATTGAAGCGCAACATTCGCGCCAGGGCCAACACGGTTTACATCATTCCGGCCGGCAGCGATCTGTCGATCAAAAACGGTGTCCTGCGCCTGATCAAACGCCACGAGAACGAACGTCACTTGCCAGTCGACCGGTTCCTGACGGATCTTGCGAACGACCAGGGCGTGAACGCGATCGCCGTGATCTTTTCCGGGGTGGGCGCCGATGGGGCGATCGGGGTGCGGCACATCCGCGGGGCCGGCGGGGTGACGTTCGCCCAGGACCCGGCTTGTGCCGAGTACACGGGAATGCCGGCGGCCGCCATCGCCACCGGGTGTGTCGATTTCGTGCTTGCGCCCGGCGACATGCCGGCCGAACTCACGCGGCTGATACGCCACCCCTACGTCCGCGGCGCGATAGATGCCGAGGAAGACATCGACGAATTCGATCGGGTCGTGCGCGTGTTGCACGCGGCGACGAACGTCGATTATTCCGGCTACAAGAAGAACACGGTGAATCGCCGGATCGCGAAGCGAATGGCCGTGTGCGGAATCGACGATCCGCGCTCGTACACCGAGCTGCTGCGATCGGATCAGGAAGAATGCGAACGGCTCCGCCGTGAAATCCTGATCCATGTGACGGAATTTTTTCGCGACCCGGAGGCTTTTGCCGAGCTGGAGAACGTCGTGTTTCCACGCCTCGCCGGCGCGGACACGGGACGCGATCCGGTCCGGGTTTGGGTGCCGGGATGCGCCAGTGGCGAGGAAGCCTATTCGATCGGTGCGCTGCTGCTCGACTACATCGCACGCCACGATCCCGGCCGCGAGGTGAAACTGTTCGCGAGTGATCTGAGCGACGAGAGCATCGAGCACGCACGTGCGGGGATCTATCAGCGAACCGCCGGCGCGAACATCGAGCCGCGCCTGCTGCAACGGTATTTCACGCTGACGAACGATACCCTCCGGGTCGGTGCTCAATTGCGCAAGATCTGCATATTCGCCCGCCAGGATGTGGCGAACGATCCGCCATTCTCGAACATCGACCTCGTGAGCTGCCGCAATGTGCTGATTTACTTCAACCGCGATATGCAACGCCGCGTCATCGAGCGTTTGCACTATGCACTGAAACCCCGTGGCTATCTCATGCTCGGGGCCTCGGAATCGCTGAGCCAGGGCGCCGATTTATTCCGCTTGCTGGATCGCCGGCACCGGATTTACGAGCGTCGCGAAACGGAACGCCGGCTGCGCTACGAACCGGGGAAACGTGACACGGCGGGGCATGAAACAGGCGCGCGCCTGCGCGAGCCACTCACGCCGGCGCTGTTCGATCTGCGTGCAGAAAGCGAGCGCGTCGTCATGATGCGCTACGGTCCGGCCGGATTCCTGCTCGATCCGCAGCTCAGGATTCTCGATTTCCGCGGTGACGTACGCGAATTCCTCGGCCCCATGCCGGGTGAGGCCACGTTCGAAGCGGTGAGGATGCTGGCGCCGGAAGTTGTCATGGAAGTCGATGCCGCGGCGCAGGAAGCGCGCGCCACCGCGGCGCCCGTGCAACGCTCAGGCATCGAGATCGAACGTGCAGGCAAGGTGCGCACCTACGACCTCGAGGTGATCCCGGTACTCACCCCGGACCGCTCGATTGGCGGCTATCTCGTGCTGTTCAGCGCCCAGGATCGACACCTTCGCCCCCATGCCGCGACCCGCAGCGAACCGGCGGCTGCGGGCGAAATCGAACGCCTCAAAGCGACGCTCGCGCGCAGCCACGAACATGTTCGTTCCGTACTTCTCGAGCAGGATGCCTACACGGAAGAACTGAAAGCGGCGAACGAAGAGATCATGTCGAGCAACGAGGAGTTGCAGAGCACGAACGAAGAGCTTGAAACGGCGAAGGAAGAACTTCAGGCGGCGAACGAAGAGTTGAGCACGGTTAACGAAGAACTCGAAAACCGCAACAGCGAGCTCGATAGCCTCGCGAGCGATCTGAACAACCTGCTCATCGGGGTCGACATTCCGGTCGTACTCGTTGACCGCGACCTGCGTGTGCGCCGCTTCAGCCCGCCCGCCGCGGACGTCTTCAACCTGATTGCGAGCGACATCGGGCGTCCCATCGCGAACCTGCAATCGCGCATCGATCTGCCTAATCTGTGCACGCTCGCGAGTGACGTCGTGGCAGAAAACCGGCGTCGTGATTTCGACGTCCAGGACCACGACGGACGCTGGTTTGCGCTGCGCCTGCGTCCTTACACGCCCGTGAGGAATCGCATCGACGGCGTCTTGATCTCGCTGTTCGATATCGATGCCGTGAAACGCAGCGCCGCCGCGATCATCGAAACAATCCAGGAATCGTTGCTCGTACTCGACGCGGATTCCCGGATCGAAAGCGTGAATCCGATGTTTTGCCGCATGTTTTCGCTTGCCGCGGATGCCGTCGAGGGGCAGAGCCTGTTTACGATCGGGAACGCGCGGTTCGACACGCCCGAATGGCGCGATCTGATCGAGCGCCGCTTGCGCGACGACGGTGAGTTTCACGACGTGCTGCTCGAGATGGACAGCGGCTGCGACAAAAAGGCCGTTTATCGCGCGAGCGGTCGCCAGATCACGAGCCGCGGAATCGAACAATCGGCGAAACTCGTGATCATCAATGATGTCACGAACGAAAGATTGCTCGAATCCAAATTACATTTTGAACATCAGTTGAATGCGAAGCTATACGAAAATCTGCGCACGATTGTGTTGATTCTCGACGTCAAGGGTCGGGTTGCGGACATCAACCCGATTTTCACGGAACTAACCGGCCACACGATCGAGAACGTGCGCGGCCGGGACTGGTTCGAACATTGCGTACCGGGCGCGGATCGCGCCAATGCGCACCAGGCCTTCGATGACGCGCTCGCGGGTTCGCTAATAGGCAGCAACGTCAGCGGGGTGCTAACGGCCACGGGAGCGACGATTCCCGTGGAATGGTACGCCGTACGCCTGGCAGGCGCGGAAGGCACGCCTGAAGGTGTTTTGTGCGTCGGCTACGACCTTACCGACCGTTACGCGCGGGAATCGAAATTGCGTGCGGCCGAAAGCCAGTTGCGCACGTTGACACAACGACTCGTGCAGACCCAGGAAGACCAGTTCCGGCACCTTGCGCGCGAGCTGCACGATGACTTCACCCAGCAACTCGCCGCGATGAGCATGGCGCTCGGTGCGATCCGCAGCAGTCTCGGCAGCGACGCAGCGGAGGCCAGGAGCGCGCTGGATGCCGTCGCGGAACAGGCGAAGGATATCGCCGAAGGGCTGCACACACTGTCGCGGCGCCTGCATCCGGGCATACTGGAGGACCTCGGTCTCGTCGCCGCGCTTCGAGGTGAAGCCGACGCCACGCGCCAGGCGCTCGATGTTCCGGTCACGTTCGCGAGCCACGGCATCCCCGCAACGCTCGACAGCAGCATTGCGCTGTGCCTTTACCGCGTGGCCCAGGAATGCCTGCGCAATATCCAGACGCATGCTGAAGCCAGCGCGATTTATATCGAACTCAACGCCAGCGACGACGAGCTTATGCTCGTGATCCGGGACGTGGGCAACGGTTTCGATCTCGAGCGTGCGCGGCACGCAGGCGGCATCGGGCTGATCAGCATGGATGAACGGGTTACATCGCATGGGGGCGTACTCGAGATCGAGTCCGAACCCGGCATCGGTACGGTCGTCCGGGCCACGGTACCGCTGGGCCAGGCCGCGTGAACCGGCCGCGCGTTTTACTCGCGGACGACCACGCGATGGTGCTGGACGGGCTGCGGCGGATACTCGGCGAGGACTATGAAATCGTCGACGCGGTGACCGACGGGCATGCGCTCGTCGATGCTTACCGCCGGCACCGGCCGGATGCGGCGATCGTCGACATTTCGATGCCCGGCCTGAACGGTATCGATGCCATGCGGAAAATCCTCGCGACCGATCCGGCCGCCCGGATTATCGTGCTCACGATGCACAATGGCCGCGAATACGCCGCGGCGGCGCTGCGCGGTGGCGCGCGCGGGTATGTCATCAAGGCCGCGGCGGCGGACGAACTCGTGCTCGCGCTGCGCACGTCGTTACGCGGCAAATGCTACGTCTCGCCCACCGTGTCCGGCGAACTGCTTGCCGCATCCGAGCACGAGCCCGCACCGGACCTGACGGTGCGCCAGCGCGAAGTGCTCCAGTTGATGGTCGAAGGGCATCGGGTCAAGACGATCGCGAAAATGATGCATGTATCGCCGAAGACCGTTGAATATCACAAATACCGCCTGATGAAGCAGCTGCATCTGCGCACGACGGCCGAAGCGGTGCAGTACGCCATCCGTCACGGCATCATCGACAGCTCGCAGTCCGGGGACACCTGAGGCCACTTCCGGCGCGTCGCCGGCGCGACCCCCTCTATTTTTGAGACCGCTTCTGGTCCATCCTGGACTTTTCAGAGCCGCAAAGCGAAACGTGTGATTGTCGTTTTGCTCACAAAATCAACGAACACCGTTCGTCGATTTTCGCGGCATTTCCCTGTGCCGCCAGGAAAGAGCTCTGCACTTATGCAGAACGTCCTTAGGAATTTTCCTAGTTCCGACAGGCCCGCAGGGATCGCATCATGAAAATATGAGAACGATAAATAATCAATGCCCTGACGGAAAAACTCAAACGAAGAAGCTCAACCTGGGGATTCGCTTCCGTGCGGGATTGCGTTTTGGTGTTCGGCGGCACAGCCAGTCGTCGCGGCACCGGGAGATTCAGTGACCAAAGACGTCAGCCTGTGTTCCACCACGGAATCAGCAACAAAAGGATCTGCTCATGAATCGAGAAGCTTCGTCGCCGATCAGTAACACGCTGTCAACAGGACATTGGCGCGCAGACCCGCGCGGCTGCGCCGATTGCGGGATCCGGCAGCGCTGCATCGTGGCGCGTTTGCGCACGCTCGCCAGCCCGCGAGCCCCCTGCGCCAGCCTGCGCCGTCATCGGGTAAGCCGCGGCGCCAGCATACTGCGACCCGACGACCCTCATCAGACGGTCTACGTGGTTAAAAGCGGCAGTGCGATGAGCTACCTCGCGACCGCCGAAGGCCTCGAGCACGTGCTTGGTTTCGCGCTCCCGGGCGATACGCTCAGAATTCTCGATGTTGACGGCGGCGATACCCTGTGTGACACGCAAGCGCTCGAAACGTCCGAGATCTGCAGTATCAGATTTTCGGAACTCACCGCCCTTGCCGGCGCCAGTGACGAAGGCCTCGACCTGCTGTTCGAAGCGATTAACGAATTTGTCGCGCGGCAATATCTGCCGCACGTGTGCAACGGCAAGCGCGACATCGAACAACGCATCGAAAAATTTCTGATCGACTATTCCGACCGACTCGCGGATAGCGGTTTCAGGAGCGACGAATTTGCGCTGAAGATGACGCGCTACAACATCGCGCGCTATCTCGGTACCGCGCCGGAAACGGTGAGTCGCAAACTGAGTTTGCTGCAGCAGTCGGGAATCATTTCGGTGCGCGGGAAAAACGTGCGTATAAATGACCGTTCACGGCTCACCGGGCGCGTTAACGCGGCCGCGTAGCGCGCGCGCATCCATCAATCACCTCGAATCCGGTAGCGCCCGCCGTAGCCGACGCAGTCGCGGCGGGGACTGACCCGTAATCGCCCGACCTGCAGTAGCCCGCGCCGGCTAACGTCGCCATTCAGCCACAAGGCGGCAGCAATCCTCGCGCCGGGGGCAATCCCATTCGCAACAGGAAAGCCTGGCTTCCGTGCGGAAGCAGCCCGGCGCCCGCGGTTGTCGCTGCGCACTTTTCAGCACCCTGACAAGCGGCCGAGGCGGATTCGCGAGGGGTGTACCGGATCGGGAATCGCTGTCCTCGTGCACCGCACTTACCGTATCGATGATCATCCGTTCGCCTCCTCTTTGCACGCTGCGTATAAGCATAGATGCTGCGGGCTGGCTCGGCGCTGATCCGGATCATTAAACGCCGTCGGACAGCGGCAACCCGACAGGATTTTCGCCCGCCCCGGCAGCGTCCGGAATCAAGGCAAAAATGGGCAAAGCCGCCTGGTTCGTTCAGGCCGAATGACTGCCGCGCTGCCCGAGCATCGCCGGGCACACGAGCACCACCCCGCCCGCGGACACGCGGAAACGTCGCCGGTCGCTTACGGGATCTTCGCCAATGACCGTACCGTCTGGAATCACGCACCCCGAGTCGATAATCGCCTTCGAAATACGGCAGTCTTCGCCGATGCTGGCGTCCGGCAGGATCACCGAATCGGTGATAACGGAACGACACCCGATGCGGACCTTGCTCGACAGCACGCTGCGGCGCACGCACGCGCCGGAAACGATGCAGCCCGAGCACACGAGTGAATCGACGGCCATGCCGCGGCGCCCGTCCTCGTCGAATACGAATTTCGCCGGTGGCAGCTCGCGCGAGCCCGTGCGCACCGGCCAGTCCTCGTCATACAGGTTCAGCGGCGGCGTGATTCCCGCCACCTCGAGATTTGCCCGCCAGTAGGCATCGATTGTGCCCACATCACGCCAATACGCCTGCCCGCCGCTGACGAGATCGCGGAACGGGCACGCGTACACCCGGCTGCCGGCGATGAGGTGCGGAATAATGTCACGCCCGAAATCATGCTGCGTCGATGGCGCGGCCGCATCGGCGTCGAGAATGCGGTAGAGAAAATCGGCCTGAAACAGGTAAATCCCCATTGATCCGAGCGCGGTAGCGTGATCGCCGGGCACGCACTTCGGCTGCCCGGGTTTTTCTTCGAAGCCGATGATGCGGTTGTCGTCGTCGACTTCCATGATTCCGAATTCACTGCCGTCGGCGATGGGCACTTCGACGCAGCCGACGACGAGGTCGGCGTCGTGCGCGAACAGCGCCGAAAACATGAGCCCGTAGTCCATTTTATAAACATGATCGCCGGCGAGGACCAGCAGGAAACGCGGCTTGTGCTCGCGGATGATATCGAGATTCTGGTACACCGCATCCGCAGTCCCCTGATACCAGGATGACCCGTCGTCGCGTTCCTGTGCCGGCAGGATCTCGATGAATTCGCCGAATTCGGCACGGGAAAAGTTCCAGCCCCGTTCGATATGCTGAATGAGCGAATGCGACCGGTACTGCGTGAGAATCGCGATTTTGCGGATCCCGGAATTAATACAGTTCGACAGGGAAAAATCGATAATGCGGTATTTCCCCGCGAACGGCACGGCCGGTTTGCTGCGTATGGTCGTCAGTTCGTGCAGGCGACGTCCCCGCCCGCCGGCAAGAACGAGCGCGAGCGTATCTCTTGACGAACGGCCAATCGGAGCGTCATGACAGGCTTCGCTCATGACAAGGTTCGCCCCTGTTCGCACGCGTCCACGGTATGAACATCACACCTGCATCTGGCACGGCATCGGCGTGGCATGAGGTGATTCGCAGCGTTTTCTGATGCGGCGATGCTTACCGCGTCGCGGCGTGCGTATCGCGGCCCGCGCGGCGGCCACCGACGCGCTCCTCGTGGATCGTGTGTGCAGTGATTTCAATGAGGCGCGACAGCACGAGTGCAGCAATCGCGACGCATAAGCCCGTCAGGCACAACGACAGCAGGTGTTCGCTGCGCGCCGCGCTGTCGCTCAACGGGCGACTCAAAAGACCGGTCGCCGTCAGCGCGAGCGCAATGATTCCGAAAGTATCCAGTACGCCGATAATGGGATTTCGCTTCGTCACCGCCTTTTCCGCCCTGCTTGTGCCATGGCGAACACTCTAGCGTCGGGCGAAGAGACGAAAAATGCGTTTGATCAGAAATCGTGCCGACATGCACGGAATTCGCAGTCGATTCGGCGCGTGTCGGCGCCGGCGGTTCCCGGCGGTGCACGATACGCCACCACAACCACGGCTGGTGCAGGCGATGGATTCGCGCGATGTCGATCATTTCTGACTACGGTCAATGTCCGCAGCGCGACTACGTGGTGCAGTTTTGTCAGCGAATTCGCGATTGCGAGGCAGGTGAATAACATGGGTCAGTTCAGGATTATTGTTGCCGATAGCGCCCGCGCACGGCTTTTCGACGCCGATCCGAAAACCCGGACAATCGCGGAAATTGGCGCGCTCGTCCACCCGGAGAGCCGCGAAAAGGATCTCGATCTGACGACCGACAAGGGTGGCCGCACTTTCGACAGTGCCGGGGAAGGCCGCCACGCGATGTCGCCGCATACATCAGCGCATAAGCTCGAAGCCGACGTCTTCGCGCGCGAACTCGCAGACCACCTGCATGCCGCGCGCCTGGCCGGCGAATTCAAACGCGTCGATGTGGCGGCGCCGCCGGCCTTCCTGGGCCTGCTGCGCAAGCACCTGGACGACGACGTGCGTGACTGTATCGACAAGACTCTCGACAAGAACCTCGTGCACGAGACGCCGGCGGAAATAGCGAAGCATTTTTTCGCGCGTGAACGGTAGCGCGTCCGCCTCGCGATACCATGCACGAGCGCGCGCGTATCGACTACGTCCTGCGGAAACTCGACTGGCTCGCCGCGGAGCGGATCTGGCCGAACGGCTTGCGCTACCTGTGGACCGATGCGTTCGGGGTAGTCCTGCTCGTCTCGCTCCATCGCGCGCTGGGCGGACAGCGTTACCTGGATGATGCCGAAGCACTGATTGCTTCCGTAGATGCAGTGCTCGCGCGCGAGCGCGGCTACCGGATCGGCGAGGAGGCGGACCGCGACGGCCAGTATTTCCACTACCTGATGAAGTGGCTCTACGCCTTGTTCGTGATAGGGCGCTACCTGCCCGATTACCGTGAGCGGGCGATCGCCATCGCGCGCGACGTACACGGCGCATTTTGCCTGCCCGGGCGCGGCGTGTGGTGGAAAATGCGCGAGGATCTGAGCGGACCCTATCCGGGCTTCGGGTTTGGTGCGATCGACGCATTCGATGCTTATGTGACTTACTCCCTGCTCGACCCCCACGCGCTCGCCGACGAAATTGCCGACATGCGACGCTTGATCATGCAAACCGCACTCGAGTTAACGATCCATCAGGATCTGGGAATCGGCATGATGTTGTGGCTGAGTCATTTTTTCCCGCACGAGGATTGGGCGGTATTGCAACGCACGCGGTGTCTCGCCACGCTGGATCACATGTGGATCAGGCGCAGTTATTTCTGCCGCGAGCCGATGTTGCCCGAGGTGAAATTCGCGTTCACAAACTACGGCGTCGCGATTGGCCTGCAGTCGGTCGGGCAGCATGCCGGCCGCGTGAATCGTCTGCACCGGTTTTTCGAGGAATATCGCGCAGGGGATGAATACGACCGCGCCGCCATTACCCATGTCATGGCGTGCAGTTCGCACTTCCCCGGTGACCTGATCATGCACGAGCGCGACGGCGCGGCGTTCGCGCCCGGCAGGTCGGGAGCCTGATCCGCCGATATCGCGCGCATCCGACGTTGCGCGCAGAACGACCGACGAACGATCAGATAGCGCGTCGCGCGTGCAGCGTCTGCTGAAACTGCATCAGTTCCGCGATGTTATCGATATTGATAAAACCGATGATGCGACCGGCATCGACCACCGGGAGCAGTTTGCAGGGCGATTCACGCAAGCGTTCGAGCACCTTTTCGAGTGGCTCGCTCTTGTCGACGCTTTGCACATCCTCGTGCATCCAGTCGCGCACGCTCGCGCGCTGCCCGTCCGCTTGCAGCCCTTTCAACAGCGCCGACTGGGTCAGCACGCCGGCGACCACGCCATTGATCAGCACGGGGAAGTCCTTCTGGCTCCCGGCCAGCGTCATTTCGATGGCGCGCGACAGCGGCGCGTCCGGCGACAGGGTCTCGACATCGGTAAGCGTTGCGTCGCCCGCCTTAACGCCGCCCAGAATCGACTTCATGTGGGCGGAGCCGGCCTCCGCCACCGCACCAATCCAAACGAACAGCGCGATGAACATAAGAAACGGATAGTAGAAAAATCCGAACACGCCCATCCACACGGCGAGTATCTGCCCGACGGATGCGGCAATCTGTGTCGCTCGCGCGGGCTCCAGACGCATCGCCAGGATCGCGCGTAACACGCGTCCGCCGTCCATCGGCAGGGCCGGCAACAGATTGAATACCGCGAGCATGACATTGATGGCCATGAGTCGGGCCAGAAACGAGGCGTCCGTCGTGGCGAGTTCTTCGACGTTCACGAGCCCGTTGGAGAGCTGCAACCACAGCCACAGGCCGAGCGCGATGACGACGTTGACCGCGGGGCCGGCCAGCGCAACGAGAAACTCCTGCTTCGGATCGTCCGGCATGCGTTCGAGTGAGGCGACGCCGCCGATCGGCAACAACGTGATGTGGCGCGTGCGAATGCCGAAACGCCGCGCCGTCAGCGCATGGCCGAATTCGTGCAATACGACGCACACGAACAGGATGAGGATGAAGCCGATGCCATTGATCACGGCCGGGATATTCGCCTGTTGCTGCCAGATACTCAGGCCGATCCAGGCGATGAGGATAAAGAACGTCGCATGCACGTACACGTCGATATCGGCCAGTCGCGCGATTTTCCATGACCATTTCATCGCGGCAAACCTCTTATGCGCACCGTGACCGGTCGCGGGAAAACGGCGCGCAATGATATGGTCCGGTCAGCCGAGCCGCCGGGCGAGATAGGCCACGCAGTCGTCGAACGTGGTAAGTGCTGCATAATCCGATTCCGGAATCTCGATCCCGAGGCGCTCGTGCAGCGCCACGACGAAATTGAGGAAATCCATCGAGTCGAGTTCCGCTTCCTCACGCAGGGAAGCATCGCGCGGGAACGTCGCGGTGTCTATCTCGGGAGCAATTTCGTTTAGCGCGGCGGCAACAGCGGCGGCGATGTCGGTGTCGTTCATAGGCACTCCGGGTGCTGTAACAGTTCGTTGAGCGTGCCGAGGAACAGCCCGCCCCGGCGCCCGTCGCTTGCGCGATGGTCGGCGGCGAGCGATGCCACGACGAGCCGACGGATGGCAATCTCACCGTCGACCACCCAGGGTCGCTCGACAATCGAACCGACGCCGACAATCGCAACCTGCGGCGGATAGATCACGGGATACACGACCTCCACGCCCTGTTCCCCGAGGTTCGTCAGTGTGACCGTCGGGCCGGAAAGTTCCGAGGCGCGCAGTTTCTGGCCGCGGGCGCGGGCGACGAGATCGCGGAACGCGCGCATCAGCTCCGGCAATGCGAGTTTGTTCGCATCACGCAGTGCCGGCGCCACGAGCCCGCCCTGGCGCAGCGCGATCGCCATGCCGAGGTTGACGACAGCGCTCGGCTGAAACTCGCCATCCTCGAAGCGGCCGTTCAGTTCCGGGAACCGTTCGAGCGCGAGCGCGACGGCTTTCAACAACAGCACGGAATGCAGCATTCTTTCCGCCACCGGCAACTCGGCGTTGCGGGCCTCCATCCAAGTCAACGCGGTGGTCATGTCGATCGTGGTGCTCAGGTAGTAATGCGGTATTTCGCGTTTCGAGCGCGCCATCGCATTACCGATACTCCCACGCACCGACTGCCCGGTGGCGGGTTTCGCCGCCGCTCGCGGTGGCGGCGGCGATTGCGTAACGTCGGCGGCGACGATCGCGCCCTGCGGGCCGGAGCCGGTGAGCGTCGCGGGGTCGATGTTGTTTTGTTCGGCCAGTCGCCGGGCATACGGCGAGATCCGCAGGCGCGCCGCCGGTGCCGTCGCCGAGGGGGTCCCTGCGGCGGGCGTCACCACCGGCACGGGTGGCTCTGCCGGTACAGGCGCCGCGGTGGTCGGTGCAGGTGGCGCAACCGGTGCAGGTGGCGCAACCGGTGCGGGCGCCGCGGTAATCGGTGCGCCGGCGTCCGGCATTGCGCCCGCCGGCCGGGTAGTGTCCTGCGTATCGCGCAATATCGCGAGCACCGTGTCCACGGGCGCGAGTTGACCCACCGGTACGATGATCCGATCAATGACCCCGGCTTCGAAGATCTCGATCTCGATCGCGCCCTTGTCCGTTTCCACGACCGCGACGATGTCCCCGCGCGCGACCGTGCTGCCGGGCGCCACGAGCCACTCGACGACGACGGCGTCCTCCATGTCCGCGCCGAGTGATGGCATGCGAAACTCTTTCATGCGCGGTTCCGGTCGCCGCGCTCAGCGGGCACCGCACAGCGCGCGCGCTTGCGCCGTGATCGTTTCGGTCTGTGGCAAGGCGGCCTGTTCGAGGTGTCCGGCGTAGGGGATCGGCACCTCGGCGCTGCAAATCCGCGCGACCGGCGCATCGAGGTCGTAGAACGCCTGCTCCATCAGGCGCGCACTGATTTCGGCGGCGATGCTGCCGCTGCGCCAGCCCTCGTCGATCACGATCGCGCGATGGGTCTTGCGCACCGAGCCGACGAAACATGCCTCGTCGAGCGGCCGCAGGGAACGCAAGTCGATCACTTCGGCCTCGATGCCGTCCGTCGCGAGCGCGGCGGCCGCGGCGAGCGTCTTCGCGAGGCAGCCGCCGTACGTGATCAACGTAATATCCGCTCCGCTCCGGCGTACGCACGCCCGGGTTATGTCGCCGGCCGGTAACGGCTCGGGCACGACTCCCTTCGAGTTGTACAGGGTCGCGTGTTCGAACATGAGCACGGGATCGGGACAGGCCAGCGCCGCACCGAGCATCGTGCGCGCGTCCGCGACGGTCGCCGGTGCGACGACGCGCAAGCCGGGCACATGCGCATAGAACACTTCGAGGCTGTGCGAGTGCTGCGCCGCGAGTTGCAGCCCGGCACCCGTCGCCATCCGGATCACGAGCGGAATACTGAACTGGCCGCCGGACATGTGCCGGATCGTCGCCGCGTTGTTAATGATCTGATCGAGCGCGAGCAGACTGAAATTCACCGTCATCACTTCGACGATCGGACGCAGCCCACCGAGCGCCGCGCCGATCCCGGCGCCGACGAACCCCGATTCCGACAACGGCGTGTCGCGGATCCGCTCCTCGCCGAATTCTTCGAGCAAGCCCTTGCTCACGGCGTAACTGCCGCCGTAGCGGCCGACGTCCTCACCCATGAGCAACACCCGGGGGTCGTCGAGCAGCGCTTCGCGCAGCGCGCTGCGCAACGCTTCCCGGTAAGTCATCTCCCCGCCCTGCGGCTCGGCCGGCGTGCTCATCGCGCGGGCTCCTCGGTATACACGTCGCGCGCGAGATCCGCCACGGCCTCCCATTCCCCGTTTTCGGCGAATTCGACCGCCGCCGCTATTTCCGCATCCACGCTCGCCTCGATCGCCGCGAGATCCTCATCGCCGGCGAGTTCCGCCGCTTTCACGCCCGCCATGAACGTGACGATCGGTCCGTGCGTTTTCCAGCGCGCGACTTCCGCCTTGTCACGATACAGTTCCGCGTCGAACATCGAGTGCGCGCGAAAACGATACGTGCGGCATTCGAGAAACCCCGGACCGCCGCCCGCCCGGATCGCATCCACGGCGGTGTGCGCGGCCTGCTCGACGGCAACGACGTCCATGCCGTCGACCTGCTCGGCCGGCATACCGTAGATGGCGGCTTTCGCCCGGATGTCGGTCTGCGACTCCGAGCGGTCGAGCGCCGTACCCATCGCGTAGCCGTTGTTTTCACACACGAACAACACCGGCAAGGACCATAGCGCGGCGAGGTTCAGGGATTCGTGAAACTCGCCTTCGGCGACCGCACCTTCACCAAAAAAACACACGCACACGCGATCCTCGCCGAGCGTGCGGCTCGCGAGCGCGAGACCGACGGCAACGGGCAAACCGCCACTGACGATCGCGTTGCCGCCATAGAAGCCCCTCGCGGCGTCGAACAAATGCATCGAACCGCCGCGGCCGCGGCTGCAGCCTTCGCGCTTCCCGTACATCTCCGCCATCACCGCGTTCATGGACACACCGCGTGCGAGCGCGTGCCCGTGCTCGCGATACGTCGCGACGATCGTATCGGCCTCGCTCAATGCCTGCATAACCCCTACGGCAACGGCCTCCTCGCCGATATACAGATGCAGAAAACCGCGGATCTTGCTTGCGGAATACAGCTCGGCACATTTTTCCTCGAAGCGTCGGATCCGCACCATCGCGTGTAACAACTCGAGGGCATGCTCGCGGGTCATACCTTGCGCTCCAGGGTTGAGGTGTCGCCTTCCGGCAAACCGAGTTCACGCGCCTTCAGCAGGCGTCGCATGATCTTGCCGCTGCGGGTCTTCGGCAGGTCGTCGCTGAATTCGATCTCTTTCGGCGCCACCGCGGCGCCGAGTCGCTTGCGGGCGAAACCGATCAGCTCGCGCCGCAATGCATCATCGGCCGCGTGTCCCGGCTTCAGGGCGACGAACGCCTTGACGATTTCCATCGCCACCGGATCCGGTTTACCGATCACGCCGACCTCGGCGACGGCCGGGTGTTCCATCAGCGCACTCTCCACTTCGAACGGACCAATCAGGTGTCCGGACGATTTGATCACGTCGTCGGCGCGCCCGACGAACCAGAAATACCCCTCGGCATCGATCCGGGCGAGGTCGCCACTCAAGTACCAGCCGTCGGCGAAACACTGGCGGTAGCGTTCTTCTTCGTCGAGATAGCCGCGAAACATTGACGGCCAGCCGGCGCGTAACGCGAGTTCTCCCTCTTCGTCGACTGCGTCGACGACCTCGATCGAACCGTCTTCACGACGGTTCACGACCGCCGCCTCGATACCGGGCATCGGCAAACCCATCGAGCCCGGCTTGATATCGACCGCGGCGTAATTCGCGATCATGATCCCGCCGGTCTCCGTCTGCCACCAGTTGTCATGAAACGGCAAACCGAAAGCCGCCTGTCCCCAGCTTACCGCTTCGGGGTTCAACGGTTCACCGACGCTCGCGATGAACCGCAATGCGTCGAGCTTTCGCGAGGTGGCGAGATCGGTACCGTGTTTCATCATCATGCGCACGGCGGTCGGCGCCGTGTACCAGACGCTCACGCGTTGTTCCTCGAGGATCCGGTACCAGCGTTCGACCTCGAACTCCGCTTCATCGACGATCGACGTCGCACCGATCGACAGCGGTGCAACCACGCCGTAGGAAATCCCCGTGACCCAGCCCGGATCAGCCGTACACCAGTACGTGTCGTCCGCCGTCAAATCGAGCGCGAACGATGCGGTCACGTGGTGGGCGAGCACGGCGGCATGCGCGTGCAACGCGCCTTTCGGCTTGCCGGTCGTGCCGCTCGTGAAATGCAGCAAGGCGAACGCTTCAGGATCCGTCGGCGCAATCGTGAACTGTTCGCCGGCCGCCGCGAGCAGCGCCGGCAGGCTCTGCGTGCCCGCGGGCAGATCGTCCGGGTCCGCGTCGATGAGCAGCACATGACGGAGATCGCTCAGCCGGTCCCGGATCGGCAGGATCTTGCGCCGGTAAAGCGCGGCGGTCGTCACGAGAACGCGCGCCTTGCCAATCGTCATGCGCGCCGCGATCGGCTCCGGTCCGAACGCGGCAAACAGCGCACAGAATACCGCACGCTGTTTCCACGTACCCACCGCGGCGGCGTAAAGCAGCGGGTTTCGTCCGCTCAACGCGAAGACCGCGTCACCCGCAGCGACGCCGAGTTCCGCGAGTACGTTTGCAAAACGATTGCTGCTCGACTCCAGGTCCCCGAAGCTGAGCGTTTTGGAGACGAAATCCTTGTCGATGAAGATCAGTGCGGGATGCGCTGCGCGGCCGTCGCGCACGTGTCGGGCGACGGTCTCGAAACCGATATTGATCCCGCCGCCATCCGGCAGGCCGGTGAGCACATTGCGGGCCCGTTCCCACGAAAAACCCGCGCGGGTTTTTGCGTAATCGACCAGGTTGGGCGCCGACGCGGACGTCGCGGCTGGTTTGCTGATTCGATCCGGGTGCATGGTATGTCCGGTGGCTGACGCGGAACCCAAGCGTGCCAGACCGCGTTCTGCCCGCGTATGACCGAAATCAAACTCCGGCCCGATTACCCGGCCATCGGGTCGACCCGGCATATGCCGGCGGCATTGCCAGGGTCGTTGCAGTGCAACCGGAAAATTACCGCGGCGTTACTGATCGCGGTCAAAGCTTCCCGGGGTAACGGCGCGAAAATGAGGTTTATCCGTTGCAGGGGGAGCGATCCACATGAACGTTGGCGTACCCAGGGAAATCAAGGACCGCGAGCAACGCGTCGGCCTCACCCCGACGGGCGCCGCGGCGCTAACCGCGCGCGGGCACGCCGTGCGGGTCGAATCCGGCGCCGGCGACGGCTCGGGCTTTACGAACGACGATTACTTGCGGGCCGGTGCCGAGATCGTCGATCAGACGGGCGCGTGGCGTGCGGATCTCGTCACGAAGGTGAAGGAACCGCTCGCCAGTGAATACCCGTATCTGCGCGGCCAGATCATCTTCACGTACTTCCATCTCGCCGGGGTCACGCCGGCGCTGACGCACGCCTTGCTGGAGACGAAAACGAGCGCCGTGGCGTACGAAACGGTGACCGATGCTGATGGTCGTTTACCCTTGCTCGCACCGATGAGCGCGGTCGCGGGGACGATGGCCGTTACGATGGGCGCGTACTACCTGGCGCAGGTTAACGGCGGCTGCGGCACGCTGCTCGGCCGCGTGCGGGGCAGGGAATCCGGTCGCGTATGTGTAATCGGCGACGGCATCGTCGGTCGCCATGCCGCCGCCGCGGCGCTCGGTCTCGGCGCCCGGACCACGATCGCGAGTCGTCACGCGGAGCGCGAAGCGGAACTGAGACGCGAGCTGTCGGACGCGCTGTCATTCGTGCTGTCCGCGCCGCAGGCGCTCGAAGACGCTGTCCGGGACTGCGATCTCCTCGTCGGTGCCGTGTTGTCGCCCGGCGCGAAAGCGCCGAAGGTCGTCACCGAGGCGATGGTTAAACGGATGCACCGGGGCGCAGTGATCGTCGATGTGAGCATCGACCAGGGCGGGTGCATCGCGACCTCCCGGCCCACGTCGCACTCCTCGCCGGTCTACGTGGAACACGGAGTGACGCACTATTGTGTAACGAACATGCCCGGCGCGTATCCGCGCACCGCGACGATCGCGCTGACGGATGCCACGCTGCCGTACACGCTGCGTCTGGCCGATGCGGGCCTCGCTGCGCTGCATGACGACCCCGGCTTTGCCCGCGGCCTGAACACGCATGCGGGCCACATCACGCACGTTTCCGTCGCCCGCGATCTTGATTTGATGGAACACTACCGGGCGTACACGACGGACTGAACGGCGGCGCCGGATCGTACGGCACGGGGCCCGAACGCAACGTCCCCTTCCCCGCAAATCACGCCGGAGTGCCAGGGCGCGGTGGCTGCCCTGATCCGAATCCCGGACCCGACTGCTACCGGATCTGCAACGCGAGTACAAGAATCGGTGAGCCGTCTGTTTCCTGGCGCAGTCCCGCGCGCGGGGCTCAACAGATCCGCGGCAGCTGTTCGCCACTCATGCGGTCGAGCACGCGCTCGCCGCCGATCACGGTTTGCGCGATCACCTCACCCGGCACGCCGTCGCTCACGTGACCGATCACGCACGCGTCACGGGACGCTGGATCGGCGGCGAGCGCGGCAATGGCGCGCGGCGCTGCGTCGGCCGGCACGAACGCGATAAACCGGCCCTCGTTCGCAACATACAGCGGATCGAGCCCGAGCAGTTCGCACGCGCCGCGGACATCCGCGGCGACGGCAATCGCCGCTTCGTCGATCGTGATCGACACCCCGGCGGCGCCGGCAATCTCGATCAGGCTCGTCGCGAGACCCCCGCGCGTCGGATCGCGCAGGCAGTGCACGTCTATCCCGGCTGCGAGCAAGGCACCGACGGGACCACATAGCGCCGTCGTGTCGCTGAGCACCGGCGGCGCGAATTCCAGCCCTTCCCGCGCCGCCATCACCGCGATGCCATGGCGGGCGATATCGCCACTCAGGATCACGACATCGTCGCCCCGCACGGCCGCTGGCGTGATCGAGCGACCGTGTGCGATCACCCCGATCCCGGTCGTGTTGATGTATATCCCGTCGCCGTGCCCGCGGTCGACGACTTTCGTATCGCCGGTGACGACCGTCACCCCGGCGCGTTTCGCCGCCGCGCTCATCGAGCGCACGACCCGCTGCAAATCGCCGATCGCGAAACCCTCTTCGAGGATCAGTGCAACGCTGAGATAGCGCGGTTCGGCACCACACATGAGCAGATCGTTAACCGTGCCGTTGACCGCGAGATCGCCGATGTCGCCGCCGGGAAATGCCCACGGGCGCACGACGAAACTGTCGCTCGTGAATGCGAGGCGCTGATCGGCGAACTCGAGCACGGCGCCGTCGTGCTGCGCGTCGAGGATCGGGTTCGCGAATGCCGGCAGCACGATGCGGTCGAGCAATTCCTGCGTCAGTGCACCGCCGCCGCCGTGGGCGAGCACGATTTCCGGGTATTGCGCGAGCGGCAACGGACAGTTGTCGCTGTCGACGTCGTCACAGCTCACGGTATTGCGCTCGCGGCGGGGTCCGCGTTCGCTGCCCGGTGGCGACGATGACGGAAGTACGCCGCGCAGGCGCCTTCGGAAGACACCATCGGCGCCCCCATCGGTCGCTCGGGGGTGCAGGCCTGCGCGAAATGCGGACACGCCGCCGGCTTCGCGATACCGCGCAGAACGGCGCCGCTGATGCATCCGCCCGCCTCATCGGCGGCGGTAGCGGCCGCACCAAAGCGCTGCTCGGCGTCGAACGCGGCGTAGGCCGGCGCGAGCCCGAGCCCGCTGGCGGCGAGTTCACCGATACCGCGCCAGTGCCGCGAGCGCACTTCGAATACCTGCTCCATGATCGCCTGCGCCGCCGCGTTGCCGCTTTCGCGCACGACCCGCGTGTACTGGTTTTCGACTTCGGCGCGCCCGGCTTCGAGCTGGCGCAGGCACAGCCAGATCCCCTGCAGGATATCGACCGGCTCGAACCCCGTGACGACGATCGGCAGTTTGAAGTCGCGCGCGATGCGATGGTAGGCGGCGTAACCCGTCACCGTGCACACATGACCGGCGGCGAGAAACGCCTCGATGCGGTTGTCCGGCGATGCGAGGATGGACGCCATCGCCGGCGGCACGAGTACGTGCGCGACGAGCAGCGAGAAATTGTCGATGCCCTGCATGCGCGCGGTATGCGCAGCGATTGCGGTTGCCGGCGCCGTGGTCTCGAAACCGACGGCGAAGAACACGACCTCCCGCGCGGGATTCGCGCGCGCGATCGCGAGCGCTTCGAGCGGCGAATACACGAGGCGCAGATCCGCCCCGCGCGCCTTCGTCGCGAGCAGATTCGTCGCCGATCCCGGAACCCGCGCCATGTCGCCGAACGACGTGAAAATAACCTCGTCGCGCGCGGCGATCGCGATCGCCTTGTCGATCATGCCAACCGGGGTTACGCACACCGGACACCCCGGCCCGTGGACGAGCGTGACGGTCGACGGCAACAGTTCGTCGATCCCGTATTTCACGATCGCATGCGTCTGACCGCCACAGATCTCCATGATCGTGCGCGGCCGGGTGGCGAGTTCGCGGATCGCATCGAGCGTGCGGCGCGCGCGCTGCGGGTCGCGGTATTCGTCGACGTACTTCATGTCGCGGACGACCCGGGTTCGAATGCATCGAGCGCGTCGATCGTTGCGAGCGTGCGCGCCGCCTCGACCGGGTCGAGCACCGCGATGGCAAAGCCGGCGTGTACGAGCACGTAATCACCGACGGCGGCTTGCGGCAGCAAGCTCAGGCTGATCGGCTTGATCACTCCGGCGAACGCGACGTTCGCGCTCAGGGTCAACGGATCGTCACCGATCAGTTCGATAATTTCACCGGGCACCGCGAGGCACATTACGCTGCTCCCGGGCGCCGGCAGCGCGCGACCCACGCTGCCTGACCGAGCGCGAGCGCGCCGTCGTTCGGTGGCACGTGCCGATGCCAGTAAACCTCGAACCCGGCCGCCCGCAGCGCCGCGATCGTCTGCTCACACAGATAACGATTCTGAAAACAGCCCCCGCTCAACGCCACCTGTCGCTCACCGACGTGTTCGGCAACCGCAACGATCCCTGCGGCGAGCGCGTTATGGAACGCCGCGGCGATGTGCGCCGGATCCGCACCATCACGCAGGTCGGCGAGCATTGCGTGCACGAGTGGCGCCCAGTCGAGCACGCTCGCACCGTCGTGGTCGCGCAACGGCATTGGATAGGCGGTCGCTGTCGGTGTTGCCGCGAGCGCGAACTCGAGCGCCATGGCCGCGTGGCCTTCGTAGGCCGAAAACTGCACGAGATCGAGTAATGCGGCAACGGCGTCGAACAAACGCCCGATGCTCGAGGTGCGCGGCGAGTTGATGCCGCGCACGAGCATCTGGCGAATGATCCGCCGCTCGGCTGCCGGCAGGTCCGCGAGCAGCGCAAAGCGGCCATCGTCGAACACGGACTCGCCGAATAATTCGAACAACAGGCCCGCGGCGGCCCGTCGCGGTTCGCGCACGGCGCGTTCGCCGCCCGGCAGCGCGAACGGACGCAAATGCGCGACCCGCCGTACGCTCGCGCCATCGACGCGCAGAAATTCGCCACCCCACACCGTGCCGTCGCTGCCGTAGCCGGAACCGTCGAATGCGACGCCGAGCAGCGGCCCGCTGACGGCGTTGTCGGCGACGCAGGCGAGCACATGCGCGAGATGGTGCTGCACGCGCACGACATCCCCGGAACGCGTATGCGCGACCCGGCTCGTGTAGTAATCCGGATGTTCATCACACGCCAGTGATGCGGGCGCGACCCCGTGCACCTTGCACAAGTCGTCGAGTTCGCGCTCGTACCGGCGCCGTGCGCGCGGCGTGTGCAGATCACCGATATACGGACCGAGGACGACGCGATCGCCGAGCGTCACGGCAAGCGCGGCTTTCAGTTGACCACCGAGCGCGAGCGCCGGCGTCGCGGGCGTCGCGAGTGCGATCGATTGCGGTGCATAGCCGCGTGCCAGGCGCAGCAGCAGCGGCCGCTCGGCGACGACCCGGATGACGGAATCGTCGAGCGGCCAGGCGATGTCACGGTCGTGCAGGAGCCACAGATCCGCGACTCCGTCGAGTCGTTCGCGCGCGGCGGCATTGTCGGCGACGAGCGGTTCACCGGTGACGTTGCCGCTCGTTGCGACGAGCGGACCCGCGAACGCCGCGGCGAGCAGGTGGTGTAACGGGGTGGTCGGTAACATGACGCCGAGCAGTGGATTCTGCGGCGCGACGGCACGCGCCACGGCGACCGGTTCACCGGCGCGCGGTGCGCGCCGCGGCAGCAACACGATGGGTGCCGCGCCGGAACACAGCAATTCGCGTTCCCGCGGCGTTACCCGGCAGTGCTGCTCCACCCACGCGAGATCGGGCGACAGGATCGCGAACGGTTTCGCGGGGCGCTGCTTGCGCTCGCGCAAGCGACTCACCGCGGCCTCGTTGCGTGCATCGACGAGCAACTGAAAACCGCCGAGTCCTTTTAGTGCGACTACCCGTCCGTCGTGCAGCGCCGCGACGGCCGCAAGTACCGCCGCATAGTGTGCGTGCAATCGGTACCCCGCCGCATCTTCGAGCCACATCCGTGGACCGCAGTCCGGACACGCGATCGTCTGCGCGTGATAGCGGCGATCGTCAGGATCGCCGTATTCCGCCCGGCACGCGTCGCACAGCGCGAACGTGCGCAGCGTCGTGTTCGCGCGATCGAACGGCAATGCGTCGAGAATGCTGAAACGCGGACCGCAGTGCGCGCAACTCGTAAACGGATAATGATAGCGGCGCGCCGCGGGGTCGAAGATCTCGGCGACGCACGCCGCACAGCTCGCGATGTCCGGGGTGACGGTCGCGGCGGTTCCCACGGCACCGGCGACACTGTCGCGGATCCGGAACGTCGTCTCACCGAGCGGTTCGCCGTCCGTGCGTTCGAGTGACTCGATACGCGCGTGCGGCGGCAGCTCCGCGCCGAGGCGCCGCACGAACGTTTCGACGACCGCGCCCGGACCTTCCGCCTCGAGCGTCACCCCGGATCCGGAATTCGCGACCCAGCCGGTGATGCCGAGGGCGCGCGCGAGACCGCTCACGTACGGGCGCACGCCAACCCCCTGCAACGTGCCGCGGAGCTCGAGCCGAACGCGTCGGGCGCTCGTGGCGGCGTTGGCGACCGGCAGTGCGGCGAGCGTCATGTCTCGACCTCGATACTGCGCAATAACAACGCCTCGGCATTCGGATCGCGAATGTCGGCCGAGGTTTCGATATCTAGCGTCGCGCCGTCGGCGATCGTCCCACGCGCGTCGGTTTCGAAGTGCTGGCAAAAATGCTCCGGTGACATATGACTCAGGGCCCCGAGCCAGACCGACACCCGCGTGACCCGCGCGGCATCCTGCGCCGCGGCAAGCGTCGTGACTTTCGCGAGCAAATCGCGCATCAACGAGGCTTCATGCATGACTGCGCTGTAGCTCCGTGTGCCGGAACCGGTCCACTTCGTCCGCGATCGACTTTACGAGCACCGGCACCGTCGCCGCGACTGCCGCCGACGGCGCCGCACCGAGCGCGAACGTTTTCGCTTCGACGGCGAACACAACGAGCCGCGCCGGCAAACGCCCGAGCACGCGCCCGAGCCGCATCGCTTCCGCGAGACCGAGACCGTGACTCGAGCAGCGCGCGAGATCCTTCACCGCGGGCGCATCCTCGCCGTCGAGCCGGTGCACGGTACCGGGCGCGGCGCCCCCGACCGCGGCATCGACAACGATCGCGAGCGCCGCCGTCTCCCATGCGTTCAGCAGTGATAGCGTGTCGTCGCAGCCTTCGACGATCCGGCACGGCGGTCCTCCGGCGCGCAGCGCCGCGGCAACGAGCGGCCCGATCGCGTCGTCGCCGCGATGCCGCGCGCCAAGCGCGATCACGACGACGTCCTGCGACATGTCATTCACGTGTTCGTCTCCCCGGCGCGCTCGATATCGAGCTTCAGAAAATGCGTCGCGCAGGAAATGCACGGATCGTAGTTGCGGATCGACTGTTCACAGCGCCACTTCAACTCCTGATCCGACAGGTCGAGATTCGACTCGACGAAATCGCGCAGGTCGTGCTCGATCGTGGCCTGGTTCTGCGACGTCGGCGGCACGATGCGCGCCGTGACGAGGGTTCCGTCCGCGGCGATCTCGTAGTGGTGGTAGAGCAGGCCGCGCGGCGCCTCCGTGCAGGCCATCCCGATCCCCGCGGCCGGTTCGAACGCCGTGGCCGCCTGCTCGGGCGGTGCGTAGTCCGCGATTATGCGCAAGGCCTCGTCGCATGCATGCAGAACTTCGAGCGCACGGACCACGATGCTCTTGAACGGGTTCGTACACGGCGCTTCGAGCGCCACTTCGGTAGCGAGTTCGCGCGCGATCGGCATGAGGCGTTCGCGGTTCAGATTGAAGCGCGCCATCGGTCCGACGAAATACGCGCCGCGTGCTTTCAGCGCTGCCTGCAGCGCCGTCGAATGCGGAACGTGGCGTTCTTCGAAGTGGTCGTCATACTCGTCGACGGCGATGTCGAGCCCCGCGCTCGATACGATCCGGCCTTCGTTCATCGGGTATTCGTCCGCATGGCTGAGCGCGACGAACTCGTAGTCGCGATGAAACTCCGGGAACGGCAGCGTCGCCGCCCAGCGCACGGTCTCGATCGCCGCATCGCGTGCCCACTTCAGGGACTCGCTCAAGGTCGCCATTTCCGCGCGTGACGGCATGCGATAGAAACCGCCCACCCGGACGTTGATCGGATGGATTTCGCGGCCGCCGAGCAAGGTGATGATCGCATTGCCGGCTTTTTTCAGCTTGAGACCGCGCTCGACGATCGCGGGGTGGTCTTTCGCCATCTCGACGGCGCCGTCGTAACCGAGAAAATCCGGCGCATGCAGCATGTAGATGTGCAGCACGTGACTTTCGATCCACTCCCCGCAATAGAGCAGGCGACGCAGCGCGCGGACCGGCGCGCTGATGCTGACCCCGAGCGCGCGTTCGAGCGCGTGCACGGCGCTCATCTGGTAGGCGACCGGACAAATGCCGCAAATCCGCGCGACGATGTCCGCGGTCTCGTTCAGATCGCGCCCCTGCAGGAACGCCTCGAAGAAGCGCGGCGGTTCGAATATTTCAAGGCGCGCCTCCTCGACCCGCGCGCCGTTGACCCGGATATGCAGCGCACCCTCGCCTTCGACACGCGCGAGATAGTCAACCTTGATCGTCTTACGCGTCATCTGTCTCTCCCGCCGTGCGGAACGGTTCGGCCCACGCATTGAACGAGTGATACACGCGGCGTACGGCTTCCGGGCTCACCCCCGCGTCGAGCCATGCCTGCCGGAGCGAGTTCGTGTTTGGCGTTTCCATCGGACCGAAACAGCCGTAGCAACCGCGCCGGTACGCGGGACAGATGGCACCACAACCGGCATGCGTTACCGGGCCGAGACACGGCGTGCCGCTGGCCACCATGACGCACACATTACCGCGCGCCTTGCACTCGACGCAGACGCTGTGCGCCGGCGTATTCGGGCGGCGTCCGGCGAGAAACGCGCTCAAGACTTCGAGCAGCTGGGATTTGTTGATCGGACAACCGCGCAGTTCGAAGTCCACCGCGACGTGATCGGAAATCGGGGTCGAAGTCGCGAGCGTGTCGATATACGACGGATGCGCGTAGACGATGCTGACGAAGTCGCGCACATCCCTGAAGTTGCGCAGCGCCTGAATCCCGCCGGACGTCGCGCACGCACCGATCGTGATCAGATACCGTGAATTGCGTCGCACGCGCTGCAGCCGCTCGGCGTCGTGCGCGGTCGTGATCGAGCCTTCGACGAGCGATACGTCATACGGGCCCTTGAGCTTGCCTCGCGTCGCTTCTGGGAAGTAGGCAATACTCACGGCGTCGGCGACGGCGAGCAGTTCATCTTCGCAATCGAGCAGACTCAACTGGCAGCCGTCACAGGAAGCGAACTTCCACACGGCGAGTTTCGGACGGCGTTTTCGTGACAAGCTATAACTCCCGTATACCGAGACTGGCGCAGACCTCAGCGTAATGAAATACCGGACCGTCCTTGCAAATAAAGCGCGGGCCGAACTGGCAATGGCCGCACGTGCCGACCGCGCATTTCATATTACGCTCCAGCGAAACGAAAATCCGTTCGCGCGCGACGCCGAGATCCTCGAGCGCCATCGCGGTGAAGCGGATCATGACTTCCGGCCCGCAGATCAGCGCGATCGTATCCACCGGATCGAACGCGACTTTCGGCAACAGCTGCGTCACGACCCCGACCTCGCCGCTCCATTCGGGATCACCGCGATCGACACTCACGCGCACCTGCAATTCCGGCAGCCGCCGCCACGCGTCGAGTTCACGCCGAAACAACAATTCGCCGGGGCTGCGCGCGCCATACAAAAGAGCCACCCGACCGAACTGCTCGCGCGTGCGCAACAGCTCATAGATCGCCGGCCGCAACGGTGCGAGTCCGATCCCGCCGGCGATGACGACGACATCGAGACCGCCGGCATGAGCAACCGGCCAGGCGCTGCCGTACGGTCCGCGCACCCCGATTTCGGCGCCACGTTTCATCGCGGCGAGTGCGCTGCTCACCGGCCCGACAGCGCGGATCGTATGCACGAGGCGATCGCGCGCGGCGGGGTCACCGCTCATGCTGATCGGCACTTCGCCAACCCCGAATGCGTACAGCATATTGAACTGCCCCGGGGCAAAACCCTCCCGTGCGCTGACATCGCCGTGCGTATCGAGCTCGAGCGTGAACACATCCGCACTTTCGCGCGAGCGTCGCGCGACGGTGAGGAAACGCGGGATCATCGGATCGGGCGCTTCGCCCGGGACTTCAGGTCTTTGCGTCACCGTACACGTCCGCACTCTGTAGTCGGGCAATCCGCATGCGATTGATCAACGTCGGAATAAAACGCTTCATCATTTCGTAACCGACGTGGTGATCCGCTTCGCACTTGTCACGCAGGCAATGGCATTCGAACGCGATCGCGCGCGTTACCTCGAGCGCACGCGCATCGTAAGACCACCGGTATGGGGGCACGAGCCAGGACGCGCCGAGAATCTCGCCGGGCTTGACCGTGAGAAACGTGAACGCGCCGCGTCCCGGGCTGAACATTTCCAGCGCCACCGTGCCGTGACGGATCAGGTAAAACTGTTCACACGGCTCGCCTTCGCGAAAAATGTACTCGTCCGGTTTGAACGAGACGTTCTTCGCGCAACCCGCGATCAGGGTCACGATGTCGTCTTCGAGACCGTCGACGAATGCCTGCGCGCGCAGTAATTCCGCCATCGTTTTCACGGTGCAACCTCCCCGACATCCGTACTCGCCTGCATCGCGGCGACTTCTTCGGTTAAATCGATCCCGACCGGGCACCACGTGACGCAGCGCCCGCAACCGACGCAACCGGACGTGCCGAACTGATCGACCCAGTGCGCGAGTTTGTGCGTGAGCCACTGACGGTAACGCGCTTTCGTCGTCTGGCGCACGCTGCCGCCGTGCAGATAGGAAAAATCGAGCGTGAAACACGAATCCCAGTGGCGCCAGCGTTCCGCGTGATCGCCACCGAGATCGCTCGTATCCTCGATCGTCGTGCAGAAACACGTCGGGCACACGAGCGTGCAGTTCGCGCAACTGAGACACCGCTCGGCCACTGCGTCCCAACGCGGATGCTCGGGATTGTCCTGCAGCAGGGACTTGATGCCGACCGTGTCGAGCGAGCGCCCCATGGATCGTCGTGCGTGGTCGATCCCCGCGCTCGCGGCAGCGAGATCTTCCTCGCCGGCCGCGGCCTGCGGCAAGCCCTCCAGCAACCGTTCGCCCTGCGCGCTGCCGGCAGCGGCCAGGAAGCGGTGCGCACCGTCATCGATGATTTCCGTCAGTACGAGATCGTAGCCCGCGCGCGCCTCGGGGCCGGTATCCATCGACGTGCAAAAACACGTGCCGCCGGCCTCGATGCAGTTCACCGCGATGATCAGCGCGTGCTCACGCCGGATCGCATAGTCGCCGTCGGCGTGCGCCGGGGACAGGAACACGGTGTCGTGGACCGCCATCGCATGCAGCTCACAACTGCGCACCCCGAGCAGGGCAAATTTCGGCGCCGGCCGGCGCGCGTCGATGATCCGGATGGCGTCCGCATCGCGTTCCGCGCGCCATAATCTGAGTCGTTCCGGGTGCAGATATTTCTTCCAGCTCTGGGGACCCACCGCGAAACCGAACAGCGCTTCGTCGTCGCGCCGACGCAAGCGATAATGACCGGCGTCCTGTTCGTCCGTCCAGCCCGCGGGCAATTCATCGAGCGTCGTGACTTCGCCGTAGACGATCGCACCCTCACGCATGACCGGGGCGACGACCGTGTAGCCGTCCGCGCGCAGCGCCTCCATGAGTATTTGCAGCCCGGGGCGCAGCAGCACCACCGGGCCGGCATCAGATTTCACCATTGTGACCTCCCGCCGCGGTTGCGCCATCGGTCGCGATCGCGCACAGCGACTGTCGTCGTAAGCTACGGCGTTTACCCGGTGAGCGCAAAGCCGGCGGCCTGTGGATATCCGCAATTGACACCTTACACCCGCGATTCGCCGCTGCGCTTCGCCTGCACGGCGACGATAAACTTACGCGTCTCCACGACGACGAGGACCACGAGCGCGAAAGCGAAACAGGCCAGCAGGTCGACGAGTGGCAGCGGTTCCGTCTTGAAGATCGGGTTCAGCGCCGGCACATAGATCACCATCAACTGCAGGGCGATCGTCAGTCCAATCGCACCGATCAGCGGTAAATTGCTGAACAGACCCAGCCGCCAGATCGCCGCGCTGTCGCTGCGCACCGCGAGCGAATGGAATATCTGCGCGAACGTCAGCACCGTGAATACGATGGTTTGCCAGTACGTCACGCCGCGCGAGATCGCCCACGCCTGCGACAGCAGGGAGACGCCGCCAATCAGCAGGCCTACCCAGACGATGTACTGCCACATGCCACCGGCGAACAGGCTTTCGTCCGGCGGTCGCGGCGGCCGCCGCATGATTCCGGGCTCGGCCGGTTCGGCACTGAACGCGAGCGCGGGCAGGCCATCGGTGACGAGATTGATCCACAGGATGTGAATCGGCAGCAGCGGGATCGGCAAACCGAGAAACGGCGCGAGAAACAGGGTCCAGATCTCACCCGCATTCGAACTCATCATGTATTTGATGAACTTGCGCACATTGTCGAAAATTCGCCGGCCTTCACGCACCGCGGCGACGATCGTCGCGAAATTGTCGTCGAGCAGCACCATGTCCGCGGCCTCGCGCGCGATGTCCGTGCCCTTTTTGCCCATCGCAACGCCGATATCCGAGCGTTTCAGCGCCGGCGCATCATTGACCCCGTCGCCGGTCATCGCGACGAATTCACCGCGCGCCTGCAGGGCTTTGACGATGCGCAGTTTCTGCTGCGGAGAGACCCGTGCATACACGCGCACCGAGCCGACGCGGGCGGCAAAATCCGCATCGTCGAGGGCCGCGAGTTCATCGCCGGTAACAATCACGGATCCGGCGTCCATGATGCCGAGCCGGCGCGCGATAGCTTCGGCCGTGCCGGGATGATCACCCGTGACCATGACCGGCGTGATCGTGGCCGTGATGCAGTCCGCGAGGGCCTGTGGCACTTCCTCGCGCGGCGGATCGATGAGTCCGACGAGACCGATCGCCTGCAAGTCCGTCTCGATAGCGTCCGCGTCGATCACGGCCGGCGGACGCTCGAATTCACGCCGCGCGACCGCGAGTACGCGATAGCCTTCGCGGGCAAGCCCGTCAGCCACATCGAGCAGTTCCTGGCCCCCGGTGCAGAGCGCGAGCACGCCCTCGGGCGCGCCCTTGACGTAGGCGATCGCGCCGCCGTCGTGCGCATGCACCGTGCTCATGCGCTTGCGCTCGCTGTCGAACGCGATCTCGCCAATCCGCGGTCGCTGTTGTTCCAGCTCCGGCTTGTCGAAGCCGGCGTTCGCGGCCGCGGTATACAGCGCGAGCTCCGTCGGCTCGCCGACCGTCTCGCCGTCGATCGCGGCGACATCGTTGTTCAGCGCGAGTGCGATACCGAATTCATCCCACGCGCTGTCGCTGCCGGGTTGCGGCAACGCGTCGCACTCGCCGAGCGCGGTGACGAAGCGCTCGGCGGCCATTTGATTCAGCGTCAACGTACCGGTTTTGTCGGTACAGATAGTCGTCACCGAACCGAGCGTCTCGACGGCCGGTAAATTGCGCACGAGCGTATTGAGCCGGATCAATTTGCGCGCGCCGAGCGCGAGCGCGATCGTGACGGCCGCGGGCAGGGCTTCCGGGATCGCGGCGACGGCGAGGCTGACCGCCGTGAGGAACATCACGATCGGCGGCTGCCCCTGCAGGAGTCCCGCGGCGAACACGATGGCGCAGATCGCGAGAATCGCCAGCGCGAGGTGACGACCGAAACGCGCGAGCCGCAACTGCAACGGCGTCTTGCTGCGCACTTCGCTACGCAAAAGATCGGCAATGCGCCCGATTTCCGTCGCAAGCCCGGTTGCGACCACGACCCCGCGCCCGCGGCCATGCGTCACGAGCGCGCTCTTGAACGCGAGGTTCGCGCGATCGCCGAGCGCGAGTTTCTGCTCCGCCAGCACCGCGGCGTGTTTCGCGACCGTGGTGGACTCGCCCGTCAGCGCGGATTCGTCGACCTGCAGATCCTCGCTCTCGAGCAAACGCAGGTCGGCCGGAATGATGTTGCCGGCTTCGATCACGACGACGTCACCCGGCACGAGTTCCGGTGTCGCCACGGTGACGAGCTTGCCGTCGCGCAAGGCGCGTGCATCCGGGGTCGCCATCGCGCGCAGCGCGGCCACGGCGCCTTCGGCCCGAGCTTCCTGGATAGTGCTGACCACCGCGTTGATGAGGACGATGACGAGAATTGCGATCGTATCGGGCGGGTCCCCGACAAGGCCGGAGATCGCGGCCGCGACGAGCAGTATGACAATCATGAAATCGCGAAACTGCGCGGCGAACATTTCGAATACGCTGCGCGTGCGTCCGGTCGGAATCGCATTCGGGCCGTGTTCGGTCAGACGTCGCGCCGCCTCGGCGTGAGCCAGACCGTTCGCGTCACTGCCGAGGCGGGCGAGCGCGTCCGTTGACTCTAGCGTATGCCAGGCGATGGGTTCTGCTTCAGACACGGGTAACGGCGTAGATCAGTCCGATGGTTACGATGGCGATGATTAGCGTTCTCAGGCCGCTGCGGATCCACGACGTGCCGGCCGTGCGGCCGAGATAGACCCCCAACGAGAAAATCACGAACAGCGCGGTCAACGCCGCGATCGGCAGCGGAGCCGCCGCCCACAGGACGCCGCGCTCACTCAGCCACAACGGTGTGATGATCAGCAAGCACACGGACAACGGCGCAGCGCCGTTCGTCAATGCGATTAACACGGGCACCCAGCGCGCGGCCTGCCCGTGCGAGGAATCCCGCAGATCCGTCAGCATCGTCGCTTCGAGTTGATCGAGCGCGCGCCGGCGTTCTGCGGATTCACTGACATAGGCACTGCTGACCCCGCTCACCCCGAGCGCGATGGCAGCGCCTAGGCAGGCGGTGATGATCACGGACAGTTCCGCGGGACCGCCAACCATGAATCCGATGATCAGTCCGAGCATCGTCAGCGCACCATCGAAGCCGTTGACGACGAAGTAGCGCCGCATGATGCCGTGCGCCCGCGTGATCTCGAGCCAGTGCCGGGCATCGCCGAGCAGGTTCATTCGGTACGGCCCGGATCTTCCTCGTTGACGACCTCGACCTGATCGATACTGTGGATGGAGCCGCCCATTTCGCTCACCGCCGCTTCGATGGCTTCAAAGTCGATGGCTGGCGCGGTAATGACCATCTGCACGGTCTCCGTCTTTTCGTCGACTTCGACGACGGTCAGGCTCACGCGATAGTCGTCACCGACGCGGGCGACAGATTGCGCGAACCGGAGCGAATTCGGTTGGTGGGGCTTGAGTACGTCGAGGACGATTTGTTTGACCCGGGTCATTGGCTCGGGGTTGCGCTCCGTTGTGCGTGAATCAGGATTCTATCGCAACACGTGGCGGGCCGAATGACAACGGGCCCGCCGCGATGTGTACGCAGGCGAAAGTCTTGTCCGCCGCGCTGTATTACGCGCCGATGGCGACGCACGTCCAGGCGCGCGACGACCATGCCGCGCACGGGTCCGGGTCGGCTCAATAACCGGGCGGCGGTGGTGTATTCGGCGGCGGATACGTCGCGGCGGATTGCGGCGCCGGCGTGCCCGGTGGCGGAACCGTATACACGGTGGCCGGCCGCGCCTGGTTTGCCGCGGCGACGCTCGCCGGTACCGGGACCTGGTGACCACGACCATACATGCACTGCACGTAGGCCGTGTCATAGCGGCTTTGCGTCCGTGAGCCGGACGTCTGGTACGCATCCGTGCCGGCGAGGCTCCCGAGCACGAGGCCGCTGCCGGCCCCGATGGCCGCACCCGCACCGGCGTTGCCCGACGCGCTGCCGATCAATGCACCGGCCGCGGCACCGACCGCGGTGCCGGCAACCGCGCTGTCGATTGCGCCCTGGCGTGCGCTGTCCTGCGCCGGGTTGCCGCCGATCGCACGCAGCGCGAATTCGCGGCAGTTGAAATCATCGATACGGAACTGCTCGAAACTCATGCCGGTGCCCGGGAACGCGGTAACCCGCGGCCCGCTCGGATACGTCGCGCAGCCCCCGAGCAGCAGCAGCAACGCCGCGGCGTGGACGCGAATGGCCGCTTGTCCGATTTCCATGTGCCGTTGTCTCCGGGTCATTTCGCCGGCGGCGCGACGGTTCGCGGATCGACCGGGATCCACGCCTGCCGGCAGCTTTGTACATACGGGTAATACCCGGGCGGGTCGGTACAGTACTGCCACACGGGCGTCTGCCCGGTGGCGGCAACGGGCGGTTGCTGGATATACACCATCGGTTCGCGCTCGATGATGATCGTTTGCGGTTCGTAGTAGTACGGCGGGTAATACGGAAACCGCCGGTAGTACGGAGGTGGCCCCCACCACGACGATGTGCCGACATAGAAATCGAAATGCGAGCGACCATGCGCGAACGCGGCGCCGGTGAAACCGGCCAGCATGGCGCCGACGCTCGCAACGATCGCGATACCGATCATGGCGCGATTTCGCATCCTGAAAGACCGGTTCAAAGCGACCTCCGTTGCCAGTGGTCAACCGGCGCAGGGTGCCGTCGGTAGGCGCCTCGCGGCGTACAAAATGTCAACGTATGCCGATGCGCCGATGTCGCTTGTGCCCGGGTAACCGGGTGCAACTTCGCATCACCACCGCTCCCGCAGCCGGACTCCGACAGGCGCCGCGAACTCGCGCGGAGCCGCAAGATGCGTCCAATCCGCGCCCGCCCGCACCAGTTCATCGCGGCCGCGCAGGGATTCCTGGTGGGAGCGCTCGGCGTCCCTGCGGCCGGATTCATTGTCTGCATGCGAAGAGGTCCTGCAATGATCAGGTCTCGATTTTGACTTTCTTCGACTGCTTTTCCTTCGACTTCCCGATTTCGATTTCGAGCACGCCATTGTTTGCGCGTGCCTTGATCTTGTCCGCGTCAGCGGTATCGGGGAGGGTGAAGCGCCGGTAGAAAGATCCACTGAAGCGCTCGACCCGGCGATAGCCGTCTTTTTCTTCCTTTTTTTCGTCCTTGCGCTCGCCCCGGATCGACAGCGTACCGTTCTCCATCGTGACTTCGATGTCGTTCGGATCGACGCCGGGAATGTCCGCGGTGACGAGGAAACGCTTGTCTTCTTCCTTGATGTCGACAGCGGGTGTCCAGTTGCTGGCGACGATGCTCGCGTCGGTGTCGCCGAATGCAGGCCATTGCGACAGCATCCGATTAAACTCGTCACTCAAGCGACGGAGCGAAGAAGGACCGGTAAAAGGTGTCAGTTCCATCGTGGTTCTCCTGCTGATTAGGAAGCGGTCTGAAAAACATTCGCGGCCCTGTTGCGCCGCGAATGCGGATGGCGGATATCGCGTCCGGCCGCCTTGGACAGCGCCCGGGATCCGGCGATCCGCCCGTACAATCCTGTTGCGTAAGCCTAAGCTACCGCAAGCGCGACCCCGGATCATTGATCCCGATCAGCTTCGGTTCACCGTGTGCGCTGACAGCCATCGCCGCACGACAGCTTCGTTCATACGCGTCGGCGCGGCAGCGTGGCGCCACGTATCGCGAGCGGTATTCGCGCCACCTGATGATGGACTGCGAGCTTCGCGGTGCGCCGCGCCCAGGCCATCGACGCTCACGGTCGCCATGCCTGCGGGTCCCATTGCCGGTGCGTTCCGGGCTCCCGGAAAGTAACGGCGATCCGGTGCGGACCCGCGGCAACGGAATGGCATGACGACGACACGAACGGCACCCGGCGATGCGTAGTCTGCCAGCCCCGCAAGCGCTTGCGCGCGAAATCCGTCGAGCGCGGTGACGAATAATTGATCGGCATTCACAAGCGCGTGAATTTAACCACTACACTTGATTGCTGTGAGCAGGTATTACGTCATTCGACACGGGAGCCACGATGCACGCTCGTGAGCATGAGGCGCCCGGAGACCGACGCCCGCATGACCCCGGTGGTAGTCAGCATGTCTGGTGAAACGCCGCCGGCATCGGGCGCCGGCGAAACCGCCCCGGCCGCAAGCCATGACGGGATCCACGGACGTGTCTCGGCCGTGCGCGGCACGGTGATCGATGTCGATCTCGACGGCGCGCTGCCGCCGCTCGATACCGCGCTCGTGTGTCGCCTGTCGCCCACGCGCTCGATCACGGCGGTGGTGCAGAGCCACCTCAGCACATCCCGGGTGCGCGCAATCTCGGTTGATTCGCCGCGACAGTTGCAACGCGGCGCAGCGGTACACGGGATCGGACCGCTGACCGTTCCCGTCGGTCGCGGTCTGCTCGGGCGCGTCGTCGATCTGCACGGCAAGCCGCTCGACGGCGGACCGGCGGTGACGGCAGACACGCGGCGTCCGTTGCACCGCGCGCCACCGCCACCGGACGAACGGCTGCCGTGGAGCGAGGTGTACGAAACCGGGATCAAGATCATCGATCTGTTCTGTCCGTTCGTCCGCGGCGGACGCGCCGCCGTGTTTGGCGGCGCCGGGGTCGGCAAGACCGTCGTGCTGACGGAATTCATCCATAACGCGGTCGACAATTTCAACGGCGTGGCGGTATTTGCCGGGATCGGCGAACGTTCGCGCGAGGGTCTCGAACTGTGGCAGGAAATGGCGAATCGCGGCGTGCTCGATCGCACGGCGCTCGTGTTCGCGCAGATGAAGGAGACCCCGGGCGCGCGCTTCATGGTTGGCGCGGCGGCATTGACGATCGCCGAATACTTCCGCGACGAACTCGCCCAGGACGTGATGTTCGTCATGGACAACCTGTACCGTCACGTCCAGGCGGGGATGGAAGTGAGCGGTCTGCTCGGCCGCATGCCGTCACGCGTGGGTTACCAGCCGACCCTGGCCGCCGATCTCGCCGATATCGAGGAACGCATCACGGCAACCCGGCGCGGTGGCATGGTCGCCGTGCAGGCGGTTTACGTCCCCGCCGACGATTACGGCGACCCGGCGATCACGCATGCGTTCTGGCATATCGACAGCGCGCTCGTCCTTTCGCGCGATATCGCGGCGCAAGGGCTGTACCCGGCAGTCGACCCGCTCGCGTCGTCATCGAAAGCGCTCGACCCGGCGGTCGTCGGTACCCGGCATTACGACGTGGCCCAGGAGGCGCGCCGCCTGCTCGCGCGCTTCGAGGAACTGCGCGATATCATCGCGATGCTCGGCATCGATGAACTCGCGAGCGAGGATCGAACCCTCGTCGGTCGCGCGCAACGGCTGCGTAACTTCATGACGCAACCGTTTCATGTCACCGAAGGATTCACCGGGGTACCGGGGCAGCGCGTGCCGATCGCCGATACGGTCGCAGGGACAGCGGCCATCCTCGACGGCCGCTGTGACGAGTTGCCCGTCGACGCCTTGTCGATGATCGGCGCACTCACGGAGTTGACGCATGCGTGAGCAGCTGCAATTTCTCATCCGCACGCCGCGCGAGACCGTACTCGAGCGCGGCATCCGCGGACTGCGGGTGCCGACCGTGAGCGGTCAGGTCGGGATCCGGCGCGGCGCCGAACCGCTGCTGCTCGTCGTGGAGGCCGGCCTGATCGTCGTTCACGCCGGGGGTGTCGACAGCTTCGCCGCGAGCGCCGGCGGCCTGCTCGAATGCGATGCGCAGCGTTGCGTGCTGTACACGCCGTTCGCGGTGACCGGAGCGGCGGATGCCGAGGTGCTCGCCGCGCTCGATCGCGCGCTGGCCACCCCGGACGGTGAACTCGCGGCGCGCCGCCACCTCGACGAACTCGAACGGCGGATCGTGCGCGAGCTTGGCCATCGCAATCGCCGCGGGCAGGGTGCCGGCTGGTGAACGACGGACCCGATTCGTTCCGGCGCGCGGACCTGCGCGAAAGCGCGCGCCGCGACATCGAACGCCGGCGCCGGCGCGACGCGGGCCCGGGGTTCTGGCACTCGCTCGCGCTGATCGGCAGTGTCGGCTGGCCGATCGTAATGCTCGCGACCGGCGGCGCCCTGCTCGGTCATTATCTCGATGGCCGCTTCGATACCGGTGTGCGTTTCACTCTGCTGCTGCTCACGCTCGGCACCGCGGCCGGCACCGCGATTGCGTTCCGGGTGGTACGGGGTGACGGTCGATGAACGCGTGGCTGTTCGCGGTGGCGGGCGCTTTCGCCGGGGTCGCCCAGGCCGGCCTGCTCCTGCGCAGCGTGCGCGGGGCCGCCACCCCCCTGTCGTTCCTGTTCCGGCTGCTGCTCGTCGCCGGCGTGCTGTTGTTCGCCGCCCGCGCCGGTAGCCTGTTGCCCGCGGCGGCCGGCTGGTTCACGGGATTCTGCGCCAGCGTTGCGATCCTGCGGAGCGCACTGTCATGACCCCCGATGTCTTCGCACAGTCCGTTCTGTTCACACTCGGCCCGTTCCCGATCACCGGCATGATGGTCGCAAGCGCGTTCACGAGCCTCGTGTTACTCGTCCTCGGCGGGTTGCTGGCCCGCGCCGTCCGGCACGCGCCGGGCGGACGACTCGCGGCGGCCGGCCGGCTCACCTACACGTTCCTGCGCGACCTCGTGCGTGGAACCGCCGGACGCCCGGTGCCGGTGCTCGAGGTTTTTGCCGGCACGTTTTTCCTGTTCATCGCCGGCGCAGCGATTATCGGCCAGTTGCCCGGGGTCACGGCGCCGACGGCGAACCTCGCGGCGACGGCCGCGCTCGCGGTGCTCGTGTTCTTCGCCGCCCCGTTCGCCGGTATCCGCGCGCGTGGCTTCGGCGGATACGTCGGACATTACTTCCGCCCGAACCCGATTTTTTTTCCGTTTCATGTAATCAGCGAAATCACGCGCACGCTCGCGCTCGCCTTGCGCCTGTTCGGCAACATGATGAGCGGGCACATGGTCGTGATCCTGCTCGTCGCACTCGTCGGTCCGCTCGTGCCCGTTCCCCTGATGGCGCTGGACCTGTTAATCGGATTACTTCAGGCCTACATATTTACGATTCTCGCGAGCGTCTACATCGGGGCGGCGATTCGCGAGGGAGAGGAAGACTGACTATGACCGAACAAACGATACTCGCACTCGGCTCGATCGTGATGGCAGGACTGACGATGGCGATCGGCGCGGTCGGTGCCGCGCTCGGCGAGAGCCGCATCGGCGCCGCGGGTCTTGATGCGATCGCGCGGCAGCCGGACGAAGTGGGCTCCATCACCCGCAACCAGTTTGTCGCGCTCGCGATGGTCGAATCGACCGCGATCTTCTGTCTCGTCATCGCGCTCACGCTGCTATTCGCAAACCCGTTCGTCGCGGCCGCATAAGACCGTGTCGCCCGCGCTCGCGAACTTTCTTTTCGAAGCGGTGAATTTCCTGCTGCTCGCCGCCGCGCTCGGCTGGATTTTGTTCAAACCCGTGCGCGGCGCGCTGGAGCGGGAACAGCAACGCCAGGCGACGCACGACGACGAACAGGCACGCTTGCGTGAGGAAGCGGAATCCTTGCGCGATGAAGCCCGCACCGTGCGTGCGAACGCCGAGCACGAAGCCGCCGCGCGACGCGACGAGCTGCTCGCCGCCGCCACCCGGGAAGCGGATCGTATCGTCGCCATGGCACGGCGCGATGCGGCGAACGAAAAACGCGCACTCGAAACCGAACTCGCGAACCGGCAGGCCGGCGAGGCTGCCGCGCTGACCGACACGCTCGCGCGCATTACCGCGGATTCCGTACGCCGCTTGCTCGCGAGCCTGGCCGGTCCCGATCTCGACGCCGC
>CAXBJY010000042.1:0-47212 GCA_963976285.1 uncultured Gammaproteobacteria bacterium
CTTCGCGAGTTTGTCGAACGAAGGGTTCTCACCTGGGCTTCTCTCTCCGCCATACTCGAAAGCTGGCTGTGCGGGAAGAATTGAAATTCGGGATGGATTCGTAGGCGAAGGCTCGCCTACTCACCCCTGCGGGGCGCGCTGCGCGCGTCCAAACTCGCTTCGCGGATTGTGATTCGGAAACGAAGGCTCGTTTCCTCACCCCTACGGGGCGCGCTTTGCGCGTCCAAACTCGCTTCGCGAGTTTGTCGAACGAAGGGTTCTCACCTGGGCTTCTCTCTCCGCCATACTCGAAAGCTGGCTGTGCGGGAAGAATTGAAATTCGGGATGGATTCGTAGGCGAAGGCTCGCCTACTCACCCCTGCGGGGCGCGCTTTGCGCGTCCAATCTTCCTTTGGAAGATTGTCGAACGAAGGGTTCTCACCGGGCTTCTCTCCCCGCCATACTCAAACGCCCGCTATTGCGGGCGTTTGAGTATGGCGGAGAGAGAGGGATTCGAACCCTCGATGGGCTTTTGACCCATACTCCCTTAGCAGGGGAGCGCCTTCAGCCACTCGGCCACCTCTCCAAGGGTGCTAAGGATACCGGGGGCTCAGCGCTGCGTAAACAACTGCGCGTTGTTACTCGTTCCCGTTAACGACGCGCTCCGGATCATCCTGCTCTTGCTGGATACGTTGATAAATTTCTTCACGATGGACGGCCACTTCTTTCGGGGCATTCACGCCGATACGTACCTGGTTTCCCTTTATGCCAAGCACGGTGACATTGACGTCGTCGCCGATCATCAGAGATTCACCAACCCGTCTGGTTAATATCAGCATACCCGACCTCCAAACCGTGCTCCGGCTTGTAATTCATTGTTACCCAAACAGATTCCACATCACCGCATCCGTGCTGTTGGTATTATTCCGTCACTCTAGACGCTGAACATTCTATCCGAGCCTTGCCTAAAAATCTTAAAAAAAAGGTTAATTGTGCGATCGCCATTGGCGCACGATCATTTTTACGGCGCGCGCTCGAGTTCGAATGCTTCGTGCAGGGTACGCACACCGAGTTCGGCGTATTTCTCATCAACGACCATCGAAATCTTTATTTCCGAAGTCGATATCATGCGGATATTGATGCCCTCGGCCGCAAGTGCACGAAATGCGCGGCTCGCGATACCGGCATGCGAGCGCATACCGACACCGACGAGCGAGATTTTCACGATCTTGCTGTCGCCCTCGATCGAACGCGCGTCGAGTTCCGTGGCGATATCCTTCAGGATCGACATGGCCGTGTCGAAATCATTCCGGTTCACGGTGAACGTGAAATCCGTCGTTCCGTCAGCGCCCATGTTCTGCAGAATCATATCGACTTCGATGTTCGCATCGGCGACCGGGCCGAGAATCGCACCGGCCACCCCCGGTCGATCGGGTACCCCGAGCATCGTCAATTTCGCTTCGTCCCGGTTCAGGGTGACGCCAGACAGCAGGGCTTCTTCCATAATGTTGTCCTCTGAAGTGATGAGCGTTCCCGGCCCCTCGCCGAACGACGAGAGCACCCGCAGCGCCACCTGGTATTTGCTCGCAAATTCGACCGACCGGATCTGCAGCACCTTCGCGCCGAGACTCGCCATCTCGAGCATTTCCTCGTAGGTTACCCGGTCGAGGCGCCGCGCTTCGGGCACGAGCCGCGGGTCGGTCGTATAGACCCCGTCGACATCGGTATAGATTTGGCACTCATCGGCATCGAGCGCGGCCGCGATCGCAACCGCCGTCGTATCCGAACCGCCCCGACCAAGCGTCGTGATATCGCCGCTGCCGCTGATCCCCTGGAATCCGGCCACGACCGCAATTTCGCCGCGTGCCAGCGCGTTCGTCAGGGGATCGCGATCGATCTGCACAATCCGCGCCTTGTTGTGGGCTTCGTCCGTCTCGATGCGGACCTGGCCACCGGTGAACGAACGTGCCGTCTGACCGAGTTCATGCAAGGCCATCGCCAGCAGCGCGATCGTGACCTGCTCCCCGGTGGACAGCAGTACGTCGAGTTCGCGTCCACGCGGCTTGCCGTTGATCTCGCGCGCCAAACCGAGCAGACGATCCGTCTCGCCGGCCATCGCCGAAACGACGACAACGACATCATTGCCGGCCTTGCGGCTGTCGCACGCGCGACGGGCGACCGCCCTGATCCGATCGATGTCGCCAACCGAGGTGCCGCCGTACTTCTGTACGATGAGACTCATTGCTTCAATCCTGTCAGTGTTTAATCCGCCGCAGCACGAACCCGGCACGCGAGGTGAGTGGTGTGGCCGCAGGAGCGGCGCATTCTACAACGAGCGAAGGCTTTCGCGAGGTCTCAGGACGCGCGTTCTCCGACCCACCCGACGACGCTGGCGAGCGCGTCCGGCAGCTTCGCCGGCTCCGTTCCGCCAGCCTGCGCCATATCGGGTCGGCCACCGCCTTTGCCGCCAACCTGCTGCGCGACGAAGTTCACGAGTTCGCCGGCTTTCACCCGCCCGGTCAGGTCTTTCGTGACCCCCGCAATGAGCCGGACCTTATCGTCCTCGACCGTGCCCAGGACGACGACGGCCGATTGCAGTTTGTCCTTGAGCCGGTCCATCGCCGCGCGCAGCGTGGCGACATCAGCGCCGTCGATCGCTTCGCTGATGACGTTGATGTCACCGACCACGACGACGTTATCGGCGAGATCGCCGCTCGACTGTCCGGCAAGGCGTGACTTCAGGGTCTGGATTTCCTTTTCCAGGTTCCGCGCGCGCTCGCCCAATTGCTGGACTTTCTGTACCACGGTATCGGGCGCGGCCTTCACGAGCGCGGCGACGGATTTCAGGTTTGCTTCGCTCGCCTGCACGGCATCAAACGCGCCCGCGCCCGTGACCGCTTCGATCCGGCGCACCCCGGCCGCAACGCCGCTCTCGGTCATGATTTTGAACAAACCGATGTCACCGGTGCGCGCGGCATGGGTGCCGCCGCACAGTTCCACGGAAAACGTGCCCATGCGCAACACACGGACCTCATCGGCGTATTTCTCGCCAAACAGCGCCATCGCCCCGGACTCGATGGCGTCCGGATACTTCATCAGTTCGACTTCGACCGGGTCGTTGGCCCGGATCTGCTCATTGACGAGCCGTTCGATGGCCCCGAGTTCGTCCGCCGTCACGGCCTGCGGGTGGGAAAAATCGAATCGCAGGCGCTCGGCATCGACAAGCGAGCCTTTTTGTTCGACGTGATCGCCGAGAACCTGCCGCAGCGCCGCGTGCAACAGGTGCGTGGCCGAGTGATTCAGTCGGGTGGCCTGCCGTCGCGGCCCGCCGACCCGCGCCGTCACCGGCTCGTGCAGACGTAACTGCCCGGATTTGACCGTGCCGACATGCAGAAACAGACCGTTCTGCTTGCGCGTATCGTCAACCTCGAACACGCCACCGTCGAAAACGAGTTCGCCGCGATCGCCGACCTGTCCGCCCGACTCCGCATAAAAAGGCGTCGTATCGAGCACGACGGCACCGGCTTCGCCGCTGGCGATTGCCGTTACCGGCTCACCGGCAACAAACAGGCCGAGTACCGAGGCCGTGTCATCGAGACGATCGTAACCGCTGAAGCACTGCTCGCTACCGATCGCGGCGAGCGCCTGCGCACTGACAGCGTTCGCGCCATCGGCAACGCCGAACTGGCTCGCGGCCCGCGCGCGGGCGCGCTGCTCATCCATCGCCGCTTCGTAGCCCGGCATATCGATATCGAGACCGCGTTCTCGCGCGATGTCCGCGGTCAAATCGACGGGAAAACCATACGTATCATTCAGCTTGAAGGCGATGGCGCCGGGTATCGTCTTGCCCTTCAGGTCGGCCACCGCCGCTTCGAAAATTTTCAACCCCTGTTCCAGCGTTTCAGCGAAACGCCGCTCTTCCGCGAGCAGGGCCACTTCGATTCGTTCGCGGGCGACCGTCAGCTCAGGGACCGCGTCGCCCATCGCGGCTTCGAGCGCCGTGACGAGACGATGGAAGAACGGCTCGGAGAATCCGAGCTTGTTACCGTGCCGGACCGCGCGCCGAATGATCCGCCGCAAGACATAACCGCGGCCTTCGTTCGACGGCAGCACGCCGTCCATGATCAGAAACGCGCACGAACGGATGTGGTCGGCGATCACGCGCAACGACGTGATTTCGGGCTCGGGGTTTGGCGCGAGTTCGCGCACGGCATCGATCAGTGTGCGGAACAGGTCGATGTCGTAATTATTGTGCACGCCCTGCATCACGGCAGCCATGCGCTCGAGGCCCATCCCGGTATCGACGGAAGGCTTCGGGATTGGGTTCAGCACGCCGTTCGCGTCGCGGTCGTATTGCATGAACACGAGATTCCAGATCTCGATATAACGGTCGCCGTCTTCCTCGGGCGACCCCGGCGGACCGCCCGGAACGTCCGGGCCATGGTCGTAGAAAATTTCCGAGCACGGACCACACGGGCCGGTATCGCCCATCATCCAGAAATTGTCTTTCTCACCGCAACGCGACAGCCGCTGCGGGTCGACCCCGATATGGTCGAGCCAGATTTGCGCCGCCTCGTCGTCTTCCTCGAACACCGTCACCCACAATTTTTCGGGCGGCAGTCCGAACCGCACGGTGAGCAGTTCCCATGCAAACTCGATCGCCTCGGTTTTGAAATAATCACCGAAACTGAAATTGCCGAGCATCTCGAAAAACGTGTGATGACGGGCGGTGTAGCCGACGTTGTCGAGATCATTGTGCTTGCCGCCGGCGCGCACGCAGCGCTGACTCGTCGTCGCGCGCTGGTAGTCGCGCTTGTCCTGGCCCAGAAACACGTCCTTGAACTGCACCATGCCGGCGTTCGTGAACAACAAGGTCGGGTCGTTACCCGGGACGAGCGAGCTGCTCGCTACCCGTGCGTGACCTTTTTGCTCGAAATACTCGAGGAACGCGGAGCGGATTTCGGAGGTCTTCATCGTTTGCTAGAAGTCGGAAGTTAAAACGCGTGAAATCTGATCGGCCGTAAAGCCGCGATACTGAAGGAATCGCGCCTGTTTTGCATGTTCGCGAAAATTTGCCGCCGGGTTGTCGAACTTTTTGCGCCAGGCGGCCTCGACGCGGGCAATCCAGTCAATGTCCAGTGTTTCGAATACGCTGTCCGCGAGGGCACTGTCGATGCCTCGCTCGCGCAATTCCGTGCGTATTCTAACCGGGCCGTAGCCGCGTCCGATCCGGTAGCGGATATACGCTTCGGTAAAACGGCGGTCGTCCTGCAGTCGTTCGCCGGCGAGGCGGTCGAGTTCCGCCTCGATGTCCGGATCGGCAAAGCCCTTGCGCGACAGCTTCGCCGCCAACTCCGTGCGTGAATGTTCGCGTCGCGCGAGCGCGGCGATCGCGGTCTCCCGGATCTGCCGCGCCTGATCGTCGCTCAGGCTTCAGCCTCCAGCTCGGATTCGTCCTCCTCGACATCGGCCTTCCGCAGGGCCGCGAGGTCGGGCAGCGCGATCGCGCGCACCGCGGCGTCGATCTCAGCGGCCATTTCCGGATTTTCCTTCAGCGCAATACGGACGTTGTCCTTGCCCTGGCCGAGACGGTCGCCCTTGTAGCTGTACCAGGCGCCGGTTTTCTCGACGATACCGTGCGCCACACCAAGCTCGATTAATTCACTTTCAAGCGAAATCCCTTCGTTGTAGAGAATGTCGAAGTTCGCCTGTTTGAACGGCGGCGCCACCTTGTTCTTCACGACTTTCACCCGCGTTTCGTTGCCGATGACTTCGTCGCCGCGTTTCAGCGAGCCCGTGCGGCGGATATCGAGCCTGACCGACGAGTAGAATTTCAGTGCGTTACCGCCGGTGGTCGTTTCGGGATTGCCGAACATGACGCCAATCTTCATGCGGATCTGGTTGATGAAGATAACGAGCGTGTTCGCGCGCTTGATGTTGCCGGTGAGTTTGCGCAGTGCCTGCGACATGAGGCGCGCCTGCAGGCCGACGTGGTGATCGCCCATGTCACCCTCGATTTCGGCTTTCGGCGTGAGCGCGGCGACGGAGTCGACGACGACAATATCGACCGCGCCCGAGCGTACGAGCATATCGGTGATTTCGAGCGCTTGCTCGCCGGTGTCAGGTTGCGAGACGAGCAAATCGCCGATGTTCACACCGAGGCGTTCCGCGTACTGCGGATCGAGCGCGTGTTCCGCATCGACGAACGCGGCCGTGCCGCCCTGTTTCTGAATTTCCGCGACGACATGCAGGGTGAGCGTCGTTTTACCGGACGATTCCGGCCCGTAGATTTCGACTACCCGGCCTTTCGGCAAACCACCCACGCCGAGCGCGATATCGAGGCTCAGTGATCCGGTGGAAACGACATCGATATTCTTGATCGAGCCGGGGTCGCCCATGCGCATGATCGACCCGGTTCCAAACTGCTTTTCGATTTGTGCCAGCGCCGCTCCTAGCGCCTTTTGCCGGTTTTCGTCCATTCGATCTCCCCCGCGTTAATGCCAGCGATAATTGAGATCCCCGGCCTTGTGTACGCGGCGCCGCCGCGGGTTGGTCAGGGTATCTGGTGAGGGCGAAATTATCGCACAGATGCGCCCGCCGTTTAATCGCGACGAGGGGTTTCTTTGCGTTGGTCACAGCGCACGACCGGCGGGTGCAGCCGAACCTGAAAACGAAGCGTTCGTGGGTGTTTGCGCGCACCGCCGGCGTGCTCCGATCGGGGTCGTGACGGGCGTAATGCCGGCCAGCGCAGGCAGGGTTCCCGGCGATCGCCGGGTATTCAGTCCGGATCGGGCGCGGTTTCGAGTATTTCGACGAGGCCGTCGAGTGCCACGGCGACGGTCTGGCGACGCACGCTTTCCCGATCGCCGTCGAAACAATGTCGCCGGGTCACCGGTACGCCACCGTCGAGACACCAGCCGAACCACACCGTGCCGACGGGTTTCTCCGCGCTGCCACCGGCAGGACCGGCAACCCCGGTCACCGCGACGGTGATCCCGACCCCGGCTTGTGCCAGCGCGCCGGCCGCCATTTCCGCTGCCGTTTCGGCACTGACGGCACCGTGGGCGTCGAGCGTCGTTGCGGCAACCCCGAGCATGTCCATTTTTGCTTCGTTCGAGTACGTGACGAAACCGCGATCGAACCAGTCCGAACTGCCCGCGATCGCGGTCACCGTTTGCGCGATCCAGCCGCCGGTACACGATTCCGCGGTCGCCATCATGCGTCGCTTGCGCAGGAGCAAGGGACCGAGTGCCAGCGCCCGCCGCTCGAGTGCCTTGTCGCTGCCATCCACCATGCTCAGCGACGCTGGCGGAAGAACGTGCGCAGCAACTGCGCGCAATCGCCGGCGAGGATACCGCCGGTGACGTCGATGCGGTGATTGAAACGCGGCACGTCGAGGACATCGATCACGGAGCCCGCGGCGCCGGTGTTCGGATCCGCGGTGCCGTAGACGAGTCGCGCGATCCGGGCGTGCAGCATCGCGCCGCTGCACATCGCGCAGGGTTCGAGCGTGACATACAGCGTGGCGTCGGTAAGACGGTAATTCGAGACCGCGGCACACGCCGCGCGCAGGGCGACGACTTCGGCGTGCGCGGTTGGGTCGTGCGACGCGATCGGCCGGTTCGCGCCCTCGCCGATAATCTCGCCGCCGGCGACGATCACGGCGCCGACGGGCACTTCACCCGCCTCGGCGGCGGCCGCCGCAAGCGCGAGCGCATGGCGCATCCAGCGGACGTCCTCGTCGAGTGACGACACCGCGATATTGGTCGCTATTCCCATTCGATCGTCGCCGGCGGCTTACCCGAGATGTCGTAGGTTACGCGCGAGATCCCGTCCACCTCGTTGATGATCCGGCTCGACACCTCGTCGAGAAATTCGTACGGCAGATGCGCCCAGTGCGCGGTCATAAAATCGATCGTCTCGACCGCGCGCAGCGCCACGACGTAATCATAGCGACGTGCGTCACCCTGCACGCCGACGGATTTCACCGGCAGGAACACGGCAAATGCCTGGCTCACCTTGTCGTACAGATCCCAGCGCCGTAATGCATCAATGAAGATCGCATCGGCGCGTCGCAGGGCATCGGCGAAATCCTTGGTCACCGCGCCGAGGATCCGCACGCCGAGCCCCGGTCCCGGGAACGGGTGGCGATAGACCATGTGCGGCGGCAGCCCGAGTTCGATGCCGAGCTTGCGCACTTCATCCTTGAACAGATCGCGCAACGGTTCGATCAGTTTCAGATTCATGTCGGCCGGCAGGCCGCCGACGTTGTGATGCGATTTGATCACATGCGCCTTGCCGGACCCCGCCGCGGCGGATTCGATCACGTCCGGGTAGATCGTGCCCTGAGCGAGCCATTGCACGTCGTCGAGCGCACGCGCGTGCTCTTCGAAAATCTCGATGAACACGCGGCCGATAATCTTGCGCTTCGCTTCCGGGTCCGCGACCCCGGCGAGTTCGTCGAGAAAGCGTTGCTCGGCGTCGACCCGAATGACGTTGACCCCCATGTGCTCGGCGAACGTGTCCATGACGTCGTCGCCCTCGTTCAGGCGCAACAGGCCGTTGTCGACGAATACGCACACGAGCTGGTCGCCAATTGCCTCGTGCAACAGCGCGGCGACGACGGAGGAATCGACGCCGCCGGACAAACCGAGCAGTACGTGGTCGCTACCCACCTGGGCGCGTACCGCGGCGATCGCGTCGCTGGCGATATTCGAGGCGGTCCACAGGCCGTCGCAGCCACAAATATCGTGTACGAAACGACTCACGATGCCGGCGCCCTGTTTCGTGTGCGTGACTTCCGGGTGAAACTGCAAACCGTAGAAACCACGCTGTTCGTCGGCGATACCGGCGATCGGCGCGCTCTCGGTCGAGGCGATGAGCTTGAACCCGTCGGGCAATTCCGTGACGTGATCGCCGTGGCTCATCCACACATCGAGCAGACCGTGGCCGGCCTCGTTGACGGCATCCTGCAGGTCTTTCAACAGCCGGCTGTGGCCGCGTGCACGGACGCGGGCGTAGCCAAACTCGCGCACGTCCGCCGCCGCCACGCTACCGCCGAGTTGCTGCGCCATCGTTTGCATGCCGTAGCAGATCCCGAGCACCGGTATGCCGAGTTCGAACACGACGGGCGGGGCGCGAAAATCGGCGGCCACGGTCACGGACTCGGGTCCGCCGGACAGCACGATACCCTTCGCGCCGAACGCACGGATCGCATCGGCGGACAGGTCGAATGGTTTGATCTCGCAGTACACCCCTGCTTCGCGCACACGGCGCGCAATCAGCTGCGTGTACTGGGAGCCGAAATCGAGGATCAGGATCCGATCGGCATGGATATCCGGAATCGGGCTCGAAGCGGTGGATGGGCGGTTGGCCGCGGTGGTCACGGCGCTGTCAGTCGATGCGGTAATTAGGTGCTTCCTTCGTGATCTGCACGTCGTGCACATGGCTTTCCCGCATCCCGGCCGAAGACACGCGCAGGAAGCGCGGCTTCGTGCGGAATTCCTCGATGTTCTTGCAGCCGGTGTAGCCCATTGCGGCACGCAGTCCGCCCAGCATTTGCACGACGATGGCGGTGAGTCCGCCCTTGTACGGCACGCGTCCCTCGATACCTTCCGGGACGAGCTTTTCGATTTCGCCCGCTTCCTGGAAATAGCGATCCGAGGATCCGTGTGCCTGCGACATCGCGCCGAGCGAACCCATGCCGCGGTACGATTTGTACGAGCGTCCCTGGTACAGCTCGACCTCGCCCGGCGCTTCTTCGGTACCGGCGAACAGGCCGCCGATCATGACCGAGTAGGCGCCCGCGACGAGCACTTTCGCGATATCGCCGGAATAGCGGATCCCGCCGTCGGCGATCAGCGGGACGCCGGACTTCGCGAGTCGCTCGGCCACTTCGGCAACCGCCGAAATCTGCGGCACCCCGACCCCGGTGACGATCCGGGTGGTGCAAATGGAGCCGGGCCCGATGCCCACCTTGACCGCATCGGCGCCGGCTTCGACGAGCGCTTCGGCGGCATCGGCCGTGGCGATGTTGCCGCCGATGAGTTGCACGTCGGGGTAATGTTGTTTGACCCAGCGGATCGTCTCGATTACGCCGCGCGAATGGCCGTGAGCGGTGTCGACGACGATGACGTCGGCGCCGGCGTTGATCAGCGCGTCGACGCGTTCGTGGGTGCCGCCCCCGGTGCCGACGGCCGCGCCGACCCGCAGGCGCTGGTCGGCATCCTTGCAGGCGTGCGGAAATTCGTCCGCCTTCTGGATGTCCTTGACCGTGATCATGCCGCGCAATTCGAAGTCGTCACCGACAACGAGGACTTTTTCGATCCGGTGTTTGTGCAGCAAGCCGATGATTTCGTCCTTTTCCGCGTCTTCGCCGACCGTGACGAGGCGTTCCTGCGGCGTCATGATCTCTTTCACCGGTTCGTCAAACCGGGTCTCGAAGCGCAGATCGCGGCTCGTAACGATCCCGACGACCTGCTTGCCGTCGACAACCGGGACCCCCGAAAAGCGCCGCGCGCGGGTCAGCGCGAGCACCTCGCCGACGGTCATGTCAGGTGTTACCGTGATCGGATCGCGGATCACGCCGCTCTCGAATTTCTTCACCTGCGAGACCTGCGCCGCCTGTTCGGTCAGGTCCATGTTCTTGTGGATGATGCCGATCCCGCCGGCCTGCGCGAGCGTAATCGCGAGTCGCGCTTCGGTGACCGTATCCATGGCCGCGGAGATGAGCGGGATCTGCAAGTCGATTTCGCGCGTCAGGCGGGACCCCAGTTCGACCTCTCGCGGCAGGACGTCCGAGTAATCGGGCGCGAGGAGGACGTCGTCGAACGTCAGCGCTTCGCCGTAAATGCGCATGGTGTTGGGTGATCCCATAGAATAGAGAGGCTGAATTATATGGGCTGGCCCTGCCCCGGTAAACGAACCCCGGTAAACGAACCTTGAGCAACCCGCTGAGAATCCGCCCGCGCGACCACGATACCGCGCGTGACATCTACACCGTCTCGCGTCTGAATGGTGAGGCGCGCATGCTGCTGGAGAGCCAATTCGGGTCGATCTGGATCGAGGGTGAGCTGTCGAACCTCGCGCGCCCGCGCTCCGGGCACTGGTATTTCTCGCTCAAGGACAACGCCGCACAGGCGCGTTGCGCGATGTTCCGCTCCCGTAATGCGCTCGTCGGCTTCGCGCCCGGCGAAGGCATGCACGTGCTCGCCCGGGCGCGGGTTGGCATGTACGAGCCGCGCGGCGAATTTCAACTCGTCGTCGAGCATCTCGAACTCGCCGGCGAGGGCATGTTGCGGCTGAAGTTCGAACAACTGAAACGACGGCTCGCCGCGGAAGGACTGTTCGACGAGATACACAAGGCGGAGTTGCCGGTATGGCCGGCGCGGATCGGGGTCGTGACGTCGCCGAGCGGCGCGGCGATCCGCGACATACTCACGGTGCTGAAGCGTCGCAACCCCGCGATCGACGTCGTCATCTACCCGGTCTCGGTGCAGGGCGCGACGGCGGCGCCGGAAATCGCCGCCGCCATTGCGACCGCGAACGCGCGCGCCGAATGCGACGTGCTGATTGTCGGGCGCGGCGGCGGTTCACTCGAGGATTTGTGGGCGTTCAACGAGGAAGTCGTCGCGCGCGCGTTGTACGCGAGCGACATTCCGACCGTCTCGGCGGTCGGTCACGAAATCGATTTCACGATCGCCGACCTCGTCGCCGACGTGCGCGCGCCAACCCCGTCCGCGAGCGCCGAGCTGTGTTCCACGGATGCAACGGAAATCCTGCGCCTGCTGAAGCATCTCGAGCAACGGCTTGCGATTTCGTTCGCAACGACCCTGAACGATTACCGCCGCGAATTACGCCATCTGCGGGCGCGACTGCAGCACCCGGGGCGCCGGCTGGAACAGTACCATCAGCGCATCGACGAACTGATGCAGCGCCTGCCCGCAGCGGCCGGCACCGGCATTGCGCTGCGACGCAGCCGGGTCGCGACGCTGGATGCACGGATCCGCGCGTGCAACCCGCGACACCGCGTGGCCTCACTGAACAACCGCGTAGCGAGCGCAGAGCAACGTCTGCACACGGCCATGCACCGGCAATTACAGGCGCGTCGGGCGGCGTTCGACGAAACCTCGCGCGCGCTCGCGGCGGTCAGTCCGAAAGCCACGCTGGCCCGCGGTTACGCGATCGTGACCGACGCCGCCGGCCGCATCGCGCGCGACGCCGCGAACTACACGCCGGGAGATCGGGTCACCGCGAGCCTTGCACACGGCCGCCTGGCGCTCGACGTCACCGCGATCGAAACGGACACCGAACCGCTTCCGGCCGGCGACAGGGACGAGCGCGACTGAGCGACCGCTACCCCGTAGCGCGACGATAACGCAAAGCGTAATAGGCGAGCCCGAGCCACTCGTGCAGCACGGCGCGGCTCGCGCCGAGAGCGCTCGCCGACGGCAGCCAGCTGAAAATATCCAGCGAGCCGCTGCCGGTCCCGTGGATGAACGCGGTTGGCGCCGGCACGACGGTGAATCCGACACGTTCGAACACGGCGACGGCGCGACGCATGTGATAGGCGTGAGTTACGAGGATGATCCGTTGCGTCGTGAGCATTTCCGCGAGTCGTGCGGCATTTTCCGCGGTATTGCGACTGCTCGCCTCGACCCATTCGACCGGCACATTAAATTCCCGCTCGAGCACCTCATCCATGATCACGCCGACTGCGCGCGTATTGCCCTCGAGTACGGTACCGCCGCTCACCGCGACCGGCAGCCCGAGCGCGCGTGCCAGTACCGCGCCGTAACGGACGCGCACGAGCGTGTCATCGCGCAGCGTATCGCTGCCCTCATACTCACGGGCACGTATTTCACGGCCTCCACCGAGCACGACAATCGCACCCGCCCCTTGCGTCGCGGTGCGATCGAGCGCGGGATAGGATTCGAGCCCGGCGGCGAGCAGGCCGGCGAACCACGGTGTGCAGCACAGCCACAGGCTCACGAACCCGGCCACGAACAGCCCGCCACGCAGCCAGCGGCGCCGGCGCGGCACACCGAGGGACAACAGGATCGCGAACAGGCTACCGCCCGGCGGCAGCACGAGTGCCTTCAGTATGTAACCAATGAAAATTTCCACGGCGCGCGGACTTGAACCCGTTCAGACCGCAGCACTGCTGCGGTCCGTCAGGCGACCCGTTCTCCGGCCGCCTGCAAATCGGCGTGGTAGGAAGAACGCACGAGCGGTCCGCTCGCGACACTGGAGAATCCGAGCGAGCGCGCGTAGTCGCCGAGTGCATCGAATTCGTCGGGCGTGACGAATCGTTCCACCGGCAAATGGGAACGACTCGGTTGCAGGTATTGCCCGAGCGTCAGCATATCGCAGTCGTGCTCACGCAGATCCGCCAGCACCGCTTTCACCTCGTCGAGCGTCTCACCGAGTCCGAGCATCAACCCCGATTTCGTCGGCGCGCCGGACTGCCGTGCGGCGAACTCGCGAATCAACTCGAGTGACCAGGTGTAGTCGGCGCCGGGGCGCACCGGGCGATAAAGGCGCGGCACGGTTTCGAGGTTGTGGTTGAACACGTCCGGCGGTGCCGTCATGAGCGCATCAAGCGCCTTGTCCATGCGTCCGCGAAAATCCGGCACGAGCACTTCGATTTTGATTGCCGGCACGGCGGCTCGGGTCGCCGCGATGCAGGCGGCGAAATGCGCCGCACCGCCGTCGCGCAGATCATCGCGATCGACCGACGTGATCACGACATATTTCAGGTCCATCGCCGCGACGGCTTCGGCGAGGTGGCGCGGTTCGTCCGCATCGAGGGGCTCGGGTCGCCCGTGCGCGACGTCGCAAAAAGGACAGCGTCGCGTGCACAGATCGCCCATGATCATGAACGTCGCGGTGCCGTGAGTAAAACACTCACCGAGATTCGGGCACGAGGCTTCTTCACACACCGTATGCAGGCGTTGCTCGCGCAACAACTGCTTCAACTCGCGCACCCGCGGGCTCGTTGGCGCCTTGGCACGGATCCACGGCGGTTTGCGTGCAATCGGCCCAACGGTCGGTTCGATCTTGACCGGGATCCGCGCGACTTTGTCGGCGCCACGCTGCGCCCGGGTTCTTTGTGTCTTGTCAGTCATGTTTACTTGCTCCAGGGTTTCGGGTCGCTGCCCGGGTGGGTTCCGCTTGCGCTCACGCGGACAGGGCGGCCACGACGTTCGGGTGCGCCGGCACGGTACCGTCGTCGAAACTACTTGTGTGAGTTGAGTCCACCACGGCGTCCGGGTACAGGCTCGCGGTGAGGTGGGGTAGCAGGCGCTGCGCTATTTCGGTGCACGCAAACCCGCCGCCGAGCGCCTGCAGGCTCGTCACTTCGAGCCCGCGATAGCCGCACGGGTTGATGCGGCTGAACGGTGCCAGGTCGACATCCACGTTCAGCGACAGTCCGTGAAACGAGATCCCGCGCCGGATCCGCAAGCCGAGCGCTGCAATCTTCGCCGCCCCGACATAGACCCCGGGCGCACCGGCACGGCGTTCGGCCGCGATGTCGAGTTCCGCCAGCAACGCAATGAGTGCACTTTCGAGCCGCCGCACGAGTTCGCGCGGGCCGATCCCGCAACGCTTCAAATCGAGCATGACATACGCAATGAGCTGGCCAGGTCCGTGATACGTGACCTGCCCGCCACGGTCACTCTGGATGACCGGGATCGGGCCGGGATCGAGGATGTGCGCGGCCTTCCCGGCCTGCCCCTGGGTAAACACGGGCGGGTGCTGGAGGAACCAGATTTCATCCGCGGAATCCGCCGTACGCGCGTCGACGTGCGCACGCATACGCGCGAGCGTGACCGGGTAGTCGATCAAGGTGAATTCGCGGACGATGATGTTCACAACACCATTAGTATCCGTTCATGTCCGCTCAGTTCCCGGTACAGCGCATCGAGTTGCTCCTGATCGCGAGCCTCGAACGTCACCGTGACCGCCGTGTACTTGCCATTGCGACTGCCGCGCACCGAGACCGCGCCTTCACTGATATCACCGACGTGGCTGACGACGATACCGACAACGAGCGCGTCGAAGTCCTCGGCCGCGAGCCCCATCACTTTTATCGGAAAGCGACACGGAAACTCGAACCCGCCAGTGCCGCTCGTATCGATGTCCGTCACCGGTCACATTACCTGCCATCTCATGGCACTTATTCTAGCCCGATTCCACCCGCCCCTTCAGGATCGGGCCCCGGCACCGGCGCGGATCAAACGCGCGCAACATCGCGCCGGCAATTGTTAACAAATTGATCTTTGCTGCCGCCAATACTGACGAGGCTTCAGGGCGATTGATAGACTCGCGCTACGGAGACCACGGAATTGACAGTGCTGAGGGTAAAATCGTCTATTATTAAAGTAGAAGCGGTCTCAAAAATAGAGGGTGTCTCGCCGGGAGTCATTTTTGCGCAATCCAAGGCACGAAGAGCGTAGTTTAGCCGGGCTAAATGAGCGATGAGTAACGCCGGAGTGCGCAAAAATGGCCCCGGCCCGAAGGGTTGCACCCTGAAATCGGCGCTGACCGCGTTACCGTACTTGGAAATGGAACCACCATTCCCTGCGCACGGCGCCTTGTCATCACCGATTTCTGGGTGCAACGCGACACCCTCTATTTTTGAGACCGCTTCTAGTTACGCTGCATGCGAAATCCGCGGGCCAGCGTCTGCGGGCGCGCCGGCAAAGTCCCGGCTCGCCTGGCCGACAAGACAATCACGGCGAAAGCGCCGATCGATAGGGGGACGACGCGTTGACCGATATCCTGTTTGCCGTGTTTTATCTCGTTGCTATTGCCGTCATCATTTTGCATTTCACCGGCTGGCTCGAAGACCACAATATGGAATGGCTCGTGTTCGTGATGGCCGCACTCGTGTTTCCGGTGGTCATCTTCCTCTAGCGATCGCGCGTTCGCGCGAAAATCGACCCCGCCTTCGAAGCGCCGGCTCACACGAGCAGTTTCGGCCGCTGGTGCGCAAGTATGCGGGCGCAGCCTGGCGCCAGCGGCGTCGCCATCGGGGTGAGCGCAAACGCATAAATCGCTGCCGTCGGCATCAGTTTCACAAACCGGGAACGGGCCCGGATCCGCGGGTCGCAAAACTCGACAAGCTCCTCGAGGCCTGGATTGTGACCGACGAGCATCCAGTTGCACCCCGGCGGCTGCGCGAGCGTCCCTGTGAGTACATCGAGTCCCGCGAGATAGAGCTCGTCTCGCCAGGTAACCGGAATACCACCGAGTGCCTCGGCGACGATGCGGGCGGTCTGCACAGCCCTAACGGCTGTTGAACTGACGATTTGCTCCGGCACAAATGCCTGTACGGACAACCACTTGGCCATCCGTCGCGCGTCACGTTCGCCGCGCGGGGCGAGCGGCCGCTCGAAATCAGTGCGTGCTTCCGCGTCCCAGTCGGATTTCGCGTGGCGCATGATCGAGACGCAATACTCACCTGACATTGTTTAAGCGTGAACTCCATCGCAGGTCGTCGTCCCCGGCTGGTGACGCGGGGATCCGCTGACTATATACACGGGGATTGCGCAAAACGACAGCGTGGCCCGCGGCGCTGAATTTTTTCACCACCGATCCGCTATACACCATGATGCATGCCGTAGCCGTTCCCGATCCCGATCCGGCCGCCAAGGCCGGGAGCACCGCCTTCGAGGTAACCCTGGACCTCGCGGCGCTCGCACAGGTGGCCCGCGGGGAACGCGTCGAGGTGGAGCGGATCGGTGATCGCACGCTCGATCTGTTCGAGCAAACGCTGCAGATCGTCGACGCGCAGTCCGACGTCGACGCGGCGACCGAAACCCGCCCCGCCGATCCCGACCGCTTCGTTCCCGAACACGGCGACCTGCGCCAGCGCTTCCTGTTCGCCGAGACTCTCGGCAGCTATTCCACACTGCATGACCTGCTCGACGGCTATTCACCCGCGCACCGGCTGTCACTGGATTTCGAGCAGAAATCGCTGATTGCCAGACTCACTGCCCACGAGCTCGCGGTCCTCGAGGAATACCGGGACCAGATCCACGACGCGCTCGTCCATGCGAATGAATACCTGCTCGCGAATGTCGCGAGCGGCTATACCGCCGACGAGCTGCAGGAACTCAACAGCATTTTGTACGAAGCGCGGTCGCGCTTCGAAACCGTGAACTCCATCCTCGGGATGCAGTTGATCTATGAAATCGAGGACGGCGTGCGGCGTCTGTACGCGTTCCAGGACAAGATCCGCTCGGTACAGCGGTCGTTCGACGGCATCTTTCTCGTCGACCACGAGGTCATGTTCATGCCGACGAACGACCTCGTCGCCATCGTCAATACGGTGTTCAGGGCAGTCGGCAATCCGTATGTGGCAGAGCATATCGACGGGATCCTGCTGCTCGCCGCGCGCAATCTGCTGATCCAGGCGGTGTCGTTCTACTCGTACTACGGCAAACAGCAGATTTACACCGCGTTCAAACGCAATCGAACCGCCGCCAACCGCGCGCTGATCACACACCATATCCGCAGCGAGATCCGCAAGCTGTTTCGCGCCTGCATGACCGACAATAAGCTCGTACTGAAACGGGTCATGAACGATGTCGAGCGGGAGTTCGAAATCTCCATCGATGCTATCCGCAACGAGGCCGAGCGCTCCGCCGTCGCCGCGGTGAGCCGGTTCATACCGGAGCCCGTCGAACACGAGCCCGAACCGGAACAATCGCTGATGGCGCGCATCTCCCGCTGGTTATTTCGATAAATTCAAGAGCACTGTAAGATTACCCCCGAAGGATCACCGTGGGGGGGTATGTCCGGCGATGCGAGCATTGCGCGCCAACGTCGAGTTGTTGAAAGAGGTTCCGATATTCGCGAGCCTGAGCGACGATGAGATCAAGGATATCATCCAGTCGCCTGACAACGGCGTTGTCGAATTCAAGCCGCTCGAAACGATCATCGAGGAAGATGAGTTCGGTGATTGCATGTACATCATCCTCGAAGGCGCCGTTGACGTCCGCATCAAGGCTGTCGGCGGACGGGAAATCACGATCGCCACCCTGAAAGCCGGCGAATTCTTCGGTGAGCAGGCACTGCTTCCTGGCGCGACCGGCAAACGCAATGCGAGCGTCCGGGCGCTGCAGTCGAGCAGCCTGTTCAAGATCACGAAAAAGGACGTCGCGCTCGGCATTTCCCACGAAGAAGAGCTCTCGACCCCGTTCGAGCGCATCGAGGATGCACCGGACGACGAGCGCGTGCGCATGCTTATTCGCGGGGTTCGCCTGTTTCGATCGCTGTCGAAGAAGGACCTCGACCGCATCGAGTCCTGGACCGAGGTCGTGTCCTACGACGCGGGCGACATCATCGTGCGGGAAGCCGAGGAAGGCGACTATATGTATGTCGTTCTCGATGGTTCCGTCGAAGTCTTCGTCGTCGACGACGACGGTCAGGTCGTCGTTCTCGCGGAACTGTTCAAGGGCAATTACTTCGGCGAACAGGCATTGCTGCCGGACGGCCCGGGTAAACGCAATGCAAACGTGCGCGCCAACGGCCCGTGCACGCTGGTGAAAGTTGCGAAAAAGTACTTTCAGCTGATCGTCAACCATGACAACAAACTGATGCTCGCGCTGAAGGCGATCGGCGAGGCGCAGCAGACGAAAATCGTCAACGCGATCGGCCAGTCATTCGATTGGTAACACTGCTCGGGCTGATGAAATCCGGCGGCCCGAATTCGCCGTTGTGCCGGTATCGAGCCGGATATCCGCCGATGGATGCAGATGGTTCGACCCGCGCGCGCCAGCGTGATGACGAGCCGCAATTACCCGGGCGTTACCGATGAACCGGCACCGCAATGGCGCGCGCAATTCCGCCGGCCGGCGAGCGAGACAGCGAAAAATGACGGGACACGCCTAGCGGGTACAACGCTCCATGCACGCACTCGAAATCCGCAAGCTGACGAAAACCTACCGCGGCGGCATACGCGCCCTCGCCGGCATTGATCTGACGGTTGAGGAAGGCGAGTTTTTCGCCCTGCTGGGACCGAACGGCGCCGGCAAATCGACCACGATTGGCATCATCTCCTCGCTCGTGCGCAAGACTTCCGGTACGGTCAAGATATTCGGCATCGATACGGACGTGGATTTCGCCGCGGCTAAAGCCCAGATCGGCCTCGTGCCCCAGGAACTGAACTTTTCCCAGTTCGAAACCGTTGCCGAAATCGTCCTGAATCAGGCCGGATACTACGGCATCAGGCGCGCGCAGGCCGCGGCACGCGCCCAGGGCTATCTCGAGCAACTTGGTTTGTGGGATCGCCGCGACCAGCAATCGCGCGAACTCTCGGGTGGTATGAAGCGACGTCTCATGATCGCACGTGCGCTCGTCCACGAACCGCGTCTGCTCATTCTCGACGAACCAACCGCGGGAGTGGATATCGAACTGCGCCGATCCATGTGGGAATTCCTGGCCCGTCTCAACGAGGCCGGCACGACGATCATCCTGACGACGCATTACCTCGAGGAAGCGGAGCATCTGTGCCGTAATATCGCCATTATCGATGATGGCGAGATCATCGAAAACACATCGATGAAACGGCTGATTGCGACGCTGCAGGCGGAAGTCTTCGTGCTCGATCTGTCGACGCCCGTCGAGGCCGCGCCGGAAAGCGAGGAGTTCGCGTTCCGCTACGTCGATGAAACTCGGCTCGAGGTGCAGGTGAACAGCGGCCAGGCGATCAACGACGTCTTTGAATTACTGTCCGCGCGGGGAATTCGCGTATCGAGTATGCGCGGCAAAGCCAATCGCCTCGAAGAACTGTTCGTGCGGCTCGTCCAGGATGACTGAGTCCACACGGTATCGGGACGCCAGCGCGCGTCGGCGCGGCAATTTCATTGCGTTCCGGACAATTTTCACGAAGGAACTCGCGCGTTTTCTGCGCATCTGGCTGCAGACGATCCTGCCTTCGGCGATCACGATGAGCCTGTATTTCATCATCTTCGGCAATTTGATCGGGCAACGAATTGGCTCGATGGGCGGCTTCAACTACATGCAGTACATCGCGCCCGGCATCGTCATGATGGCCGTGATCACAAACTCCTATTCGAACGTCGTGTCGTCGTTCTTCGGTGCGAAATTTCAGCGACACATCGAGGAAATCCTCGTCGCGCCCGTACCAAACGTCCTGATCCTGGTGGGTTATGTGCTCGGCGGGGTTGCGCGAGGATTGATCGTCGGTATCGTCGTCACCGTGATCGCGCTGTTCTTCACCGAACTTTCGATCCACTCCTACTGGATCACGATCACGGTGGTGGCGCTAACCGCAACCCTGTTCTCGATCGGCGGTTTCATCAATGCCATATTCGCGCGGAAGTTCGACGATATTTCGATCGTGCCGACGTTCGTACTCACCCCGCTTACCTACCTCGGCGGCGTGTTCTACTCGATCGACCTGCTGCCGGAGCCGTGGCGTTCACTGTCGCTCGGCAACCCGGTGCTGTACATGGTGAACGCGTTTCGTTACGGCATACTCGGAGTCAGCGATATCGATCTCACGACCGCGTTCACCGTCATCGTGGTATTTACGCTGGGTTTATTCGCGTTCGCGCTCGCCCTGCTCGAACGCGGGGTTGGTCTGCGCAGCTGACGCACGCGCTGCGTCGTCGGGCCGCAACGCGGCCTACTGTCGGGACTTGTACGCGAGGTAACGCGCGCGGGTCTGACGAAACAGCGGCCCCACTTCGCCGGTGCCGACCGCGACCCCGTCGATGCGGGTCACCGGGACGAGTTCGCGTCCCGAGCTCGTTACCCAGACTTCGTCGGCCGCGCGTAGCTCGGTTTCCGTTATCGCCTCTTCGCGCACATCGGGATCGAGTTCAACGACGAGGTTGCGCGTTACTCCGGGCAGTATCAACGGCGACAGCGGCGGCGTGCGGATGCACCCGCCGAAGGCAACGAACACATTGCTCGCCGCGCCCTCGGTAACCCAACCGTCGCGGATCAGTATCGCTTCCCGCGCACCGCGCCGCGCGGCACTTTCACGCGCGATCACATTCGCTATGAGCGAAGTGGTCTTGATGTCACATCTTTGCCAGCGTTCATCCGCCGCCGTCACCACTTCGATCGGCGGCACTTCGTCGGGCACGCGCAGCGGCGAGGACATCGCGAACACCGTCTGCGGTACCTTCGTGCTCAGAACGTGATCGCGCGGGGCGACCCCGCGCGTGACCTGAATATAGAGCGTTTGATCGCCCGCGCCATTGTCGGCGACAAGTCTCTCGCACAAGGCAGTCCATGCGGCGCGCTCGAGCGGATTATCCATGTAAACCGATTTCAGACTGCCCGCGAGACGGTCGAAGTGCTCACCCAGTCTGAGCGGGTGGCCGTTGAAAACCGGTATGACTTCGTAGATCGCGTCACCGAAAATAAAGCCGCGATCGAGCACCGACACGCGCGCTTCGCTGAGCGGCAGGAAGTCGCCGTTCAGGTAACAGATTGAAGTTTCCATGCTGAAACGTTGCCGGAGATTGCGTGCGCGGGCTACTCGAACATCATCATCACTTCGTCGATCGCGCGCGAGAATATCGAGCCCGCGGCGACGGCGTTTGCCGCCACGAGTGGCGCGTTCGCGATAACGGTGTCGTCGAGTTTCAGCACCAGCTGCCCTACGGCTGCGTGCTTTTCCAGCGGCGCCTGCAGCGTTTCCGCGATCTCCGCGGATGCGACGACCGCGTCGTACTTGCCGCGCGGAATCGTTACGAACAGCGGTTTGGCGACGGTCAAATCGATCGAGTCCTGTTTGCCCTTCCACAATTTCCGCGTCGCGACGGTATCTCCCGGCGCATAGATTTCGCGTGATTCGAAAAAGCGGAAGCCGTAATTCAGTAACGCCTGGCTCGCCTCGGTACGCGCATTATCCGATTCGGCTCCCATGACGACCGCAACGAGTCGCATATCACCGCGCAGCGCCGAGGAAACAAGGCAATAACCAGCCGCTTCCGTGTGCCCGGTTTTGAAGCCGTCTACCGACGGATCGCGTGCGAGCAGCCGGTTACGGTTGTGCTGCCGGATCCCCGCGTACGTGAATTCCTTTTCGGCGAAGCGTTTGTATTCCTCCGGGTAGTCGTGAATGAACGCCACCGCCAGTTTCGACAGATCGCGCGCAGTTGAATACGTCGCGGGATCAGGCAGTCCGGTGCTGTTCGCGAAGCTCGTGTTCGTCATGCCGAGACGTTCGGCATGCTGGTTCATAACGGATGCGAAAACGCCCTCGGTGCCCGAGATGTGCTCGGCGAGCGCCACACTCGCGTCATTCCCTGACTGGATCACGATACCCTGCAGGAGTTCGTCGACCGTGATCTGCTTGTTGACCTCGATGAACATGCGGGACCCTTCCATGCGCCACGCTTTTTCGCTGACCGTGGTGACATCGTCGAGCGCGATGGCGCCACTGGCGAGCGCTTCCGCGGCAACATAGGCCGTCATGATCTTCGTAATACTGGCGGGCTCGGCCCGCTCATCGGCGTTGAATTCCGCGATCGTCTCGCCGGTGGCGAAATCAACGAGCGCGTAGGAGCCGACATTGAGTTTCGGCGGCGCCGGGATGCCGGGAAAGGAAATCGCGAAACTGCCGGAACTCCCGCACACACTGAACAATAATATGAGTGCTGCCAGGAACGCTCGCCGGGGTCTCGTTTTTTCGTATTGCATGATTCTCTGTTGTCAGTTTCCGCGCGGCGGCGGGGCGCCGGGCTAGTTCGTCACGAAGTGATGCTTTTCGATACCGAGGCCGGTCAGCATCGCGACGAGCTGGTCGGCCGAGTCCACCGTCGCGATCGGACCGACCTGTACACGATAGACGGGCTGCCCCGAATCGTTTGATTTACGCACGTGCACGCGATTCGGCACGACCTTGCCGATCTCGGCCGACAGGCGCTCGGCGTTTGGTCGTTCGCTGAACGCGCCGACCTGCAGGAACAGGCTTCGCGCCGCTGCGGCCGGCGCGCTGGCCGGTGCTGCAACCGCCGGCGCCGTGGCAACCGTTTGCGGTCGCGCCGGCACCGATCGCGCACTGACCGCCTCCACTTCGACGAGTGCGGTACCTTTCTCGGCCACGCCGAGTTTCAGTGCGGCGGCGTACGACAGGTCGATAACCCGGTTATCGTGGAACGGGCCACGATCGTTCACCTTCAACGTTGCGGTGCGGCCATTTTCGAGGTTCGTAACCTTAACGTACGTCGGTAGCGGCAGCGATTTGTGTGCGGCGGTCATCTGGTACATGTCGTAGGTCTCGCCGCTCGACGTGCGCCGACCGTGAAACTTCTTGCCATACCAGGATGCGACGCCACGTTCACGAAACCCGGCGCTCGATTTCAACGTGTAATAACGCTGGCCGAAAACCTCGTAGGAGTCCGGATTGCCGTAACGGCTGAGCGGTTCCTGCGTGACCGTGGCATCCGGCGTCGGTTCGGGTTCGACCGCTGGCGGACCGTCGCGTTCGCTGACGATGGCACAGCCGGAGAACAATACGACGGTCGCGAGCACGACGACAAGTACGCCGGCGACAGACGTCCCTGCACTAGGAGACCGATGGTGTGCGTGCATCTCGAATCGCTTCCGCCAGACTTACAACCGCCATGGCGTATTTGGTCCGCGGGTTGTACCGCATAATCACGTAGAAATTGTTTAACGCGAGCCAGTATTCCGGGGCCGACTCCCCTTCGAGCTCGAACAGTGCTGCGAGTTCGTCGCTCGGAGTGGATGCCGGTGCGACGCCACGACGCTCGAACTCGCTGAGCGACAGATGGGGTTTCACGCTGTCCGTCAGCAGCTCGCTCACGTCGACATCCGACGCGGATGCGGCCACGACAATCGATTTCCCGGGCTCCCAACCATGCGACTTCAGATAGTTCGCGACACTGCCGATCGCATCGGCGCGATCCGACCAGATGTCGCTGCGGCCGTCGTTATCGAAATCGACGGCATACTTGCGATAACTCTCGGGCATGAACTGCGGAATCCCCATGGCGCCGGCATACGAACCCGACAGGCTCAGCGGGTCGAGGTGCTGCTCACGGCTCAGCAGAAACATGTGACGCAGTTGTTCGCGAAAGAAATGCATGCGCTTCGCATTGCCCTTCGGGTAATGAAACGCAAGCGTACTCAAGGCGTCGATGACACGATCGCGCCCGGTGATTTTGCCGTACGCGGTTTCCACGCCGATGATCGCGACGATAATTTCCGCCGGCACGCCATAGACCCGCGCAGCCTCGTCGAGCCATTCAGCATTCAACCGCCAGAATTCAATCCCGCCGTTGATGCGGGCTTCGGTGAGAAAATGCTTGCGGTATTCGAACCACGGCTTCGCTTTTTCCGCGGGACGGGACATGGCCGCGAGGATCCGGTCCGAGCGCACGGCATCCCGGAATACCGTGTCGAGTTCGGTTTCGTCGAAATCGTGCTCCCTGACCATTTCACGTACGAAGTCGGCGACCGCGGCCGCGTCGAGTCCGCCGTCGTGGGCCCCGGCGGGGAGCACGAACAGGAGCGCGGCAAGCCCGACAAAACTTCTGAACATTTTTCTAGATATCCCTATTAACCCATTCAAGAATAAGTGATAAATCGACGGTGAGTCTGAATGGACATCAGGATACCGAAACCCGTGAGAATAGTCACTAGAGAGGTACCGCCGTAGCTCACGAGCGGCAAGGGCACACCAACGACGGGTAATTGGCCGATTACCATGCCCATATTGACGAAGATGTAGATAAACAGCGTGAGCGTCAGGCTCGCGCCGAGCAGCCGCCCGAACGTGTCCTGCGCATCGAGCGCGATGCGCAATCCCCGCGCGAGGATGAGCGTGTACGCCGCGAGCATGACCAAAACGCCGATAAAGCCGAATTCCTCGCAATACACCGCGAAGATGAAATCCGTCGCGCGTTCGGGCAGAAACTCGAGATGCGACTGCGTGCCGTTCAGCCACCCCTTGCCGTTGATGCCCCCCGAGCCAACCGCGATTGTTGCCTGAATGATGTGATATCCGGATCCGAGCGGATCCTGCTGCGGATCGAACAGCGTGAGGATCCGCTGGCGCTGATAATCATGGAGCGTGTACCAGGCGAGCGGCGCGGCGCACAAACCGGCGGCCGCCGCGGACAGGATCCAGCGCCACCGCACGCCGGCGAAGTACAGCGCGAACAGTCCCGCCGCCATCACGAGCAAGGACGTGCCGAGATCCGGCTGCTCGATGATCAGCGCTCCCGGGACGAGCACGAGCAACAGCGAGATTATCGTGGTTTTCAGGTTTGGCGGCAGTACCTTGTCGTACAGGAACCAGGCGACCGTCAGCGGTACGGCAATCTTCATGATTTCCGAGGGCTGAAAGCGAATTACGCCGAGATGCAACCAACGCTGCGCGCCGCGCCCGGTACCGAACAGGAATACCGCAACGAGCAAAATGATCCCGAGCGCGTAGAATACCGGCGCCCAGCGAGCGAGCCGGGTGGGGCTGATTTGCGCCACCGTGACCATCGCGACGATCCCGATCGCCATCCGGATCCCTTGCCGCAACACGACATCGATCGATTGATCCGCGGCGCTGTACAGGACGATCAATCCGAGTGCGCAAACAATAATGACGCCGCCGAAGAGCTGCGGATCGATATGCGCGCGAAACAGCAGACTGCGGTCGTTAGCCATCGTCGACATCGTCCTCCGTTGCACCGGTCAGGTAGTAATCGAGTATGCGTCGCGCGATTGGTGCCGCCGCGCCGCTGCCACTGCCGCCGTTTTCAACGACGATGGCGACGGCGATCTCGGGATTCTCGACCGGCGCAAACGTAATGAACAACGCGTGGTCGCGCAGATGTTTCGGGGTCTCTTCGTTATCAGCCACCTCGTCCTGCGCGATAGTAAACAACTGCGCCGTGCCGGTCTTGCCGGCAAACCGGTAACTCGCACCCTGGCCAACGCGCCGCGCCGTGCCGCGCTCCCCGTGTACGACGGCGACCATGCCATCGATAATCGCGTCCCAGTATTCCGGCTTGAGTACCGTCACCCCGGCGCGTTCATGAAAGCCTGTCTCGCTTGCCTGCTGCGCCATCGGGTCCTCAATCTGACCGACGACGTGGGGTACAAAGCGGCCACCACGATTGGCTATCGTCGCCGTCGCATGCGCCAGCTGTAACGGCGAGGCAAGCATAAAACCCTGTCCGATGCCGGTGATCAGCGTCTCGCCCGGGTACCACGGCAGGTTTCGCGCCCGCCGCTTCCACGCGGACGACGGTAATAATCCGCCGGTTTCACCCGGCAGGTCGATGCCCGTTGGCTTGCCCAGGCCGAATTGCGACAGCATCCCGTGGATTCGGTCGATGCCGAGATCATGCGCGAGGCTGTAATAATAGACGTCGCACGATTGCGCGATCGAAGCACTCAGATCGACGTGGCCGTGACCGCGCTTCAGCCAGTCACGGTAGCGATGATCGTCGCCCTCGAGCGAATACCACCCGGGACACCACGTGCGATCGTGGACGCCGCGCCGGCCTGAATTAAGTCCGGCCAGCGCGACCATCGGTTTAACCGTCGAACCCGGCGGATACTGGGCCTGTAACGCGCGGTTGAACAGCGGTCGATCCGGCGAGTCACGCAATGCAGCGTAGCGCGCCCGGCTGATTCCGTTCACAAACTGATTCGGATCGAACGCGGGCTTGGAGACGAACGCGAGCACCTCGCCGGTGGCCGGCTCGATCGCGACGATAGCGCCGTTGTTGTCAGCCAGCGCATCGATCGCCAGCGACTGCAACGCCGAGTCCAGCGTCAGGTAGATGTCGTTGCCGGGCACCGGAGGCGTGCGGTCGACAACCCGCAGCACGCGCCCCTGCGCATTCACCTCAACCTGTTGATAGCCAACGCGTCCATGGAGAATGCCCTCGCGCGCTTTCTCGACGCCGACTTTGCCGATATGCGTCGTACCCCGGTAGGCCACGGGGTCGAGTTGCGCAAGCTCGTCTTCGCTGATTCGGCTGACATACCCGATCACGTGGGCGAAATTGTCTGCGAACGGGTAATGCCGCGCGAGACGGGCGGCGATCGAAAAGCCCGGAAAGCGATGCCGATTGACGGAAAACAGCGCGACCTCGTCTTCCTCGAGACCGGCTTTTACCACGACTGCATCGAAACGACGGGCATGCGTCAACGCCTCGCGTGCGTCTTCGATTTCACTGTCATCCATGTCGAACAGCGCGGCAATACCCGCGAGTTGCCGTTCGATGTCGTGGACGCGCTCAGGCACGACTTCAAGTGAAAACGAGGGGCGATTCTCGGCGAGGATTAGCCCGTCGCGACTGTAGATGAGTCCGCGGGTCGGTGGGATCGCGACAAGTTTCAGGCGATTGTCCTGCGACAGGGTCGTGAAATGCCGGTGTTCAATGATCTGCAGGTACGCGAGGCGCCCGACGACCGTGAGCATCAGGACGATCATAATGGCGACGGCCGCCCACACCCGCGCCGTGAATATGCGCAGTTCACGATTCGGATCTTTCAGGGTCGGGAGTTTTTGCATCTAGATGCGCGGGCAACGCAGGACAACACCCGCAACGGTGGCCGGCCGGATCATGCCACGACGGTTTTGCGGCGGAAATCCCGCAGCACGATAAAAACCCAGGGCCACAGAATCGCACTCGTGAGCGCGGCGAGGAGGTTTTCGTAGCCGTAGTGCAGGGAGCCGAGCAGGTTGTAGATAAGCAGCATCGACAACGTGTACAGGAAGATGAGCGACCCGATGACGAGCGCCTGGCGGAACAGCGGGTACACCCGGATCTGCTGGTGATACAAAACCACGATATAAGCGATCGCGGCGAGGCCGAGCGCGTGCTGACCAAGCAGGGATCCGTTCATCACGTCGAGCAACAGACCGAGCGACCACGCGCTGAGTACCCCGATCCGCTGCGGCAAGGCGAGACACCAGTACGCAAGGACGAGTGCGACCCATGCCGGTCGCCAGGCGACCGCCCAGTCGGGCAACGGCAGCGCCGTCAGCGTGAAGGCGACGACAAAGCTCGAAATAATTGCGAGCGTGCCTCGGGGAGCAAGCATCAAGGCGGGCTGTCCTGGTCCGCTGTGCTTACGGATGCCGGTGCGACCGGATCGCTGTCCGGCCACACGAGCAATACTTCGCTCGCACGGCTGACCTGTGCGCTCGGCGTGACGACGATATGCGCGAACGGCTCACCGTGATCAATGCGGAACTCTGATACTTCTCCAACCGGGTAGCCGGCGGGAAATCGGTCACCGAGTCCCGAAGTAACGACGAGATCACCAATTTTGATATCGGCACTCGTTGGCACGAACGACAGCGTCATCTCATCGAGCTCGCCCGCACCGACGCAAATTGCGCGCAGACCCGTCCGGTTGATCTGTACCGGAACCGCGTGCGCGACATCCGTCACGAGCAGCGCGGTGGCGCTGAACGGACCGGCCTGAACGATTTGGCCGAGGACACCATAGGCATCAACCACGGGTTGCCCGACGAACGCACCCTGGCGTGTCCCTTTATCGATTACGATTTGACGCGCCGATGGCGAGGTCTCGATCGCCAGTACATCGGCGCCGACGACGGTTTCGCGAAAGCCCGCGGATGATTCGAGCAGCTCGCGCAACCGCTGGTTCTCGTGCGTCAGCGCCGCGAATTTCTGGCTGCGTGCGCGCAACTCGAGATTCTCGCTGCGCAGGCGTTCGTTTTCGGACGCTACGTGCTGGTGCGTACTGAGCCGCTCGGTGAGGCGCCCGAACGCACGGATCGGTGCGTTCACGGCGTACTGCACCGGAAATATCATCACGGAAAGCCCGGAACGAATCGCTGCGAGATGCTGATGGCGGTGATCGATCGAAATCAGCAGGAACGAAAGAACGACACAGCTGATAAGCCTTGCGGTAGGGGATGAAGCGTCAGTAAATAACGGTTTGATCGGTAGTTCCCCTGCGATTCAACCAGCTATTCCAACGCCAGAATATCGGCCCCATGTTCTTCGATCATTTCGAGAACACGCCCGCCACCACGCGCGACGCAGGTTAACGGGTCCTCGGCAACGATGACCGGCAAGCCGGTTTCCTCGACCAGCAAACGGTCGAGGTCCTTCAGCAACGCGCCACCGCCGGTCAGCACCATGCCCCTGTCCGCAACGTCGGATCCGAGTTCGGGCGGCGTTTTCTCGAGCGCGGTTTTCACCGCTTCGACGATCCCCGCGAGCGGTTCCTGCAGCGCCTCGAGGATTTCATTACTGTTCAGGGTGAATGAGCGCGGCAGACCTTCGGCAAGATTACGCCCTTTGATCTCTATTTCACGCACCTCGCTGCCGGGATACGCGCAGCCGATTTCGTGCTTGATACGTTCCGCCGTCGCGTCGCCGATAAGGCTGCCGTAGTTTCGTCGCACGTAGTTGATGATGGCGTCGTCGAAACGATCACCGCCAATACGTACAGAGTCCGAATACACGATACCGTTCAGGGAAATGATCGCGACCTCGGTGGTGCCGCCCCCGATGTCGAGCACCATGGAACCGCTCGCATCACTGACCGGCATACCTGCCCCGATCGCGGCCGACATGGGTTCCTCAATCAGGAACACTTCGCGCGCACCGGCGCCAGCGGCCGATTCACGAATGGCCCGGCGTTCAACCTGCGTCGATCCACATGGCACGCACACGAGTACGCGCGGGCTCGGCTTGAACATCTGATCGCCGTGGGCCTTGCGAATAAAATGCTGGAGCATCTTTTCGGTTACGGTGAAATCGGCAATGACGCCGTCCTTCAGTGGACGGATGGCATCGATGTGGCCGGGGGTACGGCCGAGCATGCGTTTCGCTTCCGCGCCAACCGCGGCGATAGCTTTCGGGTTGCTCGCGTCGCGTCCGCGACGAATGGCAACGACAGAGGGCTCGTTTAATACGATGCCCTTTCCGCGCGCGTAAATCAGGGTGTTCGCGGTGCCGAGATCGATCGACAGGTCGTTGGAGAATACACCCCTGAGCATTTTGAACATTAAGTACGGTCCTCAGCTTCGATGATCGCTTCCAGCCGCCGTTTTTTCGGCGTTTCAGCCGCGGTCGGCGTCAGCAGTTCGTGGGTCTTCATGGTACACTTCGAGCGCGGTTTGGGAATGAATATCGGTCCGCCTCATGCTCGATGTGCAGCCGCGATCATCTCGGGTGTCAGTAACGAATTACGCGTCGTAATTTAACAGCGCGTGTTCATTTCAGCAAGCGAGCCGACGCTGAGATTCTCTTTCCATTTCAATAAAATAACGGACACGAATTCGTGATAAGTAACGACGAAGTGAAAGCGATTGCCAGGCTCGCCAGAATCGATATCGACGACGAACACGTGGCGAACTTTGCCCACGATTTAACCCGCATTCTCGACTTCATCGCCGAGATGGATGCCGTGGACACGAGCGCCGTGGAACCGCTTGCGCATCCGCTCGAAGTTGCCGCCCGGACCCGACCCGACGAAGTCCGCGAACGGGACGAGCGCGCGGCGTTTCAGGCCGGGGCTCCGCAAACGGAAGCGGGCCTTTATCTCGTTCCGAAAGTGATTGACTAGGAAGCTTCGGATGTCTTCGTTTCCCGATAGCGCCGCCGGTATCGCGGCGGGCCTCGCCGCCGGCGAGTTTTCCAGTGTCGAAGTGACGCGCGCCCTGCTCGAACGCATAGACAGCCTCGATCGGACGTACAACAGCTATATCTCGGTCACACGCGCTAGCGCCCTGGAACAGGCCGCGGCCGCGGATTCCGCGATCGCGGCCGGCACGGCCGGGCACATGACCGGTGTTCCGTACGCGCACAAGGACATTTTCTGTACCGCGGGGGTCAGAACGACCTGCGGCTCGCGCATGCTCGACAATTTCGTCGCGCCGTACGACGCCACCGTGTCCGAACGGCTCAACGCCGCCGGCATGGTCATGCTTGGCAAGACAAATATGGACGAGTTTGCCATGGGCTCGTCCAACGAAACGAGCTACTACGGGCCCGTGATCAACCCGTGGCGCGAAAACACCGTCCCTGGCGGCTCGTCCGGCGGCTCCGCCGCGGCCGTTGCGGCCCGTCTGGCGCCGTGTGCCACGGCGACGGACACCGGAGGGTCGATCAGGCAGCCTGCCGCCCTGTGCGGGGTCTCGGGCCTGAAACCGACGTATGGACGGGTGTCGCGCTACGGCATGATTGCGTTTGCATCCAGCCTGGACCAGGGCGGCCCCATGGCCTTGAGCGCGCACGACCTGGCGTTGCTGCTGAATGTGATAGCGGCGCCCGACCCGCGTGACTCGACGTCGGTCGTAAGACCGGAAGAAGATTTCACGGCCCGCCTCGACACGCCCGTCGCCGGGCGTAAATTCGGGATCCCGAGGCAGTTTGTCGGTCCGAATCTTGATCCCGCGATCGCCGCCTGCCTCGAGCAGGCACGTAAGGCGTTCGAATCCCGCGGTGCGCAGTTCGTCGAGCTGGATATGCCGCGACTCGACCTGTCGATTCCTGCCTATTACGTGATTTCGTCCGCCGAATGTTCTTCCAACCTGTCGCGCTACGATGGCGTGCGCTTTGGTCACCGATGTGATGACCCGTCGGATCTCGACGATCTTTACTCCCGGTCCCGTGGCGAAGGTTTCGGGCTCGAGACGAAGCGACGCATCCTCGTCGGTACGTATGCACTCTCGTCCGGCTACTACGATGCCTACTATCGCAAGGCGCAACAGATCCGGCGCTTGATCCGCGATGAGTTTCAATCGGCTTTTGCCGAAGTCGATTACCTGTTCGGACCAACTTCGCCGACGACGGCGTTTTCGCTGGGACAAAAAGCGCAGGATCCGGTGTCGATGTACCTGTCGGATATCTATACGACGGCGGTCAATCTCGCCGGCCTGCCGGCGGCATCGATCCCGGCCGGATTCGTCGACGGCATGCCGGTAGGCCTGCAGCTGATCGGTAATTACTTTGACGAAGCCGGTCTGCTCGGGGTCGCGCACCAGTTTCAAACCGCAACGGATTGGCACGTCCAGGTCCCGCCCGGACTGTTAACGGAGAAATAAACATGGATTTCGAACCGGTCATTGGTCTCGAAATACACGCCCAGCTTTCGACGAAGAGCAAGATTTTCTCATCTGCATCAACGAGTTATGGAGCCTCGCCAAACACCCAGGCATGCGCCGTCGATCTCGGGCTGCCGGGCGTGCTGCCGGTTCTCAACGAGCGGGTAATCGAGCTTGCGGTCATGTTCGGCCTTGCGGTTGGCGCGGAAATTTCGCGTGACTCCCTGTTCGCGCGGAAAAATTATTTTTACCCGGACCTGCCCAAGGGCTATCAGATCAGCCAGTACGAGAACCCGATCGTGGCCGGCGGCTCCCTCGACATCCGGCTGCCGGATGGCACCGCAAAGACCATCGCGCTGACGCGCGCGCACCTTGAAGAGGATGCCGGGAAATCCATCCACGATCTGTTTCCCGACGCCACGGGTATCGATTTGAACCGCGCCGGCACTCCATTGCTGGAGATCGTCTCGGAACCACAGATGTACTCGGCCGCCGAAGCCGTAGCGTATATGCGCACGATGCACACACTCGTTCGCTACCTCGGCATCTGCGACGGCAATATGCAGGAAGGTTCGTTTCGTTGCGACGCGAACGTTTCCGTCCGTCAGCGGGGTACGATTGAACTGGGTACGCGCACTGAGATCAAGAATCTGAACTCGTTTCGTTTCGTCGAACGGGCAATCGAGTTCGAGATCGAGCGACAAATTGATGTGATCGAAGCGCGCGGCACCATCGTTCAGGAAACGCGCCTGTACGATCCGGACAAGGACGAAACACGCTCGATGCGTGGAAAAGAAGATGCGCACGATTACCGCTACTTTCCCGATCCCGACCTGCTGCCAATCATGATTTCCCAGGCCGCGATCGACGACATCAGTGCCCGCATGCCGGAACTCCCGGGAGCGAGACGGAAGCGGTTTATCGACGCTTACTCCCTGAGCCCGGATGACGCCGATTCGCTGTCGCAGGATCGCGAAACCGCGGACTACTTCGAGCGCGTTGCCGACACCGCCGGCGATGCGAAACTCGCCGCGAACTGGGTCACGGGGGAGTTGTTCGCGGCATTAAACCGGTCGAACCTCGATCCCGGCGCTTCGCCGCTTGCGGCCGAGTCGCTCGGTCACCTGCTGGCACGGATCAAAGACGCGACGGTGTCCGGCAAGATCGCGAAGCAGATCTTTGAAACGATGTGGGAAACGGGACGCGAAGCGGACGACATTATCGACGCCGAAGGTCTCCGCCAGGTGACGGACGACGCCGCGATCGAACCACTCGTTGATCAGGTATTGCGCGACAATCCCGATCAAATCGCACAATTCAAGGCGGGCAAGGACAAGGTATTCGGTTTCTTCGTCGGCCAGGTGATGAAGCTGTCGAAGGGAAAAGCGAACCCGGCACAGGTAAACGAAATGCTGAAACGGAAACTCGCGGAATAATCCCAAGCGGCTGGTGCCGCGGGACAAAAAAAACCGGGCCATTTTTAGGCCCGGTTTTTTTGTGCGTCGCTTCAGCGTTGTTGCGAAACGATCTTACTCGTCGTCGTCTTCCGGAATGGGTCGATCGACAAGCTCGACGATCGCCATCGGCGCACTGTCTCCCGGCCGAAAGCCGTTCTTCAGTATCCGCATATACCCGCCGGGGCGATCCTGGTAGCGCGGTCCGATTTCCGTAAACAGCTTGTTCACGACTCCGGCGTCGCGCAGTCGCGAAAACGCAAGTCGGCGTTTCGACACCGAATCGGATTTCGCAAGCGTGATCAACGGTTCGGCCGTGCGCCGAAGTTCTTTCGCTTTCGGCACGGTCGTACGGATCAGCTCATGCTCAAACAGTGACGCTGCCATATTGCGGAACATCGCCTTGCGGTGCGAACTGTTGCGGTTGAGTTGTCTTCCGCTCTGTTTATGTCTCATTGCAGTACAACCTTAAGCCTTAAAGCGAACCTTTGTCCGCGTCATACAAACCGGAGGGCGGCCAATTTTCGAGGCGCATACCCAACGAGAGTCCTCGCGCCGCGAGCACGTCCTTGATTTCCGTCAGCGACTTCTTGCCGAGGTTAGGCGTTTTCAGCAACTCCACTTCGGTGCGCTGAATCAGATCACCGATATAGTAGATGCTTTCGGCCTTGAGGCAGTTTGCCGACCGCACGGTGAGTTCGAGGTCGTCGATCGAGCGCAGCAGGATCGGATCGATTTCCGCTTCCGGCGCGCGTTCCGGCTCCGCCTGTTCCTCGCTGCTCAAATCGACGAACACTGCCAACTGGCTGCGCAGAATTCCCGCGGCATCACGAACCGCACGTTCGGGGTCGATCGTACCGTTCGTTTCGATCGTAATGATCAGCTTGTCGAGGTTCGTCAGCTGTTCGACACGTGCGCTCTGAACCTCATAGGCAACCCGACGAACCGGGCTGAACGAGGCGTCCAGCTTGAGTCGTCCGATAGCCTGATCGGCATCCTCGGCGATTTCGCGCGTCGTCGCCGGCTGGTAACCTCGACCGCGGGCAACCTTCAGCGTCATATTCAGTTCGCCGTTCTCGCTCAAGCTGGCGATATGATGCGTCGGGTCGACTATCTCCACGTCGTGATCGAGCACGATATCGCCGGCAAGAACCACGCCGGGACCACGTTTGTTCAACGTCAGCGTCGCTTCTTCGCGCGCGTGCATGTTGATCGCGAGACCCTTCAGATTGAGGAGGATGTCGGTAACGTCCTCCTGAACACCTTCGATCGTCGTATATTCATGCAACACGTTCTCGATTTCGGCCTCTACGACCGCGCTGCCCGTCATCGACGACAGCAAGACCCGGCGTAAAGCATTTCCCAACGTGTGCCCGAAGCCGCGGTTCAGCGGTTCAAGCGTAATTTTCGCGGTTTTTGCATTAACCGGACTAACTTCGACGATGTTCGGCTTCAACATTTCACTTGCTGCTGATGCCATTGGACATTCTCCTTTAGTGGCCCTACTTGGAGTACAACTCCACGACTAGGGACTCGTTGATATCTGCTGGTAAATCTGAGCGTTCTGGCGTCGTCTTGAACTGGCCTTCCATCTTCTTCGAGTCGACCTCGAGCCATTCGGGCAATCCGAGTTGCTCCGCGATCGCGAGCGAATCGGCGATCCTTACCTGCTTGCGCGCTTTTTCACGAATGGAAATAACGTCTTTCGGGTTCACCTGGTACGACGGAATATTCACCGACTTCCCGTTAACCAGAATTGCTTTGTGACTGACGAGTTGCCGGGCTTCTGAACGCGTACTGCCGAATCCCATGCGATAGACGACATTATCCAGCCGCTGTTCCAGCAGCTGCAGGAGAATCTCGCCGGTGGCACCTTTACGTTTTGCCGCTTCCTTGTAGTAATTCCGGAACTGGCGCTCGAGTACACCGTACATGTAGCGCAGCTTCTGCTTCTCTCTGAGCTGCAATGCGTAGTCCGACTGTCTGCGTCCACGGTTGTCACCGTGCTGGCCGGGCGGCTTTTCGAGCTGGCACTTCGATTCGATCGGTCGTGCGCGGCTCTTCAGGAACAGATCGACGCCCTGGCGCCGGCTGAGCTTACATTTGGGTCCAATATATCGTGCCATGTTAGTTCCTCGCCCTTAAACGCGGCGTTTCTTCGGCGGCCGGCAACCGTTGTGTGGAATCGGCGTTACATCCGTAATGTTCGTGATCTTGAAGCCCGCGGCATTGAGCGCCCGGACGGCGGATTCGCGGCCGGGCCCCGGGCCCTTCACGAATACATCGAGATTCTGCGTGCCAAAATCATCCATTACCGAAGAGAGCCTTTCCGCGGCGACCTGCGCTGCAAACGGCGTACTCTTGCGCGAGCCGCGGAAACCGCTGCCGCCTGCCGTCGCCCAGCCCAGCGTGTTGCCCTGGCGGTCGGTGATCGTAATGATCGTGTTATTGAACGAGGCATGAATGTGCGCCACCCCGTCGATAATGGTCTTTTTGACGCGCTTCTTCGTCCGAGTCGTTGATGTTGCCATAGCGGGTTCCGAGCCTATCTCTTGATCATGCGCCGCGGGCCTTTACGGGTCCGGGCGTTCGTCTGCGTCTGTTGACCGCGTACCGGCAATCCGCGTCGGTGGCGGATACCGCGGTAGCACCCGAGGTCCATCAGACGTTTGATGTTCATCGATACTTCACGACGCAGGTCGCCTTCGACGGTGTATCGTGATACCGCGCCGCGGAGCGATTCGAGTTGTTCTTCCGTCAGGTCTTTGACCATGGCGTGTTCGGTCACGTTCGTTTCCGCGCAAATCTTTCGCGCCAGCGTGCTGCCGATCCCGTAGATTTGCTGTAACGCGATGACCGTGTGTTTACGATCCGGAATATTGACTCCAGCTACACGAGCCATATTAGCTCTCCCGTACGAGCAGGGATCCCGCGGGTCGGGCGTTACCCGATAACCGTCGGTTACCTGTTTTATTAAAAACCATGCCCGGCCGCATAGCGGATACCCGCGCAGTCGATCGAGCCAGATGTCTGTTCATGTTTTGCCGCTCAGCCCTGACGCTGCTTGTGGCGCGGGTCTTTGCAAATAATGCGGACGACGCCCTTGCGTTTGATTACGCGGCAATTGCGGCAGAGCCGCTTTACTGATGCTCGAATTTTCACTGTCCAAATCCCGTGTTTTAATTGGCACTGTTAGCGCCGTCCGTACCCTTTCAGGTTCGCCTTTTTCATCAAGCCTTCATACTGATGCGACATCAGATGGGCCTGCACCTGCGACATAAAATCCATCACAACGACGACGATGATTAACAACGAAGTACCGCCGAAATAAAACGGCACGTTGAACCGCAGGATCAAAAATTCGGGCAGCAGGCACACAGATGTAATGTAGATGGCACCGGCAACCGTCAGTCGTGTCATTACGCCGTCGATGTAGCGTGCGGTCTGTTCGCCCGGTCGGATACCCGGGATGAACGCCCCGGATTTTTTCAGGTTATCCGCAGTTTCTTTCGGATTGAACACGAGCGCCGTGTAGAAAAAGCAAAAGAAGATGATCGCGGCTGCGTAGAACATTACGTACAGAGGCTGACCGGGCGACAGCGTGCTGGCGAGATCGCGCATCCAGCCCATGCCTTCCATGTTGCCGAACCAGCCGCCTATCGTTGCCGGGAACAGGATGATGCTCGAGGCGAAAATCGGCGGAATCACCCCCGACATGTTGAGTTTCAGCGGAAGGTGGCTCGATTGTCCCGAAAACTGGTTGCGTTGCTTCGCGTAGTTCACCGTAATGCGTCGTTGGCCGCGCTCGACGAACACGACGAAAGCGGTTACGAGTATAGCGAGTGTGAACAGCGCCAGTACCATGATGATCGAAAGTTCACCGGTACGGGACAGTTCCAGGGTACCGCCGATAGCGGATGGCAGCCCCGCGACGATACCGGCGAAAATGATCATCGAAATCCCGTTACCGATACCCCGCTCGGTAACCTGTTCGCCGAGCCACATGAGAAACAACGTACCCGTGACGAGCGTCGTTACGCAGGTTATGCGAAATGCGAGGCCCGGATCGATCACGAGTTGCATACCGGCCGCGGACTGGCCTTCGAGCATGATCGCAACCCCGAGAGACTGGAACAGCGCGAGTGCCACCGTGCCATAGCGGGTGTACTGGGTAATTTTGCGGCGTCCGGATTCGCCTTCCTTTTTCAGCTGTTCGAGCTTCGGATGCACGACGGTCAGCAGCTGCATGATAATCGAGGCCGAAATGTACGGCATGATCCCGAGAGCGACGACCGAGAAGCGTTCCAGCGCGCCGCCCGAAAACATGTTGAACATGTCGAGGATCGTGCCGCGCTGCTGATCGAACAAAGACACGAGCGCATTCGGATTGATTCCCGGCACCGGTATATGCGTACAGATCCGGAACACGATGAGAGCACCAATCAGGAACAGGATCCGTTGCCGCAGTTCCGTGAGCTTGCCCATGCCGCCCACGCCGCCGGGAATATTTCGCTTCGCCGTTGCCATGACTAGTCTTCGACTTTGCCTCCGGCGGCTTCGATCGCGGCGCGAGCGCCCTTCGTTACACGCAAACCCTTTATCGCGACAGCCTTGTCGATTTTTCCGGAAAGAATAACCTTGACCGTCTTCACGTCGCCGCGGACGAGCCCGGCGGCTTTCAGTGCTTCGAGGTCGATGACCTCGGCGGCGATGCCGGCGAGTTCGTGCAGGCGAATTTCATCGCCGTACCCCGCGATACGGGATTTAAACCCGCCCTTCGGCAAGCGACGCTGCAGCGGCATCTGGCCGCCTTCGAATCCGACCTTGTGGTAGCCACCGGATCGCGACTTCTGCCCTTTGTGTCCGCGGCCACCGGTTTTGCCGAGGCCCGAGCCGATTCCGCGGCCGACGCGCTTGCGTGGCTTGCGAGCGCCTGCTCCCGGCTTAATCGTATTTAAATACATCACGCTTCCTCGACGTTCAGCATGTAGGACACCTGGTTAATCATGCCCCGGTTTTCGACCGTGTCGTCGACTTCGATGGTCTGCCAGATTCTGCGCAGACCAAGTCCCGACACGCACGCCTTGTGCGATTTCAGTCGGCCATGAAGGCCGCGCGTCAGTGTCAACTTGATTTTCCCAGCCATGAAACTATCCCCGGATTTCTGCGACCGTCTTGCCGCGCTTAGCCGCCATTTGCTCTGGCGCCGACATGTTTTTCAGACCATTGATCGTGGCCCGGACGACGTTTACGGGATTCGTCGTTCCGATGCATTTCGCAAGTACGTTATGCACACCAACCACTTCAAACACCGCACGCATCGGACCACCGGCGATGATGCCCGTTCCCTGCGAGGCGGGCTGCATGTATACCTTTGCGGCGCCGTGCTCGCCGACGACCGCGTACTGCAGCGTGTCTTCGTCAAGCGCGATCGTTTCCATATTGCGACGGGCGTTTTCCATTGCTTTCTGGATTGCGACCGGCACCTCGCGGGCCTTGCCGCGGCCAAGGCCGACCTTACCCGCGCCGTCACCAACAACGGTGAGCGCGGTAAAACCGAAAATCCGTCCGCCTTTCACTACTTTCGCGACGCGATTGACAGCCACGAGTTTTTCGAACATGCCTTCCTGGCTTTGTTGCGTACCTGATCCGAATGCCATGGTCTGACTCCTAGAATTTTAGGCCGTTCTCACGAGCGGCATCGGCCAGTGCTTTAACACGACCGTGATATTTGAAGCCCCCGCGATCGAAAGCCACGACCTCGACGCCCGCCGCTTTCGCGCGTTCCGCGACCGCTTTGCCGACGAGCGCTGCGGCCTCGACATTGCCACCGGATTTGATTGAGGCGCGCAAATCCTTGTCGAGCGTCGATGCACTCGCGAGCACCGTGCCGCCGTCCGGGGAAATAACCTGGGCGTAGATATGCCGCGGCGTCCGGTTTACGCACAAGCGCGTGGCTCGAAGAAACTTGATATGGCTGCGGGTTTTTCGTGCCCGCCGAAGCCTGCTCAGCTTTTTGTTCATTGCGATTAACTCTTCTTGGCTTCTTTACGAACGATAACTTCGTCCGAATACTTGACGCCCTTGCCTTTGTACGGTTCCGGTTTACGGAAAGCACGAATGTTCGCCGCTACCTGGCCGACCCGTTGCTTATCCATTCCCTTGACGACGACTTCCGTCTGGCTCGGCGCTTCGATCGTTACGTCTTCCGGAATATCGAAATCAATCGGATGCGAGTGACCCAGCGACAGATTCAGCTTCTTGCCGTTGATCTGCGCGCGGTAGCCGACCCCTACGATCGTGAGTCTGCGCTCGAATCCCTCGGAAACACCCTGCACCATATTCTGTAACAGTGCCCGTGATGTCCCCGAAAGCGCGCGGGCGGGTTTCGTCTCGTTGCGGGCTTTTACTTTCAGCTCGCCATCCTCGAGTACCACCCCGACGAGTTCGTGGATTTGCTGGTCGAGCGTGCCGTTTTTTCCCTTCACGGTTACGTTCTGGCCGTTGATTTGTACTTCAACGGCGCTTGGAACCGTAATCGGTGCGTTCGCGATACGTGACATCGTTGCGTCCTTAAGTTAGTACACCGAACACAGCACTTCGCCGCCAATTCCCTGGGCGCGTGCTTCGCGGTCGGTCATAAGACCTTTCGAAGTCGAGACTATGGCGATACCAAGGCCACCGACAACGGTCGGGAGTTCATCTTTGCCCCGATAGATACGTAAACCCGGGCGGCTCGAACGCTTGATGTTCTCGATGACCGGTTTCCCCTGGTAATACTTCAGGTCGATTTCCAGTTGGGGGTGTCCTTCCCCTTCCAGCGTACGGAAATCTCCGATGTAGCCCTCATCCTTCAAAACCTGCGCAACCGCGGATTTCAGTTTTGACGCGGGCATAGAAACGACTTTCCGATCCCGCGCCTGGGCGTTGCGGATTCGCGTGAACATATCGGCGATCGGGTCTTGCATTGTCATATCGTTGTCTCTCTTTTCTCGCGTACCGGTGCGAAACCGCTACCAGCTTGCCTTGACCAGGCCGGGCACATGCCCTTCCATCGCCAGACGACGTAATTCGTTACGAGCCAGACCGAACTTCCGGTAGTACCCGTGCGGCCGGCCCGTGAGTCGGCAACGGTTACGACCGCGCGACGGGCTCGAATCACGCGGCAGCTTTTGCAGTTTGACCCGCGCGGCGTCACGCTCTTCGATCGAAAGATCCTGATCGGTGATGGCGATTTTCAGAGCCTTGCGTTTCGCGGCGTACCGTTGCGCCAGCAGGGTCCGCTTCTTTTCGCGGTTGATCATCGATTTCTTTGCCATTGGTAGCGCCCTATGTTCTCAGAGGGAAGTTGAACGCCTGCAGCAACGCACGGCCTTCGTCGTCATTTTTCGCGCTCGTGGTTATGCAGATATCCAGACCACGAATCGTATCGATTTTGTCGTATTCGATTTCCGGGAAGATGATTTGCTCGCGGACACCAAACGTATAGTTGCCGCGGCCGTCAAATGCCCGATTGCTGAATCCGCGGAAGTCGCGAATACGGGGTATCGCGATGTTAATCAGGCGATCAAGGAATTCGTACATGCGGTCGCGCCGCAGCGTTACCTTGGCGCCAATCGGCCAGCCATCGCGGATTTTGAAGCCGGCGATCGATTTGCGCGCCAGACAGACAACGGGTTTTTGACCCGAAATCAATTCAAGATCGCCGAGCGCGTGCTCCATGATCTTCTTGTCGGACGTCGCTTCCCCAAGCCCCATGTTCAACGTGACTTTCGTGATCCGCGGCACTTCCATCGCTGACTTCAGGCCAAGCTGCTCTTTCAGCTTCGGCGCCATCGTCTCGCGATACTCAGATTCCAATCTTGCCATCGTCATTCTCGCGACAACTAAATGTCGACAACCTCGTTATTCGATTTGAAGAACCGGACCTTGCGGTCGTCCTCAAGGGTTTTGATCCCGACCCGGTCAGGCTTCTGCGTAACCGGGTTGTACAGCGCGACGTTTGACGCATGAATCGAGGCTTCTTTCTCGATGATGCCGCCCGGAGCGCCCGCCTGCGGGTTCGGTTTTGTGTGGCGCTTCACCATGTGCACGCCTTCGACGATTACGCGATCGTTGTCCAGGACCCGCAGCACGTTGCCGCGTTTGCCCTTGTCACGACCGGTGAGGACATAAACCTCGTCGCCTTTCTTGATTTTCTTCATGTCTAAATACCCTGACTCAGAGCACTTCCGGTGCGAGCGAGACAATGCGCATAAAGCGATCACCGCGCAGCTCACGCGTTACGGGCCCAAAAATACGAGTGCCCACCGGCTGCAGTTGTTTGTCGAGCAGCACCGCCGCATTCCCGTCGAATCGAATCAGGGACCCGTCGGCGCGCCGTACACCTTTGCGGGTGCGCACGACTACGGCATCGAAAACCTCGCCCTTGCGGACTTTGCCACGCGGGATTGCTTCCTTGACGGTGACCTTGATGACATCGCCAATATTTGCATAACGACGACGTGAACCGCCCAGCACCTTGATACACATGAGACGACGCGCGCCACTGTTATCTGCTGCATCCAGCATCGATTGCATTTGTATCATTGTCGCGCTCTCCGACTTCGATCTTGTTAATTAAATCTGCGGTGCGCGCTGCAGTATCTGCTGCAGGCGCCAGGATTTGCGTTTCGAAAGCGGCCGACATTCTTCGATCGCGACAGTATCGCCTTCGTTGCATTCGTTGCCTTCGTCGTGCGCAAGGAATTTTGTCGAACGACGAATGTATTTTTTATACAACGGGTGTTGGACCTGTCGTTCCACGAGCACAGCGATCGTCTTTTCCATTCGGTTGCTGACGACTTCGCCGATCAGCGTTCGGGCCGAGGTTTCTATCTCACTCATGCTGCGTCACCTAATTTTTTCTCGCCCAAAACGAGTTTGATCCGCGCGATGTCCCGACGGACTTCTCCAAACTGATTGGAACGCGGCGGCTGGCCGGATCCTGCCTGCATACGCAGGTTGAACTGCTCTTTGCGTTTCTCAATCAGCAGGTCATTTAATTCCTGCACGGACATTTCACGTAGTTCTTTCGCTTTCATTACATCAGTTTCCGGCTGGCGAATGCTGTTCTCACCGGCAGCTTTGCTCCGGCGAGACGAAACGCTTCGCGTGCGAGTTCTTCGTCTACACCTTCCATCTCGTAGAGCACCGTGCCCGGCTTCACCTGAGCGACCCAGTACTCGACGTTTCCCTTGCCCTTGCCCTGGCGAACTTCAAGCGGCTTCTTCGTGATCGGCTTGTCGGGGAACACACGAATCCAGACTTTCGCACCACGTTTCACGTGGCGCGTGATCGCGCGTCGTGCGGCCTCAATCTGGCGCGCGGTAACACGCCCGCGGGTCGTGGCCTTCAAACCAAACTCACCGAAGCTGATCTTGGACCCACGCAGGGCGAGCCCGCGGTTGCGTCCTTTCTGCTGCTTTCGAAACTTTGTATTTTTGGGCTGTAGCACGTCTTAACTCCCTGCTGCCGCTGCTTCCGTCGGCTCCTCTTTGGGTTCTTCGACACGCTGGATTATTTCGCCTTTGAAAATCCAGACCTTCACACCAATGACGCCGTAAGTTGTATTCGCTTCCGCGAGTCCGTAATCGATGTCCGCGCGCAGTGTGTGCAGCGGCACCCGACCTTCGCGGTACCATTCCGATCGCGCGATTTCCGCGCCATTCAACCGGCCGGCAACGTTGATCTTGATGCCCTGGGCTCCGAGTCGCATCGAGTTCGACACGGCGCGTTTCATGGCCCGGCGAAACATGATGCGTCGCTCGAGTTGTTGTGCGACAGATTCGGCGACGAGATAGGCGTCGAGTTCCGGTTTGCGGATTTCTTCGACGCTGATATGCGCTGGGATACCCATCAGTTTCGAAACCTGTTTGCGCAGCGCTTCGATGTCCTCACCTTTCTTGCCAATCACGATACCGGGTCGGGCTGTGTGGACGACGATGCGAGCGTTGTGCGCCGGGCGTTCGATCTGAATCCGGCTCACCGATGCGTGCGCAAGCTTCTTGCGCAGAAAATCGCGGATCTCCAGATCGGCGTTCAGGTAGTTCGCATAGTTCTTCGTATCGGCGTACCACGTCGACGTCCAGTCCTTGACGACCCCGAGCCGAAAACCATATGGGTGTACTTTTTGTCCCATTACTATTGCCCCGTTTCCGCGACGGCCACGGTAACGTGACTCATGCGTTTGAAAATTTTGTTCGCGCGACCACGTGCCCGAGGACGCCAGCGCTTCATGGTCGGACCTTCGTCAACCATGATCTGGCTGACCGTCAGTTCGTCCACGTCCGCAGCGTCGTTGTGCTCGGCGTTTGCTATCGCGGACTCGAGCACTTTCTTGATGATCTTTGCAGCCTTCTTATTGCTGAACGTGAGAATGTTCAGCGCGCTGTCGACCGGCAAACCGCGGATCTGATCAGCGACGAGCCGCATTTTTTGTGCAGAGATGCGCGTATTTTTGAGTTTCGCGACCGTAGCCATCGGAATTCTCCGTTACTTCGCTTTACGATCCGCGGCATGGCCGCGGAACGTACGCGTCGGCGCAAATTCGCCGAGCTTGTGTCCGACCATGTTTTCGCTCACATACACGGGCATGTGCTGGCGACCGTTGTGTACGGCGATAGTCAGACCGACCATGTCTGGCACGATCATCGATCGGCGAGACCATGTCTTGATTGGACGTTTGTCGTTGTTCGCTCGCGAAGCATCCACCTTTTGTTGCAGGTGATGATCGACGAACGGGCCTTTTTTAATTGAACGAGGCATAAATACTCAGCTCCGCAATCAGCGTTTATTGCGTCGGCGAACAATCGATTTGTTCGTTCGCTTGTTGGATCGTGTCTTGTGGCCTTTCGTCGGCTGACCCCAGGGGCTGACCGGATGGCGTCCGCCGGAGGTACGACCTTCGCCACCGCCATGCGGATGATCTACCGGGTTCATCGCAACACCACGAACCGTCGGACGTATCCCGCGCCAGCGCTGCGCGCCAGCCTTGCCGAGCGAACGCAGTGAATGCTCGGAATTCCCAACCTCACCGATCGTGGCGCGGCATTCGATCGGCACCTTGCGCATTTCTCCTGAGCGCAGCCGCAGCGTCGCGCTCGCACCTTCACGCGCGACATACTGGATGCCCGCTCCGGCACTTCGGCCCAGTTGCGCACCTTTCTCCGGTTGGAGTTCGACGCAATGAACGATCGAACCCACGGGGATATTTCTCAGTGGCAAACAGTTGCCGACGGCGATCGGCGCATCGATACCCGAGCGAACCTGCGTCCCGGCCTGCAGGCCTTTCGGGGCGATGATGTAACGACGCTCTCCGTCCGCGTACAGCAGCAAGGCTATATGGGCAGACCGATTCGGGTCGTATTCCAGGCGTTCGACCGTGGCCGGAACATTGTCTTTCCGACGTTTGAAATCGATCACCCGGTAATGCTGTTTATGACCGCCGCCACGGTGACGCACGGTGATACGTCCGGCGTTGTTGCGTCCCGACGAGCGCTTTTTCGTCTCCAGCAACGGGGCATACGGTTCGCCCTTATGCAGTTCCGGTGTCACAACGCGGACGGTGCCGCGCCGACCCGGCGAAGTCGGATTAGATTTGATCAGTGCCATTATCTGTTTCGTCCTGTCCGTCAGTCGCCCGCGAGGAAATCGATATCGAATCCCGGCTGCAGTTTCACGTAAGCTTTTTTCCAGCCGTTACGCACACCGGCCGTACCACGGAAGTGGCGCGTTTTGGCGGGTACGTTCGAAACCGTGACGTTCTCCACCTTCACGCTGAACAGTTCTTCAACCGCAGCCTTGATTTCCGGCTTCGACGCGTCGGGTAAAACCCGGAACACGTACTGCCGGTTCAGATCCGCGGCGCGCGCCGCTTTCTCTGAAATCTTTGGTTCGACGAGGATCTGCATCATTCGCTCGCGGTTCATTTCAACAGCTCCTCGATGCGGGCCAATGCGTCTTTCGAGACCACAACTTTCTCGTATGCGAGCAACATCGCGGGATCGATGGTCGCCGCGTCGATGAGCCCTACCCAGTGCAGGTTCCGCGCCGACAGGTAAAGATTCTCGGTGACGTCCTCCGCGATGATCAGGACGTCCTTAATGGCGAAACTCTGCAGCGACGCCACGAGGTTCTTCGTCCGCGGCTCACCCATTTCGCAGGAATCGACCACAACGAGACGGTCCTGTCTGACCAGCTCGGAGAATATCGAGCGCATCGCACTGCGATACATCTTGCGATTCACTTTCTGGGTGTAATCGCGAGGTTTCGCCGCGAACGTGACACCACCCCCGCGCCAAATCGGACTGCGGATCGTGCCGGCGCGTGCGCGGCCCAGCCCTTTCTGGCGAAACGGCTTGGTCCCGCCGCCACTAACAGCGGAGCGGCTCTTGCTGCCCTTCGTTCCCCGTCGGCCGCCGGCGAAATAAGCCGTCACTACCTGGTGGATCAAGGGCTCGTTGTAATCCCGGGCAAACACGTCTTCGGACAACGCGACGTTACCCGCGGTTTCGCCGTTTGCGAATGAATGAACCTGCAATTCCATAGCTGCCTAGTTCCCGCGCGCCTTGATTGAAGGTTTGATCATCAGGTCGCCGCCTTTCGCGCCTGGTACGGCACCCTTGATCATGATGAGATTGCGCTCGCTGTCGACGCGCACGACCTCGAGGCCCTGTATCGTGCGACGCACGTTACCCATGTGGCCCGACATGCGCTTGCCTTTGAACACGCGCCCCGGTGTCTGGCATTGACCAATCGAGCCCGGCACGCGGTGCGACAGGGAGTTGCCGTGTGTCGCGTCACCCATATGGAAATTGTGACGCTTGATCACACCGGCGTAGCCCTTGCCGATCGTCGTCCCGGTAACATCCACCGTCTGCCCGGCTTCAAACAGGTCCGCCTTGATCTCCGCTCCCGCGGTCACATCCTGGGATTCGTCGCCCTCGATACGAAACTCCCACAGTCCGCGCCCGGCTTCGACGCCGGATTTTCCGAATTCGCCGGCCTCGGCCTTGGAAATTCGGTTGCGGTGGCGATCACCGGTGGTTATTTGAATCGCGTCGTAACCATCGGTATCGCGCGTTTTCACGCGGGTCACGCGGTTCGGCATGACCTCGACGACGGTCACCGGAACCGATTCCCCGGTTTCGGTAAACAGCCGCGTCATGCCGCGTTTCTGTCCAATCAGTCCAAGTGCCATGGTCGCTAACTTCCGAAAATTAGTTGAGCTTGATTTGCACATCAACCCCGGCGGCGAGGTCGAGTTTCATCAATGCGTCAACCGTTTTGTCTGTCGGGTTGACGATATCGAGCAAGCGTTTGTGCGTACGAATTTCGTACTGATCCCGCGCGTCTTTGTTCACATGCGGCGAAACCAGAACCGTAAAGCGTTCTTTTTTCGTCGGTAACGGTATCGGGCCTTTAATCTGGGCGCCCGTCCGTTTTGCGGTTTCGACGATTTCGCGCGTCGATTGATCTATCAATCGATGGTCGAATGCCTTTAACCGAATTCTGATTACCTGTTGGTCCATTTCTGCGCTTCGCTTCTTCGTTGATCAAAAACCTTGTTATCAGCCCGGTGCGGAATTCGCAGCCGGGCCGATACGGTCAGTGATACTTAATTACTCGATAATTTTCGAGACCACCCCGGCGCCGACGGTCCGTCCGCCTTCGCGGATGGCAA
>CAXBJY010000043.1:0-46932 GCA_963976285.1 uncultured Gammaproteobacteria bacterium
AGAGCTCGCGCTGGATCCAGCCCTGCCCGGTATAGGCACGCGTGCCACGCGTAAACGGATACTCCCCCGGATTGCCGAAGCGCTCCGCATAATCGCCGGAATTCGCCGCGTCGGGCGCGTAAACCGGGTTCAGGGTGATATTTGAACGGGTCGCGTTTGATTTCATGGCGGACTCCTCGCTCGTCGGTGAATAGGGCCTGCAATGCAGCAGGGCTCCCAGTATAAAGCGCGGGTTGCGGATATAGCACGATCGGACCGGCCCACTGGCCGCGCTTCGAAACGAACCGGCGACGCGCCGCTTACGCGCCGGCCGCCGGCTCGCCCGGGTGACCGTTGCCCACGACGCCGATCATTTATTGCGCGAAGCGTGCCGGTGCACGGAGCACAATTGCGCTTGATTTCAGTGCCCGGTTCGTTTCGACCCGCCATCCAGCGAGCGGCCGATCGAGCGCTCGGTGCCCGAATCCTCGCGGCCACACAACGACTCCGGCACCGCCCGCATGAGCGGATACGAGTGCGAAATACTATCGTCGACGCTCAATCGGGATCGAAATTTATTAACGAGGTCCGGCAGTTGCTGCCGGAAACACCCGGAAAATTTCCGTCCCTCGATGAAGCTCCGCGCCGGATGACGGAGCAGCGGCGGGAGCGCTGCAACAACCTCAGTACGAACGCGGTAAATCGAGTTCGTGCTCGGCGATGAACGACAGGATCAGATTCGTCGAGATCGGCGCGATGCGGTAGAGCCGCGCTTCGCGGAACTTGCGTTCGATGTCGTACTCTTCGGACATCGAAAAGCCGCCATAGGTCTGCATGCACGTATCGCCGGCGTTCCACGCCGCCTCGGACGCGAGCATTTTCGCCATGTTCGCGTACGTACCCGTGCGCGGATCACCGGCTTCATACAGGCGGCAGGCCTTGTCAAGAATCGCTTCGGCCGCCTCGACCTCGGCGAACGCGCGCGCGATCGGGAACTGGATGCCCTGGTTTTGTCCGATCGCACGCCCGAACACGACGCGCTCGCGCGCGTAGTCCGCGCCCTTGCGGATGAAATAGCGGCCGTCGCCAACGGATTCCGAGGCAATGAGAATGCGCTCGGCGTTCATGCCCGAGAGGATGTAACGAAAGCCCTTGCCTTCTTCGCCAATCAGGCTCGTCGCCGGGATTGGCATGTCGTCGAAGAACACCTCGGTCGTGGAGTGATTGACCATCGTCCGGATCGGTTTGATCGTCATGCCGTTCTGCTTCGCTTCGCGCATGTCGATCAGGAACACGGACAGACCGTCCGTCCGCTTCGTCAGTTGTTCTTTCGGGGTTGTGCGTGCGAGCAGGATCATCAGATCGGAATACTCCGCGCGCGAGGTCCACACTTTCTGGCCGTTGACGATGTAGCGATCGCCGTCGCGCACAGCCATCGTCGAAATGCTCGTCGTATCCGTACCGGCGGTCGGTTCGGTTACCCCGAAGGCCTGCAATCGCAGTTCACCGGAAGCGATACCCGGCAAATACTGCGCTTTCTGCTCGTCGCTGCCGTGGCGCAGTACCGTGCCCATCGTGTACATCTGCGCATGACAGGCACCCGCGTTGCCGCCGAATTCGTGTATGGCTTTGAGGATTTCCGCGCCGATCGAAATCGGCAGGCCGCTGCCGCCGTAGGCTTCCGGAATCAACGAGGCAAGCAGCCCGAGTTCCGTCAGTTTGTCGACAAACTCTTTCGGATACAGGCGCTCGCGGTCTTTCGCGCGCCAGTATTCGCCGTCGAATTCCTCGCAGACCTTGCGTACCGTGTCGCGGATCTGCTCGATTGTTTCTTTGCGTTCTTCGTCGTTCATTCCTGTCTCTTAACGTCAACTTGAAAAAGGTTTTGCCGTACGGATCCGGGCATGCCGGGGCCGCCGCCGGTACGGTGCGCGCGGAACGAAATCCACCCGGGTCGTGCGCGGTGGCGGCGCCGGGTCAGCGCAGGTCGAACCCTTCGTAACCGCTTGCCGCGGCCTCCGCGAAGATTCTGCGATACGCCGGCACGCCCTCGGTGAACACGAGGAACCGCCCCTGCTCGCCACCGTCGTTGTGATAGCCGAAAAACCAGGAGTTCCCGACATCGGCAAACAGCATGCCGGCGGCCGAATCGTAACACCGTTGCGTCCAGGCCTCCTCCGCTGCCGCATTGGCCTGGATCGTCGTGTAGCCGTGCACGCGAAGATGCTCGATACAGCGAATAATCCATTCGACGTTGCTCTCGACGCAACGCGTGATATTGCAGAATGCCGCGGGATTGTGCGGCCCGAGTATCGCGAAGAAGTTCGGGAACCCCGCGAATTGCACGCCGAGATTCGTCTTCGGACCCTGCGCCCATTTTTCCTGCAATGAGAGACCGTTTTCGCCGACGATGTCCATACGCATCAGCTCGCCGGTCATCGCCCGGAACCCGGTTGCGTAGATCAGGACGTCGAGTTCGTGCAGGCGGGTTCCGTCCGCGCCCGCGGTTTCGATCCCGGCCGGCGTGATGCGCTCGATCGGCGTGTCGCGCAGGTCGACGAGTTCAACGTGGTCGAGGTTGAAAATATCGTAGTAGTTTTTCTCGCCCGGCGGGCGCTTCGTGCCGAACAGGTGATCCGTCGGGATCAGCTTCTCCGCGAGTTTCGGATCGCGGACCCGTGCGCGAATTTTCTGCGCCAGAAACTCACCAACGTCGACGGCGATCTCGCGATTCGTAAACACGTCGTTGAAGTTGGCCAGCCACAACGCGAACCCGCCACGCTCGTACAGCACCTCATAGTGCGCCCAGCGTTCTTCCTTCGACAGCTCGACACCGGCACGCTCATCCGCGGCATGGATGAAGCCGGCGTAAGTCTTGCCGCACAGATCGAAGATTTCGTCGGCATGCTGTTTCAAATCGCGCTGCGTGTCGGCGTCGATCGTGGCGTTGCGTAACGGGGTGCACCAGTTCGGTGTCCGCTGGAACAACGATAGGTGCCCTGCTTGCGGCGCGATCGTCTGGATCACCTGGACGGCCGTTGCGCCGCTGCCGATCACCCCGACCCGCTTGCCTTCGAGGTCGATCCCGCCATCCGGCCAGCGTGCCGTGTGCGCGGCGACCCCGGCGAATGAATCGATACCGTCGATTTTCGGGATCTGGTGTGCGGACATGAAGCCGGTTGCGGCGAGCACGAAACGCGCCCGCACGTGGGTGCCGCTTTCCGTGCGGATAGCCCACAGTCGTTCGTCATCATCGAACACGACCGAGCGTACGCGTGCGTCGAATTCGATATCACGACGCAGGTCGAACTTGTCCGCGACGTGATTGAGATAGCGTTCGATCTCCGGCTGTCCGGCGAATTGCTCGCTCCAGTCCCACTCGTCGATCAATTCACGCGAGAACGAGTACTGGTAGCTGTAGCTCTCGGAATCGAAACGCGCCCCCGGGTAGCGGTTCCAGTACCACGTACCGCCAACCCCGGTACCGGCCTCGAACACCCGCACCGACAAACCCGCCTCGCGCAGCTTGTGCAATGCGTACAAGCCGGACACGCCCGCGCCGATTACGACGGCGTCATACTGCTTCGTCATGTTTCGTCTCTCCTGTACGGCGGATCCCGGCGCAACCCTCGCGGCGGCTTTTTTCGGCCACGTCCGGGGCGTGATCCCGTCGGGCTTTGCGCCTGCCGTCCGGGGTCGCCGCGACGATCCGGTTTCGCGATTCGGGTACGCTACATGTACGTACAAGTTTAGTCAACAATTACGAAAACTGTAAATTCCGCGGGCATTACGGCGTGACTTCCTATTGAAACATCCGTACAAGTTGTTAATATCCAAGGATGAATTCGACTGTCCCCAAACGTAACGATGGCGTCCCCGGCGGCGACGTACCGAAGTACACGGCGGTTGCCGCCGAACTCGTCGAACAGATCCGCGCCGGCAAGTACCTGCCCGGTGACCTGTTGCCTTCGGAGCCGGAACTCACCCGACGCTTCGGTGTATCGCGGCATACCGTGCGCGCGGCGTTGCGGTCGCTGTATGAGAAAGGGCTCGTCGTCAGCCAGCGCGGACGCGGCACCATCGTGCAGGATGTCTCCGCGGCACCGCGCTACAGCCATGGCTGCGATACGGTCGAAGACGTTTTGCAATACGCGGCCGCAACCCCGCGACAGGTCGTCAACTGTCGGCGCGTGATCGTCGATGAAACACTCGCGGAACAGCTCGGCTGCGCACCCGGCTATCCGTGGTGGGAAATTCATACGCGCCGTCAGCGCGATCCCGGCGGGCCCGTCGTCGCCTCATCGCTGATCTGGGTGCCGGACGAATTCGCTGACGCCGTCGCGACGATCGAAACCTCGGACGAGCCCCTGTTCGTCGTCATCGAGCGCATGCACGGCTGCACGTTCGCGGAAATCCGCCAGGCCGTTTCCGGGGCGAGCGCGAACGCACGCGAAGCGGCGGATCTCGGTATCGAGCCCGGCGCGGCCGTCATGTGCGTGGAACGCCGCTTCATCGATGAGCGCGGGGGCCTGCTCGAAATTTCCCGCACCGTGCACCCGCCGGAATCGTTTCGCTTCGAAATGAAACTGCGGCGCGTGATCGGCGCGTGACGGCGCGGTGCTTGCGGCTCATGGCCGGCGCGCCGGAATACGCCGCAAGCGGATGATAAAGCCCGGAGGAATCTCATGAACAACAACAACCCGTCGATCCGCCCGTACGTTCACGACCGCGACGATGCCCCGGTTCGCGCGTCGCACGCTCACGCCGTCCGCGCGCGGCGATCGCCGTGCGGCTCCGTGACACTCCGGACGCGGCGATGAGTACCGCAATGGAGACGGCAGCAACGATGCCCGAGCACGGCGATGACGATCTGCTCACGATGCTGCGCGACAGCGCACAGGACTTCTGCACGCGGGCGCTCGACCGCGGCCGCTTACGCGCGCTGCGCGGTGCCACGCCGCCGTTCGATCGCGCGTGCTGGAACGAGATGGCGGAACTCGGCTGGCTCGGCGTCATGCTGCCGGAAGACCACAATGGTCTTGGAGTCGGTACCCGCGGGGCGGCGACGCTCGCCCGCGCGCTGGGTGCCGTCGCCGCACCGGAGCCCCTGATCGAAACCGCCGTTGCCGCCGCGATCGTGCTCGATCGCAGCGCGGCAGGACAACCACTGAGCGATGCGCTGATCAACGGCGAGCGCATCATGATCGCGGCACTCGGTGCGCTCGGCGAGGATCCGTTCGCGGCGCTCGACGCCGCCGCTGACGGCGCCGGAACGAACCTCACCGGCACGCTCAATGCCGTGCCGCTCGGCGCGGACGCGGATGCCCTGCTCGTGCCGGCAAACGTCGATGGCGTACCCGTATGGTGCCTCCTCGATACCGCTGCCACCGGGGTCGCTATCACACCGCGACCACTTGCCGACGGCAGCCGCGACGCCCGCCTCGTGCTCACGCAGGCGCCGGCCACGTTGCTCGCGCGCGGTGACGCTGCACGCGACGTCCACGCCGCCGCGCGTGTATCCGCGGAACTCGCGGCGAGCGCGTATCAGCTCGGACTCGCCGACACGCTGCTCGCGATGACGCTCGATTACGTCGCCACCCGGCGGCAGTTTGGCCAGGCCATCGGCAGCTTCCAGGTGTTGCAACACCGTCTCGTCGATGCCTATCTCGCGTTGCGTCTTGCCGACGCTGTCGTCACCGACTGTTGCGCGACGATTGATGCCGGGGCCACGGGTGATGCCGCCCTGCGTGCGGCAAGCCGTGCCGGCGAACGCAGCGGCGCGGGTCTTGCGCTGATCGCACGCGAGGCGATCCAGATCCACGGCGCCATTGGTTATACCGACGAATGCGACGTCGGCATTTTCGTCAACCGCGGGCTCGTCGTCGCCGCGCGCTACGGTCGCGCCGATGCACACGTCGCCCGCTGCCGGCAATTGACCGCGATCGCGCCGGGCATCGACGGGGACCGTGACAGCGAGCAATCGCTCGCCGACCGCGAACCACCGAACGGCGACTGGAACGCGCTCGACAACGAGACGTTCCGGCAGATAGTCCGCGAATGGCACAGCGCGAACTACCCCCCTGAACTCAGGAATCTGCGTTATCGCGTACGCTGGGAACAGTGCCGCGAGTGGTACGGCAAACTGTATCGCCGCGGGTTTGCCGCGCCGGGCTGGCCGGCGCAACACGGCGGCATGGGCCTCGCCCCGGACAAGCTGCTGATCTTCATCGAAGAGCGCGAACGGCTCGGCATCGTGCGTACGCCGGACCAGGGCATCATCATGATCGGGCCGCTGCTGATGCAGCACGGCTCGCCCGAGCAGCAGGACTACTATTTGCCGAAGGCGCTGTCCGGCGAGCATATCTGGTGTCAGGGTTATTCCGAACCGAACGCCGGTTCCGATCTCGCGTCGCTCGGAACCTCGGCCGTACGCGAAGGCGACGAATTCGTGATCAACGGGCAAAAGATCTGGACGACGATGGCGCAGGACGCAAACCAGATGTTCTGCCTCGTCCGCACCGACCCCGACGCGAAACCACAGGCCGGGATCAGCTTCGTACTGATCGATTTCGCGACCCCGGGTATCACCGTGCGCCCGATCCGCAACATCGCGGGTGACGAAGAGTTTTGCGAAGTGTTCTTCGACGATGTGAGAGTGCCGGTGGCGAACCTCGTCGGCAAGCTGAACGACGGCTGGACGATCGCGAAGGCGCTGCTCGGTTTCGAACGGTTCTTTATCGGCAGCCCGAAATACTGTCGCGCCGCACTTGCGCGCAGCGCCGAGCTTGCGAATGCACGGGGCCACGAGCGCGATCCGGTCTTTCTCGATCGCTACGCGCGCTTCGCGCTTGATGTCGAAGCACTGGAATCACTGTACAAATCATTCGCCGATCAAATCCGTCGCGGGGAGACCCCGGGCGCGGATGTGTCATTGCTGAAGATATTCGCGAGCGAGACGTTCGGGCGCCTGTCCGAGTTCATTCTCGATGTCGCCGGCAGCGGGGCCGCCCAGATCGACGGCGTGGACACCGCCCAGGGTGCCATCGATGCCTTGTTCCCGTATTACAATGCGCGCCCGACCCCGATTTACGGCGGCAGCAACGAGATCCAGCGCAATATTATCGCGAAGTTCGTCCTGCGCCTGCCATCGGCGTGACCCCGTGATGGCATTACCACCTACGCCATCGACAAGCTCGTCGACAGGACTGCACACACAATGAACGCTTCCGACACCCTGGGCCGTACCGGCGCGAACATCCTGCTCGACGTGCTCGAATCCGAAGGCTGCGAGTATATTTTCGGTAATCCCGGCACGACGGAATTGCCGCTGATCGATGCACTCATCGATCGACCGCACCTGCATTACGTACTCGGGCTGCAGGAGGCGACCGTCGTCGCGATGGCGGACGGCTACGCGCAGGCCTCGGGCAAACCCGCATTCGTGAATCTGCACACGGCCGGCGGACTGGGCCACGGCCTCGGTAATCTGCTCAATGCGTTTACGTCCGGCACGCCGCTCGTCGTCACCGCCGGACAACAGGACTCACGTCACGCGATTACCGATCCGCTGCTACAGGGCGATCTCGTCTCGATTGCACGCCCGGCATGCAAATGGGCGGCCGAAGTCACGTCGCCGGATCAGATCCCGATCCTCATGCACCGCGCGTTTCAGGATAGCCAGGCGACCCCGCGCGGGCCCGTGTTCCTGTCGCTGCCGATGGATGTGATGGAAGAGCGCAGCACGATCCGCGTGCCCCAGACCTCGCATGTCGATCGCCGCCCCGTGGCCGGTTCGCTGGCCGAACTCGCGGTGGAACTGACCGCGGTCGAACCGGGCAAGGTGGCGATTATCGCCGGCGACGAAATCTCCCAGAATGACGCGTACAAGGAAGTCGTCCATCTCGCGGAATTGCTCGCCGCGCCGGTGTTCGGGTCGTCATGGCCGGCGCATATTCCGTTCCCGACGAGTCACTACCTGTGGCAGGGCAATCTGCCGACGCGCGCCTCGGGCATCGCCGAGGCGATGCAGGGCTTCGACTGCGTGTTCGCGCTCGGCGGCAAGTCGTTCATCACGATCCTGTACAGCGAGGCCTCGGCCCTGCCGGAAGCGTGCGAACTGTTTCAGTTGTCCGTTGACGGTCGTGACCTCGGACGCACGTTTCGTTCGAAATTATCCATGGTCGGGGACATCGAGCTGCCCCTGAAAGCACTGAATGCGCTGATTGAAAAGCGCCTCGCGCCGCGCGCCGCGGAGTTTGCCGCCGCGCGCGACGCCGCCCGGCAGGCCTACGCGTCGCGCAAGCGTACGCTGCACGAACGCGCCGCCGCGCTGGCCGACAATGCCGAGATCCACCCGCTCGTAGCCGCGCGGATACTCGCGGAAAGCATCGGCGCGACCCCGATCGTCGACGAGGCGATCGCAACCGCGAGCCACCTGCGCAGCTTCCTGAACAACGGCTCGACCCGTCAGTACTCGTTTTTGCGCGGCGGCGCGCTCGGCTGGGGCATGCCGGCGGCGGTCGGTTTCTCGCTCGGGCTCGGCCGCCAACCCGTCGTGTCGCTCGTCGGTGATGGCGCCGCGATGTATTCACCCCAGGCGCTGTGGACCGCGGCGAACGAGGATCTGCCGGTCACGTTCATCGTGATCAACAACCGCGAGTACAACGTGCTGAAGAATTTCATGCGCTCGCAGCCGCACTACGTGTCGGCGCAAACCGGACAGTTCATCGGCATGGACATCACCACCCCGGCCATCGATTTCATCGCGCTGGCGCAATCCATGGGGGTGCCGGGGCGGCGCATTACGCGAGCGGACGCGATCGGCGACGCCGTTGCCGAAGCAATCGCCTCGTGCCGGCCGGGCCTGATCGAAATCATGATCGGTATCGAGTAAAGCCGGATCCGCCCGCGGCGGCCAGCTCGCGCCCGGTTGCGCCGCCAGCGTGATCGTCGTCGCCTAGCGGAAGTGCGGAATCACTTCCTTCGCGAACAGGGTCATGCCGTCACGGATCTGGTGGACAGGCATGCCCGAGGTCGGGAAATAACACACGAAGTGCGTCATCCGGCCCCGGGTCCGGTATTCCGCGATCATCTCGACCGCATCCTTTGGCGTGCCGACGATCGCATCTTCGCCGAGGAAATCGAAATGCTGTGTGCGGATCATGTCGTCGACGCTCGGCAGCGTATTCTCCGCCGCGTCCGAACCGGACCGGTCAGCGGCCTCCGCAAACCAGCGCAGGTACTGCTCGGTCATGTAATGCAGCGGTTTGGCGGCGATCTCCCACGCCTGTTCACGACTCGGCGCGACATAGACGGCGCGCGCCTGCGCGATCTGAAAATCTTCCGGCCGGCGGCCGTGCTTCACGAGCGCTTCGTCGTAGATTGCGTTCAATTCGCTCGGCCCGACGGACTGGTAATGAAAGCCGAGGCGCGCGGCCCGTTCGATCGCCTTCGGCGCGAGCGCACCGAGCCAGATCGGCGGATGGGGCTGCTGTAGCGCGGGCGGACTGATCTGCACGTCCGTCAACTGACTGAACCTGCCGTCTGTTGTGACCGATTCGCCGCGCAGCAGACGTTGAACAATTTGCACGCCTTCCGTGAGTCGCGCGCCCCGCTCGCCGGGCGAAATACCCTGGGCCGAGAATTCAACCGGCCGGTAGCCGAGACCCACCCCGAGATCAAAGCGGCCGTTCGAGATCAGGTCGAGCGTTGCCGTATCTTCCGCCACGCGCACGGGATTGTGCATCGGCAGCAGGATCAGGAACGAGCCGATGCGGATATTTTTTGTGCGACCCGCGAGTGTGCCCGCAATCGGCATGAGCGATGGTGAATAGCCGTCATCGACGAAATGATGTTCCGTGAGCCAGATGTTGTCGTAGCCGAGCGCCTCGGAATCAACGCACAAATCGAGATGACTACGGTACAGCTCGGGCCAGGGCACGCGGGCAAAATCGGGGTTTCTGAATGACCACAGGATTCCGAACTTCAAACTCATCGCATCGACTCCGTTATTTTTGCGCGAAATGTTACCTCACTATCACGACCGTATCCGTACCGACACAACGCGGGCGCGGACGCAGCGTCCACATTTCGCCGCGATTCAGCTTCGCCGGCGTCGCTTTTTGGCAATCCGCTGCACGCCGGCAGATGAAATCGGGAGCACTGAGTGTTCACGGATCGTGTGTAAAACACCGGGTACGGTACCCGCGGCCGCGCCGCATTCTGGGCGCGAACCTGCGCGGCAGTTAAACTCGAGTCCCCACTTTGCTGTTTTCATATCGGCGAGACCTATGCCAAAACCCGCAGCCAGAAACCCGCAAGGCCGGCAGGCGCAAAAAAGCGCGGCGACACGGCAGGCTGTCGTCGACGCGACGCTCTCATGTATCCGCAAGTCCGGCTACGGCGCCGTCACGATGGAACACATTGCGCGTGAAGCAGGCGTATCGCGCGGCGCGATGATGCACCACTTCCCCGGCAAAGCGGATGTCATCGCGACCGCCGTGCGTATGCTGCACGAGCGGCGTCTTGCGACCCTGCGTCGTGAAATCGCCGATATCGCGCTCGAGAAGGATCTGATCGACCACGCCCTGCGTGCGTACTGGCGTATTACGAATACGCAGGACTTCTGGACGTTCCACCAACTGTTCGTCGCCGCGCGCACGGATCGCGAACTTGCCGCGACGCTGAACCCGCTGGCACGGCGGTTCGACAAGGAATGGGAGAACGCGGCTTACGAACTGTTCGAACCTATCTACGGCGCGCAAACCGATCTCGCGATCGATCTGTGTCAATCGCTCGTCGAAGGCATGGTGTTGGGCGGGCACTTCCGCGGCAAGGGGGCAAAGGCCCGCATCGAGCGCCTGCTCGACGTACTGAGTGCGCGGCTGCATCAAATCGTACACGACACCCGCTAGGCTTCCGCGCTCCGCAATAAAACAAACATTACGGATTGTTTTTTTATTTTCAGGCGACTATGCTCGACGATGCGGACCCGGGGTCGCGGCCACGCCACGAGACACCCGTCCGGCCCGGTCCGCGTCCGCCACCACAGGAGCCCGTGCCGTGAAAGCAGCGACATTTCCCCCCGAAGAAAGCTGGATTCTTTACCCCGATGCGACACCCGAAGCGATCGAGGCGAAAGCACCGTTCGTCGACAACGGTTCAAGCCTGATCACTCCGGAACGCTACTACGACCCCGCGTTCATGGCCCGCGAATGGGAACACCTGTGGACACGCACGTGGCTGCTGGCCGGGCGGGAATCGGATCTCCAGGCCGTCGGCTCGTTCTTCACGTTCGATATCGGGCTCGAATCGATCATCGTCGTGCGCGCAACAGCGAACGAGATCAAGGCGTTCTATAACGTGTGCCAGCACCGCGGCAACCGGCTCGTGCGCAGTCCCTGCGGGCATGCGGCGCAGTTGCGCTGCCCGTTTCATGGCTGGACCTGGAACGTGGACGGCTCACTGCAATCGATTACGGATGAAGAGACGTTCCGCGCCGAGGTCGTGCGTGATCGACCCGGCCTGCAGGCGCTGCGGTGCGAGACGTGGGGCGGGTTCGTGTTCGTGAACATGGATCAACACGCAGCACCGTTGAGCGAACAGCTCGGCGTACTGCCCCGCCACCTCGCGCCCTACGGCTTCGAGCACATGGCGGTCGCGAAGGAAGTCACGGTCGAAGTGGCGGCGAACTGGAAGACCGGCATCGATGCGTTCATGGAGGGTTATCACGTTCATTGCGTGCACCCGCAGGGCCTCATGTTCATGGACGAATACCATGCGCAATGGGATCTGTACGACCACGGCATCGGGCGGATCATTTTTCCCGTGAGCATGAACAGTCCGCGGGTGGACGACCCGGGTGAAATGAATGATTACCTGCGCTTCATGCTCGCGGAGGTCGGCATCGAGGCGGCGGGCTTCGCCGGCGACGCACGGGACGTGCGTGCGGCGATTCAGCGGCGCAAGCGCGAACTCGCGGAGCAATTCGGACTCGACTTCTCGGGTTTGATCGATGACCAGCTGACGGATGACTGGAACTACAACATTTTTCCGAACATCACGCTGAATATTCATGCCGAGGGCGTGCTCGTGATGCGGTTCCGGCCCCACGAGCGGGATCCCGAGCGCTTCTACTACGACATCATCGTCCTGCATCACAAGGTCGCCGATCCGGACTATGTCCTGCCGGCCTATATGGGTGTGGCGCCGGGAACGGATCTGAGCGGCAACACACGCCCGGCGCGTGAAATCGTCAGCGCCGACGACGCCTCGCTCGGCGATGTGTTGCTGCAGGACATGGCGATGATTCCGTACGTGCAGCGCGGCCTGCATTCGCGCGGTTACACCGGAGCGCGATTGTCGGCGCAGGAACAACGCATGCGTCATTTTCATGCCGAACTAGAGCGCTACCTCGAGGTGACGGTTAGCGGTACGTCCTGACCGCGGCCAGGTTGCCGATGGGATCCCTGCGGGCACCACCGGGGTAGCCGGATCGGTGTGCTGAATAACGACGGCCAGCGCGGTCGGCGCAATGCGCCCACGGTCGGCCGCGACCGCGCTTGTCTCCCGGTCCGCGCGTTCTCCGTGCAGGACGGCGTTTCCGTTCGTCCGGGAGGGGTGCGCACGCCCGGATGAGGCAAACGCCGGAGCCGGAGCCGGCTACCAGGCGTACGCCTGCGTTCCCGCATCACAACCCGATGCTCGCGCGGTACCCGCTACGGGCTCGTCAGATCCGACGGTCTGTGCCCGTTGCATCGCGCGGCATTTCGCGCCTGCCGCGCGCCGTTCCCCGACGACCTCAGCCGCCGATTGACTTCGCAATGATTAGGCCTATAGTTCCTGTCACTCCTATGTTTGGAGTGCTAACAGAATTACTAATATCAAATGTTTATCAGACTTTTTGCTGATATTCACGGAGAAAAGCAATGAAAATTCGCCCATTACATGATCGGATTGTGGTTCGGCGAACGCTCGAAGATACGACGACTGCCAGTGGCATCGTGATTCCGGACTCGGCGGCGAAAAAACCCTCGAAAGGTGAAGTGATCGCTGTCGGCAACGGCAAGCTGCTGGACAACGGAAAGACGCTCGCGCTCGCCACGAAGGTCGGTGACAAGGTGTTGTTCGGAACGTACTCGGGTACCGAGGTGAAGATCGACAACGAAGACTATCTCGTGATGCGTGAAGACGACGTCATGGCCGTGCTCGACGCGTAAGGCGCCGGCAGGCCACCACAGAATTTACAAGGAAATCAATCAATGAGTGCTAAAGAAGTTCGCTTTTCCGACGACGCTCGCCAGCGCATGGCGGCCGGCGTCAATATCCTGGCGAATGCGGTCAAGCAAACGCTCGGTCCGAAGGGTCGTAATGTCGTGATCGAAAAAAGTTTCGGCGCGCCGACGGTAACGAAAGACGGCGTCTCCGTCGCCAAGGCGATCGAACTCGAAGACCGGTTTGAAAACATGGGCGCGCAGATGGTGAAGGAAGTTGCTTCGCAAACGTCCGATGTGGCCGGTGACGGGACGACGACGGCAACGCTGCTGGCTCAAGCCATTTTCCGCGAAGGCCTGAAAGCGGTCGCGGCCGGTATCAACCCGATGGACGTCAAGCGCGGCATCGACAAGGGTGTCGTCGCGGCGGTCGCGGAACTGAAAAAAATCTCGACCCCGTGCACCGACACGAAAGCGATTGCCCAGGTCGGTACGATCTCGGCAAACTCCGACAGTTCCGTCGGCGACATCATCGCCGAAGCGATGGATAAAGTCGGCAAGGAAGGCGTGATCACCGTCGAGGAAGGATCGGGACTCGAGAACGAGCTCGATATCGTCGAAGGTATGCAGTTCGATCGCGGTTATCTGTCGCCCTACTTCATCAACACCCAGGAAACGATGAGCGTCGAACTCGACGAGCCGTTTGTGTTGCTGCACGACAAGAAAATCTCGAACGTCCGCGACATGCTGCCGGTGCTCGAAGCCGTTGCGCAATCCGGCCGACCGCTGCTGATCGTCGCCGAGGACGTCGAGGGTGAAGCGCTGGCAACGCTCGTCGTAAACAACCTGCGTGGCACCGTCAAGGTCGCCGCGGTCAAGGCGCCGGGTTTCGGTGACCGCCGCAAGGCCATGCTCGAAGACATCGCGGTGCTCACGGGAGCCACCGTGATCGCCGAGGAAGTCGGGAAAAGCCTCGAAAAGGCCGGCCTCGCGGATCTCGGTTCCGCGAAGCGGATCCAGATCACGAAAGACGAAACGATCGTGATCGATGGCGCCGGCGAACAAAAAGCGATCGAAGTGCGGGTCAATCAAATCCGCGCACAGCTCGAAGACACGACGTCCGACTACGATCGGGAGAAACTCCAGGAACGCGTGGCGAAACTCGCCGGCGGGGTGGCCGTGATCAAGGTCGGGGCGGCAACGGAAGTCGAGATGAAAGAAAAGAAAGCGCGCGTCGAAGACGCATTGCACTCGACCCGCGCGGCGGTCGAGGAAGGCGTGGTCCCGGGTGGCGGCGTTGCGTTACTGCGCGTACTGGCGAAAGTGAAAGCGGTCAAAGCCGACAACACGGACCAGGAGATGGGTCTGAAGATCCTGGCCCGCGCGCTCGAGGAACCGATCCGTCAGATCGTCGCGAACTCGGGCGAGGAGCCTTCGGTGATCGTGAACAAGGTCAAAGAGGGCAAGGGTAACTTTGGTTACAACGCCCAGACCGGTGAGTTCGGCGACATGATCAAAATGGGTATCCTCGATCCCGCGAAGGTCGCGCGCTCCGCGTTGCAGAACGCGGCTTCCGTGTCCGGCCTGCTACTCACGACCGAAGCGATGGTGGCCGATGCGCCGGCGAAAGATCACGCCGGTGGTGGTATGCCCGACATGGGCGGGATGGGTGGCATGATGTAACACCCCGGCGTGGGCGCCCGCTCCGGCAGTGCTGCCTTGCGGCAACTGCCGGTCGGGTGCCCCCCGAACGTTTCCATGGGGTGTACCGTAGCGTTTGCCTGTCGCCGACCCGACGGATCCGGAAGCAGGCAGCGAGGTTTCGCGCGGCCCCGGGAGACTCCGCTCCGCCCGCCAGACAGCCATACGCTCGCCCGCCGCACACAGCCCCCGCCATTTCCGCGCGCCGCGCACGAGAGCCTCTTGCGGCTCGTGCTAACATTTCGCCGCTCCGGGTAACGGACACGCCGGCCCCCCGGATTTCCGTGTTTTTTTTGCCCACGAGGCACGCCATGCCGAGCGACCGGATGTCGTTTCGGCGCGGCAAAAACCGAATTTATCTGCGAGGAGACGATGTATGGCGCAACCGACGAACATTCTTGACGGAGTCCGGGTACTCGATTTTACGCAGGCGCTCGCGGGTCCGACCACGACCCGCCTGATGGCCGAAATGGGTGCCGAGGTGATCAAGGTGGAACTCGCACCGAACGGCGAGGTATCGCGCGCATTACCGTATTTTCGCAACGGCCGCTCTGGTTATTACATCCAGCAGAACCGGGGCAAGAAAAGCGTCGCCATCGATCGCAAGGATCCGCGTTCGATTGAATTACTGAAAAAAGTCGTCGCCTCGTGTGACGTGCTCGTCGAGAATTTTGCCCCCGGGGTGATCGGCCGCCTCGGCTTTGGCTGGGATGTCGTGCACGAGATCAATCCGCGTTTGATCATGGGTTCGATTTCCGCATTCGGCCAGACCGGGCCGCTGTCCACGCTGCCCGGTTACGACTACATCGGCGCGGCCTACGCCGGCATCCTCAGCATGATCGGGGAGCCCGACGGACCGCCGTACATTTACATGGTCGGTCTCGGTGACGTCTCCACCGGGGTGCACCTGCTCGCCGCGATCAACGGCGCGCTGTTCTTCCGCGAGAAAACCGGCATCGGCCAGCACGTCGAGGCGTCGCTGCTCGACTCCTACTTTCATTGCCACGAAGTGAACGTGCAGGCGCACACGGCTTCGGGCGGCGAAATCAAACCCCATCGCTCGGGCGCACATCATTACGCGGTATCACCGCTCGGCGTATTTCAGTGCCGCGAAGGCTACGTCGTGCTCGCCATCCTGCAGAACCAGTGGGAGAGTTTCTGCAAGGCGATCGGCAAGCCGGAAATCTTCGACGATCCGCGGTTCGTCGACAATACGCAACGCGTGGAGAATCGCGCGCTCCTGAACACGTACATCGAAGACGCGCTGAAGAAGTATCCCACCGCGATCGCGGCGGCCGAGGATTGGGGCTTCAATTATCATTTACCCGTGGCACCGATCCTGTCGATCGAGCAGGCCGTGAACCACCCGCATCTGATCGAACGCGAAACGATCCGCACGATCGACGACCCGGTGTTCGGCAGCTATCAGGTGCCCGGCATGCCGCTGCGCTTTTCCGCGGCGCCGCGGCATCCGGAGTTGACCGCGGCCTACATGGGCGAGCACAACGTCGACGTGTTCACGAAGTACGCCGGGATCAGCGAACAGGAAGTGCGCGATCTCGAAGCCGCCGGGGCGCTCGTGAGCAAGAAAGATACGCCATAGCGCGAGGACGAACGGGTGCCGGGTCCGCCCGGGCGGAGGCACACCGGCACGCGCGGATCCGTGATTGAAGCCGCACACAAACTGGAGCACTGAACCATGACGCTGCGAGTGATCGGGGCCGGCGTTGGCCGCACGGGGACGAATTCGCTGCAGCTCGCGCTGCAGCAACTGCTGCACGGACGCTGTTACCACATGCACGAAGTGTTTCCCCGGCCGGACGACATCCCCGTGTGGCACGCGGCCGCGCTCGGTCGCATGCCGGATTGGCCGGCGTTCTTCGCCGAATTCAACGCCGCGGTCGACTGGCCCGCGTCCGCGTTCTGGCCCGAACTCGCCGCCGCGTTCCCGCACGCCGTGATCGTGTTGTCCACGCGCCGCGATGCCGAGACCTGGTGGCGCAGCGCTTCCGCGACGATTTTCCCGGCAACGCTCGCGGCGCCCGACGATGCGTGGCGACGCATGATTGACGATTTGTTGGCGCAACGCTTTACCCGCGCGATTGAAGACAAGGCGGCCTGCATCGCGGCCTACGAGGCGCACAACGCGCGCGTGCGGGCCACGGTGCCGGCGGCACGCCTGCTCGAATGGCAGGTTGAAGACGGCTGGGCGCCGCTGTGCGCGGCGCTGGATCTGCCGGTGCCGGATGAGCCGTTTCCGCATGTGAATTCAACCACGGAGTTCGGCCAGCGGCATGACGTACAGGACGTGCCGGAACGCGGCGAGTAACAGCGGATGAACCGTGATCGCGGTTCAGATCGGCAACAACGATCGCCGGCCGATACCGGGCCGCGAGTGCCGCTCACACGCAACGCTGATAGTATTCGGCGCTGCGGATGCCCGGCGGTGCATTGACATCGCGTCGGCGTCCGCGCGCTTTTTTCCAGCAGCCGGAGATCCGCCCATGTCAGCCAGCCGAACAGTCGTTAAACAGTGGTTCGATCACATCGCCGACGGCGATGCCCAGGCCGCCTTCGCATTGTGTACGGACGACATCGCCTACAAGCTGCAAGGCACGACCCCGGTGTCCGGCACGTACCGCGGCCTCGACGCCATCTTCAACGATTTTTTCGCGCCGTGGAGCAAGCAAATCGACGGTCATATCACGCTCAGCGTCGATGAGATGATCGGCGATGGCGAGCGCATCGTCGTGTTGTCGCGCGGCGAATCGATGACCACACTCGGCAATCCCTACAACAACGAGTATGCGTTCGTCTTCGGGATCCGCGACGGCAAGATCTGCGAGATCATCGAATACATGGATACCGCGCTCGTTGAAACGGCGGCCTACGGGAAACGTCTCGTCAACGACTGAGGCCACCAGTCGATCCGCTGGCGCCGCCGGCGGATCGTTGACCGCGACCCGGCGAGCGCCCAACGCCGTCGCACCCGCTACAATACGTCCCCCAACTGAACCGAAGGAATCGCGCCATGGATCTCGCCTCTATCGACCACGTCCTCACCACGACCCGCAGCGTGCGCAAACGACTCGACCTCGGGCGACCCGTCGATCTCGCCGTCGTCCGCGAATGTATCGACCTCGCGATCCAGGCGCCCGATGGTGGCAACCTCGGCAAATACCACTTTCTCGTGATCACCGATGCGGACAAGCGCGCCGCGATCGCGGGGTACTACCGCAAGAGCTTCGACGCCTACCTTGGCACGCAAAAACAGAACTACGCGAACCGCATCTATGATTCGGCCGAACACCTCGCCGAACATTTCAAGGATGTACCCGTGCACATTCTCACGTGCACGGAGGGTCGGGTGGAAAACGACGGGCCGATGGCGCAGGCGGGACGCTATGGCTCTATCCTGCCGGCAACGTGGTCGCTTATGCTCGCGCTGCGCTCGCGCGGCATCGGCGCGGCGTGGACGACGCTGCATCTCGCCTACGAGAAGGAAGTCGCTGAATTACTCGGGATCCCCGACAACATCACGCAAGGCGCGCTGCTGCCCGTCGCGTATTACACGGGCGACGATTTCAAACCCGGCAAACGCATCCCCGCCGCCGAGCGTACGTACTACGACAGCTGGGACGTCACGCGCTAACCAGCCTGCCGCGCGACAGGTGCGCGCGTCGCGTGCCTGCCCCGCGCCGGCGTGCGCGCCGCTGATCGCGGTACCGGCCGCATGCCGGCTAGCGGTATTTTTTCAGTTCGAGGCGCGCGATCTGCTGCCGGTGGACTTCGTCGGGTCCGTCCGCGAGCCGTAATACGCGCGACATCGCATACGACGCCGCGAGCCCGAAATCATTGCTCGTGCCGCCGCCCCCGTGCGCCTGGATCGCCCAGTCGATCACCTTGCCCGTCATATTCGGTACCGCGACCTTGATCATCGCGATCTCGGTTTTCGCCACCTTGTTGCCCACCGTGTCCATGCGGTGCGCCGCGTTCAGCGTGAGCAGGCGCGCCTGCTCGATCATGATCCTCGATTCCGCGATGCGTTCCATCGTCACTCCGTTTTCGGCTATCGGTTTGCCGAACGCAACCCGGCTCGACGTGCGTCGACACATCTGTTCGAGCGCGCGCTCGGCGCGTCCGATCTCGCGCATGCAATGGTGAATGCGCCCGGGTCCTAGGCGACCCTGCGCGATCTCGAAACCGCGACCTTCACCGAGCAGCATGTACGACGCGGGCACGCGCACGTCGCGAAAAATGACTTCCGACGCGCGATCCGGCATGCCGTAGAAACCGAACACCGGGATCGAGCGCACGACCTCCACCCCGGGCGTGTCCATCGGGATCAGGATCATCGATTGCTGGCGGTAACGGTCCGGGTTATCGGGATCGTTCTTGCCCATGAAGATGCAGATCTTGCACCGCGGATCCGTCGCGTTCGTCGTATACCACTTGTGCCCGTTGATCACGTAGTCGTCGCCGTCGCGCACGATCGACGACTGGATGTTCGTCGCATCACTCGAGGCGACGTCCGGTTCCGTCATCGCGAAACACGAGCGTATCTCCCCGGCAAGTAACGGTTTCAGCCAGCGCTCCTGGTGCTCCGGCGCGGCGTAGCGCGCGAGGACCTCCATGTTGCCGGTGTCCGGCGCGGAGCAATTGAATACTTCCGGTGCGAGCAGCGAGCGGCCCATGATTTCGCACAACGGCGCATATTCGAGATTCGTCAGCCCGGCGCCGAACTCGGACTCCGGCAGGAACAGGTTCCACAGGCCTTCCTCGCGCGCGAGCGGTTTCAGTTCCTCGATCAGCGGCAACACCTTCCACGGGCCGTACTCCTCGGCCTCGCGCACGTGCCGCTGCTCATGCGGATAGATGTGACGCTCCATGAACGCCGTAAGCCGGCCCTGCAGTTCCTGGACTTTCGGTGATGGATCAAAGGACATGCCGGTATTCTCCCGTGAGGTTCGTGATCGGTGGATGCCCATGATATCGCGTTGCCACGCGGCGCTGTCGGGTCGTGTGCGCCGGGTGGACCGGACAGGAATTCAGCGTCGGCGGTGAGCCGCGCCTACCAGTTCTCCACCCACGGCCGCAGGACGATTTCACTCGACCACGCCGAACGATGCTGTTCGTGCAGCATCCAGTAGGTTTGCGCGATGTGATCGGGGTGCAGCAGGTTGTCGTTTTCATCCGTACCGGCGAGCCGGTGCTGGCGGCTGCCGTCCTCCTGCACCCAGCCGACGGCGCCGTCGATCGGCACGTGCGCGACATGGATCCCCTGCGGCATCAGTTCGCGCGCCATGCTTTCGGTGAGGCCGGCTTTCGCGTGGCACGCCATCGCGAACGCGGCGCTGCGCGGAAACCCCTTCAATGCGGCGCTCGCGTTCGTGAAGATGATCGTGCCGCGCCGGCCGGCGGGGTCCATCGGCTGCCGCAGCATGCGCCGCGCGGCCTGTTGACCCACGAGAAACGCGCTGTAGGCGGAATGGTCCAGCACGCCGCGCACGAGCGCGGGCTCGGCCTCGTCGATCGATTTACGGAATATGTCCATGCTGCGCCCGTCGATGTTGTGCACGACGAGCCGCGGGGTGTCGAGTTCGGTGGACACCGTATCGAACAGGGCCGCGACCGATCCCTCGTCGCTCGCATCACAGGCGAAGCGCCGGACCCCGAATTCGAGTTCGAGTCGTCGCATCACCGGCTTGTCCGGGTCGCGTGCGGCGACTGCAACCCGCAAGCCCCCGGCGGCGAACACACGCGCACAACTCGCGCTGATACCCGGACCGCCGCCGACGATGAGCGCGACGCCCGCCTCGGTGGCCGATGATTGCGGAGATTCCTGCATGGCTGATGATTCCCTTGCGCGTTAGTAAACGGATGAATGCGATCGTGCCGGCGATCGCCGTGTGATGATGGCAACGTCGCCCGCGCGAGAGATCGGCACGGCGGTTCCCGGGTCCGCGCGCGACGCTTCAGGCAACGGACTTGCCGGGTCGCTCGAGGTGTTCGAGATGGGCGCCAAGGTCTGCCGCGAACGCGGGCTGCACGCGCAGGCGTGCGAAATGCGCCGCAACCCGCGGGTAAGCGTGCGCGAAATCCTCCGCCAGCACCGGCGCCAGACCGAGGGTCGCGAGATAGCGATGCCGCGGACGTTCGTACCACAGCATCGTCAGCTCACACGCGAAACAGATATCGGCGAGGCTCACGCCTGCACCGACGAGGTAGTCGCGCGCCGGCGCGAGTGCGCGCTCGATACCGCCGAGGTACGTTGCCACCGCGGCGTTCGCCTGCGCGTGGATGTCGGCGGTGAGCGAGTTGCCGCGCAGGGCGAGTAAATACGCCTGCGTGTCGCGGCCGAATACGAGGCTCGCATCGAGGAAGCTGTCGATCCGCGAAGCGCTGTACGCGTCCGTACCGTAGAGCGGCAGCGCGTCCGCACCCAAACGGGCGACGGCGCGCGCAATACTGTTCGATTCGAAGATCCCGGTAACACCATCCGCACTGAATGCCGCCGGCACCGTACCGAACGGGTGGGCGTCGAGAAACGCCGCGGTTTTTCGCAGCGGGGTGCCACCAAAACCCACCTTGCCGATTTGCCGGGTTGAGTCATCCGCCCGGTCGGCATCGCTCAGTGGTCGCGCCTCGAAATCCCACAGCCAGTCCGCGAGTTCGTCCGGCGCGGCGCCGCGCAGTTCGATGTCGACCCCGGTGAGGCGTCCCGCGATCGTGGCCTTCCACACGCGGGGATTCGGGGCATAGGAAAAAATCCGCAGTGCCGCCATTCGTTCAGGCCCGTTGTGTCGCCGCGGCGAAAATCGCCTGCGAATTCAGCTCGGCCGTCGCGGCCTCGGCTTCGTCGGCTACGCGCAGGCGCACCGGCACGTATTTGTGGAACGGCGTACCGGCGATCGGATCGCGCGATCGTGCATCCGTCAGTTCGTTGATCCGCGGCCCGCACACGCGGCGTTCACCGTCACTCGCCGGGTAGGCCTGACCGTAACCGTGCGGCAGCGAGACGTTTCCGCGCCGCATGCCGTCGTCCGCCCGGGCGCGTGCCACGACTTCGCCACGGCGGGATTGAACGACGAGCCAATCGCGTTCCGCGGCATCGAGATCGGCGAGATCGGCGGGATGGATGTACAGCGCGCCGTCCGGATCGCGCTTGCGGAAGAACGGCGCGCGCAGGATCTGGTTGACGTTCTGCAGGCGACGCTGGCCGGCCGACAGGATGAACGGGTAGTCCGGTGACGGCAGCACGTTCGCGGGATCGAGGGTGTCGATCGTTGCCAGCAACGCCGGGATCGCGAGGTGCACGCGTCGATCGGACGTCTCGATGAGATCCCACACGGAATCGTCGACACTGAATGCCGTGCCCGACGGCGAATCGATCAGGGTATCGAACAGGCGCTGACCGAGCTCACGGGGATCGCCGTCGGGTGACAGATCGAGCGCCCGGGCAACCGCTGCCGGGCGCGTTGCGGCGAGGCGCTGCGCGGACGCCCACAAGGGCGCGGCCGCGGCCGTGCCGTGCGGCAGGGTGCGGCCGAGTGTCGCGTACAACAGCAAGGCACCGGCGCGCGCGGCGTCCGGGTAATCGCTCGCGAGGCACGCGAATGCTGCCGCGAACTCGAGCGGCCCGGCGTGTGCCGCCTCCGTCACCGCCTCCAGCGCTTCCGGCGGCGGCATCAGTTCGAGCGCGGTGGCGAGGCGCAGGTAGATCTCCGGTTCCGGTAACGTTCCCGCGAGCGGCGGCAGCAGCGGGCGTCGCACGTGAAAAAAGTTCACCGGATACTCGAAATTGAACAGCGTGTACTCGCACTTCTCGAACTGCGAACTCGCCGGCAATACGTAATCGGCCTGCGCCGCTGTTTCCGTGTAGGCGACATCGATCGCGACGAGCAAATCGAGCCGCTCGCGCGCGGCCACGAGGCCTTGGGTGTCGGCCACGGTATTGAATGGATTACTGCTGTCCACCCACAGCGCGCGCAGACGCTGCGGGTGTTCACTCGCGATCGCCTCGGCGAGCTGATTCGGCGGCAACAGGCCCGCGATCACCTCGCTATCGAGCGGCGCGTAACGCTGGCCGCGACCGTTCGCCCACAGCGGCTGCAACCAGCCGTGCAGGGCGTTCGTACCGGGCCGGCCGAAGTTGCCGGTGAGCAGGTACAGTAGTTTCTCGAGATAGGAGTTCAGGGTCGAGTAACGCCCCTGCTGGATGCCGAGTTCCGCGCGCACGACGAGCGACCGGGCCGCTGCCACGCTGTCGGCGAGTTGCTCGAGCACGTCCGGCGACACATCGGCCGCGGCGGCGAAACGTTCGATATCGACCGCGGCCAGCGTTGCCCGCACAGCGGCGTAACCGGTCGTATGCGCGTCGATAAATTCCGCATCGATCGCATCCCGACGGATCAACAACGCGAGCAACGCGGTCATGAGGAACGCATCGGCACCCGGACGCACGGCCACGTGCAGATCGGCCTGCGCCGCGGTTTCGCTGCGACGCGGATCGATGACGATTAACTTGCGCGCCGGATCCTTGACGATTGCATTGATCTGCTGGCGCGCGTTACTGAAGCCATGCGCGAGCCAGGGATTCGCGCCGATCACGAGCAGCACGTCGCAGTGCTCGATATCCTCCGCGGAATGACACGTCTGCGCGCCGAACAAATGTCCGTTGACCCAGAAATCACCGGTCTTTTCCTGGGCCAGCGCGTTGAACACATGGCGTGAACCGAGCGCACGCAGGAAACTGTTCGCGAACGCGCCGCCGGCGTGGTTACCCTGTCCGCCGCCGCCATACAGCGCGATGGTCCCGGGACCATGACGGGCGCTGATGTCGCGCAGGCGCGCGGCGATTTCGCGGATCGCCGTGTCCCAGTCGATCGCTTCGTGAGTGCCGTCGGCGCGACGGCGCAACGGGCGCGTGAGACGGTCGTCATGGTGCACGTAAGCCGGTATCGCCTGGGCCTTGTTGCACAAATAACCGCGCGTACGCGGATGCTCCGGATCCCCGCGAACCCGGCCGAGCCGTGCATCGGCGCCGTCACCGAGTACCTCGATCTCGACCCCGCAATTCACGTAACACAGATTGCATGCACTCTTGTGCCAGCTGGCTGTTGTCATTTCCGGACCTCGGCTGTGGGTTCGTCGGTTGTGTGCAGCGCTGCAAGCGCGTCATCGACGAGCGCGTGCAAAGTGGCGACCTGCGGCTCGCCGAGCTGCGCGTTCAGCGCCAGTTGCGCACGCTTCCAGTGCGCCTTCGCTTGTGCATGTTTATCCCGGCCGCCGGCCGTGATGGCGAGCCGGTGGCTGCGCGTATCGGCCCCGGGGATGCGCTCGACCCAACCCTGGTCCGTCAACAGGCGAACGTTGCGGGTCAGGGTCGAGGGATCCATCTCCATGCGACGGGCGAGTTCACCCGGGGTGATCGGACTCATACTCACGAGGTGCGAGAGCAGGGAATATTGCGTGCCCTTGAGTCCCGCGTGCGCGAGTTCCGCATCGTAAATGCGCGACACGCGACGCAGCAGCTGGCGCAGTTTGAAATTCGTGCAGCCCCGGGGGGACGTCGTGGTCTTGCGGCGTGGCGTTGTCGTACTCATGACATAATTGTAGCTGCAATTATTGTAGTTACAACCAGAAGCGGTCTCAACAATAAGTAGCGTTGCGTTGAGTCCTGAAATCGGTGGTGACAAGGCGCCGTGCGCAGGCAATGGTGGTTCCATTTTCAAGCACGGCAACGCGGTCAGCGCCGATTTCAGGGCAAGCCCTCCGGGCCGGGGCCATTGTTGCGCACGCCGGCGTCACTCATCGTTTATTTAGCCAAGCTAAACGACGCTCTTCGCGCCCTGGATTGCGCAACAATGAATCCCGGCGCGACACGACTTATTGTTGAGACCGCTTCTGATTATTCGCACCCCCGGGTCGCGCTCCGGGCACGCACGCGAAAGTGCGCATGAAATACGGTTTGCATTCGGCCGCGAATGCGCGCACCATGCCTTGGCGACTTACGTTTCGGCTTTTCTATTTGCTACCTGCCGGTTTCCCCGGTCTCCGTTTCAAAGACTACCCGCTACGATCCAGTTGTTCGTTTACGCGCCCGATTTGCGCGCGACTTTTGTTATGGAGGCCTGAATATGGCTATCGGAACAGTTAAATTTTTCAACCCTGCAAAGGGCTTTGGGTTCATCGCACCGGAAGACGGCGACAAGGACGTATTCGTTCATGTCAGCGCCGTGGAACGTGGCGGCATGACCACGCTGAGCGAAGGCCAGCGGATCAGCTACGATGTGGTGACGGAACGCGGCAAGCTCGCGGCCGACAACATCAAAGCGGCCTGAAGCTGCTCCGGCACGTTCACCGTGCCGGGTTGAATTGAGAAAGGCGGCCTTCGGGCCGCCTTTTTTTATGCGCGCTGCTGTTTGGCGTCGGCGAACGAAAGCCCGCCACCGGCGGCGCTTACGACGCCGTCAACCCGCGCCGTTTGCGCAATAAGGACCCGGCGACCGCCGAAGCGAATAGCCACAGCGCCGGCGGCAGCGGTACGACAACCGGCTCGTACAGCCAGAAACCCGTGAGGGCACTGCCACTGACATCATCGGCGACGTCATCGGTCTGGAGTTTGTCGAATGTCGCGGACTCCGTGATGCGACCGAGATAAATCGCGAACTCCCCCGGCGTCCTGCGGGTGCGGGTCCAGCCATACGCGGTGTGTTCGCCGAATTCGGAGCTGTAGGTTTTGTGGAAGTAACCGGTATCGGGCCCCGCGCCGTCTTCATCGATTGCGAGCGGCCCCCAGGTGCTGTCGATAATCTCGAACTCCTGTGGCAACGCGTCCGGAAACCCCGCACCGCCCGACAGTTCACGAAACAGTTCATTGACCGTCGCGACGTCGGCCCAGCGCAAACCGGTCAAATCACGCCCCGCGAGTGAACCGTTGCAGTTACCGCTGCTTTCGGCGCAGACACCCGTCATGTCGAGCCAGCTCAGCCCCAGCGTATCGGTGAGTTGATGCCACACCCTGCCGCTCGCATCCGTATACGCGATTTCAGCGTTCGCACCAGGTTGAAACAGCAGCACCAGCAGCAGCGCGAACAGACGTTTTCCGAACATGGGCGAATCTCCATAGCGTGGCCCGGGTCGCCGCTGCCAGGTACCTACCTGATGCGCAACACCGTGTGAAAGATATTTTGACTCTAGCGTGGGGGTCGAGCGCGGCAACTGATCCGGGTCAATTTTCGCGCGGCACACATCGGGCACGTGGCACGCGGACACCGCGCGCGTGCCGCTCCGAAAGCGCCTGGCGACACCACGGCGACGGTCACCGGCAAGCTGCGCGGCGCTGATCCGCTACGCAGCCGGCCGGTTCCCGATACTTCAGATCGGTCGCGCGAGCACGTCCGTCAGCGCGCAGCCCGCCGTCTCCCTGACGTCGATCACGGCGTGATAACGCACCGTGATCCGCAGGCGGTGGAAGCGCCACCGATCCGGATCGCGCCGCATCCGGTGCTGGTAGGTGCCGATGAGGATCGTGTCGTTCGCGACAATCTCGAAGAAGTACGCGAGCGTCGTGGCCTCATCACCGAGGTGCTCGATCTGCATGTTCGTGCTGATATGGCCGGTCGTGAAGATCCCGCCGGCAATATCATAGACCCCGGACATCGCCGGCTTGTAGAACGCCTCGACGATGTCGCTGCGCCCGCGGAACACGCCATCGAGCCCGTCACCGAGCCCCTTCAAGCCGATCATCTCGAGTTCGGCGTCCTCCGTATACACATCGGCGAGTCCGGTCCAGTCCTTGCTGTCGAGCCGGATACAGTAGTCACGCCACGTATGCCTGACGGCTTCGAGATCCTCGAGATAGCGCAGGCGCGCGGCGAGAGTTTCGAGCGTGTCGGTCATGGCCGCGCCCTCCTCAGCGGATCGCGATCGGATTGATGATCATCTGCACCGCACCGGTGATCCGCGCCGGGCCGAGTACGAACATGAACTCGTAGGCCTTGTCCGCCGCGAGTTCGCGCGTATCCATGTTCTCGAGGATATACACGCCGGCGTAATTGATCAGTTCCTGGTGCACGGGAAACATGATCTTCGGATTTTCTACCGGTAACACCTCAAGCGCCCAGTTATCCGCGCCAACCGCGATCACGTCCTTCTCGACGAGGTATCGCGCCCCGTCGGCACCGAGACCCGGTTCGACCTTACCGAAGCGCTCGGGATCGGTATCGAGCATTTTCATCCAGCCGGTATTGAACAGGACGACGTCACCCTTGCCGATGCTCACGCCCTGCTTCTTTTCACACGCCATGATCTCGGCGCGGTTGAACACGGTGCCTTCGGCGAGCATGTCCTTGCCCATGCAGGCCGCGATGTCGATCATCACCCCGCGCGCGACGATCGGCGGGTAATCCTCGACCCCCATGCGTTGCAGGCCATCGACCTTCGCGAAATCCTTGCCCTTGAAGCCGTTGTAGAACACGCCATCGGTTGCGGCATGGCCGAGACCGTCGATCTGTGATCCAACCCCCATCCAGCCGTTCATCTTGTCGTCGAAGAAATTGAACTGATTGTCACCGTAGGCGGTGCCGTTGTACTGGTTCGGAAACAGCACCGTCACCTCGAATGAGCGCGGCGGGTACGCCGGGGTGGCGCCGTTCGTTTCGATACCGAGGCGGTAGGTCTTGCCGGTCTTGATCAGGCTCGCCGCTTTCAGGGTCAGCTCCGGGCCGAGCATGTTGAATGAACCGAGCGTGTCGTCCGCACCCCATTTCGACGGCCACCACTGCTTTTCTTCCGCCGTGGCGCCGAATGCAACGGCGAGCGCCGCGACTAATGTAAAGCAACGTATTTGTTTCATTTATTTTCTCCCTCGATGGCCGCCTGCGCGGCCCGGAACGTACTGCCGTCAGTGATATCGTCCCCGCCCTGGCCCCCGAGGGGTGCCGGCCGGCAGACAACGGCAGTATCAGAAGCGGTCGGATCTCAGGCTCACGTTGTGCCCGCAAGCGTGAAACCCGACCGCAAGGTTCGCTTTAACGAGCCGTTAGCGGCTCGCCGCGCTCCCCGACTTCGTTTAACCGACCCGGTGCAGACCGCACAGCTTGTTACCGTCCGGATCGCGCAAATACGCGAGATAAAGCTGACCGAAACCACCCTCACGGATGCCCGGCGGATCTTCGATGCTCGTGCCGCCGTTCGCGACGCCGGCCGCGTGCCACGCGTCAACCTGCGCCTGCGTATCACACGCGAAGCCAATCGTCCCGCCGTTCGCCCCGGTCGCGGCCTTGCCGTCAATTGGCGTCGTGACGAGGAACAGGCCATCCTTGTTCATGTAAATGAGGCGCCCCTTGTCGTCGACAATCGCGGGTTTTGCGCCGAGCGAGCCGAGCAGCGCATCATAAAACTTCTTCGAACGATCGATATCGTTACTCCCAACCATGATATGCGAATACATGTTTATCTCCTGAAATGGTACAAGCGGGACGATATCCTGAATCACACGCGCGCGAAACGCCAGCGCGATCCGCATGCAGGAGCAGATTGCGCCGGCGTGAGCTCGATGTACCGGCTCGCGCACGCACGGATTATCGCCGCGCCTGGTGGCGCCGCAGAAACAGCTGGCTCGCGAACGCCGCGCCCATGAACAGCAGCATCAGCAGCGCGAGCTTGACCGCACCGCGGTGCTCGAACAGACCGATCGCATAACCGCCGAACGCGCCACACAGTTGCTGCGCGAGTCCGGCGGCGCCGGCGGCCGCACCGGCGAGTGCCGGTACTACGCTGACGGTGCCGACGAGCGTCGGCGGCATGAGCAGGCCCTGGCCAAAGCCGAGCAGGATCAGCGGGCCCGCTACGGCAAACGGTGACGGCACCCCGATCACCGCAAGGATCAACAAAATCACGAGCCCGGTGAGGCTGATGCATTGCCCCACGAGCATGAGTCCCGCATCGGCGAAATACTTCACGAGACGACTCGTGAGGAAACTGCCAACGATGTACGCCATGGGCGGAAACATGATAAAAAATCCAACTTCCGCCGGCCCCACTCCGTAGTTCGCGAGCACGCTCGGCGCGCCCGCGAGATAGATATAGAACGACGCGGTACTCAGGGCCAGGATCGCGACATACGCGAGATACGCCGGCACGCGCGCGAGTTGTGCATAGGCATCGAGCATTTCGCGCAGCCAGTGCGCGCGATCGGTGCGCGTCACCGTATCGGCCGGGATCACGCGCCACGTCGTGACCATGAGCACACCCGCGAGCAGCGCAATGAGTACGAAATTCGCGCGCCAGCCGAAGTGCACGTGCAACTGCCCGCCGACGACCGTCGCGAGCGGCGCACACAGACCCATCGCCATGCCGACGTAAGCCATCGCCCGCGAACGATCGGCACCGCTGAAGAAATCCTGCACCATCGCCCGACCGAGCACCATGCCGGCACCCGCACCGGCGCCCTGCACGAGCCGCGCGAACGTCAGCGCGGTGAGTCCGGACGCCATCGCGCCGGCCACGGATCCGGCCGCGGCGAGCGCAAACCCGAACATCAGCAGTCGCCGTCGGCCGTAGCGATCCGACAGCGGTCCGTAGATCACCTGGGTGACGCCGAACGCGACGACGAACGCGCTGAACGTCAGCTGCACGTTCGCCTGCGCGACGTCGAACAGTTCCGCCCACTGCGGCATCGACGGCAGGCAAATCGTCATCGCGACGAGACCGAAACCCACGGCGCATAACAGGTTAGCCAGCACAAACCGCGTGGGCGGTGCGCTCGGCGCTTCATTCGATTGTGACATTGCTCGTGTATGCGGGGCAGCGGTTAGGGTGAGCCGGACCCGCCATCCTAACCGATCGACGCCCGGCGACGGCGGTTCCCCCCGGCACGCCGCGTTACGATGGGTTTCCCTCGACCTGGCGCGTGACCCGCCAGCAACGGTGACCCCGCCGGCGGCGAAAATCCTCCGCCAGCGTTTCGCGGTCGAGTTCGATGAACGACCCGAGCTCGGCGGTTTCCGGCGCGAGCCGGAATCCCTGCCGGTTCGTCGAGAAATACAGCGTTCCGCGCGGCGCGAGCAGGGCCAGGGCCGCGCTCAGCAATGCCGCCTGGTCGCGCTGTACGTCGAACGTCGCGCGCATCCGTTTCGAATTCGAAAAACTCGGCGGGTCGAGCACGATGAGATCGTAACGTTCACGACCGGCAACGGCTTCGTGGAGGTACTTCAGCACGTCCGTGCAAACGAGTTGCTGCACCGTCCGGTCGTCGAGCCCGTTCAAAACGAGGTTGCGCCAGGTCCAGTCCTGGTAGGTTTTCGATAAATCCACCGTCACGACGCGCTCCGCCCCGCCGGCGCCGGCGTAGACGCTGAAACTGCCGGTATAGGCGAACAGGTTCAGTACGCGGCGCCCGCGCGCCTGATCGCGGACGAGACGCCGCGTTTCACGATGATCGAGGAACAGCCCGGTATCGAGGTAACGCTTCAGATTGACCTCGAAGCGCAGGCCATATTCCGACACCGTGAACGATTCACCGTCCGCCGCCAGCCGCTCATACTGCGCACTGCCGCGCTGGCGCTGGCGGTGTTTCAGTACGATGCGCGCGCGCGGGCAATGCACCGCGTCCGCGAGTGCGTTCACATGGGTCTCGACGTCGGCGTCCGACAACGGCCGTTTGCCCTCGAATAATTGCACGTGCAGCCACTCGCCGTAGCGGTCGATGGCATAGGGGAATTCCGGGATATCGCGGTCGTACAGACGATAAGCCTCGATCCCGGCGCGACGCGCCCAGCGTTCGAGGTGACGCGCGTTCTTCCGCACCCGGTTCGCGAGCGCGCTCGACTCCTCAACGCTCACGTGCGCGGGTCGAGTAAGACCTTGCACGCCGTCTTGTCCGTCTTCAGGGCTTCGAACGCGCCGGTGAATTCCGCGAAACCCACCGTGCGGGTCAGCATCGGGGTCGGATCGAGACGTTCGCGGTTCATCAGATCGATCGTCAGGGCAAATTCCTGGCGCCGGTACATGTAGACGAAATTAATCTGTAATTCCTTCGTCAGCGCTTTCACCGGCTGCAGTCGGTCCGGCGCCATGCACACGCCGATCACGACGATGCGTCCACCCATCGGCGCGTAATCCGTCGCGAGCTGCAGCGTGCCGGGCAGGCCGACGCAATCGAATATGACATCGGGTCGCTGGCCGGCGTGACGCTTGAACGCGCCGACGACACTCTCCTTGCCGGCATCGATCGTGGCCGTCGCACCGAGTCGCTCGGCCAGCGCGAGCCGCTCGGGCACGAAATCGGAAACGATGATGTCGCGCGCGCCGAAGTAGCGCGCCCAGCTCGCGCAGGCGAGACCAATCGGTCCGCCGCCCATGATGAGTACGCGTTCACCGGCGACGATCCGTGCGGCGTTGATCCCGTGCAGCGCCACCGCGAACGGCTCGACGAGTGCACCGCATTCGTCGTCGACCCCGTGCGGCAGGTGCAGCGTCTCGGCGACACCGACCCGCATGTATTCCGCATAGCCGCCACGTTCCTCACCAAGCGCCGAATAGCACGCCTCGGCACAACGGTAACCCGCGCCCGTCAGGCACGCGGCACAGTGTCCGCAGGCAATAAACGGCATCGCCGTCACCCGGTCGCCGATGCGGAAATCGCCCGCATTGCTGCCGGTTTCGACCACCTCACCGGAAAACTCATGTCCCATGACGGTCCCTGCCGGCAGCGGCCGCATACCGGAGTCCGGGCCGTGCATGTCGGCCATATGCAGATCCGAACCACAGATCCCGCAGCGATGTACCGCGATCACGAGATCGCCCGAGGACACCCGGGGTTCCGGCACGTGTTCGACGGTGAGCGGGGCTCCGGGTTCGTGATAGACGGCTGCGCGCATGGTAGTACCGGTCTCGGCGTAAGGGTTCCGTGATGTTAGCGCATCTTTGTCGGTGATCCCGCGTTCAGGCACCGCGGCGGCCCCCGCCCGGATTTCCTGATTCGGGTCAACTTGCGCTGTGCTGCCGCCGTGTATGTTGCCGTAACAATGTCCCCGCACCCCACAGCCAGCGTAGCGACCCGAACATGACGACGATCCCGGATTTGACCTCGCACGCCGTCGCGACGGCACGCCTGTCGGCAATCAAGGAAATGGCGATGTTGAGCGCGCGTGTTCCCGATGCGGCGTCGCTCGCCTGGGGTCTGCCCTCGTTTCGCACCCCGGCACACATCCGTGACGCGGTCACCTCGGCGCTCGCGAGCGACGCCGACATCGGCAAGTACGCGTTGCCGAACGGACTGCCGGAACTGCGCGAGCTCGCGGCCGCCAGGCATCGCGCGAAAACCGGGGTCGACGTCGACCCGGAGCAGCAGGTGTTCATCAGCGCGGGGAATATGCAGGGCATGCACACCTTGCTGCGCACGCTGCTCGACCCCGGCGACGAAGTGATCGTCACCGATCCCGGGTTCGCGTCTCATTACCAGCAGATCGTGCTGGCCGGGGGTACACCGGTAGCCTGGCCGCTCGACGAGCAGGCGGGCTGGCGCCTCGACGTGCCGCGGCTCGATGAGCTCGTTACCCCGCGCACGAAAGCCGTCGTACTCGTAAACCCCTGTAACCCCACCGGGACCCTGTTTGACAAGCGCGAACTCGACGAGCTTGCCAGGGCTCTCGCGCGGCAGAATCTCGTCGTCCTGATCGACGATCCGTATTCCGAAATCCTGTACGAAAACCATGCGCGCTTCTTCAATCTCGCCGCCGCCGGGGCGTTGCGCGATCGCCTCGCTTACCTGTTTACGTTCTCCAAGATCTATGCGATGAGCGGCTGGCGTCTCGGCTACATGATCATTCCGGACTGGTTGCGCGACGGCGTGCTGAAAGTCCACGACGCAAACATGATTTGTACCCCGCGAGTCTCCCAGGTCGCCGGCATCGCCGCGCTCGGTGGCCCGCAAACCCACCTGCGGGAATTCGAACGCGTTCTCGAGCGCCGGCGCGAGCTGATTTGCGCGCGCCTCGACGAACTGCCACACGTGTTTCAGTATCAGCGGCCCGACGGGGCCTATTACGTGTTTCCCCGCATCGTGGCGGATCACGGTAACGATCGCGAATTCGCGATGCGCCTGCTGAACGAGGCGCGGGTAACCGTAACCCCCGGCAGTGCGTTCGGATCCGCCGGCGCCCATCACGTGCGCATGGCGTTCTGCGTCGATGACGACGTTATCAATCTCGCGTTCGATCGGCTCGAGGAACTTTTCGGGAAGTAAGCGGCGGCGGATACCCGCATGCCTGGCACCCGTCCGGCGCGACGGGGGCCGGACGTTGCGGGAGGATGTTCACGCAAGCTGCGTCCGGTCGCACATCCCCTTCGCCCGGCGGGCAGGCGGCACGTCGCCATGATCGGTATCATGATTACACTGCCTTGCGGATGGTAGCTTTATCTCCGATGTACGTAATCATTGCCGCCGGCTACGAGCACCGTATCGCGCGACCGCCGCTGCGCGTTCGCGCCGGCCCGGAATCGAACACATGATCAAGACCCAAATTGTGCGGGAACTCGGTGAGAATTCCCTGCTGCTGCCCGAGGCGATCAATCAGGCCCTCGCCGCGAACGATCGGGTGAAGTATTTTTTCAGCCTGCTGCAACAGGCGCAGGCGCAGGCGGCGGATCGCGAGGCGCAGCATTCGGATCTGCACGCGGAGCGCGTTGCCTGCCTGGTCGACGACAGCCGGCTCGATGATGTTGTCGCGCACAGCACGCTCACGGCGTCGGGCGATCTGTCGATTCCGCTCGCGGCGCATCTGAAGACCCTCGTCGACGAGTGCATCATCGCCATGCTCAACGCGCTCGAGCTGGGGGGCGAGGCGACGTATCCGGAAATGCGCGCACGCTACGATGCGATCGAACACGCGGCGCCGGCGTTCATCGACGACCGTGTCCCGCCGAACGCGATCGGCGTCATGACCCGCGCCGATCGGGCGGCCGGCGACAGCCTGCACCTGCTCGTGATGGACCTGCACAAAATTCTCAATGCGATGCAGGCGCGCGTCGCCGTGGAGTCGATCGACGGCGCCATGGTCTACGGTCTCGATGACGCCGATCGCCCCCGCGTAAAAGCATTCATGCGCGGCCTGAACGCGACGGCGCCGCTCAAATTCGATCATCCAGGCCTCGGCTCGACCGCCACCCGCAGCGGCGCCGGCGTGGTGATCCAGAACGATATCGGTACGACCGACGCACACGTGCTCGTCGTACGCGCGGAGGGTCTGCAGGTCAACGTCACCTACACGGACATTCACCTGCGGCGGATGAAGTTCTTCCAGAGCCTGTTCGGGCAATGGGCCGTCGAATGGGACAATACCTGGTCACGGCATTCCGAAGTGCTGACCGAAGGCGAGACGTTCTACGGCACATTGGGGCAGTACCACGGTCGCGACGAAAACGATGTGTGCGCATTCCTGGAATTCCTGGGTTCGCGTCTCGTGTTTCTGATCGACTGGAACCGGGCACGCAAACGCCTGCGCGTGCTCGTGAAAAATCGCGATGCGGTCGCGGTCCTCAAGCACGCGGCGGATAACAACCTGGGCCATCGCGCGTTCCTCGAACTCGGCGCCGAACAACTCGTATTCGAGGCGATGGAAAAGGCCATCCAGCCGCTGCGTTACGGGCAAACCCTGCACGATGTCCTGGATCGCGATGCCGCGATCCGGTTTCTCGAGTTCGTCATGCGCTGCGCGTCGGAAGGATTGCGCGAACGCCGCTCCGTGCGCACAGTGCAGGACGAAATACTCACCGACTTACTCACCCATGTCACAACCGCGGAGCATCGCTATCTCGAACTGCTCTCGGACCATGCAGCAATTACCGCGGAGCTCGCGAACGGCGTTCGCGACGGCATCGCGCGCGCACAGACAGATTCCGCTATCGAGTATCTCGCACGCGCGGCGCGGCGCGCGAAACGCTGGGAACGGCTTGCCGATGAGATCGTGTTACAGGCACGCGAGATGGTGGCGCGCGCGCCGGGCGGCGATGACACCGTGAGTCTGTTCCACGCACTCGATGAAATCACCGACCAGCTCGAAGATGCCGCCTGTCTGCTCGCGCTCGTGCCCACAGTCGCACGCCTCGGCGAAGTGGAATGGCCGCTGAACGAACTTGCGGAGAAAGTGCTGAGCGGGGTTCATCGGCTCGTCAGCTGTCTCGAGTGCGTGGCCCAGATCCGGCGCGGCGGGCCACGCGAAGATATGCACGACTTTCTCGACGGCATCGATCAAATCGAAGCGGTCGAGCGCGATACCGACGCGCTGGAACGCAAGATCACGACGCTGTTGATCGAAGCCGCCGCGGACGCCGGCCAGCTCCATCTCTTTTCACTGCTCGCCAGGCGCCTCGAAAAGGCCGCGGACTGGACTGCCAGGTGCGCCTGGAAGCTGCGGGAACGCGTGCTGGCAACAGCCTGAACGGAGCTGACGAAACGGAATAACCTACGACACCCGGTCCCGACGCAACGTCCCCTCCGTCTCGAATCGCGGGGAAAAGCGTTGCCGTCAACGCAAGCCCCGAGTCCAACCCGACCCACGGCAGGATCAGGTTTACGACGCGGATCCGGAGCAAGGCAGGAAAACCCACTATGGCAAACATTGAATTTATTGGTACCGGCGTAAGCGATCCGGCGCGGACATCGGCCGCAGAGGTCGGCGCAAAGGCTTTCAACCTGATGCGCATGGATCGGGTCGGGCTGCCGGTTCCACCCGCATTCGTTCTCGGCACGGAATTTTGCCGCGACTATTACGCGCGCGACGGGCGCGTCCCGGCGGACTTCCCGGAAGTGCTCGCGGTCAGTATCCGGCGTCTCGAAAATGCAACGGGCCGTACATTCGGCGGTCGGCGGCGACCGCTACTCGTTGCGGTTCGGTCCGGCGCGCCGGTTTCGATGCCCGGCATGATGGATTCCATTCTGAATATCGGTCTGACCGCACAGACCGTCCGCGGTCTGATCCGGCTGACCGGCAATCCGCGCCTCGCGTGGGACTGCTACCGCCGTCTCACCCAGGCATGGGGCGAAATAATCGGTGGTATCGATGCACAACGTTTCGAACGCCTCGTGAACGCGAAACTCGATCCCGACTACTGTGCGTCGGCACAGGAACTCGACGCGATCGCGATGCGGGAACTCGCGGCGGAAAATCTGAAGTTGCTCGAGCATGCATCGCACGGGAAACTGCCGCAGGATCCGATTGCGCAACTGAGCGGCGCCATCGAAGCCGTATTTCGCTCGTGGAACAGCCCGCGGGCGGCCGAATACCGACGGTTGCACGGCATCGATTCGAACCTCGCCACGGCGGTCACCGTACAAACGATGGTGTTTGGTAATGCCGGCGGCCGCTCCGGTTCCGGTGTTGGATTTACGCGTGATCCCGCCATCGGTGCGAACCGCGCCTACATGGATTTCCTGTTTAACGCGCAGGGCGAAGATGTCGTGTCAGGTCGTCGCAGCGTACTCGGCCTCGAAGATCTGCAGCGCGTACTTCCCGCCGCGCATACGGAACTCAACCGGGTCGTGACGCTGCTCGAAAGCGAGTTTCGCGATCTCCAGGATTTTGAGTTTACGATCGAGGAAGGGAAGCTGTATCTGCTACAAACGCGATCCGGTAAACGGACGCCGTGGGCAGCGCTGCAGGTGGCCGTGGACATGGTTGAGCAAGGACTGATCGCCCCGGAAGAAGCGATGGCGCGCTTGGCCGAATACGACCTGCAATCGCTGCGCAGATTACGCGTAGTGCCCGACATCGACGCGGCGCCGCTCGGCGAAGCGGGCTCCGCCAGTACCGGGGTCGCGGTGGGCGCAATTGCGCTCGATAACGCAAGCGCGCGCGAACTCGCGGACCGCGGCGAACCGGCGATTCTGGTGCGCGACACCTTGTCGACGGACGATATCGCCGGCCTCGCCAGCGCGCGCGGGATCCTCACGGCGCGCGGTGGACGTACATCGCATGCCGCGGTCGTCGCGCGGCAGGTGGGTATCGTGTGTCTCGCCGGATGCCGGGACCTGCACGTGGATCTCGAGCGGCGCTGCTGTTCGATTGGGGAACGGACGTTCCGGGAAGGCGAAGTAATTTCACTCGACGGTGACGGCGGACGCATTTTCGCGGGCTCCATCGCGGTGCTCGAAGAACGCCCGGAAGCCGCGCTTCGAGCCGTGGAAAGCTGGCGAACGCACCCGGTCCCGGCGCCTTAAGGCGTGATGCGCAAGCGCGGAGGATGCCGGACCGTCAGAATGCCTTTCAGCCCTGTAGCCGATCACGGACGACGATTGCTTTCATTGTCTGCGAAGTACCCGGCCCTGCGCTTCGGTACGGCAGGCCCGGGCCCGTGCCGCAGCGCGTCGTGATCAATGCGCCCGGTATCGGGCGGGCGCCGCATTACGCCGGCGCGCGCATCGACATCGCGGCTCGATTGCCGGCTCCATTCGTTCATCCCCGGTTCGTGTCCGACAACCCCGGCGGCGCCGAATCTGCCACCGGGACTTTGCGTGCGACTATTCCGCCTGCAAACGATACAACGTGCCGACAACGCTCGGCGCATAGCGCCCGGGCGCGAACGTGGCGGCGAGTTGCGCTTTCGCGCGCCAGCCCGTGCAATGACCGGGGGCGACCACGCGCGGTTTTATCCGCTGCTCGAGATCCGCGATCGTATCGGCGATGCGCAGTTCCATCGTCTTGCCCGCGAGGTGGTAACCGCCGAGCACGACGTCGACCGGAACGTCGGGAAATCGTTGCTGCGCGCTGAGACAGGCATTCACGATGCCGGCGTGCGAGCACGCCGACAACACGGATACGCCGCGCCCGCGCACGACGGCCGCGAGGTAGCGTTCGTCCATGATCAGCGGATCGGGCTCGGCGGATTCACCTCGGAACGAATGATGCCCGTCGAGTCCGGTTTCGTAGGCGGTGACGCGCTCGATCGCACCGCTGGCATAGAAGAAGCCGTTGCTCAGGACATGCGCGTCGGCGTGGGTGGCGATTTCGCCGCCGCTCGCGCGTATCGCCTCGAAACCGGGTTCGATCGGTAACAGGATCATCAACCCGCTCGGCAACATGACCCCACGCTGATCAGGACGATCGGGATGCAGATCGACGACGAGCGGCGCGGCCAGGCCGGCAGCGCGGCGCGCGGCACTGATCGCCGCGACCACTTCGGGAAATCCGCCGCTGTGATCGAAATGCCAGTGCGACAGGAACAGACACTCGATCTTCGCGAGGTCGATCGCGAGACGTTCCGCGTTATCGAGCCAGTACTGCGGATAGGGCCCCACGTCGAACAGTATCGTGTGTTCTTCATCGCCGCGGCGGCCGGTCATGAGCACGGATAATCCGTGACAACCGCAACACAGCTGGTCGAACACCGTTTTGCATTCGTGGCCTTCGTAATGGCGGCTCGCGGGCACCCGCGCGGCCAGTTGCGCGACCTCGGGCAGCTGCGGCAGGCCCTCGTCGACGCTCGACAACGTGTCCGTCTCGTTGTCCATGACGACGAGCAGTTCGAGCTCGTCGAGTTCCACTATCGTTTCGTTGTTGTCACTCGTGTGCATCGTTCGGTCCCTCGGTGTCCGGTTCCCTTATAGGGCAGCGCGCCGCATATTTGAAGCATCCAGGCCCGGGTCCGTCAGTCTTCGCGCCCCGGTTGTTTACCGGTGTGGCCGAAATCCACCCGTGATTCGTATACCATGGCCGACTCGTCGCGCCACGGGCGGCGTCCCGCTCTGCTGAGAAATCCGAGGAAACACGATGAATACACCCCCCGCACGAGGCGACGGCCAGCCTGCGCGATCACCCACCCGCTTCGACGTCGTCATCGTCGGCGCCGGCTTTTCCGGCTTGCTGTGCGCGAGCTACCTGAAGGACGCCGGCATCGATGATGTGTGCCTGTTCGAAATGACCCCGTCGGTTGGCGGCGTGTGGAGCGACGGCGGAGTCGGCGCCTACCCCGGCGCCGCCTGCGATGTCCCGTCCTACCTGTACCTGCCGTTTCTCGACCGCACGGGCTTCATCCCGTCGAAGAAGTACGTCAGCCAGACCGAGATTTCAGGCTACGCGGAACTCCTCACCGACCACATCGGCGTGCGCGACCGGATCCGCTTTTCGCGCAAGGTCGTCGAACTGAAATACCTCGGGCGCGGCGCCGACGTGTGGCAGATCACGACGGTCGACAGCGCCACGGGTGACGATCGCCAGGTCGTGACGGCGGGTCACGTCGTCAGCGCGAACGGCCCCCTGTCGAGCCCGCGCATGCCCGAGTTTCCCGGCATCGATCGATTCGCCGGCGAAAGCTTCCACACCGCGCAATGGGACCGCAACGCGAACCTGTCCGGGAAACGGGTCGGTATCATCGGTACCGGCGCATCGGCGGCACAGGTCATCACCGCGATCGTCGATGACGTCGCCAGCCTGCACGTGTTCCAGCGCACCCCGACATGGTGTATGCGCCGCGAAGATGAGCCAACGCCGCCGCAAATCGAGGAGAAATTCCGCGCCGGCGGTTACGGCGAAAAGATCCGCACGGTCGACTGGAAGGAAGAACTGCCGCCGCTCGACCCGGACGACGTGTTCATCGAGATCGACTGGGAGGCGCTGCACGACGAAGCACAAAATGAAGCGATCTGTGCCGAATTACGCAAGCTGATCGAACACGACGTGAACGACCCCGAACTCGCGAAACGCCTGACCCCGGACTACCCGTTTTTCTGCAAGCGCGTGCTGTTCATCGACGACTACTACACGACGTTCAACAAGCCGCACGTGACGCTCGTCGACGATCCCGGCGGGGTCGTCGAAGTGGACGCCGGCGGATTGCGGATTGCACGCGGGGATCATTTCGACGTCGATGTGATTATTTACGCCACCGGATTCGACAGCAACTTCATTCCGTTCCCCATTATCGGCCGCAACGGGGTGAGTCTCGCCGACAAGTTCGGTGCAAACGAGTCGAACAATTACCAAATGACCCGGCCGCATTCGCTGTGGGGAATTCACGTCGATGAGATGCCGAACTTCTACATGATGATCGGCCCGCAGAGCCTGAACCCGGTGACGAACGTGACGCTGCTGTGCGAACAACAGGCGCAATACATCAGTGAACTCGTGGCGAAAATGGCGGCGGAAAATCACCGCGAGGTGGAACCGACGAAACAGGCCGTCACCGAGTGGACGGAACGCTGCACGGCCGGCGCGGAAGGTAAAGTGTGGTTGCGCTGTAACAACTGGTATCTGAAAACGACGAAAACGGACGCCGCTGCCGGACGCGAACGCTCGAGCGGTATGTGGATGGAGTCCTACCAGGACTACCTGCATCACCTGCTCGGGGGCCGCGGTGGCGCGCGCGACGAGTTGCTCGAATATTCCTGAACGATCCGCGCGCCCGGTGACGGCTAGCCGTCGCCGGGCGACCAGCTGCGATACGGGTGCCGGGCGAGATTCGCGTTGAAGTATTCCGGCTTGTGTGAGACCTCTTCGCGTAACCACGCCGGGCGCTCGAACGCATCGGATTCATCCTCGAGCTCGATTTCCGCGACGATGAGTCCCGCGTTCGCGCCACTGAATTCATCCACCACCCACTCTTTGCCGGCGACCACGAACGTGTAACGCCGCTTGCTGATCGGGAAACCCGTACACAGGCGCAACATCCCGCGCGCGTCTTCCACCGGAATCGCGTATTCGTACTCCGCGCGCGTATAGCCTTGCGTGGCGCCCTTCACCGTCAGCGTCGCGGCATCGCCGGCCAGCCTGACCCGTACCGATGTGCGCTCGCCGGCGACGAGGTAGGCCTGCTCGATCGTCGTTACCGTGGCCGCGGCCGCATCCGCGCGCCACGCCGGTTCGGCGACGAGGAATTTGCGTTCGATTTCATGCGCCATACTGTTTCCGTAGTTTCGGTTGATTGCCGTCGCACACCGCGACAGGCCGCCAGGGCCGGCGCGCGCGTCGCCACCCCACGCGCACTTTCCGCGGCATACCGCTGGCCCGGCAACGGTAGAAACTGACGCGTTACGTCAGTTTTTGCGGCCGACGGCCAGCACGACGCCGGCCGTCGATGGCGGCCACTCACGTGCCCGGTGTGCGCCAGGTCACAGTTTACGACGACCCCGGTGTGCGGTCGCTCACAACACGCCGTCACGTTTTGCGACCGGGTTCCCGGATCGCCGCAGGCCGTACCCGGACACCCCGGCCTGGCCCGCTAATTGCACCTTCACAGTTATCAACGGCCGCATCGAGCGCCGTGCAAACAACCGGACCGAGACGAACAATGAACGTGAAAAACCTGACACAACTTGCCATCTGCGCCCTCCTGGCCTGCGCGGCCGCGAATGCCGGCGCCGACGTCATTACCGATCGCTACAAGAACGATACGGAAATGACGAACCTGTTTCTGTGGGCCACGGACCCGACAAACCTGTCATTCGGCAATATCGACCTGAGCGACAAGAAACTGGCCGGCTGGTCGGTGACGATCAACACCGGCGACTATCTCGTGCTCGAGGGACCTTCGATCGCGAAGAGCCAGTCGAAAATCGACATCGATTTTCAGTTCCAGGTCGCGCCGTTCTCGTTTCAGTTCGCCGAAGTCCTGTACGACTCGGCGGCCAGCGACATCGCGATCCAGACCACCGGCGTGATTGCCTACAAGGTAGCGAACGGCAAACTCGACAAGCCGTCGGCGAATCCCCTGTCGCTGGCCCAGGGCGCGGACATCAACGCGTATTTCAACCCGTCGGCGGCGGTCGTACCGCTGCCGGGATCGGCGGTGTTCATGCTGTCGGCCATCGGCCTCATGGGCGTGATTTCACGCCGCGCGGGCAGCCCCGAACGCGCGGCATAAGCCGCGCCGGTCTGGCCCGGGCCAGGCTAGCAGTCTGTCGGACATAGGGACAATCTACTGCGCTGATGGGAGAGCGGCGCAAATCCGTCCGATTTTTCGTCACATAGAACCACTATGCTCCTCAAAATCGGACGAACTTGCACTCGCTCTCCCACCATGCTCGCTACGATTGCCTAAGTCCGACAGACTGCTAGGCGATCGCGAAACCGTCATACCCCTTGTTCGCGACTTCGTCGCACAACGCCCGGTACGTACCGAACCCGCCGATGTAAGGCAGGAATACGCGCGGCTTGCCGGGAATGTTAGCGCCGAGATACCACGAGTCGGTGTGTGGAAACAGCGTGTCGTCCGCGAGTTCCTGTACGTGCGCTCCCCAGCTGGTCTCAGCCGCGGCCGTCGGTTCGATAATCCGCGCGCCGCGTTCGTCGAGGTGCGTCAGGCAATCACAGATCCAGTCGACATGTTGCTCGATCGACGTCGGCATGTTGCCGAGTACGGAAGGACTGCCCGGGCCCGTGATCATGAACATGTTCGGAAAGCCCTCGGCGGCGACGCCGAGATACGTCCGCGGCCCCGCCGACCATTTCTCCTGCAAGGACAAGCCACCGCGACCGCGAATGTCGATCCGGGTGAGCGGCCCCGTGAGCGCATCGAAACCGGTCGCGAACACGATCGCATCGAGTTCGTGGACCCGCTCGCTCGTCCGCACCCCGGCCGGCACGATCGACGCGATCGGGGTCTCGCGCAAATCGACGAGTGACACGTTGTCGCGGTTGAACGTCTCGAAATAGCCGTTATCGAGCGGCAGGCGTTTCGTCGCGATCGGATAGCCCCGCGGGATCAGTTTCTCCGCGAGCTCGGGATCGGTGACGATGTCGCGAATTTTATTGCGCACGAAATCCGCCGCGATGTCGTTCGCACGCGGATCGACGAGAAGATCGTTGTAACTGCCGAACATCCACGCGAAACCGCCCTTCTGCCAGTCCGCTTCGAGCTGGCGTTCCACGTCCTCGCGCGGCAACTGCATCGCCTGTTCTTCCTTCCAGTCGTACGGCTGGCCGATCGTCGACCAGCGACAGAACTCGCGGATCTGGCGGATGTCGCGCTTCAGTTCATCCACCTGCTCCGGGGTCAGCTCGTGGTTGCGCGCCGGCACGCTGAAATTCGGCGTGCGTTGAAACACGGTCAGGTGTTTTGCCTCGCGGGCGATGATCGGGATCGCCTGGATCCCGGATGAGCCGGTTCCGATCACACCGACCCGCCGGCCTGCGAAGTCGACTTTTTCGTGCGGCCATTCACCGGTGTGGTAGGACGCACCGGCAAACGTGTCGCGTCCGGGGATATCCGGCACCTGCGCCGCCGACAGGCAGCCAACCGCGGTGATCAGGTAACGCGCGTACACGGTTTCACCGCGATCGGTTTGTACGCGCCAGCGGTTGCGCGCCTCGTCATAGTGCGCGCCGGTTACGAGCGTCTCGAAGTCGAACGCGTCATTGAGGTCGAAGCGCTGCGCCACGTATTCGAGATAGCCGAGAATTTCCGGTTGTTGCGGGAAGCGGCACGTCCACGTCCACTCCTGCTCGAGTTCCTGCGAGAACGTATAGGAGTAAACCCAGCTCTCGGAATCGGAACTCGCACCCGGATAACGATTCCAGTACCACGTGCCGCCGACCCCGCTGCCGCGCTCGAACGCGCGCAGGGACAAACCCTTTTCGCGCAAGCGGTAGACGGCATACAAGCCGGCGAAACCGGCACCGATCACGACTGCATCAACGTCTTTCATCGCACTACTTCCAGCCTGCTTTGTCACTGTGTTCCCACATCTGGATCATGTTGCCGTCCTTATCGTAGAACAGGAAGGAACGCCCGATGTTTGCACACTGCCAGACATATTCCGTCTGGGTTTCGTACCCCGCCGCGCGCACCTTGTCGAAAAACGCGTCGATGTCATCCACGACGAGACCGAGTTCATGAAACCCGGTATGACCGTAACGCAGGTTTTCCGGTGGCGTGCGCTCGATCGCCGGATTCTCGCATTCCTGCAGTTCGATCAGCGCGCCCTCGGCCGAACTCAGCAACGCCATCTTCGAGCGCGCGCCTTTGACCTTGAAGATATCGTCCAGCAATTCCGGGTACATATACGTCTCGGGGCCGGGAGCCGGGCCATCGGGGATCACGGTTTCCACCGCGAGTTCGAAGCCCATGACATCGCGCCACAGATGAATCGCTTCGGCCAGGTCCGAAACGAAGATTGCCATGTGATGAAAACGCATTGACCGACTCCTTTACCGTGTGTGTACAAATTACCGCCAGGCCGGATCAGATAATGTCCTTGTCCGCGAGCGCGGCGAGTTCTTCCGCGCCGAGGCCGAGGTATTCTTCGAACACAGCGGCATTGTCGGCGCCGATATCGCGCGCCGTGTGTCTCACCGCGCCCGGGTTACGCGTGAATTTCGGGACCACGTTCTGCACGCGGACCTCGCCGAAATCCTCGTCCGGCACCGTCGTGATCGCCTCCCGCGCGGCGAACTGGGGATCGGCGTAGATGCGGTCGATGGAATAGATCGGCGTCAGGGTACCGCCTTCGCGGTTGAATGCCGCGATCGCATCGTCGGCGTCATGGCGTGCGAACCACTCGGCAAAGATCTCGTTGACCGCGGCCCGGTTTTCGATCCGCAACACGTTCGAGACGAACCGCGGATCCTCGCCGAGTTCCGGCCGGCCGATGGCGCGTGCGTTCGCGCGAAAAATCGCCTCGGTGCTGCCCGACAACGACACGTACTGCTGATCGCGGGTACGAAACACGTTCGCCGGCGCGGAATAATAACTCTGGTTGCCGTTACGCTGAGGGATTTCGCCGGTTTGATCGTAGGAAATTGTTTGCGAGTCGAGCACACGGAACGTCGCCTCGGTGAGCGAGAGATCGATCTCCTCACCGGCGGCCGTGGTCCCGCGCGCGATCCCGAGCAGTGCCGCGAGCACGGACGTCGCGGCGAACAGTCCGCCGATCGCGTCGCCGATCGGATAACCGGATCCCATCGGGACGTCGTCGGGATCGCCGGTGATGTAAGTCAGGCCGGACATCGCCTCGAACACCTTCGCGAAACCGCGACGGTCGCGATAGGGTCCGGTCTGACCGAAACCGGTGGCGCGCAGAATCACGAGGCGCGGGCAGGCCGCCCACAGGACCGCGCTCGACAGCCCCCACTTGTTGAGCGTACCGGGACGAAAATTTTCGAGCAGCACGTCGAACTTCGGCAACATCGCGAGCAGCAGATCGCGGCCCTCGGGTTTGCGCAGGTCGAGACTGATGAAACGTTTGTTGCGGTTCGCGTTCTTCCACCACAGCGGCTTGCCATCGCGATGCGGGGGAAACCCGCGGAGCCCGTCGCCGGCCCCCGGCAATTCAACCTTGATCACCTCGGCGCCGTAGTCCGCCATCAACGTGCCGGCGAACGGCGCGGCGATGATCGTCGAAATATCAAGAATGCGTAAGCCCGCGAGCGGTCCTGCCATGATCGATCCTTTGTGCTGATTTGTGCGGCGGCGGCGTGCGCTGCGCCCGGCTGAATCTTAACGCATCGGTCGCCGCGATCGCGGCCGACAGGTCAGATCGGCCGTGCGCTGCAATGCAGCGCAGGGACATACCCCTCACGCAGTGCCGCAACCGAGGTCGGCGGGGTCAACACGGTCGCGTGTCCCGTGAGCGGGCGTCGTTGCGGCGCGGTCCAGCCATCGAACGTGAAACGTAACAAGCGGTCTTGCTGCACGAGCCGGGGTATTCCGTCCGCGCCAATGATCACGGCCCCGGCGGGCAGATCGCGAAACGGCAGCGACCACACGCGGCGATCGTCGCGTCGTTCGATTCCGCGACCGCGCCGCAGGCGTTCCGCCTGCAGAAGCCGGTTCAGGTCGGCCGCGCGCAACGGTGCCGCTGCACCACGCGCCGTGCTCACGGCATCGCGGTAGGCCCGGTAAGCGTCGCGCCGGCACAGCCCGCACGGCCGGTGACCCGCGGCCAGCGCCACGGCTTCATCGAGAAAAAATACCGGGGTCCAGCGCCGGGGCCGCGCCAGCGGCCAACACCAGTCGCGGAATTTCGTCAGGCAGATAATCCACAGTGACGAGCCGTGATGGCGGACCACGTTTTCGTGATCGTCGACGAGGCAACCGCGGTTACCCGTGAACAGGCCGCGCCCGGATACGGCGTGCAGATCGCCCCACGGATCGACCCGGTTACGTCGCGGCATGGCCGGGCGCGAACTCGCATCGCGGACACTCGACTCGACCCGCTGCCGGGTATGTTTCCATCACTGACACGTCCTCCACGTGGCCGCGCGATGACAGGCGCGACGCGCACGATGATAACGGCAACGGCACGATCGGGGATCACCGCGACCGCCCGCCCCTGATGGCGGCCCGACCCCGGTCGCTGTCGAGCGCGACAGCACGCTCGTGTCCGCGCGGGCCGGGATGTGGATCCGCGGCTGCGGCACCGCCGGGCAGACCCGAGAGCGAACCGGCGACCACATTGAAACGCGCGAGCGCGGCAATACGGGCGCGGCGCGCTGTCGCGCGGCTCGATCGTGGGTCGGGGCCCACAGCCCGCCGCTCGGGGCGATGCGTCGCACGCCGCGGCGTGTTTGCACCGTAGCCGGATACGGCTCAAACTTCGGTGCATTCACGCAAATTTCGAGGAATTACGATGGGCGTACCCGCCACGCTTGCCGAGTACACCGCGAGCTATCCGGAACAGGAATACGAATGGACGCGGATTACCGGCACACCACGTTTCGATTACCCGATTGACTACCAGGTCGCCGTGCTGCATGTCGATCCGGACGCAGGCCGCATCGACTTCCTGTCGCGCTGGGAGCCGAACTGTTACTGCCACTACCACCGGCACGTGGGTGAAACATCGCTGCTCGTGCTCGAGGGCGAACACAACGTCGTCGAGACGAAAGACCACGAAACGATCCACAAGCAGCGCCGCCCGGGCTTTTTCGCCACGAACCCCGGTGGCGACGTGCACATGGAATACGGCGGGCCGGAAGGCACGCTCGTCTATTTCAGCTGCAAGGCCGTCGACGGCAAACTGTTCGACGTGCTCGCCGCCGACGGGACGGTACTGCATACCGCGACGGTGGACGAATTCACGTCCGGGAGTATCAAGGGCTAA
>CAXBJY010000044.1:0-46410 GCA_963976285.1 uncultured Gammaproteobacteria bacterium
GGCTTGTGCACAGCGCTGATGGCGCGAACGCGACGATTTCGCGCGCGCGGGCACCCCGCAATGGATTGCCCCGCGGCGGCCTGCCCGGCATGACCCGGGGCACGAACGGATTGGGCGGCGACGACGAAAACGCTGCGCCTGCCGGACGGGGCCGACGGTACGGCGCGCGTCGCTCAACGGCAAGCGCATCAGGGCGGAGTTGACCCGCAACGGCCGAGGAGTTGTTCGATCTTCTGCAACAGGCGCGGCAGGTCCACGGGTTTCGTATCAAAATCATCGCACCCCATCTCGATCGCCTTCAGTCGGTCCTGTTCCAGCGCGTGCGCGGTGAGCACAATCACCGGGATAGCGCGCGTCTCCTCGCTGCCTTTCAACCGCGCCGTCGCCTCCCATCCGTCCATGACCGGGAGACTCAAGTCCATCAACACAAGATCCGGGCGCTCCGATCGCACGATGGCGATACCCTGGGCACCGTCCTCCGCGACGACGACCTCGAACCCGCTACGCTGCAGGCGTCGCGAGAGCATGTCGCGGTTCATTTCGTTGTCTTCGACCAATAGCAGCTTGTTCTTTTTTTTGTCCATTTCCACGGCATTCTCTTCATGTGCCGACGCCATCGCGCGCCGTTCTCCACGTCCGCGACGAATATCGGTCCGGCAATGCGGCCCGCCCCCGCGAAACGCGGGTTTGAACCGGCCGGCAGACGACCGGCGATCGGGCGCCGCGGCATGAGGAACGGCGCCAGCGCAACGCGGCGCGAAGATCGCGTGCGGCGGACCGGTTCGCGCCTGTCACCGGACGGCACCCGCCAGTGACAACGATCCGAACCCTCGCGCAACGGTTAGTGCGTTACCGGGTATTGCACGCTGTTGTACCCCGGCGCAAGAGTTCCACGACATGAATCTTTCCGATTTGATCCATCGCGTGCATCGATAGATCCGACGGCAATCGATACCCGGGATCACTGCGTGCGTCGGCGTGGATCGCGCGCATCGATCGCTTGCCCGGATCCGTTTCTGCGCCCGCGCTCTCCGCCACGGGTGGTGGCAGCTGCATGGCGAGCGTGTTCAACGTGAGTTCACGATCATCTGCGTAATACAGTCGTTCATTCGAACCCGGTCAGTTTTCCAGATACGTATCGATGGCCGTTACGAGCTGCCGGTAAGCGTTGACGCACGGTTCCCGGTAGTCGACAAGTCGCTCGAAGTCGGCAGCGCCGGCCGCACGTTCGATTTGCGCGCATTGCTGACTGAACACGTAGCAGCCGACGCTCGCGGCCGCGGACTTCAGCTTGTGGGCGATTTCTCCGGCCAGGACCGGATCCCCCGCATCGTATGCCGACTCCAGCGCCGCCACCTGCGCGTCGGCCATCGTCATGAATTCCCCCAACATATAGCGAATCTCTGCGGGGTCGTCGCCGAGCAGACGCTGCAGCACCGAGCCTTCGAACACGACGCCGCCGTCGGGCGCTTCCGGGGGTTCGGCGCACGAATTTTCCGCATCACGAACGGCGCACGGCGGCCCGTCCACGTAGGTCGCGAGTATTTCGGCAAGTTTTGGCCGCGGGATCGGTTTCGACAGATAACCGGTGAAATCCTCGTTGATGCGTGCCGGGCTCTCCTTGTCCGCGCTGATCGCGAAAATCGCCAGATTTCTGCCGGCGAACCCCGGCTCGAGACGAACCGCCCTGGCAAGTTCGTAGCCATCGAGAACGGGCATGCGCAAATCCGTCAGTAACAGCGTGTAGTTTCCGTCGCGCAAGACGTCGAGCGCGCGGCTGCCGTCTTCCACGACGTCGCACGCATGGCCGAGCCGAGCAATCTGGCGTTTGATGAGATCGCGATTGACCTCGTTGTCGTCTACGACGAGGACCCGTGCGGAATTTTCCGTGCGGGATGCTCGCGCGGTATCGCCGCTTGTCATTCAGTTCCCACGCTTGCTTGCCTGACCATACGTTACCGTCCGATGCCGCGGCCCCGCGAAGTCCGCGTTTTCGCGACTCGCGCGCCATCGACCCGGGGCTCCACTGATTTATCGGCCGCGCCGCACGGGAACATTAGCCCGCTGCCGGATCGGGGACGACTTCGCTCCGGCGGCCGTCGCGAAAGCACCGGCGTCCGCGGTCGCGGGTGCCAAACACCCGGGCCCGCGACAATCTGATCGCGCATGCGCCGCGAGGCCGACCCGTCGCAACGCCGGGCGTCCCGTGGCCTTACCGGCGATCGGGACTTTTCAGTCGGCGACGATATGCAGCCGCCGGGTAATCTCCGCGAGGACTTCGGCCATCGAGTAGCCTTTTTTCTCGATAATGCTCTCGACATGTCCATGCAGCCGCTCGCGATCGTGCGGGCTCAGATCCTTCGCCGTGACGACGAGTACGGGTATCTCCCGCCACGCCGGGTTGCGCTGCAGCGCTTCGACGACACCGAACCCGTCCAGTATCGGCATCAGCAGGTCCAACAGGATCAGGTCCGGTCTGTCGACGGCGATACTATCGAGCGCCTGCTGCCCGTTCCTCGCCTCTGCCACCTGCCAGTTGCGGCCACGCGCCGTGCGCGCGAGCATCTCGCGTGTCGCGTCGTCGTCTTCGACGATCAACAAGCGGCCCGAGCGCGTACCCCGGTATCGCTGCAGTGCCGACAGCAACCGCTCCCGGGATATCGGTTTGACGAGGAAGTCCGCGACCCCGAGTGCGAACCCGCGGTTTCGATCGTCGAGAATCGAGCACATCACGACGGGGATGTGACCGGTCTTCGGATCGGCTTTCAGGACTTCGAGGGTGCCCCAGCCGTCGATTCCCGGCATGAGGGCGTCGAGCGTAATCGCCGCCGGCTGCAGGTTTCGCGCGATCCTGATCCCGGTTTCCGCGTTCGCCGCGGTGACCACGTTCCATCCTTCATTCTCGAGATGCGTGGTCAATAACTGGCGCGCTTCGGGCGCGTCATCGATTACGAGCACGGTCCGGGAGCTGTCGACGACCGCCGGCGCCCGGTTCGCTAACTGGATTACCGGCACACCGTCTTTGTTCGCCCCCTGCAGCAACCCGGAGACGTCCGGCGCTTCCTGGATTTCACCCGGAAGCGTCAGCGTGAAAGCGCTGCCGTGGCCGAGCTCGGTTGCTACCGTGATGGCCCCACCCAGCAGTTTCGCAAGCCGCCAACTGAGCGCCAGTCCGAGCCCCGTCCCGTCGTATTCCCGGGTCGTCGAAGAATCAGATTGCGTGAACGGCTGAAACAGGTGTTCAAGCTGGTTCTCGTTCATCCCGATTCCGCTGTCGCGCACGCTAAACGCAATCTTGCCCGCGTCGGCACCCGCGTTCACGCGACGAGCCGTCAGCTCGATCGTGCCGTTCGTCGTGAATTTCGCCGCATTGCTCAATAGATTGAAAATGATCTGACGCAATTTCGCGGCGTCGGTATAAATTTCATCGAGTCCGGGATCGCAGTCGATGGTGAGAATATTTTCATTCTTTTCCACGAGCGCCGCGGCACTCGTCGCCACCTCATCGAGGAGGTCGGCGACACTCACCGACATCAGCAACAGTTCGGCCCCTCCCGCGTCGATTTTCGACAGATCGAGAATATTGTTGATCAGGCTCAGGAGGTGTGAGCCGGCGCCGAGGATTTTCTGCACATCCCACAGCAGGCGCGGCTCCCGAACGACGTTTTCCTCTTCCGCCAGCAACTCGCTGTAGCCGATAATCGCGTTAAGCGGCGTACGCAATTCGTGGCTCATCGCGGAAAGGAATTGCGACTTCTCGATGTTCGCGGCCTCAGCGGCTTCCATCGTTTGCCGGAGTTCGTGTTCGATCTTCTTCTGTTGCGTAACGTCACGCACGACCGCGATGAACATTCGCCGGTTATCCAGGGTCATGTCGCTGACGGCCAGCTCCATCGGAAACTCGCTGCCGTCTTTGCGCCGACCCGTGGCTACCCTGCCACGGCCAACGCCCGGCGCATCGGCCGGCTGCAAAGAACCCCGGAACAGCTGTTCGGTGTCACCCTGCCCGGCTTCGGCGATCAGCATCGCCACGTCGTTACCTTCGACCTCGGCGGATGAATAGCCGAAGATGCTGCACGCCGCGGGATTGAACGCATCGATAATCCCGGATTCGTCGACACTGATGATCGCGTCGACGACCGTCTCCACGATGGCGCGGTTTTTTTCTTCCGACAGCGCATGCCGGTCGCTGAGTGTTGCTTCTGCTTCACGCAGCCGCGTAATGTCGCGCGTGATCGCCGTGTAGCCGATGAGCTTGCGATCGCGATCGCAAGTCGCGGTGATCACGACGTCGGCGAAAAACATCGTTCCGTCCCGGCGCCGTCGCCAACCCGTATCCGTGACGCCGCCGGTGTTGCGCGCGCCGCGCAGAAGACGCGCGGGTTTGCCCGCCGCGATGTCTTCCGGGGAGTAAAGTATTTCGATCGATTTGCCCCGGACTTCTTCTTCGCTGTAACCCGTGATCCGTCCGGCGCCGTCGTTCCACGTCAGGATGTTGCCGTGTGGATCGAACCGGACAATCGCGTAATCGTTAATCGACTCCGTCATCCGGTGGTCGAAGCCTTCGTCGTCGATGGGTGCGGATTTTTTCTCAGCCATGGGTAGCGGGCTCGCCTCGGGGTTTCCGGATTGCGCGCGCCGGGCCCCGCGGCTCGTCGCCTCGCTCGGTAACAGCCGGTGTGGCGACGTTTCGCCCGCGGACCGACTGCCCGGCCACGCCCTTCAATGAGAACACCGGCGGTGAAATCGAGCACCTGGACGCAAGCGCGGGATTTGCTACCGCACCGATGAGCCGCCGGAACGCGCGAGCGGTGAGGTTTCGGATTAATGCCATGTTGTTGTTCGCAGCCTGTTTCGATCGCTTGCGTCAGCGAAATCCCGCGCGCGCGACGGAATCCATCCCCGGCATTCACACTCGCCAGCCCCACCCCGGGGTCGTGATACCGGTTCGCTGTTACAGACTGCTGCTCGTCCCCCGTGTTGATGACCAATTCGCAGGGCCTCACCGGCGCCGTTGCGATGTCGACCGCCCCGCCGCCCCCGCCCCGAATCATGCGGCTCGCGCGACGAATTTCGCGCATCGCGCGTCGGCGCCTGCAGCTCGGGAATCGCGGCCGGCCGCCGCCGCCGCAGCAGCAGCGGGGATTCACGCACCCGGCGAACAGTTGTCCCGGGATTGCGGATCAAATCCGTGACGGCCCGTAGATCTGCATCGGCACGAATGCGGACGAACTACACCCCGTCGTGGCCCGACGTTTCGATTAATGCTCGAAATTGCGCGCGGTAAAGCGCCGCGACGGACCTGTGTGGTGGCGTCCGTGCCTCGTACGCCGGGTCGAGCCTGGCCAGGCTCGCCGCGGGCTGAAGCCGTATGTCCATGAAGAACGCGGATAAAATTCTCGTGAATCAATAGCCTGGCAGGTGCGACGTTCACGCCGTGGGAGTTGCGGGTGCGGCCAGCATCGTGCGCCAGGCACGATGTGCAGGACGCACGCAGTGCGGTCCCGACCCACGGGAGGGATGAAGTTTGCGCCTTGGCGCGAACTGAACCGTCCCGCTGCCGTCGCCGCTGGTCAGAACATGTCGCGCACGCGCGCCTCGACGGCGCGACTCGCGGACGCGCACTCGGGTACGGCGTCGAGCAGGCGGATCTTCGCAAAATACGACAGGTCCCGGCCTTCGATCGTGGCAGTGACCATCTTGTTGAGTGGCTGACAGCTTGCCGCCATGCGTTCTTCCGCACGCAGCAGCGCCGCATTCCCGGACGCCGATTCCTCACCGAAACTCGTCGCCGTGATCAGATCGTTGACCACCCGGTTGTGGTAGCGGAACGTTTGTTCCGCGTATTCGGCGAATTCATCGTGGCTCATGCGCACGGGTTCACCGTCGGCGCTGCGCGTATTGACCCCGGCGCAGGCACTCAGCACGAGCGGAATCGCGAGTGCGGCGGCACAGCGCTCGCGTCGCAACGGCGGACCCGCGCAGCGCGTCGGGCGTCCGGCGCAGGCGGGCATTCACCCGCCCTCCGTGGCAAAGCTGTCGCCGACGATCCGCGACGCCGTTTCCCGCACGGCTGCGAGCGCCTGCGCCGCGTGCAACTGGCCGCGGGCCCGCACGAGGTTATGTTCGCAGTGACTGTCGAAGCGGTTCGGATCCCATGCGAAGTAGTGCTCTTCGAGCGCATCGGTACAAAAGCGCGCCGCCAGTTCAATGTAGATCGATTCGATCCCGGGCACGATGCCGCGCACTTCGTCCGCGTCGATGAAGCCGGCCGCGGTGCCGGCATAGCCCGCGATCGCGCCCTGCAGTAATGGCAGCGAGAACGTCGTTGCAACGGTATCTTCGCCGGCCGGATTACACCATGAACGCAACGCATCGCCGAGTTCGAACACGAGTGGCATGAGCCCGATCGTGTCGAGGTCGACGAGACACAGCGCGTGCCCGTCGCGGTCGAACAGGAAGTTCGAGATTTTCGGATCTCCGTGGACAACCCTGAGCCGGGTGGCGGGCACGGCCGGTGCGTTCGCGGCGGCTTCGAACAGCGCATTCGCGATCACTTCTATGCGCGCGAACTCGCGATGGTCGCGGTGCTGCTCGAGCGCATGGCGCAGTCCCTGCAGGCGGCGTTCGAGGCCGTGCACGGTGGACTCGCCGAGACCGGAAATCAGGTCCGGGCATTGCAACGCGGCGTGGAACCGGCCGAGCATCGCGCCGGCTTCGGCAGCGAGTTCGGGGCTGCTGAGCGTGTCGTGCGTCATTCCTTCAATATAGGTGAGTAATCGCCACGTCGCCCGTTCTCGTGTGACCTCGAGATTACCGCTGCGACTCGCAAGCACCCGCGGGCAGCACAGCCCGGCGGCCGTGAGGTGATCCGCGACCGCATTGATACGCGCATTGACCGCGCGCCCGACAATCGGGTGCAGGCGCTGCAATACCGCCGTGGCGCCGGCCGAATCGCGCACGATCCACGTCGCATTGATCAGGCCGTGCCCGGCTCGCTGCGCGCTGTGCAGCGCAAAACCGTAGTTCGCGAGAACCTCGGCGAGCAGGCGGTCATCGACGGCGGTCATGGGGTCCGGTGTGCTCCCTTCGTGGTGCCTGGCGGGTCGGGAGCTGCGGGTTGCGGCGAACCACCGCGCGTTGGCGTGAACGGGTGACAAGCGCGTACTCTGTGATGCATGAATCCTTCCCGGTATTGTCTCGCGATCGCCCGCGCGCGTTTACGTCGCCGCATGGCGATCGTCGCCCTCCTCGTTGTCACGGCGATCGGCGGCTGCGCCCGCGATCCGCTACGCGAGTCGGCCACGCTCGATCCGATCCGTGAATGCGCGTCGCTGTTCGCAACCGACGACGCCCGCATTTTACACGCCGGCGTTCGCGACGCTCAGTATCGCGCAATTCCGGGACACCCCTATCTGCGTATCGATCGCTTCCACGCCGCATTGACGCCACGCCTCGGCGAGCCCGCGGCGCGCGCAACGTGGTTGCGGCAACTTGCGGCCTTCGATGCCACGTCTCGCCGCATCGAACACAGAAATCTTGCTCCGGCCGCTCGACCGGGCGCGGACGAAATCGCCGCGCTCGACCGGTGCGCGCAGCGCGCGACCGCCGCCTTGCTCGCCGACGACGGAGCGTTTACGGCGCTGCTGACCCGGATCCGGATCGACGACAATTATTCGCTCTGGCGGCGCGCGCTCGGCCTGTATCCGCTGGCTGCGCAGTTCGCCCTGCGCGGTGTAGCGCGTCTGCAGAACCGCGAGGGTCGCTACTTCTCTGCCTCCGCGGCATCGAATCCGGATCCCGTCAACGGCGCCGCTTACGGATTCAGCGACCCGGAACAGCCCGAGCACGTCGCCGGACTCATCGCGCAGGCGCCGCGCGACGCGCTCGGGGTGCCGGTCCTCGATGCAGCGGCGCGCGCGCGGCTTTTTTCCGCGCACAGTCCCGTATTCGCGGTCGCCGGTGACGGCGTAGCGGATCGGATCGGACGGGTGAGCGCAACGGCTGCGCGCATTCACGTCGACGTAACCGACCCGGTGCTCTACACCTACCTCACGTATACGGGGTTCGCGGGCGACGTCCTCGCGCAGTTGAACTACGTCGTCTGGTTCCCGGCCCGCACGGCGCGCTCAGCGTTCGATATCTACGCCGGCGCACTCGACGGCATCACGTGGCGGGTAACGCTCGACAGCGACGGCAGCGTCCTGCTGGCCGACACGATGCACAACTGCGGGTGCTACTACATGGCGTTCCCCGGCCGTGCCCTGAAGCCGCGGACCGGCATCGAGGAATTCGCGGAACCGCTGTGGATCCCGCAGACCCTGCCGCCGCCTGACCCGGGTCGTCGCGTGATCGAATTGTCCGCGGGCGAGCACTATGTCCGTGGCATCCGCTCGGCGCACGACGACCTGGCGGTCACGCCGTTGCGGGAACTTCCCTACGAGGCGCTGAAAAACCTTGCCGTGCCGGCGGGTCCCATGCGCAGCCTGTTCGGTCCCGACGGGCTCGTTGACGAGAGCGCCCGCGCGGAGCGGTTCGTGCTGTGGCCACTCGGCATCCCGTCCGCCGGCGCGATGCGCGAAGCCGGACATCATGCGATCGCGTTTGTCGGCAAACGTCATTTCGACGATCCCGACCTGATCGATCGCTATTTCGAGCGCGTCGCGCCGCCCTGAGCCGTTACGTCGCCGAGCCAGCGGCCACCCCGCTTTTCCAGCGCGATCAATTCGTCGAGATTCATCACGCCCTCGCGCGGGGCGCCGCGCACCGGTGCCGGGGGTGCGGGCTGATCCGCGATCGCCTCAGCTTGCGCCGTCGCGGCCTGTTGTTCGAGTTCTGCCTGCAGCAATTGCAGGCGTTCACGCATGCGCCGGTGCTGGTACACAATCGAATTCGGATCATATTGCGGTTTCAAGCGGCGTTCCGCGCGGTAACCGCGCGCCGGCACGGAGCTCACGTGTTTGTGTCCGGCCGCATCGTGCCAGACGTGGAATTCGGCTGCCGCTTCGCCGCACGTGAAGACCAGCAAACCGAGTACGAGAAAGCCGTCGCGTATGGCGCGGTGATTGTGCGTGGGTGCGCCCGGGATCACGTCGTTACGTCCGCTGTTCATGCCGCGCGGCTGCCGGGCGCCGCGACCGGCTGACGACGGGGGCGCGGGCTCGAAGCCACGGGTTTTCGCTGCCGGACGTCGCCTTCATTTCGTATCGCCTGCCTGCTTGCCGGGATTACAGCTTCACCGCTTCGAGTTCCAGCGCTTCGAGTTCTGTTCGATGGCCCGCATCCGTTACCACTCCGGTCGCCCCACCGCGCGGGTCGAGATAGCGGCTGGCGACGTCGCACACCTGCTCATATGTCGTCCCGAGCACGGCTTCCCTGAAGGCTTTTCGAAACGCCGGGGTGCGCTGATCGAGCTCGTCATAGAACGCGCGCAGCGCAGTCCCGGCGGGCGAACGCGGATTGTCGAGGCTGCGGATCACCCCGAGTATCGACTCTTCGAGGCGTTGCGCGTCGCCGGTTTCGTGCAGCCACGGCACGGCGCGATCGAAGTCCGCGAGCGTTTCCGCAAGCCGCGGGTCGCGGTAGGAAAAAAACCGGAACGTCATGCTGTCGGTGTCGTACTGCGCACCGCCGCCATAGGCGCCACCGCGCTCGCGGATTGCCGGGTGCAGGTAGCCGTCGCTCAGATACCGGGCGAGCACGGCCAGCGCAGGGGCATCCGGATGCGCTTCCGGCACGGCGAGATACGCGCGCGCGCAAAAATTGACCTGCGTGTTCGTCAACCAGGCCAGCCCGGTTGCCGCCGCTGGCGCGGGCAGTTCGAATCCACTCGATGGCGCGTCGGTTACCGGCGGCGGGGCGAACCGTGCCAGCGCACCCGAGGTATCCGCGATATTCTGCGACTCGGCGACGACAGCGATCCGCGACGGTGTCGCGAGAATTTTCCCGCGCAAGGTCTCGAATGATCCCGCGAGGCGCGCCAGCGCCGCAGCGTCTGCCTGCACGTCGCGGTCCGCACGCTGGACCGTGACAATACTGTCAGGCCCCTCCCACACGTCATCGAGCCAGGCACCGCGCGACAGGCCGCGCGCGGCACCCTGCATCGCCAGCATATGACCGCGATCCGTAATCGACGCATCTGCATCCACGCGTGACTGCGCGATCAAGTCTTGCAGCCGGGCGTTGTCATCGAAGCGTACGCGACGCAGGATCTCAAACAGGTTTTCCGCCAGTCCGTCGCGGTGACGCTGCAGTCCTTTCGCGGTAACGACGAAGCGTCCGTTGAGCGCCGCGGTATCACTGACACTTTGTCGCGCCGCGGCGTAGGCACCGAAGTTGCCGATCCGGGCACGCCGCGATTGCGTTTCGAGGTAGCTTTCGGCGCCGGCGCCGAGTTCCGTCACGTATTCGCAAAACAGCGGCAGCAGCGCGAGTTCGTCCGGATCGAGCGCGGGCAGATCGTGCACGAGCTGCAGGTACAACAGTCCGTTCGTCGCGGCCGCGTATTCGTGCGCCGTGCATGCCGTCATCACGTTCACCTCGCCGGCCACGGCTGGCAGATCGCGCGGCACATCAGCCAGCGTTACCCGCGGCAGCACGTCCGCGTTCTGGGGTTCGCTCTGGCGCGCATCGAGTTCGGCCGCGGCACGCCGGATCGCCGCGCGCTGCTCTGCATCGCTCGAGCGCAGGATCGCGTCGAGGCGTTCGCGCTCGGCCGCGCGCTCCTGCTCGCCCTTGTGATCATCGGGAACCATGATGGTGCAAACGTGGTGCGGGTTGTTCAGCAGTTGCGTTTGCACGAGCGAGGCGATGTAACCGGGTTCGGCAATGCGCCGGCGAAGTTCCGCAATGCCGGCGTCGATGTCGAGCAAGGCCGCGGGATCGGTGCCGTACAGCGCTCCCGGCAGGGCCCGGCTCATCAGCTGCAATCCATACGGGTAGCCGTCACCGCCGACGTCGCGCTGCGCCATTTCCATGCGGTCGACAATCCCGGTAAGCGTACTTGCGTCGCCCGGCGCATTCGCGGCGCGCTCGAGCACGGCGAGAACGTCTTCCTGTAATTGCGCCACGTGTTCAGGATCCGTGCCTTCTACCCCGCACATGAACACGAGTTCCTGGGCGGAATCATCAAGCCCGCAAAGTTCCGACGGTGCATCGGCCAGCGGCGTGGTTTCGAGCATCCGGCGCAGCGGCGAACCGCCGTGTTCGAGCAGAAAATCGCTCAACAGATGGCCCTCGAGCAGTTCCATCGGGACCGCGGAACGCCCCAGCAGCCACGCCCACACCGCGTGCGTGCCACGCTCGAGTTCCGCGCTATCGGCAACCGCGTACGTTGCCGTGCGCTGCAATGGCGCGCTGAAGCGGGGCTGCAGCGGACACTTCAGGGTTTCATCACTGCGGCCGAATTCGCCGAGCGCGTAACGCTCGAAGTTCGCGTGGTGTTCCGCGACGGGGAAATTGCCATACGTCATGAACACCGCATGGCTTGGGTGGTAGTGTCGGCGGTGAAATTCGGTGAGCGCCGCGTAAGTGAGATCCGGAATATGTGCCGGATCGCCGCCGCTGTTGTGGCGATACACCGTGCCGTTGAAAATTCCCGCATGCAATTCCTGCCACAACTGCGACGTGGGCGCACTCATCGCGCCTTTCATCTCGTTGTACACGACCCCCTTGTAGACGAGCCGGGGGTCGTCGGCGTCATCGGCGAAATCGAGTCGCCATCCTTCCTGGGCAAAATCGCGCGGGTCGAGCGTCGGAAAAAACACCGCATCGAGATACACCGCCAACAGATTGTCGAAGTCTTTGCGGTTCTGCGTCGCGAACGGATACGCCGTGCTGTCGCCGCTCGTGAACGCATTCATGAACGTGTTGAGCGAACGCCGCAACATCATGAAAAACGGATCGCGCACCGGAAATTTCCGACTGCCGCACAGCGTCGTGTGTTCGAGCATGTGGGCAACGCCGGTGGAGTCGGCGGGCAGCGTCGGAAATGCGACCATGAAAGCGTTATTCGTGTCCGCGCTATCGAGGTGAAAATGTCGCGCTCCGGTAGGCCCGTGCACGTAGGATTTGAACTCGATACCAAGCGCGTCGATCCGTCGCGAATCGATTTGCTCGAAAGAACTGTTACTCATTGACGCTGTCTCTCTCGAAATTGAAGCTCGCAGGTCATTACCATATGGGGACTGACGCGCCCGATTGCGAGCCCTCGCCGGTGACGGCGGGCACAATCGAACCCGACATGCCCGCGCGTCCTGTTTCAGTCATAATTTGCGGCCAATCGCCGCCCACCAAAGCCTGGAAACCGTGAGCACGGAGGAATCGCATGCCATCATTCGACGTCGTTTCAGAAGTAGATTTGCACGAATTGACCAATGCCGTCGATCAAGCGAACCGGGAAGTCGCGAATCGCTTTGATCTGAAAGGGACAAATGCGAAGGTTGAACAAAACGAACGCGAATTGACCATCGTGGCCGAAGCCGAGTTCCATCTTGGCCAGGTGCTGGACATCTTACAGGGAAAGCTCACGAAACGGGGTATCGACATTGATTGTCTCGAGCTCGGCGACGTCGAGAAATCGATCAACGCAGCGCGGCAGAAAGTCACCGCACGTCACGGTATCGACAAGGACAGCGCCCGTAAAATCGTCAAAATCGTCAAGGAGTCGAAACGCAAGCTGCAGGCCCAGATCCAGGAGGACCAGGTCCGCGTCACGGGCAAGAAGCGCGATGATCTGCAGGCTATCATGGGCGATATCCGGGAGGCAGCGCTCGGTTTGCCGTTCCAGTTCACGAATTTTCGCGACTGACCCATGCTGCTGGACCACGCTTTCGCTTGCCCGTATTGCGGGGAGACGATTTCAATGACGCTGGACTTGTCGGTCGACGAACAGCAATACATCGAGGATTGCGAGGTGTGCTGCCGTCCGATCGAGCTGTACGTGAGTGCCGAAGACGAGAATCTGATCCGGTTCGAGGCCCGCCGCGGCGATGACTGACGTGTTCACTTGAGCGAGGGATGGCTGTTCCTCGCGACGCTGGGCCTGATCGCGTGGGCCTGGCACAGCTCGCGCAAGGCCCATGAGCGGGTGGTGACGATTGCGCGCACGGTGTGTCGCGAGCTCGATGTCCAGTTGCTCGACGATACGGTGGCACTGCGGCGCCTGCGCGTGTACTGGCGTCGGCACGGTTTCGAGTTGATCCGCACGTATCGGTTTGAGTTCAGCGCCGACGGGGTCGCGCGGGAATCAGGCGACGTGGCACTGAACGGACTGCGACTCGACTGGGTGCGTATCGAGCACCCGGACGGGGATTATTTCGTCAAAATCCCCTGAAGCGGATTCACGTCGATTCGTCCTCGCGCAGACGGGTTGCGAGTTCGTCGATCAGGGATTGGTCGTGCAGCTTGGCGGCCTCGCGCGCGGACTGCGCGCGCAATTTGATCCGTTCGAGATGGGCGCGCTGATTCGCGAGTATTTGCTGCTGCATTTCACTCGTTTCGTGCGTTTCCTGCTCTTCGAGCCAGGCGGCGATTTCTTCTTCGAAACGATTGCGGCTTTTGTTTTCCTCGGTGCGGTTCTGCTCCATGAATTCGCGGTTCGCGTCCGCGGCAGCCTGCGCCTTGCGCTGCGCCTCTTCGGCAGCCTCGGCGGTTTCGCGCGCTTCACGTGCCTCGGCCTCGAGAACGGCGATGTCCTCGGCGAGTTTCTGGGCCTCGGCCGCGTCGATATGCTTCTCTTTCGCGAGCGCCTCGATTTGCGCTTCCGTTTCACGCTGCAACTTCAGCGCCGCTTCGCGTTCGCGCCGGGATTCTTCCAGCGCCTCGCGTAACTCCCCGGCTTCACGCTGCAGACGCTCGCGTTCTGACTGCAGCTTCGCCTGTTCGCGCTCGCGCAGCTGCTCGTGTGTGTTCTTGTATTCCGCGATGATGCGTTCGGCTTCTTCCGCCGCGGCGACACGCGCGGCCTCGGCCGCTTCTTTCTCACGCCGCGCGCGCTCGAGTTCCTCGGCATTACGCGCGAATTCGGCTTCGATCTTGTGCCGCTCGGAAGCGATTCTCTCCTGCACTTCATCGCGGAGTTTGCGTTCGAGTTCTACCTGCCGGCGCTGACGTTCTTCGGCTTCACGCGAACTGTCCTCGCGGGTTTTCTCCACTTCGCTCTGAATGCGCTGCGCCTCGCGCAGGCGATTCTTGGCCTCGGACGCTTCGGCGCGCAGGCGCTCACGTTCACTTTCGAGCTCCTGCTCGGCCTCGTCTTTCATCTTTTGCAGACGCGCGAGTTCCTCGGCCTGCCACGCGTAGCTCTCGGCGAGCTTGCGTTCTTCTTCGCGCATCCGCTCTTCGGCCTGGCGCTGCATCTCTTCGAACCGGGACTGCTGTTCCTGGCGGGCCTTCTCGGCCTGCGCTTCGGCCAGTTCCTTTTCGCGCGCGACCTCTTCCTTGATGCGCTGCGCTTCCTCGAGTACAGCCTTCGCCCGCCGCGCGTCTTCGGCGAGCTTTTCCTCTTCCTGCCGCTGCCGCTCCTCGGCGAGCTTGCTCATTTCCCGTTTCGCCGCCTCGGCTTCTTTCTTCAGGCGACGCGCCTCCTCGAGCTGGCGGTTCGCTTCCTCGAGTTCGGCTTTCTCTTTCTCTTTCGCTTTTTTCGCCTGTTCCGCCGCCGCGCGCTTGGCCGCGGCGAGTTCTTTCTTCAGTCGCCGTGCTTCTTCAACCTGACGATTTGCTTCTTCGAGTTCGCGCGCGCGTTGCTCGGCCAGGGTCCGCGCTTCTTCCTGTGCTTTTTCTTTGGCCTGTGCGAGCTCCTGCTTGATCCGCTCGGCTTCTTCTACCTGTTCCTTTGCAAGCCGTGCCTCTTCGGCGAGGCGGGCGCGTTCTACCTCGAGGGTTTCCTTCGCCGCATTCGCCGCTTCCTCGCGCGCCGCCTCCGCCTGCTCCTTGTAACGACGCGCCTCTTCGAGCTTCAGGTTTGCGCGTGCGAGTTCGGCTTTCAGCGCCTGCGCCCGCACATCCGCATCGACGACGCCGTCGGTCGCGCTCGTGCGCGGCAGGTTTTCCGGCCCCTGTTCGAGCTCCGAGCGATGGGATGACGGTACGAGGGCGGCAATCGTGACCGGCAGGTCGTTGTTCGCGTCCGAACTGATTTCGAAATCGCTTTCAGCGCACGCGGTATCGGCTTCCGTATAGCGCTGATCGATGGCATTCACGATCCCGTACTCGATCAGCCCGCCGCGCAAACAGTGCACATCAAAGCCGCGTTCGGACAGCAGGAATGCGGCGACGGAACTGCGCGAACCACTGTCGCAATACACGACGTAGCTGCGATTGCGGTCGAGTCGTTCCGCGTGCATTCGCAGTGTATTCAACGGCTGATTGATGCTGCCGTCGATCGCGCCGTTCTTGTGCTCTTCCGGGAACCGTACATCGATCCACCTGGCGTCTTCCTGCGTTACGAGCCGGCGACCCTCGTCGAAATCGATGGCACTGAGTAACGGGGTTTTGATCAGCTCGACGAAATCTTCCTTGACGAGGCGCATCAGTTCGCCGTCGGTCAGCATCTTCACCGTCGCGTTGCGGCGGGAATCGGACACGAGCGCTTCTTCACCAAACGAGTCGCCCGGGCCGAGTTCGGCGAGCTTGATGGGTACCTTGCCGGTCGATGTCTGCCGGGTTACCTCGCAACGACCTTGCTGGATGATGTAGTAGTAATCGCCGGCCGCGTCCTGCTCGACGATGACTTCGCCCGCTTTCGCCGCGAGCGGCTCGAGGCGCGTGAAGATACGCTGAATATTCGCTGCCGGAACCCGCGCGAACAGCTCCGATTGCAGCATGCGGGTCATCCAGTCCGCATCGTCATCAGCGTCGATCTCGTTGACTTCTACTTCCTGTATTTCATCGGCGCCGTCGATGGCGAGCAGTTTGTCCATCAGCGCGCGGTCGAGCCGCAGTACGGTGACGCTGGAATTCGCGCGGGCGGATAACTGGCGCGGCTGGAGTTGCGCGAGCGGGTGTACGGCGTCGGAGGAACCACCCTGAATGCGCTTGACGAGTTGGCCCTGAGCCAGCAATTCGAGCCGGCCGTCGAGAAGGAAATAGGCAAAATTGTCGCGATCACCTTCGCGAAAGACAAATTCCCCGGTGCGGAATTCGAGGACTTCAGCTTGCGCCAGGAGTTGTTGCTGGCGTTGCAGCGATAACCCACTGATCGGCACGAGCATCTGAAAGACGCTTTCGAATCGTTCTTCTAACGCTGCCATTGCGGCCATTCGGTCCTAACCTTCATCGACGGTTCGCTGTGTTATGCACGCGGCACGGAACCGCAGGCTAATTTAAGCAACCGTAACGGCTATGCGCAGGTAAACTGCAGGGCCTTTGTGATAACGGTCACGCTATTCCCGACAAGCTGATCGGAAACTGTGACCCCAGTCACCACCGGCCCTCGAAGGGACGGGCGAACTAGTCTTTGAACTCGCAAAAATTCCATCGTCGATGGAGCGTTTGCCAGCGCTGCCTTCACTTCACGCATATCCGTGCGTTATTGCTTTTATTTTGATTCCGCTCGTTCCGGTTTGGCCTTGCGCCGGCACCGTTTCGAGCCCGGAATTGCACCCGTGTGGCTGTCACTAATCCCGCCCACGCGGGGCATGAATCACGGAGACCACACTATTTTTACTTTTGAGCGTAGAATTCTACCCCGATTTTTGAGTAACGGCGAGATACGACTCCGTTGGACGATACACCGGAAAAATCCATCCAGAAGCGCATCTATGAGCTGCAAATAGAGCACCGGGACCTCGATGAAGTCGTTGACCGCCTGGCGAGCCAGCACGACGTCGACCAGCTGATGATGCGGCGCCTGAAGCTCAGGAAACTGCGTCTGAAGGACCAAATCTCGTTGTTAAAGAGTGAGTTGATACCGGATTTGGATGCCTGAAGGGGATTTCGGGGGAATTGCAGGGATGAATCGCAAATCGGACAGGATCGAAGAACCCGATCCGCTCACCGCCCGGCTCGGTCTGCTCGTGCCGCTCAACAACCTCGCACCGCAGCAGCGCGACCAGGTCGTCGCCTCGGCGGAAACCCTCGACATTCGGAAGAAAGATTACGTTTTCCGCCAGGGTGACCGCGACAATTTTTCGTTCTACGTCCTCGACGGCGAGGTCGAACTGTATGCCGACGACCAGCTCATCAAGCACGTGGTCGGCGGCGAAGCGGCGTCTTTCCAGGCGCTGTCGCAGTTACAGCCACGGCAGATGTCGGCGCGGGCGAAAACCCGGGTCAAGGTCCTGAAAGTCGACCGCGGCCTGGTCGAGCGCCTGCTCAGCGTCGAAAAAACGGCCGCCAGCAGCGCCCCGGCATTCGAAGTCCAGGAACTCGCAGCGGCCGATACCGGCGACTGGCTGACCGAGATGCTGCAGTCCGAACTGTTCGCTCACGTGCCCCCGTCGAATATCCAGCGTCTGCTCGAGACACTCGAATCCGTCGAATTCAAGGCCGGGGATACCGTGATCGAGCAGGATGCACCGGGCGATTACTACTACGCGGTGCAATCCGGCCGTTGCGAAGTCCTTCGCGTCGCTAACAACAACAAACCGATCAAACTCGCCGAACTCGGACCGGGCGCGCGTTTCGGCGAGGAGGCACTCGTCTCCAACGCGAAACGCAATGCCACGGTACGCATGGTCACGGACGGCGAACTCGCGCGGCTGACGAAAGAGGATTTCGTCGAACTGATCAAGACGCCGGTGCTGAACACCGTCTCGCTCGATGAGGCGCGGGCACTCGTTGCCGGCGGTGCAAAGTGGCTCGATGTCCGCTTCCCCGAAGAGTGTGCGGCGAACGGTCTGGAAAGCTGCCTCAACGTGCCGCTGAGCAATCTCCGGATGGCGCTGCAGGATTTCGACCGGGACGTGCATTACGTCGCGTATTGCGGCTCCGGCGGCCGCAGCTCGGCGGCGGCGTTCCTGCTCACACAGGAAGGTTTCAACGTCTGTTATGTCGAGGGCGGCGCCATCGACGAAGTACCGAACGGGGCGCTCGCGGGCGCCGGGCGCAAGCCCGCCGGCCCGACGAAAACCGGCGCAAGCACACCCCGCCCCGCCGCTCCGAGCCGGACGGAGGATGACATTGTCGAGGCGGACATCCGTGCGCAATCGCTCGCCGCGGACCTCGAGAAAGCCAAACTCCAGATCGAGCAGGCGCAGCGGCTCATGGCGGAAGCGAACGCGGCGAAGGCACAGGCCGATCGTCTCGTGGCCGAAAAATTACGCGCCGAGCGCGCGAAAATTGCCGCCGAAGCCGAAGCGGTGGCGGCACGGATGGCCGCGGCCGATCGCCTCGTCGCCGACAAGCTGCAGGCCGAGCGCGCGAAGATAGACGAACAAGCAGCCGCGGTCGCTGCCCGTATGGCCGAGGCCGATCGTCTCGTGGAGGAGCGACTGAGACTCGAGCGCGAGAAGATCGAAGCGGAATCAGCGGCCGTGGCCGCGCGCCTGGCCGAAGCCGAGCGGCTGAAGAACGAGATCGAGCGCAAAAAATCCAGCGCCGAAGCCGAAGCCGAGCGTCGCCACCGCGAACAGGAGGAACACAACGCAGCGCTGCGGGCCGCGGCGGAACAGCGGCTGCAGGAAGAAAAAGCCCGGATCGATGCGCTTTACCGTGAGCAGGCGGAAAAACTCGAAGAACTCGAACGCACGCGCGAACGCTCTGCCGCCGAACTCGAAGCAGCCTGGGCCGAGCTCAGGACCGAGTCGAATCTGACGCAAGAACGGCTCGAAGCCGCGCAAGAACTCGAGACCGAGCTGCGGCGCAAAGAGCGCGAACGTGCGCGCGAACTCGCGGACAACGAGCAGCGTATGCGGTCGGCGCTGCAGGCGGAACTCGAAGCCGAGCGCAAGAAGCTCGAAGCCGAATTCGCGAATACCGCCGAAGAAAATGAACGCGCCCGCCGTGCACAGCAGGCCGCTGAGGCAGCGAAGAAAGCGGCCGCAGCCGAAGCTCAGCGAATCATCGAGGAGTACAAACAGGCCCAGACCACGCTACAGGCCGAACAGACCGCGAAACTACTCGCCGAACGTAAACAAATCGAAGCCGATGCCGCGCGTCTGAAATCCGAACTCGAGCAGGCCGCGACAGCGCGCGCCGAGGCCGAGGCGATCAAACGCGAAGCCGAAGCGCAGCTCGCCGAAACGCGCGCGCGCCATGCTTCGGTCGACGCCGGCGAGATCGCCCTGCGCCGGGAAATCGAAGCGATCGAGGAACGCGCACGCGCCGCGACGGAGCGCCTGCGCACCGCGGTGGTCGCCGAGGACAACGCGGTTCGGGTGGTGCAGGAAAGTGAAGAACGTCTCGAACGGACTTACGGCACGGAGCGTGAAATCAACATGCTGCTGCAAAAGGAGCTCGAAGAGTGGGTGGCGGAACAGGAACGCCTGCAGGCCTCGACCGCGCGCCGGCACGAGCTCGAGAAGCAACTGCGACAGACCGAACGAATCAAGGTTCGCGCGGTCCAGGCGCAGCATGAATCCGCAACCCACGACGCGAACCTGCTCGATGAGATCGCCGCGCAACTCGGCGAAAATTCCTGAGCCCCGCAGGCCCGGCCTGCTGCGCCGCGCGATGCTGCGACTCGTAGCGGGGGCGGCGTTCATCGCGTCGCACGGTGCCGCCGCGGTAAATCCCGTCGCGGAATTTTCCAGCGGCGAGCAGCAAGTCACCGTCATCGAATTGTTTACGTCAGAGGGTTGCAGCAGCTGTCCGCCGGCCGATCGCTGGCTCAGCCGGCTCAGGCAGGATCCCGGCTTGTGGCAGGAATTCGTCCCGCTCGCGTTCCATGTCGATTACTGGGATTACATTGGCTGGCGTGATCGGTTCGCCGCGCCGGAATTCGCCGCACGGCAGCGCGAGTATGCGCGCACGGGCGGCGTATCCACCGTGTACACCCCCGGTTTCATCGTCAACGGACAGGAATGGCGGGGCTGGTTCCGCGGGCATGCGCGGCCTGTATCGCGCGCGACGGTCGGTGCACTGAACGCTCAGTTCGGCGACAACACCGTCGCGATCCGCTTTGCGCCGGTAACGGACGAGGGAGACTACGTCGGCCACGCGGCCTTGCTCGGTGCCGATCTCGCCACCGAAGTGCGTGCCGGGGAAAATCGCGGGCGTCAGCTACGCCACGATTTCGTCGTCCTTGCCCGGCGCCAGGTCGGTTTGAGCACGACCGGTGCCGTCCACGGCGGCCAGCTTGAATTCGTCCCGGCGGATACCGGTACCGGCATGCCGGCGGCGCTGGCTGTGTGGGTGACTCGGCGCGGCGAACTCGCGCCGCTGCAGGCGACGGGCGGCTGGCTACCGCGCTGAGCGCACCGCTTGCGCCGGCGGTTTTTCAGCCCGTGGCGCTGAGCGCGAGCTTGTCGCCGGTGTCGAAAAATGACGCCATCCGAGCGGCGAAGAATTCGTCGAGAACGCGCTGCGCCGTCGGTCGCGGCTCGAGAAACCGCAGGCCCATCACGCAACGCGGCTCTTCCGGCAGGGTGGTGAGATAGGTTAGCTGCGCGCAAATCGAGAGCATGGATTTGCCGCGCGGCAGGACCAGGGCAACTTCCGTCTGGACGATCGGCGCGTGTTGCGGGCAAATCTTGCCGCCGGCCGGGTGCAGCACCTGGGCGGTGCCGACATTACAGCGGATTTGCATGCCATCCGGGGAAATGTTCAGCAGCTTCGCCACGCAATGCTGGCCCGATGCGTTGCGGAATCCAACATCGCAATCCATGTCCAGACGTGGATGCCCGCGATGCTCGTCGAGTCGCTCGACAAGCTGCCATGCGATATTTGACCCGGCCGCGGCCCGCTGCGAAGTTGTCGTGTTCATCGTGGTCAGCCTCCGCTGTCCGTTTCAGTCGCGATCGAGATTAAGTCAGCGGGCGAGTGGTGAACGCGATGAAGTTCACAGTCGACGGCTTCAAGGGCACGCCTGACAGTCGTTAACAAACGCGCCGTGCGCGACGTCACATTCCGGGGGTGGTGAGCGACCGCTTCAGCACGTCTGCCTGGTTGTAGGCAGCTTCGCGTTCGGTGTCGTTGAGCCGCATCAGCGCGAGTTCCGCATTCTTGCTCGCAATCGCGACCCCGGCCTCGGCGGCAAGCCGGAACCAGGCATAAGCAAGTACCGGATCATAAACGCCGGCGTCGCCGTTCAGATAGGCCGATCCCACCGCATTTTGCGCGGCGTGCGAGCCGGCCCGCCCGGCTTCCTGCCACAGCGAAAATGCGGCCTGACCGTCGCGCGCCACGCCGAGCCCTCGCCGATACAGGATGCCGAGGTTATAGCCGGCGTCAGCCACGCCGTTGGCGTACGCTTCTCGCCACCAGCGCTGTGCGAGCGCGTAGTCACGTTCAACCCCGTCGCCGCGGTAAAAGGCGAGGCCGAGCTGGTGGGCGGATTGCGCACTGCCCTGGTTCGCCGCACGCTGAAACCATGCCACTGCCTGCACCGGATCGCGCGCGACCCCGGCCCCGCGCTGGAGCAGCCGCGCGAAATTATGCTGCGCCTTCATATGGCCCTGCCGGGCAGCGGTTTCGAACCAGTGAGCCGCCGTGTCCGGATCGGCAATGACGCCCCAACCCTGCTGGAACATGACCCCGAGATAGTATTGTGCGTCAGCATCTCCGGCCCGTGCGGCGGGATTGAATCCGCTGAGCGCCGCGCCGTAATCACGTGCCCGGAACGCATCGAGCGCGCTCGAATCGGCCGCCGCCGACGGTGTCGCGGGCAGGACATTGAGCAGGGTCAGGAGCGCAATTACCGGAATTCGGGGCATGATCGTGGCTTCGTTTGATGGTTACGGCCGCCGGGCTTGCATTACAATACGCGTTTCGACCACATTTTGAGAGGCTCAATGTCTAATAATCGATTCGCGGGCACGGATACCTACGTCGCCACTGAAGACCTCATGATGGCGGTGAATGCGGCCATTACGCTTGAGCGCCCGCTACTCGTGAAGGGTGAGCCCGGCACCGGCAAGACCATGCTCGCCGAGGAAGTGGCCCAGTCTCTCGACGCTCCGCTGATCCAGTGGCACATCAAATCGACGACGAAAGCGGCGAAGGGCCTCTACGAATACGACGCCGTCGCCCGTCTGCGCGACTCGCAGCTCGGCAACGACGCAGTGCACGACATCAGCAATTACATCCTCCGCGGCAAATTATGGGAGGCGTTCACGATGGACCGGCAGCCGGTCCTGCTGATCGACGAAATCGACAAGGCCGATATCGAGTTTCCGAATGATCTACTCCAGGAGCTCGACCGCATGGAGTTTTTCGTCTACGAAACCCAGGAAACGATCAAGGCCACCCACCGCCCCATCATCATCATTACCTCGAACAACGAAAAAGAACTCCCGGATGCATTCCTGCGCCGCTGCTTTTTCCACTACATCCAGTTTCCCGACACCGAGACGATGGACACGATCGTGCGGGTACATTTTCCGGACATCAAAAAACGCCTGCTGGCCGAAGCCATGGAGTGCTTCTTCGAACTGCGCGAATTGCCGGGCTTGAAAAAGAAACCCTCGACCTCGGAATTGCTCGACTGGATCAAACTGCTCGTCGCCGAAGATATCCCGCCGGAAGCCCTGCGCGAAAAAGACACGCAGAAGGCCATCCCGAAACTCTACGGCGCGCTGCTCAAGAACGAACAGGACATGCACCTGTTCGAACGGCTCGTTTTCATGTCGCGGCGTACCGGTGCTAACTGAGCTCTTCTACAACCTGCGCAAGGCGCAGATCCCGGTATCGATTACCGAGTATCTGACGCTGTTGGGTGCGCTGGACAAGCACCTCGCGGGCTACAGCATGACGTCGTTCTATTATCTCGCGCGCGCGTCGCTCGTGAAGGACGAACGTTTTTTTGACCGTTTCGACCAGGTCTTTTCCGATTACGTAAAGGGCAAGGAAACCCTGTTCGAGGAAATCGTCGGCGAAATCCCGCTCGAGTGGTTGATCAAGCAGAAGGAGCTGAACCTCACCGACGAAGAGAAAGAACTCATCGAAAGCCTCGGTGGCTGGGACAAGCTCATGGAGACCCTGCGCGAACGCCTCGCGGAACAGAAAAAAGAGCACCACGGCGGCAACAAGATGATCGGCACCGGCGGCACCTCGCCGTTCGGGGCGCACGGCTACAACCCCGAAGGCGTACGCATCGGACAGGATGAAGGCCGCAACGGCCGCGCCGTCAAAGTGTGGGACAAGCGTAACTTCGAGAATCTCGACGACCAGGTTGAGCTCGGTACCCGCAATATCAAAATAGCCCTGCGCCAGCTCCGTCGCTTCGCCCGCGAGGGTGCGGAGGAAGAACTCGATCTCGACGATACGATCACCTCGACGGCCCGCAATGCGGGCTATCTCGATATCAAGATGGTTCCGGAGCGGCACAATACGATCAAGGTGCTGTTGTTCCTCGATGTCGGCGGTTCGATGGATCCGCACGTGAAAATCTGCGAGGAACTGTTCTCGGCCGCGCGCTCGGAATTCAAGCATCTCGAACACTACTACTTCCACAATTTCATTTACGAGTCTGTCTGGCGCGACAACAACATGCGCTCGAACGTTCGCATTCCGACAACGCAGGTCATGAACACCTACAGCGCCGACCACAAAATCGTATTCGTCGGTGACGCGACGATGAGTCCGTACGAAATCATGGCCGTTGGCGGCAGTGTCGAGCACTGGAATGAAGAACCCGGAGCGACCTGGATGGCGCGGATGATGGCGCTGTACCCCTACGCGGTGTGGCTCAACCCGCAGCCGGAAGACTACTGGGGCCATATTCCTTCCATTACGATGACGAAAGAACTCGTTTCCGATCGCATGTTCCCGCTCACCGTCGACGGCCTGGAACGCGCGATGAAAGCGCTGAAAAAATCGCACTGACCTCGCGCCGACGGCCGATGGGACGCGTAGTCGCCCTGCTCATACTCGCACTGGCCGCCGTGCCGGCGAGCGCCGCCATCGACGCGGCGCAACTTGCCGTGATCATCAACGATGAGGATCCGGCGAGCGTTGAAATCGGCACGTACTACGCCGAGCGACGCGGCCTGCCGCCGGAGAATGTCATCCACACGCGGTTCCCGCCGGACAAGCCGATCCTTTCGTCCGCCGTGTTCAAACAGATCTACGCGCAGGTAACAGCACTCACGCCGGATACGGTGCAGGCCTATGCGCTGACATGGGCAAACCCGATCAGGGTGAACTGCATGTCCATTACCACGGCGTTTGCCATGGGTTATGCGACGCGCCACTGCGCGAAAGGCTGTCGCGCGATTGCGCCGAATCCGTATTTCAACAGCGCGAGCAGCGCGCCCTATACGGACCTCGGGATCCGCCCGACGATGAGCATCGCCGCGCGCACCGTAGACAATGCGAAATTACTCATCGACCGGGGTGTGCTCGCCGACGGCACCCGACCCGCGGCGACGGCGTATTTCGTCATCACGCCGGACAAGGCGCGCAATGCGCGGGCGCCAGCGTTTGCGCAGGCACAACGACGGCTCGGGGCAAGCGTTCCGATCCGCGTGGAGCGCGCGCGCGGGATCCGCGACAGGTTCGACATCATGTTTTATTTCACCGGCACACCGCACGTGCCCTTCCTCGACACGATTGGCTTCCTGCCCGGTGCGATGGCCGATCACCTCACTTCCGCCGGCGGGCGGCTTCTGAACAGTCCGCAAATGAGCGCGCTCGCATGGCTCGAAGCGGGTGCGACGGCGAGCTACGGCACCGTCGTCGAGCCGTGCAATTTTCCGCAAAAGTTTCCGAACCCGACCGTTGCGATGGCGCATTACCTCGACGGCGAAACCGTGATCGAGGCGTACTGGAAAAGCGTCGTGTGGCCGGGTCAGGGGATTTTCATCGGCGAACCACTCGCCAGACCCTATGCGCAGGTGCCCGCGGGTACCCGGAACGATGGCTGAGGCGCCACATCAGTACCCGTCAGGCCGGAAGTGGCCGGCGCTCGTCTACGCGCTGCTGCTCGCGATCGGCATTCCCTGGTACTGGCCGGCAGATGACTACAGTATCGCGTTCGGCATGCCGGCCTGGGTCGTCGTCGCGATCGCCGCGTCGACGTGTGCATCGCTCTTCACCGCGTGGCTGCTCGCAAAACCGTGGCCCGCGGAATCGAAACCGGAGCGCGACTAAGCCGTGGACGTATTGCTTCCGTTCGGCACCGGCGCCTGGCTGTTTATCGGGATCTACCTGTTGTCGCTGATCGGCATCGGGTGGCTGGCGAAACGGGCCCGACTCGAAAACTCGCTCGCCGATTTCTACCTCGCCGGGCCCGGATTCGGTTTCGCGGTATTGTTCCTCACGCTGTTTGCCACGCAATACAGCGGCAACACGTTCTTCGCATTTACCGGCGCCACGTATCGGCTCGGCTATGTCTGGATCCTGAGCCTGCATTTCATGACCGCGGTGGTGGTGTGCTACCTGTTGTACGCACCGCATCTGTATACGCTGGCGAAAGCGCGGGGCTACGTCACGCCGAGCGATTACGTGCACGACCGTTTCGGCGACAAACGCCTCACCCTGCTCGTGACGGTGACCCTGATCGTCGTATTGTGCAATTTTCTGCTCGCGCAACTGATGGCGATGGGGCGTGCGATGCAGGGCCTCGCGACGATCAATCAGGACGCAGCCTACATCGGTGGCGTTGTCGTACTCGCGCTGATCATGGTCATCTACGGCACACTCGGGGGCCTGCGGGCGGTCGCGTGGACGGACGCGATCCAGGGCGTCATTCTCGCGCTCGGCTTTGGCGTGCTGCTCGTTTTGCTGTTCGAGCGCTACGGTCCGCTGACCGACGCGACCCGCCTGTTGATGGAACGCGACGTCGCTGACGGTACCGCCAAGGCCTTGCCCCAAAGTCCGCTGCGCTATCGTGAGTGGCTCAGTTACGTACTCACCGCGGGCTTCGCGGTGTCACTCTATCCGCAGGCCGTGCAGCGAATTTACGCCGCGCGCTCCGCACGCGCCTTGCGCTCGAGCCTCGCGGTCATGGCCTTCATGCCGCTGCCGACGATGATCATTGCGCTCATCGCGGGGATCATGGCGGCGGCCTACATCCCGGGCCTCGAGGGCGCGGCTTCGGATCAAATTTTCGGCCGCGTGCTGCGCGACATCCAGGAACATTCCGCGCTCGGTTACGGTCTCGTCGTCGTGCTGCTGTCGGCCGTGTTGGCGGCAATGATGTCGACCGCGGATTCCGCGCTGTTGTCGATTTCGTCGATGTTCACGAAGGATATCTACGCCCGCCTGTTCGCGCCCGGAGCGAGCCAGGCTCACCTGACCCGGGTAGCGAAAGCCTGTTCCTGGTTCACGATTGTCGCGCTTGTGGGCCTCGCGATTGCATTGCGTCACCATGCCTCGCTCGTCGCCCTGCTCGACCGCAAGCTCGACCTGCTGATCCAGATGGTCCCGGTGTTCATGGTGGGACTGCGGTTCCCGGGGATGCGCCCCGGCCCGGCGCTCGCTGGCCTTGTAACCGGCATCGTCGTCGCCCTCGTACTCGCGTTCGGCGGCTTCGAGTTCGTCGTCAGGGGCAAGGTCGGTGGCTTCCACCCCGGCCTCGTCGCGCTCGTCGTGAACCTCGCCGTCGCCGTGGGTGGTTCACTATTACCGGCCGAGCCGCGAAACCCGGCCTGACGCGCAGCGTCACAAGCTTCGTGATTTTGTCACCTGTAGCAGACAGCTCGCGTCAATGCGCGCCCGGAGCAAGGGATCACGAACGCGAACGCCGTCACACTCCCTTGGGTAAAATTTGATCGGGATCTCATTTCCACCGCCGGTTTCGCCGAATCCGCCGGAATGGAACGCTACTTGCCTTGTTCCGGGTGAACGAAAAAAAATTTCACGGAGTAGCGCGAATGAACGTCATGTATCAGATCAACCCCGAAGTCGTGGAATACGACGGTTATGTTGACCTCAACGGTCAATTCATCCCGTTCTCCATGGCCGATGAGGTGTTCACGCGGGCACGTGCGGTGGGCGCCCGCGTACTGCTGCGTCTGGAACTGAACGCCGATCAGGAGCTGACCGGAATTTTCTACACGAACGACAACGGCCTGTGCGCGTAACCCCGGCCGGCTGAAAACCGGGGCGACGCGCCCGCGTCGCCCACGACGCCTGCGCACGGTTCCCCCGGCGTATGGCCAATCCCGACCACCACGCGACGGTGCTACCATGCGCCGCCATGAGCATCGCGTTTCCGATCGCGCCGACTGCCCGCCGCCTCGCGGGCCTCGTCGCGTGCGCCTTGCTGCTCCTCGCCTGCGGTGAGCAGGGCGACGGGTATTACCCGCTGGACGACGGCCGCTGGTGGTACTTCACAACCCGCACCACGATCCTCGATGAAGTCGCGGAGCAGCGTCTCATCATGGCGAACATCGGTGTCGGTAAACTCGCTGATGGCACCCGCGTGCTGGTCCAGCGCCAGTCATCCGGACGCGAAGTGTATATTCAAAAAACCGACCGCGGACTCGAACGTAGCGCCGTGCGGATCCCGGTTCTCGCGGAACCAACCCCGCAAACGCCTAGCATCATCCTGCCGGCAACGCGCTCGCTCGGTACGAGCTGGAAGGTTGCGACCCGCTTGCGCCTGATCGAAAGCCGCACATTTGCCCGTCAGGACAAGTTGCGCAATCGCGATCTGCCGCTTGAACTGACGATGTCGATCGGCTCAACGGACGACGCGGTAACGGTGCCGGCCGGCACGTTCAGGAACTGCATCCGCGTCGATGGCACCGGCGCCCGCAGCGTGCGTACGGATCGCGGAAACGCGATGGCGAAAGTCGCGGTCGAGCATCATGAATGGTATGCACCGGGGGTGGGGCTCGTAAAAGCGACCCGCTCGGAATCCGCCGAAAGCCCGTTCCTCAAAGCCGGTCATTACGCCCAGGAACTCGCCAGTTACCGCTAGCGCGGGCCTCACCGGAACAGGTTCCGCGACGCTCGGCGCGGCGCGGTGACTTGCGGATGCGCACCGGGTCATTTACGCTCGCGGCCCGCGTGTCACGCAGCAAAACCCTCACCCGCCAGACCTCCTGACCATGAACAAAGAACAACTCGCACGCTACGCCGAGGCCGGATACAACCGCGTTGCCGTCAGCCGACGCGTACTCGCGGATCTCGACACGCCGCTCAGTGCGTACCTGAAACTTGCGGCCGGCCCGTATTCTTACCTGCTCGAATCCGTCGAGGGTGGCGAAAAGTGGGGGCGCTACTCCATCATCGGGCTGCCGGCGCGTACGGTCATCGAAATTCGCGGCGAGACCATCAATATCCGCCAGCACGGCGCCGTCGTCGAATCCGCCACAGCGCCGGATCCGTATGCGTACATCCGTGAATACCTTGGTCGTTACAAGGTTGCCGAAGATCCGGACATGGCGCGTTTCAGCGGCGGCCTCGTCGGGTATTTCGGTTATGACACGGTGCGCTACGTCGAACCGAAACTCCGCAGCGGCGCGCCGCCGGATACGCTCGCCACGCCCGACGTTCTGCTCATGCTGTCCGACGAGTTTCTCGTGTTCGACAATCTGAAGGGCGAAATCCAGTTCGTGTGTTACGTCGATCCGACCACGGCCGGGGTACTCGACGGCGCCTCGACGAGACTCGCCGAACTGTCGCAACGACTCGAACAGCCGGCTCCGGCGACCGCGGCGCGTACCGCCGTGACGGATCCACCGGAGCCCGTGTTTTCATCCGAGTACGGCAGCGATGCGTTCGTCGAGTCGGTCGAACACATCAAACGCTACATACTCGACGGCGACGTCATGCAGGTCGTGCTCGCGCAGCGCATGTCGACGCCAATCGAGGCGCCGCCAATCGACGTCTACCGCGCCCTGCGGCATCTGAATCCCTCGCCTTACCTGTACTACATGGATCTCGACGAGTTCCACATCGTCGGATCGTCGCCGGAAATTCTCGTGCGCCTCGAAGGTGACACGATCACGACCCGGCCGCTCGCCGGCACGCGTCCGCGCGGCGCGACCACGGCAGAGGATCTGGCCCTCGAGCGCGAACTGCTGGCCGACCCGAAGGAGCTGGCGGAACACCTGATGCTGATCGACCTCGGACGTAACGACGTCGGCCGGGTAGCTGCGACCGGTACGGTCGAGGTAACGGAGAAAATGGTCATCGAACGTTATTCGAACGTCATGCACATTTCATCGAGCATCGAGGGCAGGATCGCGCCGGGGCTGGACGCGATCGATGTACTGCGTTCGTGCCTGCCCGTCGGCACCCTGTCCGGGGCGCCGAAAATCCGCGCGATGGAAATTATCGACGAACTCGAGCCGACGAAGCGCGGCGTCTATGGCGGTGCAGTCGGTTACATTTCCTGGAACGGCAACATGGATACGGCGATCGCGATCCGCACCGCGGTGATCAAGGACGGTGAGCTGTTTATTCAGGCGGGTTGTGGCGTTGTTGCGGATTCCGTCGCCGAGCTCGAATGGGAAGAAACACTGAACAAGGGCCGCGCCATGTTTCGCGCCGTTGCGCTCGCCGAACGCGGCTTGCGCTACACAGTGGAGCAGTCCACCGCGTAACGAACGCCCGCGGGGTGCGTCAGTCGATGACGACCGCGATCATGCCGGCGTCGAGGCCTTCCTCGCCTTCGGCGACGTTGACCGCGGTGACCTTGCCATCGGCGGGCGCTTCATGCGGCACTTCCATCTTCATCACTTCCATGATGAACAGCGTATCGCCCGCCTTCACCTCATCTCCCGGCTTGACCATCACTTTCCACATATTGCCCGCGGTTTGCAGTTCGACTTCGTGTGCCATCGGCGCTTGCCCCTTAAATAATACTGGCTTCGGTACATAGCGCGGTGATGTCACGCGCTTTTTGCTGTGCCTCGTCGACCGAGATGGCCTCGAAACGATAATGCTCGCTCGGCTTCGACTGCCCGAGCTTCCAGAATGCGCACTGCGGAACCGTGTACGGGTTGATGAATCCGCCCATGCTCGGACCGTCGCTGACGAGGATGATCGGCGTCTGGCCGGCGAGATTGATCGCACCGACGGGATAACCCTGGTCGATAATATTCGCCGGATCCGATCCGTGTTCCGGGCGTTTGTTGTGGGCCTTGTCGGCGAACGTCCAGTCCGGGCCTTCGAGGCGGAACCCGGAGCGATCGCTTTTCGCCGACAGCTTCCAGTCCGTCTGCAAAAACCGTTCGTGGCCCGCCTCGTCCACCCAGTCGTCGTTCGGTCCGCGGACGACTTCGATCGTCCAGTGCTTGTCCGTGGCGAACTGCGGCCGTGCCACCTCATCGACCCGCCGACCGGGAACGCCGTTACCGGCCGCCAGCGGAACCGATTGCCCGGCCTGGATCGCGTGCCCGCCCATACCGCCGACCCCGGCTTTGTGAAACGTCGAGCGTGAACCGAGAAACGCCGGGCAATCGATGCCGCCGGCGATCGCAATATAAGCGCGCGAACCGGTCTTCGCGAAACTCAGTTCCAGGGTCTGGCCCGCGGTCACGGCAACGCTTTCCCACATCGGGATTGGCGTGTCGTCGAGTTTCGCCTGCATATCGGCGCCGGTCACCGCGATCACCGTATCGACGGTGATTTTCAGACTCGGCCCGATGAACTGGCATTCGAGTCCCGCGGCGCCGGTATCGTTACCGACGAGGATGTTTGCGAGGCGCAGCGACCACGAATCCATCGGACCGGACCACGGAAAGCCGAGATTAAGGTGGCCAAAGCGGCCGGGATAATCCTGTACGCTCGTTTCGAGCCCGGGTTTTATGACTTCCAGCATGCGAGCACCCCCATCAGAATCTCTGTCCTGCGTCGATCTGTTCGGTCCAGGTTTTGTACCGGTTAAGCGAAACCCGCTGGTAGCCCGCGATATTCATCACGTAGGTGCCCTCTTCAACCTTGCGTTCGACTTCTTCGAATTCCTCCACCGAGCACGGTATGAACTTGATGCGATCGGTGGGTTGTAACAACCACAACTGTGATTTGAATTGTTCGAGGCGCTGGCGCGCGTCCCAGATCGGCACCGGCGTGCGTGCGAAAATCTGGTAGCCCCCGGGGCCATCGACAGGATAGATCGCCGTCGAACCGCCACCCATGCCGATCGTGCCGCGCGGGGTGAACGTACGCGGTGGGTTGTATTTTGGTGCAGTCAGTTTGCAGCGCGGGTCGAGCGGCATGAGAAACGGGGTACCGGGCCAGAAGCCGAGCGCGGCGCACCAGTACTCCGTGCCGGAATGCACGCGCACGAACTGGTCCACGTCATCGAGCCCGTTGAGCCCTACGATAAATTCGGGATCGGGCTCCTTGTCCGGGTTGATCTTTTCCCGGTACTCGGCCATCGCGGCGGCGGTCCACGGGTCGAGGTACACCGCCGGGAGATACAGCAAGCGGCTGTCCACTTCGACATCGCCGGCGGCGCTGATGGTTTGCGCGAGACTGAGCATCTCGCGCTGCAGATCGGCAAACCCGATAGCGTCCGGTTCGTAGTGGATCAGCAGCGAGGAAAAGCACGGCGCAGTCTCGACGACCCCCGTGATCTTCTGCTCCGCGGTTGCGCGGGCGAGACTCTGCGAAAAGAAATTCAGCTCCAGCGTCAGTTCATCACCGAATTCGATCAGCATGAAGCGATCGCCGCCCGGCGAACATTTGGGCGTGTCGTAAACCATAGTTTTTGTCCTGTGCTCCCCGTCGTCGCGACTGTCGGCGCCGCGAATTGCTGCGCGAGCGCTAGCCAATCAAATCATTCTTGTACGCGTCGATAAACCCTGTGAAGACATCACCGGCCACGAATTTCGGATGGGTCACGACGCGACGCAGAAACCCGACGTTGTTTGCTATCCCTTCGATGCTCGTTTGTCCAAGCGCGGCGCCCATCGCATCGAGAGCCGCGTCGCGGCTCTCTCCGGAACAAATCAGTTTGGCGATCATCGGGTCGTAGTACGGCGTGATCACATCCCCTTCGGCAACCCCCGTATCGATCCGCACATTATCCGTCGACTGCGGCAGAATCAAGGTATTCAACTGGCCCGGGGACGGAAGGAACATCTTGTCGGGGTTCTCCGCGTACAGGCGGCATTCGATCGCGTGGCCCGACTGCCTGATCGATTCCTGCGTCAGCGCGGACAGGTCGTCTCCGCGCGCGAGGCGAATCTGCAGCGCCACGAGATCCGAATCCGTCGTCATCTCGGTCACCGGATGCTCTACCTGGATGCGCGTATTCATTTCGAGGAAAAAGAATTCCTTCGTCGCGGCATCGACGATGAATTCCGCGGTTCCGGCACCGCGATAGGACTGGGCCTCGGCGAGACTGACCGCGGCCCGCGCCATCGCGTCGCGCACGGACGCGGGCAGATCGGAGGCTGGCGCTTCCTCGACGACTTTTTGAAAGCGGCGCTGAATCGAGCATTCGCGTTCATAGAAATGGACCGCACGCCCGTCACCGAAGCCGAACACCTGGATCTCGATATGACGCGCTTTCGGGATGTAGCGCTCGAGAAACACGGCGCCGTCACCGAACGAACGCTCGGCCATCGACTGGGTCGACTCGACCGTTTTCTCGAGCGCGTCACCGTTCTCGACGAGTTTCATACCGATGCCGCCACCGCCGGCAGACGCTTTTACCAGTAACGGATAGCCCACCTGTGCCGCCGCCGCGTGCAGTCCTTCGCTATTACCGATGCTAAAGCGCGGGCTACCCTTCAACACCGGTACCCCGGCGCGTTCGGCGATGCTGCGCGCGCGTTCCTTGTCGCCCATCGCGGTTATCTGCGCCGGTTCGGGGCCGATCCAGATAAGGCCATTGTCCGTCACGGCCGCGGCGAACTCCGCGTTCTCCGCGAGGAAGCCGTAACCGGGATGGATCGCCTGGGCGCCGCTGGCGCGCGCGGCATCGAGGATCCGCTCGACCTTGAGATAGCTTTCGGCAGCCTTGGCCGGGCCGATCTCATGTGCCTCGTCGGCGTGTTTCACGTGCAGTGAAGCGGCGTCTGCTTCCGAGTGAACGGCGACCGTTGCGATGCCGAGAGCGCGGGCGCTGCGGATCACTCTGCAGGCGATCTCGCCGCGGTTTGCTACGAGCAGCTTTTTCATTGGCTATTGAGTCCCTGATACCGTGCGAACGAACTTCATTGTAAGCGCACGGCGCGGAACCTGTCCTGTTACAGAAGCTTATCGCACCGGCGAAAACCGCAGGCGCACGCACAGCCCCGGGTTATTGTCGCCGAGCGTAATGGAGGCGCCGTGGTAACTGCAGATCGCGCTGACGAGCGCGAGCCCGAGTCCACTGCCCGCGGTCTGCCGCGCGCGGTCGCCGCGGTAGAAACGCTCGAATATGCGCGTCTGCTCGGCGACATCGATTCCCGGGCCCTGGTCACAAACATCGAGACTGACGTCCGTCGGCGTCTCCGCAAGCGCAACGTCGATGCGACCGGCGGCCGGTGAAAACTTGATCGCATTATCGAGCAGATTACACACCGCCTGTAACAGCAACTCGCGCTCACCGCGCACGCGCGCCGTACTCAATGAGGTCCTGATCGACAAGCCCCGCTGTTCGGCCAGCGGTTCGTACAGGTCGACCGCGGCAGTCGCGATTTCCTCCAGGTCCACGCAACCCACGTCGGCCTGCAAACCGGCCGCCTCGAGTTTCGCGATCCTGAGCAATGCGCCGAACGTTGCGAGCAGATGATCGACGTCTGTCACGCAGGCGTCGATCTCCGCGCGCAGACCCGACATTTCCGCTTCGTCACGACTGTCGCGAAGTCGTTCGAGCCGGTTGCGCAGCCGCGCCAGCGGGGTGCGCAAATCATGCGCCACGTTATTTGTAACATGCTCGATACCGGTGAGCAGACGTTCGATCTCGTCGAGCATTGCATTCAGATTGAGCGCGACTTCGTCGAGATCGTCATCGCTGCCGGAATCGGGGACCCGTCGCGACAGGTCCCCGCGCATCACGTCACGGCTCGTGTCAATGATACTGCGCAGGCGCCGGCGCAAACGCCGCGACAACAACAAACCGGCACTGACGCCAACGCAGATCGCAAGCGCCGTACCCCAGGCGAGCGCCTGCTCGATCAGGGTTTTCGTGGCCTGCAAACTGCGGATGTCCCGGCCAACGAGCAGATTGACCTGGCCGCGCAACAGGAACGGACGCGCTTTCGCCGGTGTACGCTCCCCGCCCGCACGCTCCGTCAGGCTGAATTCCATCCAACCCTCCTCGTTGGGCATGCTGTCGGGCCACGCGGAAATATTGCCGACCACGGGGTTGCGGGCGGCGTCGGCAACGAGGTAGATCGAAGAGCGCGCCGGATCGCGGTCTATGCGTGATTCGATCGTCGCGATCAGGCCCCGCAAACCATCGCGCTGGTAGACCTCCGAGAGCGCCTCGATGTCGGTTTCGATGACGGTGTTCGTCTGCCGCTCCATAAAGCCGACCGTCGACCAGAACACAAACCCGCCGAACGCGGCAACCGTTGCGCTTAAAACGAGCGCAAACGCAAAGCTCATCTTGAACGCAATAGACGGACTGGAATCAGTTCGGCGCGGCAAGACAATAACCCTTGCCGCGTACTGTGTGCAGCAGCGGTGGTTCGCCATCGACATCCAGTTTCGCGCGCAGACGCGAAATGTGGACATCGACGACATTCGTTTGCGGATCGAACGTCATACCCCATACGGATTTCAGCAGCATCGCGCGCGTGACAACCTCACCGGCGTTTCTCGCAAGGTATTCGAGCAGCGTGAACTCCCGTGGTTGCAGCCGGATCGTACTGCCGCCGCGGGTGACCCGACGCGCGAGCACGTCGATTTTCAGATCTCCAACCGTCAACTCGACTGCCGGCGCAGTCCGGGTATTGCGACGGATCAGTGCCTGCAAACGCGCATCGAGTTCACTGCGGTGATACGGTTTTACAAGGTAGTCATCGCTGCCGCGCTGCAGGCCTTCGACGCGGTCGCTGACTTCGCCAAGTGCCGAGAGGATCAGCACCGGCACGCGATCATCCTGCTCCCGCAACTCGCCGAGGAACGAGAGTCCGTCGCCGTCGGGCAGCAGGCGATCGAGAATGATCACATCGTATGTGGTTCCGGCAAGCCGGATGCGCGCTTCGGTGAGCGTTGTCGCAACATCGGTTGAATAACCCAACTGCTGCAAATCCGCGCACAGCTGCCGTGCCAGCTCCTCATCGTCTTCAACTACCAGCAGGTGCACGTTCGCCTTCCCGACATTTTTGTATACATGTTTTGTCCGACCGCGGCATGGATGTCGAATTCCCGCCCGCGGGCGCCGGTCGATCACTCGTCGCAGAAACATATCAGCTTGCACGGACCGCTGATATACTCCGCCGGACCGCAATTTATCGTACTGCCTGAACCCATGTACCGCCGCGCCGAACAGCGACTGAAGAAATTATCTGTAGCGTGCGACGAAACGCTACTGCAGGGGGGCCGCAAGGGGCTCGAGAAAGAAAGCCTGAGGATTTCGCGCGACGGCGCCGTCGCCAGGACTCCGCACCCGCGAGCATGGGGCTCGCCGCTGACGCACCCGTACATTACGACGGACTATTCCGAAGCGCTCACGGAACTCGTTACCCCCGCATTTACGGATTCCGCCGATACGGTAGCCTGTCTTGACGATCTGCATCGCTTTCTCTACGCGACGCTGAGTCCCGACGAACTCATGTGGGCTGCCAGTATGCCGTGCGCGGTCGGTGACGATCAGTCCATTCCGATCGCAAACTACGGCAACTCGAACATCGGCCGTATGAAACACATCTACCGCGTCGGACTCGACTACCGCTACGGCCGCCGGATGCAGGCGATCGCGGGCGTGCATTTCAACTACTCGCTACCGACGGAATTCTGGCCCGAGTTTCAGGAAGAGGAAGAAGATGCCGGGCCATTGCGCGAGTTTATCGATGAACACTACTTCGGACTCATCCGTAATTTTCACCGCATCGGCTGGTTGATCCCGTTCCTGTTCGGGAATTCTCCGGCCGTGTGCAAATCCTTTCTTGCCGGGCGCACGACCCGTTTCAAATCGTTCGACTCCGGAACCCATTATCTGCCTTACGCGACATCACTACGAATGAGTGATATCGGTTACAAGAACAAGAACCAGTCCGCGCTCGCGATCTCGTACGACAGCCTCGCCGATTACGTCAAAAGCCTGCGCGCGGCGATCGAAACGCCCTACCCGGAATACGAGGCCATCGGCGTGAAAGACGGCGATCGGTATGTGCAGCTGAATACGAACGCACTGCAGCTCGAAAACGAGTACTACAGCTTCGTGCGCCCGAAACGGGTCACGCAGCCGGGTGAAAAGCCGTCAGCGGCACTACACGCACGCGGGGTCGAGTACGTTGAAATTCGCGCACTCGATGTCAATGCGTTCGAACCGAACGGGGTCAACGTCGAGCAGTTGCGGTTTATCGAAGCGTTCCTGATTTTCTGCCTGCTCGAAAACAGCCCGTCAATCACCGCGGCGGAGCAGCGCACGATCCAGTACAACGAACTGACGGTTGCCTTGCGCGGACGTGAGCCCGGTCTGACGCTGCAGCACAGAGGCGGCACGAAACCGCTGCTCGAGTGGGCGAATGAAATTTTCGACGGCATCGCCGCGGTTTGCGCCGCGCTCGATGCCGGTAACGACGTACCGGTATACCGCGAGGCGCTCGCGACCATGCGTCGTTGTCTCGAAGACTTCGACCTGCTGCCGTCGGCACGGATCCTCGCGGAAATGCGCGACTCGGAACAGCCGTTCGCGAAGTTCGCATTCGCGCTGTCCGAACAACATGAGAAGTATTTCAGGGAACGCAAACTCTCACCTGAAAAATCGACGGAGTATGCCCGCATCGCCGCCGAGTCGATCGAACAGCAGGCGGAGACAGAAGCCAGCGACGACGTCGACCTCGACACGTACCTCGCGAATTATTTCGCGACGCCGTGAGCGCCGTCACGCGGGCACCGCAGCGTTCATGCGATTGAACTTCGGTGCGGCGCGGACAACCAAGTGACAATCAAGCGAAATTCAAGGAGTTCAGCATGGACCGACGCAGATTGTTTTTGACGCTCGGTGGCGCTGCCACGCTGCCACTGTTCGGATCGTGGGCGACCGGTATTTACGCCGCGACCCGGTCACATTCGCTCGAGGACATCCACGCGCACTGGCGCGAACTGCTCGCCCCCGGCGCCCGGATCGCGGACAACACGACGCGCCTCGTTCGCAGTTCGGAACAATGGCAGGAAGCACTGCCACGCGATGCGTATGACGTGCTGTTCGAGGAAGATACGGAACGACCGTTCTCGAGCCCGCTGAACGACGAGAAACGGCCGGGAATATTCGTTTGTCGCGCCTGCGACCTGCCGTTGTTCAGTTCCGAAATGAAGTACGACAGCGGCACGGGCTGGCCGAGCTTTTTTACCGCGATCCCTGATCACCTCGACACGAAGAAGGACTTCAAGCTCATCTGGCCACGTACGGAATATCACTGCATTAAATGCGGCGGACACCAGGGTCATGTTTTTGATGACGGCCCGCAACCAACGGGCATGCGCTGGTGTAACAACGGACTTGCGTTACGGTTTATCCCGGCCCCGGATCAATCAAAGTAGTCGAGCGCGTACACGGCTATCTCGCTCGACCGGCTGAGGTACAAACCGCCGCCGAGGTTGCGAAAGTAGCGCGAGAGTTTGCTTCGGTACCATGATGCATCGCGCAGATAGACGTTGGAGTCGGTGCGCGATTTGTCGCAGTTCAGTTCCCAGTCTTCACGCGTGAGAACGCCGAAGTACAGCACCTCGGCGCAGTGCTCGGCGAGGTTGCGAATCGCGGCCTTCGCGGCGCCGGGTCGCAGGTACTGCAGCACGTCATGGCAAACGACGAGGTCCACGGGGTCGCCACGATATCCGTCGACGGTCGCCCGCTCCCAGCCGTACTTCGCACACGCATAGGGACTGATGTCGACCCCGGTGTAGGCTGCGCGCGGAAAGCTCTCCGCGAGGGGATTTTTCAGTGCTCCGATACCGCAACCGAGGTCGAGTACGCCGTTGATATCGATTTCGAGCAGGTCGCAGTAAGCCCTGATAAACCGCGCGATGTTCGCGAAATATGCCGGCTCCGCGACACGCGTTGCACGCTTCAGGTAGTAGCGCTCGTAATAATCTGCGTCAAACTGCGGGATCTTCGGATTCCCGCCATCCGGGGCCGATTTGGCCATATATGGGACTCTCCACGGCCGTCCCCACAAGTTATTGAGGCCTGGACCGATAACGTAGTTGTGCCCCGCGGGTAGACAAGGTTTGCGGGGCTGTAATAGTTCATATTCTTCGGCGTTCGCTTCGTCTAAGATGTTGAATAAAGCGTGAAAGTGTATTTCGTTTGCACCGCGATTGGGGAAGGAAGTGAGCCATGTCACGTCGCCGTTCGATAATCAGTCTGCAATTAGTCCTGACATTTACCGCGAGCGTTTTTATGCTCGCCGCCGAAGCGATACAGCTTGGCGATATCCGCACGCACTCGGCCATCGGTGAGCCGCTCGACGCGACCGTCGGCGTGTGGCTGACGGCGAACGACAAGCAGCAGTCGCCGCGCCTGAAAGTCCTGCCCGATATCGCTTACCGCGCGAACTCGAACATCGCGACGATAGTCTCGGGAATGAGCGCCGAATTAACGACTGCCGCGAACGGTACACCGTACATCCAGCTGCGCTCCGATTCCCCCATTACCGAACCCGCACTCGCGTTCCGGGTGAAAGTATACGTCGGCGAGAACGCAGTCATGCGCAACTACTCGCTCGCGCTGAATCCCCCGCCGCCGGTTCGTGGTACCGCATCGAAACGCCAGGTTCGAACACGCGCACCGATCACGGATACGAATTACACCGTCAGCAACGGCGATACCCTGTGGGCGATTGCGCGTCGCGTAAGTCGAACAACCGGCGCCGGCACGAACGATCTCATCGCGCAAATCTTCGCCGACAATCCGCACGCATTCGTCAACGGCAATCGCGATCGTCTGATCCTTGGTGCCGAGTTGCGCCTGCCGCTTGAATCGAACACGACAGCGTCGGCGGAGCCGGCGACGCTACGAACGGTCGCCGCAACACCTGCCGTTGCGCCAACGACAACTGCAGGCGATCCGGTTGCGACGACTCCCGCCGCGGCGCCTTCGCCGTCGGTCGCAACACAAGCATCGCAGCAATCAAACGTCGAACCGCGACAGGCCGTCGACTGGCGTCAGCGTGATCCGCAACTCGCGGCGGAGCTTGAACGCCTGCGCTTGAAGTACCAGGCGCTGAAGCAACAGTACGACACCCAGCGTCAGCGCGCGGACGTGACCGCGACGGCAAGCGCGCCCGTTGCGGCGCAGGCCGCGGCGGCGGACGTTAACATCGCGACGCAGGATACGACATCGATGCCGGAAACCGCGGCGCCGGAAGCCGTCGTCGCGGCTGCGGAACGCACCACGGCCGAATCGCCCGCTGCGGAAGCTGACGGAGCGGTCGCGGTCGACGCTCCGGCTGATACGCGGTTCGCGCGTGGTATGTCCGTTGCGACGACAGTCGCACTCGCGTGTGCGGGTCTCGCACTGCTGGCGTTGGTCGCGCTCGCCGTACGCAAGGGTCTCGCTGTCATGAAGAAGCGCAAGGCCGAAGTGGCTCATCACGCACGCGAAGCCGACTTCAAGGCCGAAGTCGCACGCAAAGCCGCGAACCGCGTGCAGATGGAAAGCGAAGTGCAGCGTATGCTCGCGAATCGTGACGCGCCGAAGGTCGCAGCGGCCTCGGTTAACACACCGCCCGGCGTTGACGGATCCGCCGGGGCGGATGCGGAGATCGATCACAACATTGCGCACGGTCGCTATAACGAAGCGGAAGCACAACTCATCGCCGTGATTGCCGCAAACCCGAAAAATTACTCAGCCAAGCTGCGCCTGCTCGAGGTGTACTACATGCTCGAAGAGGTCGACTCGTTCTGCGACGTCGCCGACGATCTGCATGCCAATCACCGCGCTGATCTGAGCGACGACGAATGGCGGCGGGTAATTCGTATGGGCAAGGTGACCGCACCTGACCGCATGCCGTTCAGTGGCCCGCGGGGTCTCGACATCGCGAACGAGGCGTCCTGAACAAAAACCGATCCCGCATTCGTGTGGCGAGCCGACCGATTGCGGTCGGCGGGAACTTAGCAGGCGCTCCGGCTATCATAGGGTCATCCCTGAGCGACGCCACGAATCGATGAAACTCAACTCCGCACATATTCTTGTGCTGCTTCTTACCGCAACCCTTGCCGCCTGCAGCAGGCCGTCTACCCCCGTCGAAGTTGCATCCGAATTCTGGGCAGCGCTGGAAGCAGGCGACTCCCGGATCGTGAAGCGACGCATCATGGCCGCACAGGCCGCAGCGCTCGAATCGCTCGATGATGTACTGCCGATTACCGCAACGGAACTCGGGCGTATCGTTATCGACGGCCGCGAAGCAACGATCGACACGACCATAACCGTGGCCGGCGACAAGCCGCTCGAGTTTCCCCTGAAAACCTATCTTGTCCTCGAAGACGAAGACTGGAAAGTCGATTACGGAAAGACGATGGAAGCGGTCGCGAATGCGGGCAAGCTGGCCGCGGTTATCGATAAAGTTCACGAGTTCGGCGACACCCTGCAACAGGGCATCGAACGCTCCGTGCAGGAACTCGAACACACCCTGCCGCAAATAGAGCGGGAACTGTCGCGGATCGAGGATCAAATCAAACAGCACGTTCCGGAACTGCGCAAACGCCTCGAACAATTCACGCAGGAACTCGAGGAAGCAATGAAACGACCACCGGCATCTCCACCGCCCGCCGAAGAGGAAACGGACGAGTCCGTCGAGATCTGACCTGAGCGGAGGGGGGACCGATCGCCGCCGCGCGCGATCCTTAGCAACGCAGCGGAGTGCTTGAAATCCCGCCATGCGGCCCCACGTTAACGGTATAGAAATACTGCGAGTGGAGGTTACCATGGCACTGGTTTCATACGACCCCTTCGGCACCTTGTCGAAACTGCATCAGGAAGTAAACCGCGCATTCCAGAACCGCATCGGCGGCCTGGAATCCGATGACGCATCCAGCGTCGCGACGAGCAACTGGACACCGGCCGTCGACATCGAGGAACAAACCGAACGCTTCGTCATCACTGCTGATATTCCCGGCGTTGCGCCGGAGGACATCGAAGTGACGATGGACAACGGCATCCTCACGATCAAGGGTGAGCGCAATGACGAAAAGTCCGTCGAACAACGCGGCTTCCGGCGCGTCGAGCGCGTCAGCGGCACGTTTTATCGTCGGTTCACGCTGCCCGACAGCGCAAACCCGGAAGGGATTACCGCGCACGGCAAGCACGGCGTTCTCGAGATCGTCATTCCCAAAGGCGAAAAAGCAAAAGCACGACGTATCGCCGTCAACCCCTGATGCGCACAAGGGCACGCCGCCGGTTTCGACCGCGGCGTGCCGCGTTCACTTCGTGGCGCAACCCTCGTACATGTAACCGAATACTTTCGGCACGCCATCGAGGAAGTAATTCGACAACTCACTGATCGTGAAGCCGGCGTCGGTGATCATCTGCGCGATCGGTTGGTCGAGTGAACAACCGTCGCACAGGCGGTTCTGCAGCGGTGTAAGTCGGTGCTGCCAGCGACCGAGCCGGGGCTGTTCACTGAGACCGTGTTCAAGGAACAGCAAACGGCCGCCGGGTTTGAGAACGCGGCGCACCTCGCGCAAACCCGCGACGGGATCGGACAGGCTGCACAGGGTGAAAGTCAGCACGGCGCTGTCGAAGCTCCCGTCCTTCATCGGCATCGCTTCGCAACGCAGTTCGCGTGCGTCAACCGGAAATTCAAGGTATCTGATTCGCCTGCGGGCGCGCCGGTTCATGCCAGGATTCGGATCGATCGTCGTCAGCGACGTGACGCCGTCGGTATAACTGAGAAAGTTCGCGCCGGTACCGGATCCAATCTCGATGACATGGCCGGTGGCTTTTTCGACCACGCGGTCACGGATCGCCTGCAGGTTCTCGTCGCCGGCAAGGCGATCGATCAGCCACGGAAAAAAACGTTCGCGATAGATGCTCATGTCTGGCGCGCGATCCATTGCGTCATGCCGGGGCGATCACCCCGCGGTTTGACGACCGCGTGGACCGTCGCTTCGATCCGAACGTGCATGCCTCAGTCGTCCGGGTTCAGTGATGCGAGATCGGCACGGGCGTCGGGATGTCCCTGCTCCGCGGCGAGTCGATACCATTTGATGGCTTCCTCGACATCGCGCTCGACGCCACGCCCCGAGCGATACATGTAGCCGAGGCTGTACTGCGCCGATGCATGACCATTCGCTGCCGCCGCTTCAAACCAGCGGTGTGCTTCGGTCTCATCGGCCGCCACCCCGTGCCCGGTCCGATAGCTGTATCCCAGGTTGTACTGCGCGGCGGCATAACCCTGCTCCGCTGCGACCCGATACCATTTCGTTGCCTCGACGTCGCTCTGCGGGACTCCTTCGCCGAGCGCGTAGGACATACCGAGACTGTATTGCGCGATCGCGCTGCCCTGTTCCGCCGCGCGCCGGTACCAGATCGCCGCTTCGTCATCGTTCTGCCGGACGCCTTCGCCAAACGCGTAGGCAACCGCGAGGTTGTACTGCGCGTCGCGATTACCCTGCACTGCCGCGCGCCGATACCAGTCGACGGCGCGGACGAGGTCGAGGTCGACGCCTTCGCCGGTGTAATACATATATCCGATATGCGCCTGGGCTTCGGCGTCGCCGGCTTGCGCGAGGCGGTTGAATATTTCCGCGGCGCGCGCCAGCTCACCGACCGCGAGCGCACGCTTGGCGTCATCGATGTCGGCGTTCGCCCCGGCCATGTCCCCGGGTATCCGGCGCGTGGTCCCCACGGAAGCCGCGGTGTCTCCGCCAACACCGGGGGCAGTTGACGGTTCGCGCGATGATTGCGCGGACACAACCGGGGCCGGTTCCGCGGCCGCGACCACTGGCGATTCGGCGAGCTGCGCAGCACCCGGTGCGGCGCCCCGCTCGGTGCTGTCACGGGACGGGCTCGCAAGATGTTGCGCGTTAAAGCCGGTTGTCGCGGAATCCGCCGCCGACGTCGCGGGCGTGGATTGGCGGCCGAACAAGCCGGCCAGGCGTCCGAATAAACCGTTGTCGCCGGACGCCGTCACGGTCGCTCCGCCCGTGCTCACGACTGCGCCGGTCGACCCCACCGCGGTGTCGACGACGGACGCGGTGGCCGCGCCACCCGCGAGGGCACTTTCTTCGGCGCTCGCACTTGCACTCACGAGCTCGTCGCCGACAGCGGACGCGGCCAGGACAGCTTCGTGCGCATCGTCAGATCCCCGGTCGGCAACGGGTTCGTGCTCGACCGCTGACAACAGCGCAGTCTCATCCTGTGTGTCGGCGACGGACGGCGCCGCGGCCGCATGGCTTGTGCGCGCAAGTACCGACCCCGGAACGACTTCATGATTCGCCGGCAACGCCGGAGTGAACTCCGTCGCGGCGATTACCGGTGACTCGACTCGCTCGGGATGTACGACGATGGCATCCGGGCTCAGGCGGGGTTGCGCCACAGCGACGGGTGTCGCTGCCGGTGTATCAGGCACGGACGCTGACATCGCGGCGGCTGGCGCCATAATCTGCGCAGTCGCGTCCGCTACGCGCGATTCCCGTTTCACCTCTTCCTGCACCGACCTCGTCACGTCTGTGGCTGGCGCAGCGTCGCTTGCCGCCGGCGCATCGGGGGCCGTCGGCGCCGATTCCGCGATCGGGTCGCGGCGTGAGACCGTGGCCGCTGATGCGGCGGCTGCGGGCACCGGCACAGGCCGCTGTACCGGGCGCTCCGTAACCGGCGCCGTGATCGCAATCGGTGCCTGCCGGCGCACGAGTTCCGGCATCGGCAAACCGGCTTTGTCGTAGATCGCGCGGAGTTTCTCGCGCGCTTGCGCATGACCGCCGCGCGCGGCATCGCGGTAATACGTGATCGCCATCGCCTCGTCGGGTGCGACCCCGATGCCACGGGCATATTTTTCGGCGAGTTCAAACTGCGCCTCGACGTGCCCGAGTTCCGCCGCGCGCGCCTGCCACTGCAGCGCGGTGGCGGCGTTTTGCGGTACCCCGCGCCCGCGGGCATGGAGTTGCGCCAGACGCGAGGCCGAGTCCGCGTGCCCCGCGGCCGCAAGCTCCATCAGTTGCGCAATCGCTTGGTCATCGTTTTCCAACGCCAGCATTCGTTCAGCACGCTCGAACCGCGAGCGGAGATCGGCGGCCGTTGCCGCGGAGGCCTGCCCTGCCGCTGCCGCTGCCGCTGCGGGTGCGGGTGCTGCTGCCGGCGCCGCAGACGCAGACGCGGGCGCAACTGGGGCATCGGAGTCCGTTGAGTCGATGTCCACGGCAATGCCGTGCGCTTTCGCAAGCCGCAATGCGGCACTCTGATCGGAAGTCAGCGCTTGCGCGGGTGCTTCTACGCGAGCTTCGACCGGATCGAGCGTCACGATTGGCGCCTCGATCGCCTCCGGGTTTGCTGCGTTCGCCGGTGCAATTCGCGCCGCGGCGTCGGGAGCAAGCCGGGGCATCTCCGGATTTGCGGTCGTTGTCGCCGCCGCGACACGCGGGGCCGTTGGCGCCGCAGCAACGCGTGCCACACCGGGCCCTTCGGTGGCCGCCGGTTTCGACGCTAATGGCGGATTCGGCGCAACCCGTGGTTGCACCGTCGCAACGGCCACCTCGCCGGAGCTATCCGCGCCGCCGTTCGAACGATAAAGCTCACGCAGGTTCTGCGCTGCCAGTTGATGTCCCTGCTCCGCGGCAAGGCGATAAAAACTCAGTGCCCACGATTCGTCCTGTGGCACTCCCTCGCCGAGGAGATACATATTGCCGAGGTTGAATTGCGCCTCGGCCTGACCCAGTTCGGCGGCCACGAGATATAACTCGACCGCCTTGTCGATATCGCGTTCTACGCCTTCGCCGCGATGGTAGAGGCTGGCCAGGTGGGTCATCGCGGCGGGATTGCCATCCGCGGCGAGCGTTTCGAGGATGGCAATCGCGGCGGCGTAATCGCCGCGCATCAGGGCGCTGTCCGCGCGCTCGAGTTCGGTCGCAGCGACGGACCAGGCATTGCACATGAGCACGATACAGAGGAGCAAACGAACCATGCGGTAGTACCTCCGTGACAACCGGGAATGGGCCGGCAAGATTTCGGGGGCCAGCGGTGCGCACAGTATATTGTGTCGTGGTTAACCCCGCCACGCAGATATTGCGGCGCGGCGCGGACGCGACAGGCGACCCGCGGAGTCCGCGGAAGACTCGCCCGGGCTTCGACGGGGGTACGCTGGGGGGGCAGCGCACGGCCGGACGTAGGCTATCGCCCGCTCACTGCCGATGCGCCGGGATCCCCAAGCGGCGCCGGCGTTCCGCGCGAGCTAGCTTTCCGCGAGCTCGCTGGCCGCGCGCGCCGACTTCGGCAGCACCCCGAGCACGACGATATTCTTGCCGGATACCTCGATGTGCTTCTGCTCTTCCATATCTTTGAGGACCTTGCCGACCATTTCCCGCGAACAACCCACGAGTCGTGCAAGTTCCTGACGCGTCACCCGGATCTGCATGCCATCGGGGTGCGTCATGGCATCCGGCTGGTCGCACAAATCAAGCAAAGTCCGCGCGACCCGGCCGTATACGTCCATAAACGCGAGATCGCCGAGTTTGCGGTTCGTATTGCGCAGTCGCCGGGCAATCTGGCTCGTCATGGCGATGATCAGGTCGGGATACAACTCGGTGAGCGCACGCAGTTTCTTGTAGCTAATCTGCGCGATTTCGCTCGGCGCGCGCGCACGCACGAGCGCGGTACGGCTTGCATCCGCATTGAACAAGCCGATTTCACCAATGAAATCACCGGGATTCAGGTAGGCGAGCACGATTTCATGGCCTTTGTCGTCCTCGAGCAACACCGTCACCGAACCGCTGATGATGTAATAGAGCTCGCCGGCAGGATCGCCCTGGCGGATGATCGAGGCTTTAGCCGGGTATTGTCGACGGTGGCAATGGGTAAGAAACGTGGTGATTGACTCTTCTACGGTTGAACTGGCAACAGTCATGATTCCTTCAGCCTGTATTTGAGCCCCTTGAACGTAAGCGGCCTGAATCTGCAAAGCTGAATCCAGTATAGCCAAGCGACCCGGGTTCGAGGGGTAAACGATCGCAAAATCACTGATCGCAATGGCTATTTTGCGAACCCCGTCTAGAAGCGGTCTCAAAAATAAGTAGCATCGCGCCGGGAGTCATTGTTGCGCAACCCAAGGCGCGAAGAGCGTCGTTTAGCCGGGCTAAATAAGCGATGAGTAACGCCGG
>CAXBJY010000045.1:0-44698 GCA_963976285.1 uncultured Gammaproteobacteria bacterium
GTGATCCGCTGGGTCGTGGGTTGGGACCGGCCCACGTATATCCGGGCACTGAACCCGAACCGCACGTTCCTGTTGTCGGCCCAGATGTTTGGCCAGCACATACTCGACCACGAACGTTTCACGAACCCGCGACCCGATGTGTTCAACGGGGGCGGCGGCAACGGCGGGCAGGTCGGCTTCGCCGACTGGGACAACAACTTCATCGGCACGTTCCTGATCCAGGGGTTCTACGCGAACGACCGTATCCAGCCGCGCTTCATCACCGCCTATGACATCCGTGCGCAAGCCGGGGTCATTGCACCGGGGGTGGACTGGCTGATCAATGACAACTGGCGCCTGACGTTTGGCGCGAACGTCAAATTCGGTCGGTCGAGAAATTCCGTCGATGACGGACGCACGGCGAATGGCGCGCCGCCGTTCACGGCGGGTTCGGCTTGCGCGGCACCGACGGATGCAGACTGTTTTCCGTCCGCCGACCAGTTCCTGAGCCTGGGTAACCGCATCGGTTTTGAACCGCTCGGTCGCTTTCGCTCGGGACCGATCGGGATGGCGCAGCACGAAGATGAACTCCAGTTGTTGCTGCGGTTCCGGTTCTAGGCCGGTCCGACCACGAGCCACGACATGATGAAGCTGGCGCACCCGGCCCGACGGCGCAAACAACAACAACAGCCGTCCGAACATTGCCGGGTATGCGACATTCGCGAATCGAGAGAGGAAACACCTATGAAGATTTCAACCATCCTGCGAACGGCGTCGACGATCATTGCGCTCGCGCTGTCCTGCGGCGCGGCGGCCTTCGACGAAGCCGACGTGGACAACTCGTTCTTCCCGTACAAGACGTATACCCCGGAGTTCCCGGGCTACGAACCGGGCATGGTGATCAACCAGGCTAACGCGGATCAATTCAAGGAGATCCTCGATCCGGGGATGTACGATCACCTGAAGAACGGTCGCTTCGAGATGAAAACCGCGCCGACCGGATCCCTCGAGCTGCACCCGAACTACGTTCAGGCAACCCGCAACGCGCTCGCGAACCAGCCGGTGTTGAATCCGGATGGCACGGTAGGCAATTTCGTCGCCGGACGTCCGTTCCCGGCGGAGCCCGATCCGAACGATCCGAACGCCGGGATCAAGCTCGCGTGGAACTACCAGTACGGTTACAACTGGGGTGACAACGCGGATATCTGCCCGTTCTTCTGGAAATACAAAAGCATGAAGACCGGCAAGCTGGAGCGTACGATCCAGTGGTGTTTCCGCTTCCTCAACTGGATGCACCGCGTGAACACCGAGCCGGTTCCGGAACTCGATAACAATACGGCGAAACTGTTCCGCTCGATCTACACGATCGCGAAAGAGCCTTTCGATCTGAAAGACACGCAGTTGCTGATTCATCGCTACAAGGACGATACGAAACGCGACGATGCGTGGCTGTATCTCGGTTTCCAGCGGCGCGTGCGTCGCCTGGCGACGGGGCAGACGACGGATTCGTTCCTCGGCACGGACATCATGATCGAAGACTTCGAGGGCTATAACAACCGCGTCTCGGACTACGAATGGAAATACATCGATACGAAAAACGTGTTGCTGCCGTTCCATCGCCACAATTCCCTGCGTCTGACCGACGATCACAAGGAACCGGACGGCTACCAGTACGTCGATTTCGGCGGCACCGGTGACTGCTTCGCGGAAACCACCTGGGAACTGCGCAAGGTGTATCGCGTCGAGGCCACGCCGAAAGACAAGAACCATCCGTTGTCGAAACGGATCATGAACATCGACGCCCAGACGTTCACGCTGCCGCAGAGTTCGCTCTACGACCGCAAGGGTGATTTCTGGAAGACGTTCTCGATCTGCCAGGCTTATCCGGATGAACATCATCCGATCAACAAGGGCTCGGGGGTCGCGATCGATGACTGCTTCATGATCATCGACGTCCAGGCGCAGCATTGCACGACCGGGCAGTTCAAGGGGCTGCTGCACAAAGACGAGCAGGCGCAGAACCGCATGACCGTGCAGTACCTGCGCAAGGCGGGCAAGTAAGCGACGCCGTTGCGTCGCCCGACATAGAAAAAGGCGCCTGCGGGCGCCTTTTTTTTACGCCGTGCCGGTACGGGAAACCGGGGCCGGTTTCCCGGGCGCTTATCCCGCGTGCAGCACCCGCAGATCGGGCGCGGCCCGCAGCGGGGCGCCGGTTTGCTGCTGTAATTCGTCCAGCGACAGCCCGTCGACGATACCGGTGACGAGAAAGCCGTCGTCTGTAATGTCGATTATCGCCAGGTCGGAGTAGATCCGGTTGACGCAGCGTACTCCCGTCAGCGGCAGCGTGCAGTGGTCCACGACCTTCGGCGAGCCGTCCTTGGACACGTGACTCGACAGCATCACCCACACCTGCTTCGCGCCGGCGACGAGGTCCATCGCGCCGCCGACCGCGGGCGGTTTCGGCCCCGGCAGCATCCAGTTCGCGATGTCACCGTTTTGCGCGACTTCGTACGCGCCGAGAATTGAAATATCGATGTGACCGCCCCGGATCATCGCGAACGAGTCGGCGTGGTGAAAAAACGAACCGCCCGGCAGCAGGGTTACCGGTTGTTTGCCGGCGTTGATCAATTCCATGTCTTCCTCGCCTTCGGGTGGCTGCGGACCCATGCCGAGCATGCCGTTTTCCGTGTGCAGTACGTACTCGCGATCCGCCGGCAGGCAGCTCGATACGAGCATCGGCATGCCGATGCCGAGATTCACGTAGCTGCCCTCGGCGATATCGTTCGCGGCGTAACGGGCTATATCGGTGGATGATAATTTCTCGCTCACGAATTCAGCTCCACGACTCGGGTGACAAAGATTCCGGGGGTGACGACCGCTTCCGGGTCGATGTGTTCGACGAAGCGGTTGACCTGGGCGAGCGTCGCCTTTGCGCTCATGGCCATGACGGGATTGAAGTTGCGCGCCGTTTTCGCGAACACGAGGTTGCCCCAGCGGTCCGCGCACTCGGCGTGCACGAGCGCGACGTCGGGTTTGATCGCGCGTTCCAGCAGGTACTCGCGGCCGTCGAATTCGCGGCATTCCTTGCCGTCGGCCAGCGGTGTGCCGACGGCCGTGGCGGTGAAGAACGCCGGGATACCGGCACCGCCGGCACGCAGCCGCTCGGCGAGCGTACCCTGGGGTACGAGTTCGAGTTCGATCTTGCCGGCGGCATGCAGTTCCTCGAAGATGACCGAGCCGGACGAGCGGGGAAACGTGCAGATGACTTTCGCCACGGCGCCCGCTTTCAGTAACTTGCCGACCCCGCCGCGCTCCGACCCGGCGTTGTTCGCGATCACCGTCAGATTCTTCAGGTTCAGCGCCGTCACCGCGTCGATCAGTTGTTCCGGGACGCCGGCATCGCCGAAGCCGCCGGCCGTGATAATGGCACCATCGTGGAGTTCCGGCAGGTTCGCCACGATCGCGTCAAAGTTTGCTACACGCTTGTCTATCATCGTCCAATTTTGCCTTGTTCTATTCCAGTTATCGACCCTTCTTGCGCAACGCCTGGACCGCGAAATCCGCCGCTCTGGCAGCCTCGGTGTTCACTTCCGTGCGCGCCTGCAGCGTCGTGCAGTGTTCCGCCTGCAGATCGATCATGGTCACCGCGTCGAGTACGGGGACATGGCTGCCGCGGTTTTCATCGAGGTGATGGTCCGGGTGCGAGTACGCGGCGAGCGCGAATTTCCACAACTTGCCGTTGCGATCGTACAGGCGACCGTAGGCCGGCGCGTACGTTTCAGCGTCGATATAATAAAGGCGTTTCGATAACGGGTGCTGATTCCATTTCGGAATCGCCTCGAGCAGATACGCCTTGCGGAATTGCCACTTCACGTTCGGAAAACAGCCACCGCGTCCGCCGAAAGCAACGAAGCGGAAATCGCCGGGCGGTGCCTTGCGCTCGCTGAGCGCGATCTCATTATGCCGGTAGAAGGGCAACAGCACGTCGCGCGTCTCGACATAACGCCACGTCATATCCATGAGGCGGCCGTTATAGCCGAGGAAGTCCTCGATCATGATATCGCTGCCGAGAAACGCATCCGTGTTCTGGCCGGTCGGGAGCCGTCGTACCCGGCGTTGGGTGCCGAGATATAACCAGCCCTGTTCCTGGCGCGTGTCGTCTTCGAGCCGGTGGATCAGGACCTGGGTGTTGCGGATATCGGACGGGTCGAGCACCTGCAGATACAGTCCATTGAAGATTTGCGACGGGTTGTTCGGCAACCCGGGCAGGGGCTCCATGACGACACGGTGGCGGAAGCGCAACGACATCGCGGCGAACGATAACTCGCGCTCGATGTTGCCGCTTTTCATGTTGCGGTACTGCCAGAAAAACGGCTTCACGAGTCCCGCGTCACCGGCGTAGGCATAGCGCAGATTCCACGCGAGCTTGTCCCCCGCGCGCGGATCGTCGTGCGCCGGCGGGGCGGGGAACGGCCGGCCGGCGACGTAATCGAGCAGGACACCGGGTTCGGCCGGCAGGGACGGTTGCCCGCGATAGCGTTCCGTCGCCGCCGCGAACGCCGGGTGCGGCGGGATCGATTCGCCGGCCGTCACTTCGATGGTGAAATCGCCGTCGCGGATCAGGGAGACGAGCGTCTCGTCGATAAACGTCGCGTACTGCGCGACATTCGACGCATCGAGCGTCGTGCCCGGTGCGGGTGGGTCGGCGGCCGTGGTGGTATGCACGAGGCCGAGCGTGAGAGCGAGCAGGGCGAACGTTCGTTGCTTCATGCCCGGTGTCATCAGAGCCGCGGTTGTTAACGCTGTTGCTGGAGCTGGCGGGCGCCGGGCCCGACAACGAGGCGCGCGCCCGCGATGCGCGGCCGTGCGCGTGCCGGTACGGTTACCCGGTGCCGACGCCACGCGTGGCCGGACGCGCCGACCACGCGCGAACCCGGGTTCAGCCCGCCGACGCTTTCGGTTTGCCGGGCTTCACCGGAACCATCGACGCATCGATGACTTCCGGCAGATGGGCGAGGCGGTGATCGACGAGTTCGTCCGAACCCGTCACGATCGAGCGCGCCGGTTCGGCCGGATAGCCGTACTGCGCGGAAGCCTCGGTCAGCGTGCGCGGCGAGTTCGGCTCTTCGCGCAGATAATCCGGTTTGCCATCGGCTTCGCGGAATTCGGGCATGACTTCCTCGGCGAAGATCTGCATGTTCTTCATGACCATCCAGTTCGGCATCGGTCCCATCGACGATCCGCCCATAAGCAGACCGCCCGCACCGACATCATCGCAGTATTCGCCGATCTCGTTACGCACGGTTTCCGGCGAGCCGACGATGATGTAGCGATCTTTCAACAGTTCGTCGTAACTCAGCTGCGACTGCGGTTTCACATGCCCCTTCTGCAGGGCGCCCATGAAGTTGCGGAACGATTTCGTGGTCATGTAACCCGGCGGGAAGAAAATCTGATCGGGGATCTTCAGTCCCGTATTGAACACCCAGCTCAGGTGTGCTTTCGCTTCGCGGTGCGCCTGTTCGTCGGTTTCCGCGACATACGTTGGTACGCTCGCGTTGACCATCGTCTTCGGCGCCTCGTAACCGAGACGCTTGCACTCCTCGCGCAGGCCATCGAACGCGAGCTTCGTAAACCACTGCGGCGCGAACACCATCATGTAGGTGTACTTGTGCTTCGCGACGAACTGCAAGGTCTCGAGCGACCCCTGTCCGGGGATCCAGATCGGCGGATGCGGGTCCTGGATTGGCCGCGGGATCGGGTTCACGTTCGGGATATAGAAATGCTCGCCCTGCCACGTGAACGGACCGTCATCCGTCCACGCCTTGATGATCAGATCGTGCGCCTCGTTGAAGCGTTCGACGGAGTCGGACGGTACGACACCGTTGTTGAAATATTCGCAGCCGATCCCGCGAACGAAACCGGAGATAATGCGTCCGCCGGATATCACGTCGAGCATCGCGATTTCCTCGGCCACGCGCAGGGGGTTGCCGTGCAGCGGGATCGCGTTGCCGATCACGCCGATCGGGATATGTTCCGTACGCTGCACGAGCATCGCGGCGATGATGTTCGGTGACGGCATCGTGCCGTAGAAATTCGCGTGGTGTTCGTTCACCCCGATGCCGTCGAAGCCGTACTTCTCCGCGGCAACGAGCTGGTCGATGTACTCGTTGTACAGGCGCCGGCCGCGCTGCGGTTCGTAGTACTTGTTCGACAGCGAGACCCAGCTCGATTCGAACTCCGCGGTCGGCGGAATATACGGGTAGGGCATCAGGTTGAAGCCATAGAAGCGCAGTTTGTTCATTTTGATGCCTCCTCGATGAAGCTGACGAGTTCCCCGACGAGCTGCTCAGGGCGCTCGAGACACGGCTCGTGGCCGGTTTCGGGGATCATGACGAGCCGGCTGTGTGGCAGGGTCGCGGCGTATTTTTCCGCCATTTCGTTCGGGATCAGGTGATCGTCTTCGGCGCGGACGACGAGCGTTGGACACGTGAGCCGCTGCAGGCGACGCTCGAGCGCGAGGTTGTAACGCGGCGCCCACATAAGGCGCGCGGCGGCCGAGAATTCGGCATACAGATGGATGCCTTCATCGAAGTCGTCCATGCCCTGCATGAATTCCGCCATGACGCTCTTGTCGTTGAACAGGCGGTCCATCAGTTCCGCGGGTGACAACTGAAACAGGTCGACCCCGGGGTTGTCTTCGAGTCGCAGGCCGACCGGTACGACGAGGCTGAGGCTCTTCAGCCGGCGCGGATAATAGGACGCGAATTCCGCGGCCGCCCAGCCGCCCATCGAATAGCCGATCAGGTGGATTTGCTCGAGGCCGAGTTGTTCGAACAGTTGATCGTAGAGGATCGACAGATCGGAAAAATCGCGAAACCAGCCGGGCAGCGGGGTTTCGCCGAATCCGGGTGCTTCAGGCGCGATAAAATCGCATTTGTTCGCCATCATTTCGTACATCGGCAGCCAGCGCCGGGTGAAGCCGGCACCATGCAGGAACACGACGGCTTCGCCTTCGCCCTGGCGCCGGTAGGCAACCGGGATACCGTTGACGGTTTCGAACCCGGGCGGGGTGTAGTATTTCGCGGGATGCGGGACTGCGGTTTTTTCGACGGCGTCGACGTAGCTCATAAATGTTTCCCTCGTGCCATTGAGTCGCGGCCCGGTGATTCGGGCGTCACTTTTTTGTCCTCGACGGCGCGCCGGCAAAAAGCGCCGTCGTCACGGTAATTGTACACAAGCTTCGCCCGCGATGGTGGCGCACGCTGCGGGCAGGTGTCCGCTAGAATAGGCGCGGGAACGATCCGGCACTTCAGTCAACTTCAGGAATATCCATGACCCAGGCAATAGTCCTCCATCAATTCGGCGGCCCCGATGAACTCGTATTCGAAACCGTCGTGGTACCGGCGCCGAAGGCGCACGAAGTTGCGCTGCAACAAACGGCGATCGGGGTCAATTATATCGATACATACATGCGCTCGGGACTGTATCCGGTGCCGCTGCCGGCCATCATCGGCCAGCAGGCGGTTGGCGTGGTTACGGCCGTTGGCAGCGAGGTCACGCGTTTCGCGCCGGGTGATCGTGTGGCTTACGGGTCGGCGCCGATCGGGGCGTATGCGCAAGCGCGGGTCGTCAACGAGCGCGCGCTCGTCGCGATGCCCGACGGGGTCACGGACGAGACGAGCGCGGCCAATTTGTTGCGCGGTATGACCGCCGAATACCTGCTGTTTCGCATGTTCGAAGTGAAACCGGGTCACACGATCCTCGTACACGCGGCGGCCGGTGCGACCGGGGTGATCCTGTGCCAGTGGGCGAGGCATCTCGGCGCGCGGGTCATCGGCACGGTCGGATCGCGCGATCGCTTCGAGCAGGCGCGTGCGGTGGGCTGCGAACTCGTGCTCGAATACGGCGATGCGGATTTCGTGCAGAAAGTTCGGGACTTCACCGACGGCGCCTTGTGTGATGTCGTCTACGATTCCGTCGGCAAGGATACGTTCGACACCTCGCTCGCCTGCGTGAAGCCACGCGGACTGCTCGCCGCCTATGGCAACGGCTCGGGTAAACCCGAACCGTTCGACGTGTTGCGGCTCGCGGCCCAGGGTTCCGTCTATCTCACCCGCCCGCGCCTCGATCACTACACCGCGACCGTCGAGGAGACGGAGCAGTGCGCCGCGCGGTTTTTCGCGGCCGTGATCGACGGCACGGTGAAACCGCGCGCAACGACGACGTTCGCCCTGCGTGATGCCGCCGCGGCCCATCGTCATCTCGAGGACCGCGCCGAGCTGACGACCCCGGTATTGCTCGTGTGAAGCATTCGACGACCCGCAACCGGCCGCGCTGGCCATGAGTGGCGCCACCGCGGCGCGCCGGATCGTCGATCAGTTACGGGTCGAACAGGTCGCGCGCGTGTTCTGCGTACCCGGCGAGAGTTACCTCGCGGTGATCGACGCGCTGTACGACCGCCGCGCGGAAATCGATTTGATTTCATGCCGTCACGAAGGCGGGGCGGCGATGATGGCGCTGGCCACGGCGCACCTGAGCGGGCGTGCCGGGGTCGCGTTCGTGACCCGTGGGCCGGGGGCGACGAATGCCTCGATCGCGGTACACATCGCGCGCCAGGCATCGCTGCCGCTCGTGCTCGGAGTGGGCCAGGTCGCGCGGCGCAATCGCGGTCGCGAAGCGTTTCAGGAAGTCGATTACCCGAGCTATTTCGCGCCGCTCGCGAAAGCCGTGTTCGAGGTATCGGAACCGGACGACGTCGCGGCCATGACGGCCGAGGCGTTTGCGCTCGCGGAACACGGGCGCCAGGGGCCGGTCGTGCTCGCATTACCCGAGGACGTATTGTCGGGCACTGCGGCCGGGACGGCCGTCGCACGACCCGCGTCGCACGTCGCGCCGATCGACCCCGGCGATTGCGACGCGCTGGCCACGCGGCTCGCGCGGGCCGCGCGACCGATCATCGTGATCGGTGGTGGGCCGTGGAGTGAAACGGCGATCGCGCGGACGCAGGCATTCGCGGCAAGCTATCGCATCCCCGTATTCAGTGCGTTTCGGCGCGCGGATTGTTTCGATAACCATCACGACAGTTACGCCGGCTTCCTCGGTTACGGTACCGCGCCGACGGCATGGCAGCGCGTGCGCGAAGCCGACTGTGTGGTCGTCATCGGTGCGCGGCTCGATGAACCGACAACCCAGGATTACACGTGGCCGGCAAGCGGGCAGACGCTGTTGCACGTGCATCCGGATCCACATCAGCTCGGGCTGAATTTTCCGACCGCGCTGGGTATCGCGGCCACGGTCGACGCGGCCGCGGCGGCGCTCGCGGAACTCGAGCTGCCCGTGCGTCCGGAGTGGGCCGGTTGGTGCGCGCAAGCGCGTGCGGATTTTCTCGCCAGCGAAATCCCGCCGCCCGCGGACGGGGCGCTCGACCTCGGCGTGGTGATGGCGATCCTGAATGCGCGCATCGAGGCTGATTCGATCATCACGACGGACGCGGGCAATTTCACCGCCTGGCCGTTGCGCTACCGGCGTTACGCGCGCCCGGGACGCCTGCTCGCGCCGGTGAACGGCGCGATGGGCTACGGCGTGCCCGCGGCCATTGCGGCGGCGTTGGCGCATCCGCAACGGACCGTAGTTGGCTGTGTCGGCGACGGCGGTATGCTGATGACGGGAATGGAAATCGCCACCGCGATCAAGTACGGCGCCTGCCCGGTCATCCTCGTGTTCAACAACGACAAATACGGCACGATCGAAATGCATCAGCAGCGCCGCTACCCCGGCCGCGAACTCGGCAATGCGCTGACAAATCCCGACTTCGCCGCGTTTGCGCGATCGTTTGGCGCGTTTGGCTGCCGCGTACGGCACGCCGATGAATTCCCCGACGCGCTCGAGGCCGCGCTCGGTGCCGGACGCCTTGCGCTGATCGAACTTGCAATGACGTCAACGGACAACGCATGAACCCGTCAGCAGCTTGCCGTGTCACGCTCGTATCCGACACCCAGGCGACGGTCACGTTCACGTGTCCGCCACAGCAATCCGTACTGCGGGCGGCGAAAAACGCCGGCTACGAGTTGAGTGCGGGCTGCATGCAGGGACGTTGCTATACGTGTCGCTCGCAACTGCTGTCCGGCAAAGTCAGGAATTCCCGCGCGCTGTCGCGCTATGCCACCGTCGATCCGGCCGATCTCGGCGACTCGCGGATCCTGCTGTGCTCGGTCACCCCGTGCGAAGACATCACGGTACGGCCGGAAGGGCCGTGGGAGATCAGCCCCGGGCACGATCCACGCGGGGCGTGACTTCCGTCAATCGTCGCGGCGAGCGTTCGCGTAGCATCGTGCGCCAATCAACTGGCCCGGACGACGGGCAGGAGCGAGTCGGATGTTTCGTGTGTCCCCGAACGGAGAGAACCGCATCGACATCGAGCTCAGTGGTCAGCTCGACAGTGAGGCAATGCAGGCCGCGCTCGATGAGCTGATCGCCGCGGCCGCGACGATCGAGCATGGCGTGATGCTGTACCGGATCGATGACTTCAAGCTGCCGACGCTCGGCGCACTCGCCGTCGAATTCGGCCGCATGCCGGATCTATTTCGCCTGACGGGGCGTTTCGATCGCATCGCGGTCGTGTGCGCGGAGGCGTGGATCCAGCGGGTCAGCGAATTCGAAGGCGCCTTTATTCCCGGACTCGAAATCCGGGCGTTCACGCCTGGGGAAACCGACGCGGCCGAGGTGTGGCTTAACGAGTAAGCGTGCGGTTGCGGCACACGAGATGGAGCAGGGAAGAATGGATGGACAATCGAATGCCGAGGCCATGCGACGTTATGCGTTTCTCGTGATGTTCGCGAATGATGACACGATTGATGCAGACGAACTTGCGTTTCTCGAACACCTCGCACTGGCCGACCGTGAAGTGGACAACGAGGAGCGGGAGGTGCTGAGAAAAATATTCGCGCGGGTGGACGCGCGCGAACTCACCCCGCAGGTACGCGAGGAGATCGCACGCTTCCGATCGAAATACTCGATCTGAGCGTGCGTCCCGCACGGCCTCACGTTCGCCGGCTGACGCCGCCTATGGCGTGAACTCGTAATCCGTTGCGAGCAGTTCGTGCGTGCGACGCCAGAAGTCGTAGGCATGAAACGGATAATTCTGGGTGACACGGCCACGGGAATTCTTGTACCAGCTGTTCACGCTGGAGAATCCGAACGTGAGATTGCGATTCCGTTCGTCGACCCGTTCATTGAAACTGTCGTAGACATCCCGGCGTACGTCGAGCGCCTTATAGCCGCCTTCGAGCAGCGTGCGCGCCGCATCGACGATGTAGTTCGCGGTGAGTTCCGAGAACATGATGATGCTGCCGTAAACGACGAGGTTCGTGTTCGGACCGTACATGCAGAACAGATTCGGGAAATCCGGGATCGTTGCACCGATGTAGGCGCGCGCGTCGTCCTGCCAGCGTGCATGCAGATCGGCGCCGTTGCGCCCGGTCACGCCGACTGGCATGAGAAACTCAGAGGCGCGGAATCCCGTGCCGTAGATGATCACGTCGAATTCGCGTTCCGTGCCGTCGGCCGTGCGGATCCCGGTTTCCGTGATGACCTCGATCGGATTGCGCAGCATCGTCACGTTGTCGCGCTTCAGGGTTGCGATCCAGTCGCCATTGTCGCGAATGATGCGTTTCGCGCCGACGGGTGAATCCGGAATGATCACGTCGCGCAGATCCGGGCGGTCGGCGAATTGCGGTTCCATCCACGCCGTGATCGCGGCACGCAGCGCGTCGTTGCGCGCGGACACGGCTTTCTCGGTTGGCGGGTACGCGGGATCAACGGCGATATCGTCGAGGAATCCAACCGCCTGGACAATGACGAGTGCCGCGCGATACCACAGCGCGTAGTTCGGCACGTGCTCGAGCAGCCACGCGGTGCTCTCGCTTACCGGATCGGTCAGATCGGGGGTCGGCAGCAACCAGTTTGTCGTGCGTGCGAATATCGTTAAATCACAATCCTCGCGCGCGAGTTCCTTGATGAACTGAACGGCGCTCGCACCGGTGCCGATCACTGCAACCCGCTTACCCGTGAAATCGATTGAGTGATCCCATTCAGCGGAATGGAACGCGGGTCCGCGAAACGTATCGCGGCCGGAGATATCGGGCAGCAGCGGCCGGTTGAGCTGCCCGACCGCGAACACCGTCATGTGTCCGTGTGCGGCTTCGCGTCCGCCGTCGTGCGCGAGTTCGAGTTGCCACAGGCCGGCGTCTTCGTCCCAGCTTGCACGCTCGACCTGCGTGTTGAAACGGATGTGTTCGTAAATGCCCGCCTCGATCGCAACGGACTTCAGATATGCGCGGACATCGGCGGCGGTGCTGTAGTAGTCCTTCCATGTGCGCCGCGCAAACGCGTAGCTGTAATAAAAACTGTTGATATCGACGCGGCAGCCGGGATAGTCGTTTTCGAGCCAGGTGCCGCCCAGCTCGCTGTTCTTCTCGTAGATCGTGAACGGGATCCCGGCCTGCTTGAGCCGGAACGCGGCGGCGAGACCGGACTCGCCGGCGCCGATGATCGCGACATGAAAATCGCGCCCGGCATCGAGCATATCTTTCGTCCACGTCGGTTCGCGCGGATCGGCGCCGGTGGCGATCAGTTCTTCGGCGATCAGCGGCACGTAATGTTCGGATACCGGCCCGACGAGCCATTCCGCCATACGGGCGATCTGATCGTGCGTGGGGCGCGGCACGACCGGCGTGTTCGCGTCGCGGAATGCGGCGAGGCGGCGCAGGCACTCCGCGCGGATCGCCGCGGCCTCGTGCGACTCGACCTCGATCCGGGCAACGCCGGAAATCTGTACGGTGGGTCGCCACTCGGGACGCAGCACATCGAAGTCGCCGGTCAGGTGAGCCACGCTCATGAGCAAGGCCGGCAGATCGGCGCCGGGCAGGTGTTTGGCGAGCGTGGCATCGTCGGCGTCGAGGCGTTCGATGACCGGGTTAGAAGCCTGCGGTCGCGGCTTGCTGAAGCGGTCGCAAATTGCGGTGTGTGGCTGGGTCATCGACAGTCCTCTCGGGTGCTATTGGGTGATCCAGGCGCCGCGGAACGCGCGGCATTCGGGCTGGAACGCAGTGTGCGGGGGAGCGTCACAGCGGCGCGCCAACCGCGGCGGCGGGGCAGGATTGTATTGCTCGCAAGCAAAACCCATACTTTCGGATAGGTTTTCGCGATCCGGCATCCCGCTGCCGGTGAATCAGGAGGTTAGGCGACGTTGGCCGAGTCGAATCCGCAACTCCTCGCGACGCTGCTGGCTCTGCCGCGCGCCGACGCACGGCTGATCGAGCGCGAACGGCTCATCGCGAAACTCGACGGCGCGGCCGGGTTCCGCGTGATCCACCTGCGGGCGCCGGCTGGATTCGGTAAATCCTCGCTGCTGGCGTCCTGGGTACATACGCCGTGCGATCCCGCCCGGCGGGTGGCCTGGGTGAGCCTGACCGAAACGCACAACGACCCGCGTACCCTGTTGCGTTACGTCGTCGCGGCGCTACGGACAGCGGCCGGCGCCATCGGCGAAGCCACGCTGACGTTGCTGAACTCGAACGTGCCGATGAATCCGGCCGCGCTCGTGACGACCCTGATCAACGAACTTGGCGGGCTCACCGCTGACATCCATCTTGTGCTCGACGACTGCCACCACATCACGAATGAACAGACGCTCGACACCCTGAGGTTGTTGCTCGAACATGCGCCGGCCACGCTGCGGTTCGTACTGACGAGTCGCGAAGCGCTCGGAGTTCCGGTTGGACGTTTGCGACAACTCGGGCAGCTGTATGAATTCTCACCGCGCGATCTCGAATTCACGGCCGACGAAGTCTCGCGTTTTGCCGCACGCGAACAACTCGAGCTGCGGCCGCCGGCGGTGGCGACGCTCGCCCGCAAAACCGGGGGATGGGCGGCCGGTCTGCGTCTCGCCGCGATCAGCATGCGCGATGAACAGGCGCATGAAACGTTCATCGAATCCCTGACCGGCGGCCATATGGCCGTGGCGGCGTTCCTGCGTGAGGACGTGCTCGCGCGCCAGCCGCCGGCACTGCAACAGTTCCTGCTGCGCTCCGGACTGCTCGACGAGCTGACGGCGCCGATGTGTGACGAGGTACTCGAACGCAACGACAGCGCGGCGATGCTCGACATGGCGCAGCAACGCGGCTTGTTCCTGTTTCCCGTCGACCCGGCGGGCGAGCGGTTTCGCTACCACGGCATGTTTGCGGACTTCCTGCGCCAGCGCCTGCAGCGTGACGATCCGGACCTGGCGCTGGATATTTGCCGCCGCGCCAGCGCCTGGTGCGCGCGCCACGAAAGTCCGTCGCAAACGATCGAGTACGCGTTGCGCGCGGGTGACGGCGTCGGGGCAGGGCGCTATCTCGAAACGTATTCCGAACAGATTTTCGCGAGCGGGCAACTCGATGCGCTGCAGAACCTCGCCGCGCGCCTGCCCGAGGACGTACAGGAGCAGTGTCCGCGGCTGCAACTCGACTTGATCTGGATCGATACGCTGCGCTGGGAAATCCGCGACGCGCAGCGACGGTTGCGACAGGTAAAGCAGTTCGTCGCGGCACAGGAGTCCGTGGGCGGGGTGTCGCCGGCCCTGCACGAAAAGGTCCTGCATCGCGAACTGATGGTGGCGTTGCTGCGCGACGATTTTCACGCGGCCGAATCACTGTGGGCGCGCTGGCCGCTGGTCACGACCGGCGACAACGACTATTTCGATGGCTCCGCTGAAACCGCGGATCTGTTGCCCCGCCGCGAACGCTTCGAATGCGAGTTCGTGCTCGCGCAAGTGCCGCGGGTGCGGCGTAAATACACGAGCGTGGGCGCCGAGTTCGGTACCGTCTGGTTCGACAGTATCGTCGGCCCCGCGTACCTGGCGCACGGCGAACCCGGGCGCGCGCAGGCCGTGTTGCGGGGCGCGATCGAGACGGCGATCAGGATCAGTGGTGCCGAGTCTCCACTCGTCGCGATGCCGTCGTTGCTGCTCGCCGACGTGCTGTACGAGGAAAACGATACGGTGGGGGCCGCCGCGCTCGTCGATGGCTGGTTGCCGCAGGCGGATCGGATCGGCTTCGTCGATCAGTTGATTGCCGGCTTCGTGTGTGCCGCGCGCCTCGCGCGATTGCGCGACGACTGCGCGCAGGCCGGTGCTGTGCTGGATCAGGGCGACGAGATCGCGAACGCGTACGGATTCCAGCGCCTCGCGGTCCATATACTCGGCGAGCGGGTGCGGCAATTGCTCATCGACAATCGAGCGGACGAAGCCCGCGACCGGACCGCCGCGTCGGTGGCCGTCCGCGATCACCCGCTGGCGCCGCCTGGACGCCTCGCCAGCGTCACCGACGGCGTGGCAGCGGTGATTCATGCCCGCCTTGCGTACGCAACCGCAAATCCCGCCGCGGCGATGCGCGTTTTACGCACGTGGATCAATTACGTCGAGGGGCGCGCGTGTCCGCGCGATGCCATGCGCCTGCGCGCGACGCTCGCGGCCATGCTCGCGGGTAGCGGGGAAATGCGCGATGCCTGGCGCGTGTTGCGACCGGCCGTCAATCTTGTTCTGCAAACAGGACTCGTGCGACCGCTGCTGGATGAAGGTGCCGGGGTCATGGCGGTGCTCACGCAAGCCCGCAACAGCGGCACGCTCGCCGGTGACGCGCTCGAGGAACTCGTCGGCCGCTTGTGCGAAGCGGACACGGATAGCGCAAGGATCCGGATTCCCGCGCCCGCGGCGCCGCAAGCGCCATCGGGAGACAGCGTACTGACCCGGCGCCAGCGCGAGATTCTCACGTGCGTTGCCGACGGTTCCAGCAACAAGGAAATCGCTGCGCGCATGGGCTTAACGGAAGCCACGGTGAAATGGCACCTGCAGCAGGTCTACGACCGCCTCGGCGCCCACCGCCGCGTCGCAGCGGTGCGCCGGGCACGTGACCTCGGGCTGATCGAGTAGGCGGTGAGCTTCGGGGTCGGACCAAGCTTCGGGGTCGGGCCAAGTTATCTTATTGATTAATAAAGTTTATTTTCCTGAATGCCGTACAATGTGCTGCTTAAACTGAATTTAATCGCAAGTTTCTCGTGTTTAAGCGTTACTTCGAATCCGCCGCGACCTAAGGTGCCGTCTTGTGGCCGATTTTTCTTACCTGATTCCCCCACGAAGCCCGAGATTCGACGTACAAGCCGTTGCTTCAAGTAGATAACCTGGTCCGACCCCCTGGCAGCCTTGGAAGGACCCGGATGCGCTGTCGCAACCGGAACGCCAAAGCGCGAGGTCGGACCCTGCCGCGAGCAACCGCACTTCCGGAAGCCCGTTACGCTGACTCCGGTATCTTTGACGCACCGATCGTCATGGCCCGCACAAACGGAGACCAAGCGGGATCCGGCCCGTCGCCAGGGCATTAGCGACAGGTCCTGTCAACAAACGAGACACGAACGGTCCCCGCCATTCCCGGCGCTGGCGACTGGCGGTCGCGACCCGGGCTTTCGCTCCGGCAGCTTGTGTCAGTACACTGCCGGCTCCCGTGCTGCCGCAACCCGGCATGATTTGCTTATCGCAGCACCTCACAGACCGTGGACGTAACCCGATGACCGCACCCCCGAGCTCATCCGATGGGCTGGCCCCGCACGACTTCCGTGTGGTTGAGATATCGAGAGAGCCGATCGAACTCTACAAGATACTGAAGTTTGAGGGGTTCGCCGCCAGCGGTGGCGAAGCGAAAGCCGTTATTGCGGCCGGCGCGGTGCGGGTGAACGGACACTGTGAAACGCAGAAACGCCGGAAAATCGCGTCCGGCGACACGATTGAATTCAACGGCCAGAAAATCCGTATCGCGCGCTCGTCTTTACTCGACGAGCACCCGGCGTCGACCGGAAGCAGCGTTGCGCGAGACGCACAAGGATCGACTCAGCAATGAAGACGAAGGATATCCTGCGCAAAATTCGATACATCCTCGACCTCGACGAGGCGCGCATGCTGGCAGTATTCGCCGAGGCCGATCGGGACGTGACGGGGGATCAGATCAGTGCCTGGTTGGGCAACGACGACGGTGCCTATGACGAGGACTCCGCCGACGTAATTTTCGCGACGTTTCTCGATGGCCTGATCAATGCGATGCGCGGCCGCAAGGATGGTCCGCAACCCGACCCGGCGGAACCACTGAATAACAATGTCGTGCTCAGGAAACTGAAGATCGCCTTCGATCTGCAGGCCGACGATATGTTGTCGATACTCGCGCTCGGCGACGTGTCGGTGAGCAAGCATGAGCTGTCAGCGCTGTTTCGTCGACCCGGCCATAAGCATTACCGGGAGTGCAGCGATGAGCTTTTACGGGCCTTTCTGCAGGGTTTGCAAATGAAGTATCGCGAGGACGAACCCCCCGCGGGCGCCGCGGACTGAGCAGCGCGGGGCGCCGGAAGTTCGGGGTCGGACCAGGTTAAGCAACTGATTTGCATAGGCGCTAATCCCGAAACCGCGCATGTTGTGTTGCTTAGGTTGACTATAGTCGCGCTAAATTTTGATTTTAGGAATTCTGTGTGGACACGTGACGGCCTTAGTGCTCCGTTATGGCGCCCGATTTTTGATTCTAATGACTGCATGCGGTCCGAATTTCGACATTCACGCCGCAGTTTCAGGGAGATAAGTTGGTCCGACCCCGCAGGCTCAGCAGTGCGATCAGTCCGCTGCCGAGCATGAGCATTGCCGGCGGCAGCGGGACCGACGCGAGCGGCGGATCGATGTACGGGTGAACGCCGAGTTGCGGCACGTTGCCCGTGAGGAACTCCAGTTCGTAACCCGCCGGCACATACAGGGCGGCCGACACTGCGACACCGAACGACGCGGTACCGTACCCGTCTTGCTCGCCACCCTCGGGCAAAGCCTGCGACGATGCACTTCCTCGCACTCTCACGTCAGCAGTTAGCCGCACGGCGCTGAGTCGATCGACAAACATCGACGCATCCCCGGACAGCGTCGTCACCGCTCCGGGCGCGTGACTCGCGTTTACGGTGGTTTCGAAAACGTCGTTTTTCGGGCCTTGTGGAAATCCGCTGGCGCCTTCGTCGAAGATTGCGATTTCCCCTCGCCGCTTGATATAGCTGACGTTGAACGGCTCCGTTCCGATGAGGGTGAAGTGCTGCGTGAATACTTCCATATCGAAGTCCATGATGAGTGCGTTGTTCGCAAGCGGGTCGGTCTTGCGTATGTAGAACTCGAGCGTTACTTGTGCCCTGGATTCAGCCTCGACCGTCACACCCGGGTTGAAAAAGCTCACGCCCACGCCGGCGGTCGCGCCGGACCCGGTTGCCGCTGCGGCCGAGGCCGAGTTGCCTTTTGCGCCCGTCTCGATGTCGACGAAGTCGTTGACGTCGCAGACGAAGCCCGAAGTCCCCGTAAACGTCACGAGATTGTCGGTGGAAATGTTCGTCGTGATATCGGATCTGACGCCAGTGCTGCAACCGTAGGTCACGAATGCCGTGGCTGGCTGCGAAATCAGGCTTGTAGCCAGCAGGGCGAATGCGCAACAAATGGGTAGCGAATACGGAGCGATTCATTGGCCTTCCCCCTTGTGCCGATCCGGTCACGTACTGCAGGTTCGCCGGAAAACCTACCATAGCGTGTTGCCGTCTGGAACCCGGCTTACACGCACGTTCCGGCAAAATTTCGTGCTTTAGAATTCGCGCGGACCCGCGGTGACCCAGGCGCCCCGCTAACAGGCCCGCTTTATTTGCTTGGGGTCGGACCCGCTTATCTCACTGATTTGTATGCGGTTTGAATTCGCAGCCGGTTCAAAAATGCTGCTCGAGCGAATAGTGTCGCGCGATATTCGGGTTTTAAGGACATTGCGTGGACCCGTGACGGCCTTAGCGCCCCTTTAAATGCCGGCTTTTTGAAGCTAACTACCGCATGCGAGCGGTAATTCGACATTTAGTTAAAGATTTCAGAGGGATAGCTTGGTCCGACCCCGGGGCACTGCACCGCCGGCGGAATCCGCGAACAACTGACTTGGTCCGTTTTGAATTCGGGGGCTGCCTGAGGGCACCAGAAAACGCGCCCGGCTAAAGTAAACCGTCCGTGCAAGCTCGGCCGCGCACAGGCCCTCGGGAACCCGCACGAAGCCGACCGGGTAATCCGCGGGTAGCGGCGGCGCTTGCGGCGCGCTACAGCGTCAGGCAGATCTTGCCGAAATGCTGCTGGGACGCCTGATGCCGGAACGCATCGGCGATTTCATCGAGCGCGAAGCTGCGATCGATCACCGGACGCACGCCGGTCGCTTCGAGCCCCGCGACCATGTTTTTCTGATCCTCGATCGAGCCGACCGTAATCCCCGCGACCGTGATGTTCTTCCACATCATCATCGCCGTAGGGACTTCGCCGCCCCAGCCAGTGAGTACGCCGATCAGCGATATATGACCGCCTACCCGGGTTGCCTCAATCGATTCCGGCAGCGTCCCGGAACCACCGATCTCGACGACTTCATCGACCCCGCGACCGTCCGTGAATTCCAGCGCCGCCGCGCTCCATTTCGGTGTCTCGCGATAGTTGATCACATGATCGGCGCCGAGTTCGCGCAGCCGCTCGAGCTTGGCCTCGGACGATGAGGTCGCGATCACGCGCGCTCCGGCCGCTTTCGCGAACTGCAGCGCAAACACCGAGACCCCGCCCGTGCCCTGCGTCAGTACGCAGTGGCCGGGGCCGATGCTGTTCTCGACGAACAACGCCCGCCACGCGGTCAATGCCGCGCAGGGCAGGGTGGCGGCTTCGGTCAGCGTGAACCCGGACGGTATGCGGGTAAACGCCGCGGCCGGCAGACATACGGATTCCGCTGCGAAACCATCGACGTGGTCGCCGGGCACACCGAGCGTACGTTCGGCACTGACCGGACCGGCGGCCCAGTTCGGAAAGAACGTCGACATGACCTCGTCCCCGACCGCGAAGTCGGTGACGCCGTCGCCGCAGGCCGTTACTTTGCCGGCGCCATCAGACATCGGGATGCGTCCGTCCGTCACCGGCAGGACCCCGGAGACAACGGCGTAATCGTGATAATTCAGCGAATTGGCCTGGATGCGCACGGCGATTTCGCCCGCGCCGGGTTCGCCGGGCTGGCGCTCGGCGAGCGTCAGGCTGTCGAGCGTGGCGGGATTGCGAACTTCGATGACTTTCATGGGCGCGCTCCTTGGATTGACAAGATGACCGGGTACGGACACTAGCGTCGCTGGATGCGTACGACCTTCGGTTGCGCGGCGGGCAGTGATGAGTAGGCAGACCACAAATCGCCGGTGTCCGGATCGACGGCGAGATGCCTCGTGTAGGCCGGGTTCGTCGGCAGCGGGATCTCGAGGGTGGATTCGTCGCGCGGGTCGAACGCGATCATGCTCGAGCCGAGCGCACCGGTAATCCACACCTCGCCGGAGCGCGGATCGAACTCCGCGTCGTACGCGCCGAGCGCGGAAGAGCCGATCCTGTAGCGCCTGAACGTATTCGTGGCGGGGTCGTAGCCGGACAGGTAGCCGGTGTTCCATTCCGGTACCCACACGATATCGTTCGTCCCGATCGCCGGGCGCCGCGGTCCCGCGTTCGTTACCGGCATCGTGATCAATTCCGCGGCTGCCGTGTTCGTGTCGTACATGACGAGCGTGTTGCCGGCCAGTTGCGTGCTGTAGAGCCGCCCCGCGCTGTCGATTTGCAGACCGTAGGGCAACGGCAGACCCTGTGCGGCCGTCAGCCCGGCCGAGGGGATCGTCATATGACGAACTTCCTTCGTCGCCGGGTCGTACATGCCGATCCGCTCGGTCTCGGCGAAGTAGTCGTTGAACCACACCCGCCCCTGACTGTCGAGCACGAGGCTGTGGGCGTACATGCCGACGTTCACGGTCTCGAAACTGCGACTTGCCGGGTCGAGCGCGACCAGCTCGTGGGTGCCGCCGAGCACGACCCAGAGCGTGCCGTCCGGCGCAAATACGAGCGCACGTGCCTGGCCCCAGCCTTCGGCGCCGTCCGGTCGCAAGTTGTAGGACTCGATCGCGCCGCTTGCGGGATCGAGCGCCCAGATCACGTCGTTGAAGAACGCCGTGATCCAGATCCGCCCGTCGGGCCCGACGACGAGATCGTGTGGCAATTCAGTCGGTTCGGGCAGCGGGTATTCCGTGATCCGGACCTGCGCCAGCGCGTCGACGTTCGCGGGTACCGGTGGCGACAGGCGGGCGCCCGCGTCGCGGTCGAGGTGTTGCGCGAGCCAGGCGGTATACGCCGCATCGTCGAAGTCTTCCGGTAGCAGCTTGTACTGATCAATGCCCCGCATCAGCGCGAACGCGGCGGCCCATTGTTCGACGCTGCGCGGTTCGCCGTCGACGAGCACGCGCGCGGCGTCGATCTCGTGGCACGACGTACAGTTCAGCAGAAACTCGCGCTTCATGTCCCCGTCGGGCAACAGTGATAACCACTGTTCGCTCGTCACGCGTTGTCCGGCATTCGGATCGGGTGCAAGCGTCATATCGACCGTCCGCGATACTTCGCTGTCGGCCAGCGACGCTTGTGCCTGACCGGCATAGGTCGCCCAACTCGCGGTGATTTCGTAGCCGCCCGGATGATCCAGCGTAACGTCGTAGTGTCCGTCGCGATTCGTGAACACGCTCGTCGCGATGCCGCTGTCGAGATGCCGCAGCGTGACCCGGGCGCCGGCGGCGGGTTTGCCGAGCACGCTGACGGTGCCGTCGAGCGGTCCCGCCGCCGCGGCACCGCACACGATCGAGCCGCAGCTTGCCGCGAGGATGATGCCGTAGCGTAACCGGTGTTGCAGTGCCTTGATCATGATGCCGCGCGTGAAGCCTGTACCTGGTTGTGCATCATAAACGCATCGGCAGGAACCCGCTCATCCGCGCGGATAGAACGGCGGGATCTGTGCGTCGTAGTTCACCCAGATCGATTTCGGCTCCGTGTATTCACTGAGCGACTCGATCCCCAGATCGCGGCCGTAACCCGATTGCCCGACCCCGCCAAACGGCGAACCGGGGTGCACGCGCTTGTAGGAATTGATCCACACCATGCCCGCGTCGATCGCATCGGCCACCCGGTGCGCGCGCTGGAGGTTGTTCGTCCACAAACCACTGCCGAGACCGTAATTCGTGTTGTTCGCGAGCGCGATCGCTTCCGCTTCGTCCTTGAAGCGGGTGACGGAGACGAACGGGCCGAACACTTCCTCGTGGAACACCGTGTCGCCCGGTTTCGCCTCGACGATCGTCGGACGCAGGTAGTAACCGGCGCGCAGATCATCGTCGTCCGGTTGTCCGCCACCGGTCAGGATCGTATTGCCTTCGCGTTTGCACACGTCGAGAAAGCCGAGCACCCGGTCGAGGTGCATTTTCGAAGTCAGCGGCCCCATCTCGGTTTCCGGGTCGAGCGGATTGCCGAGCCGGATCGATTCGGCGAGCGCGACGAAGCGTTCGAGGAACTCGTCGGCGATCGCTTCGTGCAGGAGCAAGCGCGAACCGGCGATGCACGCCTGTCCCTGGTTGTGAAAAATCGCGAACGCGGAACCGCCAACCGCGGCCGGCAAGGTCGCGTCGTCGAACACGACGTTCGGGCCTTTACCACCGAGTTCGAGCGACACGCGCTTCAGGTTGCCGGCCGACGCCTCGATAATCTTTTTACCCGTTGCGGTGGATCCGGTAAACGCGATCTTGTTCACATCCGGGTGTTCGGCGAGGCGCTGGCCGGCCGTGTGCCCGTAGCCGGGCACGATATTGACGACTCCCGGCGGAAAGCCGACTTCCGCCATGATTTCCGCGAGGCGCAAGGTCGTCAGCGGGGTCAGCTCCGAGGGTTTCATGACCACGGTATTGCCGGCCGCGAGCGCGGGTCCGAGCTTCCAGCTGCAGAACATGAGCGGAAAATTCCATGGCACGATCTGCCCGACGACCCCGACGGGCTGGCGTTTCACGATATTCAGGAAGCCGGGTTCGACGGGCACCTGGCGCCCGTCGATTTTGTCCGCGAGGCCGCCGAAGTAACGAAAATTCAGCAGCGTGCGCGGCAGGTCGAGACGCTGCGTATCACGCAGCGGGTGCCCGGTGTCGAGACTTTCGAGTTCCGTCAGCTCATCGAACAGCGCTTCCATGCGATCGGCGAGCTTCATGATCAGCCGCGCGCGGTCGGACGGGTTCGTGTCGCGCCAGGCCGGGAACGCGGCGCGGGCCGCGGCCACGGCCTTGTCGACATCGGCGGCTTTCGCCTCGGCTATCGAGGTGAGCTCGGATCCGTCGTGGGGGTTCACGACGGCGATGCGCGCGCCGTCGGCGGCCTCGATGAATTCGCCGTTGATAAACAGCTGGTTACGGATTTGCCGCGGATCGACGGCACGATTTTTTTCGAGCATGCAGGGCTACTCCGGCAGTGCGGTTAGGAAAAGTGAAAACGCCCGCAGGAGCGGGCGTGTTGTGACGCGTGGCTGCGGATCAGATTTCCGCCGGCACGGGCGGTAGTTCACCGCTAGCGTAACGTTTTTCGAGACCCGGGGTCAGGTTCTCCCACACGAGCAGCATCGAGCGCTTCGGCGAAAAGCCCTTGTGGCGGATGTCCGCCGGCATGCACGAGACATCGCCGGCCTTCATCGTGATCACGGCTCGCGGCGCGCCGGTGTCCTTGTCGCCGACCCGCCAGGAAATTTCGTCGGACAACTGGATGAACCATTCGACCCGGTCGTTGCCGTGATCGATCGGCAGGATATGTTCTTCGGATGTCGGACAGTAGGCACTGTTTTTTACCACCGAGACGATCGACGGGTTCCACGTCACCGGCGACCGCGATAGGTACTTGAACAGGTTGAACGCGGCGATCTGACCTTCGAAACCGGGCGCGGCATGGACTTCGGGTTCTTCCTGGCCGACGTCCGCGAACTGGCGGTTCACGGGAAAGCCGCGTTCGTCGCTGCGAATTTCGCTGTCGCCCGGGAGCGTGACGAAGCGATCGGCGAGTTCGCGCTCGAACTCGACGGCGCGGTCGTTATTGCCGTGCTTCGGACCGCGCGCGCTGCCGGTTTCGAGCGGGGCGGCGAACGGATCGAAGCCTTCGTTCGTCCAGTCCTTCAGCAGCGAGCGAAAGCAGGCGAGCAGTTTCTGCGTGTCGAAACGTTCGATGTAGTCCGTGCCCGCTTCGCGATACGCGGCGTTGTACGTACCCATGTACAGGTCGACGCTGCCGTAATGGTTCACGGTGCCGATCACCTCGTCGAAGTTCACCCAGCCATAGAAAAATCCCCAGGCGACGTCGCGCATCATCGAACGCAGAAAATTTCCGACGTCGACGACGTGCGTGCCGGTCGGGCTCTTGATGCGGGCGAAATACTCGTCGCGTTCGAACGTAAAGCCGCCGATCGCGTATTTGCGGTAACCGTTATCCGGGTCGGGCGCGCTTTCCGTATGCGCTGCGCTGTTCACCGGGAGTTCGTCTGACAAATCTTTGATTGCTGTGGACATGTGATTTCTCGCTTGTGACTGCTAAATACACGTACGGGATTGTGCAACCGCCGGGTTGCGGGCACGCAACCCGGCTGACGTCCCCGTCCCCGGTTCCGCCCGCCGGATCTGCCGGGCAGGCGGCGTTGCGGCGAACCCTGGCGATGCATGATTCGACTCTTGTGCGCTGTTTTGTCGCCGGAACATCGCGCGGCACTCAGCGCAGGCAGATTTCCGCCCATTTTTCGAGCGATTCCTCGCCGAGCACGGATTGGTACAACGCGACCCCGGGGCCCGCCGCACGCAACTGGTAGGCCGCGCCCGCGGGCAACAGCACGAGGTGACCGCGTGTCGCCGCGACATGGCCCATCGTCGCGCCCGCGGGTTCTCCACTCAGGCGCACGGCGCCTTCCTTGTCCGCCGGCGGCACGACGTGGTCGTCGCCCGGTTTCACGAAATGCACTTCGAGTGCACCGTCCATGACGAGCACGGTCTCGTCGTGCGCGCAGATATACCAGGGACTCGCGCCTTCCGTGCGACTCACTTCGATGGTGAACTCGAGATTCTTTGCCACTACGGTGCGTTCCCACGGCGCGGCATTGCGCGCGACTTCGAACATATTCGAAAACAGGTAACGACCCGGCGTGTCGTGGCCGGTGATATCGATGCCGCCCTTGTCGAAGTGATCGAGTGATCCGAATTTTGTCTGTGCGTTCATGGGCGTTTTCCTGTGGCTGTCGGGCTAGGTAGGTGTTCCGCTTCCGGGAGCGTTAAGGCATCGGGCCGGAATCACGGTTGCGATCCTCTGCCGCTTGCTCCTTGTGGATTCAAGCGGAAGGGGCGCTTGCATCGGGATTCGGGGTCGCATGCGTTCAAACATGGGTTCACACAACCGGGGTTACCCGGCCGTTGTATTGTCCGCGTGATTTCTCGACGAGTTCGATCAGCGCCGGGTTGCGCGGATCCGGGGCTTGCGTCTCGTTCACGGCGCGCAACTGTTCCATGATCCGGCGGCAACGGGTCGGCCCGGCATCCGTCGGCAGCAGCACCGCGTCGACGCCGTCGATGTCCGTGGCCCCGTGCAACCCGAGCAGGCGTTGCTGCGCCTCGATCAGGGGCTTGTCCTGTTCGCCGAACGCAACTTCAATCGCCTGCTTCCACATGGCATCCTGCTTCGCATCGCCGTGACCGTAACTGCGGGATGCGCCCCAGAAATAATACGTCGATGTTTCGTCTTTCGGCGTCAGGATGTCTGTTCCGTACATCCAGATCCCGTCCTCGCGCGGTTTTCCGGTTGGGGTGATGCCAACATCGAGGAGCATGTGGCACGGCGCGTCCCAACGCATGTACAGCCAGTGATCCACGGGCTTGCCGTAATTATCGAACATCATGTCCCACGCGGGTGGGGCGAGGCCGTTCGGGCACCAGCGGTTCGAATACAGCGTCGTGCCGTTTTGCGTGATCTCGTGTTCGCCGAGCTTGATAGCGTCTGAACCGAGCAGACCGGCATGGAGAAATTCGACGTGTGTCAGGTCCATCAGATTGTCGGAGATGAGTTCGTAATTCGCGTGCATCTCGATGACGCCGCTGACCGTGGGGAAGCGATCGTCACTCTGACAGCTGAAATCCGGGATCGTCGCGGCATCGGCGAGGGCGGAGTCGCCCATCCAGATCCATAACATGTCGTGAATTTCGACGAGCGGATAGACCCGGGTGCGGGCGCGCCGGGGGACCTTGCCGTTGCCATGCGGGTTGTGCACGCAGGCGCCGGTCGTATCGTAACGCAGGCCGTGATACGGACATTCGACGATGTCACCGAGCAATTTACCCCGGTGCAGAGGGGCGAAGCGGTGCGGGCACGCATTGCTCATCGCCACTGGCGTACCATCGGGTTTACGGTAGATGAGGATCGACTCGCCGATGATCGTGCGTTCGAATAATGCCTTGTCCACCTCGTAGCTCCACGCGGCGACATACCAGGCATTGCGCAGGAACGGTTTACTCATAAAACGGTCGGCCCCCCTCGCCGTGTGCAAGCCGGCACCTCGGTTGCCGGCGCGCCGTCGCGGCGCGGATAAACCCTAGTGTGTGCCCGGATTCGGGTCAAGTTCGCACAAACTGTTCGCTCCGCGAACATTTGCCGCGACCCGTTGCGGCCTTCCGCAGCGGGCCGTGATTGTGTTTCGCCGGCCGACGGGAAAGAATGCGCAAAATTCAGCGGAGAGTCGGGATGCAGTTCGAGTTCGCAGCACTGCCATGGGAGATTATTTTTGGTGCCGGTAGCGTCGCGCGTCTGCCGGATGAACTCGACCGCCGGCAATTGCGCCGGGCACTTGTTCTGTCGACGCCCGAACAGCGCGCTCACGCACAGCAACTCGCCGACCTGATCGGTGAGCGCGCCGCCGGGATCTTCGACCAGGCCGCGATGCACGTGCCGGTGCCAACGGTCGCCGCGGCAGAAGCGATCGCGACGACCGCACAGGCTGACTGTACGGTCTCGATTGGCGGCGGTTCGACGACCGGACTCGGCAAGGCGCTCGCCTTGCGCGCCGGTCTCCCGAACGTCGCGATCCCGACGACTTATGCCGGCTCGGAAATGACTAACGTGTGGGGCATGACCGATGCCGGCCGCAAGCAGACCGGGCGCGATAATCGGGTCGTGCCGACGTTCGCGATCTACGATCCCGAACTCACGCTCGACCTGCCCGCCGCGATTTCCGGACCGAGCGGCCTGAACGCCATGGCACAGGCGGTCGTCAACGTGACGGCGGCGTCGCCGAACCCGATTATCACGGCGCTCGCGATCGACGGCATCCGCGCGATCGCGCGTGGCCTGCCGGCGGTGATCCGTGCCCCCCGCGACCTCGCCGCGCGTACCGACGTTCTGTACGGCGCTTGTTTGTGCGGCGCAGCGCTCGGAGTCGGGATCACCGGACTGCATCATCGCCTGTGCCACACGCTCGGCGGCAGTTTCAATACCTCGCACGCCGACACCCACGCCATCCTGCTTGCCTATTCCGTCGCCTATAACGCGCGCGCGGTGGCGCAGGGCACGGCCCGGGTCGCCGACGCCCTCGGGGTGAGCGACGCAGCCGACGGGATTTTCGATCTGCTGCACGAGGTCAGCGCAGTGACGAACCTCGAGCAGCTTGGCCTCACCGCCGCGGATCTCGATCGCGCGGCGGACATCGCGACGGAAACCCCATGCGCGAATCCCGCCCCGGTGTCACGCGCCGCGGTACGCGAATTACTCGGCCGCGCATTCGCCGGCGAGCGTCCCTGACCACCACCATCACTTCCTGAGGAATCGCACATCGCGGCTTGCCGTCTCCTGCCTCGCCCTGGCGGCAGGGTGGTGCGGCTACGACCTCGGTTTTAGTTCGCGGGCACGGCGGCACGGACGCGGGTCGCGAATCGGCGATCCGTTGCCGTCGTGGCCGCTGCGACGGCTTTAAAGTACTGATCAGTACTGAAATACTTTCGGGTATCGAGAATCGGGTGCAGGCATAGGCGTTCACCCGGGAAGGCTTCGGGCTAGAAGTAGAATAAACATTAAATAAATTATATAATTTATTGATTTATATTAAATAATTTTTGGAAAATAATGTGATTCCGATGCAGGATTTTTCAGCGGCAGCACGCCTCTGGCGGATACTAATGAGTACAAAAATTAACCCGGAGTGAGCCAATGCAGCCCGATAAACGACGTTCAATCCTTGCGGCGACAAAGCGTCTGATCGCCGAGCGTGGCTACAGCGACGTGAATCTGGATGCGGTGTGTGAATTGGCGGCGTGTTCGAAATCCGCGATTTACGCCTGTTTCGGTAACAAGGACGGCCTGTTGCTCGCGCTCGTCGACGAGGCCGCCGGGTCGATCGCGCAGGCCCAGCACGCGTTGCACCTGCCGAATCTCGACACGACCGCCGCGCTCAGGCGGTATGCGGAGCTCATGCTCGAACGTGCGCTCGCCACCTCGCATGTTGCGATCGTGCAAGCCGCCATTGCCGCCCGCGCCCGTGACCCGGAGCCGGCACGACACTACGGCAATGTCGCGCTCGCGACGTCGGCTTCCGCACTGGCGCAGTTCCTTGCCGCGAAAACCGCGAGTGGAGAACTCGCGGTCGACGACCCGCCGGTTGCGGCGCAACAATTTCACGGACTCGTACTCGGATGGGAATTATTCGCCGCGGTCGTCGACCCGGAGCAGGCGTTGCCGGTCGCCAGCCGCGACACGCGGCTCGATGCCGCCGTCGACGTGTTCGTGGCTCGTTACGCGCGGCCATCGTGACCCGCGCGACGGTTAAACGATCGATTCGGCGATGCGCCCGGCGGCCTGTTTCAGGATCGGCAGAAACTCGCCGAGGAGGCGCTTCTTCGACACGGCCGAGGAATTCGTGGCGATGTTCATCGCCGCGAGGATGCGCGCGTCCGGTCCGCCCCGGATCGGCACCGCGATCGAGCGCACCCCGATCTCGAGTTCCTGGTCGAGCACGTAATAGCCCTGTTTGCGCGCGCGTTCCACTTCGCGTCGCAGTGCGGTTTTGCTTGTAATCGTGCGTCCGGTGCAGGGTTCGATCTGCACTCGTTCGAGGTAATCATCGAGTGCGGCGGGTGCGAGACCCGTCAACAGCACGCGACCCATCGACGTGGTGCACGCGGGCAGACGCGTGCCGACGTGGATCCCGAACATGAGCAGGCGTTTCGAGCGCGAACGGGTGATGTAGGTGATGTCGAAATTATCGAGCACGGCAACCGACGATGACTCGCCCGTGTCGAGTGTCACCCGATCGAGATGCGGTTGCGCGAGTTCAGCGAGCGGCAGTGACGACATGTAGGCATAGCCGAGCGTCAGGATTTTCGGTGACAGGCGGAATTTGCGCCCGGTTTTCACGACGTAGCCGAGCGTCGTCAGCGTGAGCAGGAAGCGGCGTGCCCCGGCCCGGGTCATCGCGGTGCGCTCGGCCACTTCAGACAGCGTCATTTCCGCGTGATCGGCGTCGAACGCACGAATGATCGCGAGCCCGCGGGCGAGTGAATTGACGAAATCCTTGTTCTTCGGTTCTGCGGTCACTGGCCTCACTCGACTTGCAGCCACAAGGGGTGAACGAATTCGGACAAGTATTACTATCGCACAAAAATCCGCATGGCGAACGCAAAGCGCGATGCCGAATTGTGCGCCAGGCGCACGTGATGAGGCTTCTTGATATTTCCCGACCCCGGCGATAGTGTCGCAGCGACTTGCGCGGGCGCGCTCGCGACGCTGCATACCCAACCGGATCGAGGAGCTGATAATGAAGGATTTCACGCTGGATAATCTCACCGAGGCCGTTGTCGAGGCGTATACGGCGAACGCGGTGAATCCGCGCATGGCCGAGATTTTTACGTCGCTGATCACGCATTTGCACGCGTTCGCGAAAGACGTCGAACTGACGGAGCAGGAGTGGTTCGAGGGTATCCAGTTTCTCACCGCCACCGGCAAAAAATGCGACGACAAGCGTCAGGAATTCATCCTGCTGTCGGATACGCTCGGTCTGTCCATGGTGGTCGATGCGATCAACCACCCGAAAGGCGGCAAGGGGACGGAGTCCACCGTACTCGGACCGTTCTATGTCGACGGGGCGCCGGAAGTCGACTCCGGCAGCAATATCATCAAGCGCGACATCGGCGGTGAAACCGTGCTCGTCACCGGCACGGTCACCGATGCCGACGGCAAACCGCTCGCCGGCGCCACGCTCGATGTGTGGCAAACCGCGAACAATCAGCTCTACGACGTGCAGGATCCGGACGCGCCGGCATGGAACCTGCGCGCGAAAATCCGCGCGCAAGACAACGGGGAATTCTCATTCGTGTCGGAGAAACCGACATCCTACCCGGTGCCGACGGACGGCCCCGTCGGTCGGCTGCTCGCGGCCGGTGGCCGGCATGCGTTTCGCCCGGCGCACCTGCATTTCATCGTCGAGGCTCCGGGCCACGAACCGGTCACGACGCATATCTTCGTCGCCGGCGATCCCTATCTCGATTCCGATGCCGTGTTTGCGACGAAAGTCGACCTTGTCGCGCAGTTCGAGCCGTGTGACGACGAGGCGCTGGCTGCGGCGCACGGCCTGCAAACCCCGTTCACCCGGGTCAACTACGACTTCGGCCTGATGCCGAAGCAGGCCTGAGCCTCGGCGAAGCGCTGAACAAGTCCATCCCGGACTTATCAGAGCCGCAAAGCGGACAGTGTGATTTCCGCTTTGCTCACAAAATGAACGAACACCGTTCGTCGATGTTGCCGACGCCGGCCTGGTGCCGCCAGGGAAGCCCTGCACTTATGCAGGGCTTTCGCGACCCTTACACGAAAATGTCGAGCGGCAGGAACGCCGAGACGACGAAGTTCGGGACGTCGACCATTTCCGAGATTTTAAGATCCACCGCGACGCTGCAGATCGCATACGCCTGTTGCGGGGTGAAGCCGCGCTCGGCGACGAGGTAGTCGATCATATTGAGTAGCGCGTTACGCGCGGCCAGCGTCGTATCCTCGGAATGCGCCACCCCGTCGCGCGTTACGGACTGCCCGGTGGTGGCGAAGAAGCGCTTCGGCACGGCCATTTCCGGGCTCGTGAAATAATCCTCGCGATAAAACTGCACGTCCCGGATGCCGCGTTTTTTCGCTTCGCCTTTCAGCACCCGGAACGAACCGTAAAACGTCGCGGCCATTTCCACCGCGGTGCCGCAGCTCTCGTTGTCGCCCTGGGCGAAATGCGCGTCGCCGACGGAAAACAGTGCGCCCTCGACGTAGACCGGGATGCGCAGCGTCGTGCCGGCCGTCAGTTGTTTGATATCGACATTGCCGCCGGTCTCATGCGGCGCGACCGTACGCACGGCGTGTTTGCAGATCGACGGATCGGACGGCACGGCGCCCGCGGCGTCCGGCAGCAGCACGACGCCGCCGCGCTCGAGCAGCGCGGCCTCGCGCTGGTTGATCGTCTCGAGCAGTTCGTGCGACGGCGCGGTGCCGATAACCCCCATGAACGGCGCGCCGGGGATCCGTACCCCGGGCAGATCGTCCGACGTCGCGAAGTTATTGTCGATTTTCCAGCGCACGATGTGCGGTTCCGTGAACACATCACGCAGGAAGCCGAATCCCGGCACCTGGCACGTGAAGCCCGCGGGCTCGGGGGTGACCTCGAGGATATCGACTTCGAGCAGATCGCCCGGTTCGGCGCCATTGACATACACCGGTCCCGTGAGTGGATGGACGAGGCCGAGATCGCAGTCGAGCACGTCCGCGATCGTGCTGTCGGCGTGGAACTGACCGTCAAACGCGTCACGCGTTTGCATACCGACGATCATGCCGGGATCGACTTCCGCGGTCGGCTTGATATCCGGATGCCAGCGGTTATGACCGATGCCGGGTTCTTCGGCGAGAGGTTTGCTGCGGTCTATCGTGATCAGGTGATCGGCTTTGACGCTCATGACGGGGCTCCTTTCATCGCGTCGTCGAGCATACCGAAAATTCCTGCGCCGATGTATCACGGGACCCGGTCGTGCGCCGTTGTGTTCGCGCCGCGGGTACGTCAGACTCGCCGCGTCCCGATACCACCCCGACAACGAATGTCTTTATCTCCGGCCTGTATCGCTACCCCGATGTCCGTCCACCGGTGCGCGGGATGCGCGCTATGAAAATCTGGGTCGATGCGGACGCGTGTCCCGTTGCGATCAAGGAAATGCTGTTCCGCGCGGCCGATCGGCGCGGGGTCATGGTGACGCTCGTCGCGAACCAGGTCCTGCGCGTACCACCGTCGCCCAACATCGAAATGCTGAAGGTCGGCGCCGGCTTCGATATTGCCGACAACGCGATCGTCGTGCGCGTGGCTGCCGGCGAACTCGTGATCACGAGCGATATCCCGCTCGCCGCCGAAGTCGTCGCGCGCGGTGCGACGGCGCTCAGTCCGCGCGGCGAGGTCTATACGGACGACAATATCCGCGACCGGCTGACGATGCGCGATTTCATGGATACGCTGCGCGGCAGCGGCATCGCAACCGGCGGGCCGCCACCGCTCAGTCAGGGCGATCGGCAGGCCTTCGCGAACGCGCTCGATCGCTGGATCACGCGCCAGCAGGCGGCGCGATAACGATTCATAAGCGGTTCAGCCGGGTCGGCGACAATGGCATGGCTCCCGGGCACGATGCGCCCGACCCCGAGCGCGCGTGTTAACGGACTGACAGGAGTATCCGCAATGACGACGAAACACATTATTCTGATCCTTACCGTCGCACTGACGAGTGCCTGTGCGTCGACGCAACCGGTGATCTACCCGAATGCCCATTCGGCCGCGGCGGGGGAACTGCAGCGCGACCGTGACATCGCGGCGTGTCAGCAACTCGCCCGCGACGCGGGGGCGAGTCCGCAGTCGACGCAGGTGCAAAACGCGGGTGAAAATACCGTGCGCGGGGCGGGCCTCGGCGCGGCGACGGGTGCCGTCGGCGGCGCGATTGGCGGCAATGCGGGGCGGGGCGCGGCGGTCGGCGCCGCCACGGGCGCGACCGCGGGTCTGTTGCATTCGATTTTCGGTGGCGCGGCGCGGCCGAACCCGGCTTACCGCAAATTCGTCGAGCGCTGTCTCACCGATCGCGGGTACGACATCGCCGGGTGGAACTGAGCCCGGGCAGCGAGTGCACCGCAGCCGGGGGCGCAAACTTGAGTCGGCTGCGGCCGGCGCGGGAGTAAGCAATGACGACGAAATTGAACGACAGCGCCGTGATCATCCTCGGCGGCAGCTCCGGCATCGGCCTGGCCACCGCGACCGCCGCGCGCGCCGCGGGCGCGAACGTGACGATTACCGGGCGCGACCCGCAACGCCTGGCGAGCGCACGGGCGGCACTCGGCGATGCGGTGACGGCGGTGGAACTCGACGCGGCAGACGAAGCCGGCACGCAGCAGCTGTTCAGCACGTTGGCAGCGGTCGACCACGTGTTCATCACGGCCGGTACGCTCGTCGCCGATGCGGGGCTCGCAACGCCGAGCGGCGAACTGCGCCCGGCCCTCGATACGCGTTTCTGGGGTGCGCTGTACGCCGCGAAATACGCCGCGCCGAACATGTCCGCCGGCGGCTCGATTACATTCATGTCCGGCACGGCCGGCCGCCGGCCCTTGCCCGGTGCCGCGGTCGCCTCGGCGTCGTGTGGCGCCGTCGATGCCTTCGCCCGTGCGCTCGCGCTCGATCTCGCGCCGATCCGGGTCAACACGATCAGCCCGGGCTACGTCGACACGCCGCTGTTCGACGGCCTGCTCGGCGCGCAACGCGACGCGGTGCTCGCGGAAGTCGCGCAATCGTTGCCGGTGAAACGGATTGGCCGGCCCGAGGAAATCGCCGATGCCGTGCTGTTCCTCATGAACAACGCTTACGTCAACGGGATCAATCTCGTCGTCGACGGGGGTGGCCTGCTCGTGTGAGCCGCAGCAGGGCCTGATGGAGCTTCCCGGGGGAACGGGCAAGTTTCATCGCGGCCACGTACCTGCGATCGCTTTTACTCAGCGCAACAGCGCGCCGACGGCGTAACCCGAACCACCGCCGAGCCCGGGACCGGGATGCGTCGAGGCACCGATGTGGTACAGCCGCTTGAACGGGGTTGCGTGATTCCGGGTGCCTGGCAGCGGCCGCCACAGCGCGAACTGGTCGGGGTGGCAGTCACCGCCGTACGGATCGCCGCCTACGAGGTTCATGTTCACCGCTTCGAGATCAGCCGGTGAGAACACGCGCCGCGCGAGAATCGACTCGCGCAGGTTCGGGATATGCGCACCGAGCCGTTCGATGATGCGATCGGCATAGCGTTCGCGCACGGCCTCCGTCCAGCGCCCGCCTTCCGGGATTGCGATCTCACCGCGCGCATCGCCGCGAATCACGCTCGGCAGTTCCTGCAATTGCAGCCACAACACGGATTTGCCCGCCGGCGCGCGCGACGGATCGAGGACGCAGGGCTGGCCGACGACGATTGTCGCGCTATCGGGCAGTACGCCCCGACTGGCCTCATTGACGGCCCGTGAGACGCCATCGCTGCCCGTCGTGACATGGACCATCGCGACGTCGTCCATCGCGGCATTGCGCCAGCGCGGTGCGCTGTCGAGCGCGAGGTGGATCTGCATGTCGGCGAGGCCGTGGCGGAAATTCTCGACGTCGCGGCGGAATTCGTCCGGCAGCGTCTCGTTCGCGAGCAGGCGTGTATACAACTGACCCGGGGTCGTGCTGCAGATCACGGCGCGGTTCGCATTGAAACTGCGACCGTCACTGCACGTGACCCCGCGCGCGCTACCGTTCTCGATGCGGACGCTCTCGACATCGGCGGCGATCTGCACGTCCACACCGAGCGTTGCGAACAAGCCTTCGAACGCGGCGAGCAAACGGTCGCTGCCACCGACGACCACCGGGGTGCCGGCGGCTTCAAGGGAAAAGCAGATCACTTTCGCCATGTGCGCGGAGAACGTTGCATCGGGCGACAGACCCGCATGCAACACCCATGGCGCGAGGCAGGCCTGCACTGCCGGCGAGGCGAAGTCGCGCACGAGCCAGTGTCGCGCGCTCGTGGCGAATGCCGCGAGCTTGCGCGCGAAGCGCCGCGGGCCCTGTTGACGCAGCGCCTTGATCACCGTCTTCGCGAAACGCCAGCGCCATAATTCCTCGCCGAGCACCGCGAACGTGAGTTCGGCATTCGCTTCGACGAACGCCATCGCCGCGGCGTAACGATCGCCGTCACCGGCCGCGAGCGCATTCATCGCCGTCACATTCGTGGCGCGATCCCGCTGCAGTACGAAACCGCTGTCGTCCGGCAACAGCGACGCGGTCGGGCGTTCGGTATGGGCGAATTCAAGGCCGTGACGGTGCAAGTCGTCGCCGAGTTCCGCATACCCCGGCGACAGGACAAACAACGGATACCACTGCGAAAACACGTCGTGGCGAAAGCCGGGCAACGTACATTCTTCGGTGCGGATGCAGCCGCCGACGCGGTCGTTGCGTTCGAGTACGCACACGCGGTGTCCGCGCTTGCCGAGCAGCGCGGCGCACACGAGTGCATTGATGCCGCTGCCGACGATGACGAAGTCGTAATCCCGCTGCGGCGTGCTCACCGATCGTCGCGTCTGCGGTTCAGGCCGCGAGTGGTCCGCGTACGAGCCGGCCGGGCAGGTTGCCGGTGGGCTCGTTGTTGCGCAGCAGCGTGCGGCCGTTCACGATCGTGGCCGCGATCCCGGTGGCGGTTTGTTTCAGGCGCGGCGCACCGGCTGGCAGGTCGTGCAGCAGTTCCGGCATGTTCGGGGCGATCCGCTCGGGGTCGAAAACGACGAGATCCGCGTTCAGGCCGACGCGCAGCAGGCCGCGATCGTGCAGCCCCCAGGCCGATGCCGTATCGAACGTGATCAGACGCACGGCCTGTTCCAGCGTAAACGCCTGTTTGTCGCGCACCCAGTGACTCAGCAAATGGGTCTGCAGGGAGGAGTCCATGATCTGGGCGACGTGCGCGCCGGAATCGGAGAACGTCACGACGCTGCGCGGGTGACGCATCATCTGCAGCACGTGGTCCTGATCCTCGTTCGCGATCGGCTGGCGGAAGAACGCGTCGAAATCCCGTTCCAGCGCGATATCGATCATCGCCTCGGCCGGGTGCACGCCGCGTTTCGCCGCGACCTCGGTCATGACGGTTTCGTCGCCGATGCCGTCAAACAGAAAGATCCAGTCCCATTCCGGCGGTCGCGGTTCGGCGCCGACGATTTTCGGACCACTGTACGGTGCGCTCGCGATGTCGACGAGGCGGCGTTTGATCGCCGGATCAGCGAGCAAGCGACGTTGCTCGTCGAGCGGTTTCGCGCGGATCTCCGACCAGAATTCCCAGTTGTCGAACGGCGTATGTGATTTGAACGAGAGCAGGGTCGAGATCGCGCGCGAGTGGGCCTGCACGAACATGCGACCGCCGGCAGCCGCGGTCTCGTTCGCGAGTTCGTAGTAGGCCGGCCAGATTTCCGGCGCGATCCGGATGCTCGGCATGCCGAACGTGACGGGACATCCGGATTCGACCGCGAGATTTTTCAGACGATCGAAGTAGTCGCGCTGGCGCACGGGACTGCGCCCGGGTTCTTCGCCGGCGAGTTCGAAAATTCCGGCCCCGGTTTCGCCCATCGCGTTGACGAGCGCGCGTACCTCGTGCCAGTCCGCGACCCGGCTCGCGACCGGGCGATCGTCGGCGGTGAGGTGATTGCGCGTGCGCGAGGTCGAAAATCCGATCGCGCCGGCGCGCACGGCCGCGCGTACTTCGTGTTGCATACGCGCGAGTTCGTCGTCGCTGGCCTGTTCGCTGAATGCGCGCTCGCCCATGACGTACGTGCGCAGCGCCGAGTGCCCCATGTAACCGCCGTAGTTGATGCCTTTCGGCAGCGCGTCGATCACATCGAGGTATTCGGGAAACGTTTCCCAGCGCCAGTCGATCCCGGTGAGCATCGCTTCGCGCGACAGGTCCTCGGCGCGTTCGAGATTGCGGAACACGAAATCCGCATCCGCTGCGGCGCACGGCGCGAGCGTGAACCCGCAGTTGCCCATCATGACCGTCGTGATGCCGTGGTAGCACGACGACGTGCCGAGCGGATCCCAGAATATCTGCGCGTCCATGTGCGTGTGGCCGTCGACGAAGCCCGGGGTGACGACCATACCCTCGGCGTCGATGGTCTCGCTGGCCGGCGCCGTGATGCGGCCGATGGCGGCGATCCGGTCACCCTTGATGGCGATATCCGCCGGGTATCGCGGCGCGCCGGATCCGTCGATGATATTGCCGTTCCTGATCACGAGGTCATATTGCATAGCGGCGGCCTGCTGTCGGTGGGTCGGGTGAGAGTATCAACTATTGTCGTCCGGTAAAATGTGCAGCAGACTGCCGTCTGTTGCCGGCGCCGCCGGCGAACGGGGCTACCGTAATCCCGCACGATCCCTGCGCGGTAGTCGGCGTGACGGCCCTGTGCGGGGTACGACGGAACACTGACACGGAACCGTTATGCAACTGCGCTACTGCCTGCTGTGCGTGTTGATCCTCTCCGGCCACGGTGCGTTCGCGGTTTGCCCGGTCGATGATTTCGATGACGGGAACGACGCGGGCTGGATCCATTGTGGACATTGGAGTGAACACCAGAACCCCGTCTGGGATGCCGGTTCGGGACGTTATTGCCTCGGTTTGCGCGAACCGCTGCGGGCGCCGCCACCGCCGCCGCTCAGCATTGCCGCACAATGGCAGCGCGCCGGGCAGGATCCCCGCTTCCACGATGGCTGTGTCACCGCGGGATTTCGCTCCGGCAGCGAAACCGCCGGCACCTGGTCGACGCATTTCGTCCTGGGTTTGCGCGCGGACTGCGGTGACGGCGGCTACAAGGCGATGATCGGCCCGTCGCTCGGGCGCATGTCGATTTTCCGTCGGCTCGAATTACTTGCCGATACGCTGGATGCCGATTTGCGCGAGGATACGGACTACCGCGCCGAGTTCTGCGCGGTCGGACCGGCGCTGTCGCTGCGCGTGTGGCCGGCGGGCGCGCCGCGACCACGCGCTCCGCAGTTGCAGGCGACGAACGCGCAGTTCAGCGCGGGCAATATCGGGGTCGGCGTGTTCATCGAGAACGACAACCGCGGGCCGAACATCCGCGGCTGCTTCGACGACATTCACTTCACACCCGCGCCGGCGTGCCGTGCGGATTTCGACTGCGACGGTCAGGTCGGGCTGAGTGACGCACGGCTGCTCGTGCGTGCCTGGGGACCGACCGTCCAGTGCGACGGTACCGTCGAGGCGGATCTGAATAACGATTGCGCGGTGGGATTGCGCGACGCATGGACGCTCGTGCGCAACTGGGGCGAGTGCGAGCTCGCGGCGCGTTAAGGTTTTGCCCGAACCGCGTGTCGCCGCATACACTGGGGACCGGAACAAAAAGACTGAATTGGGGGGCTCCGTGACTGGCGAAACCGTGATCATTACCGGCGCGAACGGCGCGCTCGGCCGCGCCGTCGTCGCCGCCGTGCGCGACCGTGGCGACGACGTTGTCGCAATTGACTTGTCATTCGGTGAGCGTGATGCCGGGTGCCGGCAGCTTGAACTCGATCTGAGCGATGCCGATGCCGTCGCCCGCGCTGTCGGTGAACTCGAGCGCATCGACGCCCTGTTCAATATCGCCGGTGGTTTCGCGATGGGGCCGACGGTGCACGCAACGACGGCCGACGAATGGCAGGCCATGTTCACGATGAACGTCATCACGATGCGCAATATGTGTGCGGCGGTCGTGCCGCGCATGCTCGCGCAGGGCGGTGGGCGGATCGTAAACGTCGGTGCACTGGCCGCGCGCGAAGGGCAGGGCAATATGGGCGCCTACATCGCCGCGAAGAGCACCGTCATGCGGCTCACGGAAACGATGGCGAAGGAGTTGCGCGAGCACGGGATCAACGTGAACGCCGTGTTGCCGAGCATCATCGACACGCCGACGAATCGCGCGGACATGCCGGATGCCGAGCACGGCAAATGGGTTGCCCCGGCGGATCTCGCGCAGGTGATCTGTTTTCTCGGCTCGCCCGCGGCGCGCGCGATGCACGGCGCCCTCGTGCCCGTGTGCGGCTTGTCGTAATTTCTGTTCCGTAAACCGAACTGAACCCAGGAGTCGAGTCCGTATGTACGCTGCCCGACATGCCGCGACGAATCCCGACCAGCCGTGTCTGATCATGGCCGGATCCGGGGACGTGATCACGTATGGAGAATTCGAGGGCCGCGCGAACCGGCTTGCGCACCTGTTGCGCGACCATGGGCTGCAGCGCCTCGACCATTACGCGATCTTCATAGAGAACAATGCCGTGTACGCGGAAGCCTGTGCCGCCGGCGAGCGCGCGGGACTGTATTACACGTGTATCAATTCGTACCTGACGGCCGAGGAGATGGCGTTCATCGTCAACGACAGCGATTCGCGGGTTGTGATCACGTCCGCGGCGCGCCGTGATGTCGCGGCCGCCGCGATGGCGCACTGTCCTGGCGTATCGCTGTGGCTGATCGTCGGCGGCGACGCGACGGCGCCGTTCGTCGACTACGCGCGGGCGACGGCAGCATTCCCGACGAGCCCGATCGTGGACGAGGCGCTCGGTACGGCCATGCTGTATTCCTCGGGTACGACCGGGCGTCCGAAAGGCATTCTGCGGCCGTTGCAGGCATCGTCACCGGAGGAAAATCTGCCGATCTTCGGTTTTCTGAACGAGTTGTGGCAGTACCGTGAAGGGATGGTCTACCTGTCACCGGCGCCGTTGTATCACTCGGCGCCGCAGGCCGCCGTGAACCTGACGATACGTATGGGCGGTACGTGCGTGATCATGGAGCGCTTCGATCCCGAACAGTATCTCGCGCTGATCGAGAAACACCGGGTGACCCACAGCCAGCTCGTGCCGACGATGTTCAGCCGCATGCTGAAATTGCCGGATCCGGTGCGCGAGCGTCACGACCTGTCGTCGCTCGAGATCGCGATTCATGCCGCCGCGCCGTGTCCGCCGCAGGTCAAGCGTCAGATGATCGACTGGTGGGGACCGATCATTCATGAGTATTACGGCGCCACGGAGGGGCTCGGATTCGCCGCCTGCGATTCCGCCGAATGGCTCGCGCATCCGGGTTCGGTCGGACGCATCCTGCTCGGTGAACTGCATGTGCTCGACGACGACATGCAGCCGTGCGCGAACGGCACCCCGGGTACGATCTGGTTCGTGACGGCGACACCGTTCGAGTATTACAACGATCCGGAGCGCACCCGCGAATCGCGTTCGCCGGACGGCACGATGAGCACGGTCGGTGACGTCGGCTATGTCGATGACGACGGGTTTCTGTACCTGACCGATCGCAAGACCTACATGATCATTTCCGGCGGCGTGAATATTTATCCGCAGGAATGCGAGAACCTGCTCGTGACGCATCCGAAAGTCGCCGATGCTGCCGTGTTCGGCGTGCCGAACGAGGACCTTGGCGAAGAAGTGAAGGCCGTGATCCAGGTGATGCCCGACTACGCGCCAGACGACGCGCTCGCCGAGGAGTTGATCGCGTTCTGCCACGAGCACCTGTCGCATCAGAAATGTCCGCGCTCGATCGATTTCGAGGACGAACTGCCGCGCCTGCCCACCGGCAAGCTCTACAAGCGGCTGCTGCGCGATCGCTACTGGGGGGAGCATCAAAGCCGGATCGTCTGACGACCGGCGCCGCAACAACAATAAAATCCGGTGCCGCGGGCACCGTCGAGGAGACGACGATGATCAGACTCATATACCCATTGCGCCGCAAGGCCGGCATGTCACGCGAAGATTTCCAGCAGTACTGGCGCGACGTGCACGGCCCGCTCGTTGCGCAACACTCGACGACGCTCGCGATCCATCGCTATATCCAGCTGCACACGCTCGACGACCCGATCAACGACGCGCTCGCTGAAGCGCGCGGCGGCACAGAGCCGGAATACGATGGCGTCGCGGAACTGTGGTGGCAGCATGAGAACGACCTGGCGGCGTTCGGCACGGCGGCGGGGCAGGCGGCCGGGACGGAGTTACTCGAGGACGAAAAGAATTTCATCGATCTCGCGAATTCACCGCTGTGGTTTGCCTACGAATACCCGCAGGTCAACCCGAGTGAGTACATCGTCGCGACACAACACAGCCCGCTCGTGAAGCTGTTTTACTGTTTGCGCCAGCCCGCGTCGCAATCACTCGAAGCGTGTCAGCATTACTGGCGCACGCACCACGGCCCGCTGATCCGCAGCGTGTCCACCGGTTTTCGCATGCAGCGGTACCTGCAGGTGCATTACACCCCGCACGAGTTCGAGCCGCAATTGACCGGTCCGCGCGGCACGCAGGTACCGCCGTACATGGGGCAGGCGGAGGCCTGGTTCAGCCGCGCCGATCTGATGGCGATGGCGAACGTGCCGGAAGCGAACCGCGCGATGGAAATCGCGATCGAGGATGAGAAGCACTTCATCGACTTCACGCGTTCCGCGATTTTTATCGGCAAGGAGCGCGTGTTCATCGACCGCCGCTAGTGCGGTTCGGCTACGCGCGGGCGGCGCCCCGCGCATCTACACCTTGATGCGGGGAAATGCGGGCGGCCGACTTTCGATGAACGAGCGCACGCCCTCGCGGAAGTCGTCGCGCTCGAGGCTCTCGTTCATGAGCCGTTCGGTCTCGGCCATCGCCGGGCCGAGCGAAGTCATCAGATGACGATACACCTGCTGCTTCATCACCATGAGCGACGTCGGCGACGTGCGTCGTGCGAGATCGCCGATGTAGGCACACGCGTCATCCACGACGGTGTCAGCGTCGCCGAGCCGATCGGCGAGTCCGAGCCGCTCGGCTTCGGTGCCGTCGAACTTGCGCGCACTCCACAACAGATCGAGTGCGCGCGAACTGCCGATCAAGCGCGGTAACAACCAGCTCGCGGCATGCTCGGCAACGAGTCCGCGTTCCGCGAACGCGGTCGAGAATTTTGCTTCACGCGCAACGAAGCGCATATCGCACAGCAACGCGAAACAGAACCCGAGTCCCGCGCACGGGCCGTTGATGGCGGCGATCAGTGGCTTGCGCAGCGCGAGCAGGTAAGTGAACCCGGCGCTGAAGTCCGCGCCCATGGCCGGGTCTCCGGGCGCGGCCTCGAGGCCATCGGAGTCGATACTGAAACGGGCGTTCGTCGAAATTTCATCGAGCGCGGCGATGTCCATGCCGGCGCAAAAACCCCGTCCCGCGCCGGTCAGCACGATACCGACAACCCCGGGATCGGCTTCGGCCGCGGCGAATGCGTGGCGCAGTTCCGCGAGCATGTGCGTCGTCATCGCATTGAGGCGATCGGGCCGGTTCATGCGAATGATCGCAACGGGGTCGTTAATCTCGAGTTCGATTTCCTGATACATGCGCGTGCGCGTTCCTGTCGACGGATTCGTGACGACTATGCGCCGGGACGCGACACCGGATCAAGGTGCGCGGGGTGCGCCCGGCTGCGATGGATTCGGTACACTGTGGCGACTGGCCCACGACCGGATCGCAAACGATGATTGAAGCCTTAAGTTCCGCCAACCTGCCCGCGCCGCGATTTCGCTACAGCGCGCTCGTCAAAGCCGGACCGTTCTACAAGACCGCCGGCATGATCGCACTCGACAAGGACAGCGGTGAACTCGAGCCCGGGGGTACCGGCGCCGAGACCGCGAAGATTCTCGCGAATTTGCTGCAGGCACTACCGGATTTCGCGTTGAGCCTGGACGACCTCATGTGCGTGACGATATTTGCGACGGATTTCGCTGAATTCCCGGCGATCAACGCTGCCTGGGAACGCGTGTTCACGCCCGGGGTACAGCCGCCCGCGCGCAGCGCGATCGGGGTCGCCGCGCTGCCACTCGGCGCGAGCGTCGAGATGGAGTTTACGTTCTACAAGCCATAAGCGGGCCGATGCGAGAGGCGGCCGATCTCAAGCGGTTTCCTTGCCGCTGATCACGAGTTCGAGCAGATACGGCCCGCCGCGGGATGCCGCCGCGGCCTGTGTGCGTATTTCTTCCGGCGTCGTCGCGCTGCCGGCCGCTACGCCCATGCCGCGGGCGAGGTCGACGAACTGCAGCGTCGGCGACGTCAGGTCCATGTGTGGATAAGGCTGTTCCGGGTTTTCTCCGAAGCGCAGCCGATGCGTATCCAGATTGTGCTTCAGCACGCGGTATTCACGGTTCGCGAGGATCACGAACACGATGTTCAGGCCGTGATGGGCCGCGGTCCACAGTGCCTGGATACTGTACATCGCCGAACCGTCACCGCTGACCGCAACGACGAGGCGCCGCGGGTGCGCGAGCGCGACCCCGAGCGCGCCCGCGATGCCCTGACCGATCCCGCCGCCGCGTCCCATGTAAAAATCCGTCTGCCCGGCCGGCGCGAACGCGTGTTCGAGATCACTCGCCGCCGTGATCGCTTCGTTGACGACGATCACGTCGTCCGGCAGGGCGTCGGCGAGCGTCGCTAGCGCGACGTTCGGACTCATCGGTATGCGGGATTGCGCGCGCTCGATCGCGGCGTCGAGCTTCGCCAGCGCCGCGGCTTTCGTCGCGGCATGTGCGCTGTTGCGCGCCGCCGCCGCGGTGCGGAACGCGGCCGGCGCGCGCGCCGACACGGCGGTTTCCAGTGCCTGTAGAACCTGCGGCAGGGCGCCGAGCACGCCGATGTCCACCGGGTAATTGTAGGCGAGGCGACCGGCGACGTTGTCGATCTGGGCCACGGCCGTCGTTGCCGGGATCGGGTTGACCGGGTCGAACCAGATTTCCTCGACGAAGGGTCCGCCGATCAGCAGCGCGACGTCGTGATCGGACAGCAGCGAGTGCAGTTCGCCGGCCGAGATCGGGATCCGGCCGCGCAGACTCGGGTGGCGTGCCGCGATCACCTGGCGTGATCGCAACAGCTCCGTGTAGACCGTCGCACCGAGCGTTTCGACGAGTTGCGTGAAGCTCGTGTTCGCGCCTTCGGCGGCAATCGCATCGCCGGCGAAGATCACCGGATTACGCGCACCGAGCAGCAAGGTCGCGAGACGGTCGATCGCGGCGCTCTGCGGCGGATTGCGGCAATACAAGGGGCCGGCGCTCGTGGCCCCGATGCGTGTTTCCGCGGACATGACGTTGTTCGGCAAACCGACGAACACGGGGCCGGGCGGTCCTTCGTTCGCGATCCGGAACGCGCGGTTCATGATCGGCGCAATCTCGTCGGCGCTTTGTGCCTCGACGGCCCATTTCACGACCGGCGCGGCCATCGCCACGAGGTCGTGACGCAGGATCGGATCGCGCAGGCGCATACGCGTGTCCTGCTGTCCGGCGGTCACGATCACTGGTACACACGCTTTCAGCGCGCCGTACATCATGCCGATGGCGTTGCCGAGACCGGGCGCGACATGCAGGTTCGCGATCGCGGTCTTGCCGCTCGCCATCGCGTAATGTCCCGCCGCGCACACCGCAACCCCCTCGTGCAGAGCAACGACGTAGCGCACCCCGGGGTAGGCGGCGAGGGTGTCGAGCACGGGGTTTTCCGTCGTGCCCGGATTGCCGAATATCGCGTCCGCGCCGTGCGCGATGAGACTGTCGAAGAATACGTGTCGGCCGCGCATAGGTCCTGCCTCGGTTCAGCGGAAGTCAGGGGATTCTGGAAGCGGTCTCAAAAATAGACGATATCGCGCCGGGAGTCATTGTTGCGCAATCCAAGGCACGAAGAGCGTAGTTTAGCCGGGC